>ONRP01000025.1 GCA_900320245.1 uncultured Prevotellaceae bacterium
ATAATGCAAGACGAGTGGGATAATCTTTATTTTTTAGGTATTTTTTTTTTTTTTGTAGACGCAATACCATCAATTAATGATTGGTTGGAAGTTTATAATGTGTCCATAGATGAATTAAAAGAATACCCTAGCACTTATAATATGTGCTTTGATAAAGAAATTGAAACTCCAGATGAAAACTATATTAAAGTAAGAGGATTTATCTTAGATGAAAACGAGGTGATTGAATGAAAAAAAAGATTTTTGCCGTTTCAGACATTCACGGAGATTTTGGTGCCTTAATCTCTGGGCTTGAGGAGGCGGGTTATGATGAAAATGACGAGAACCATTTACTTATTAGTATTGGCGATGCCTTTGACCGAGGAGAAGAATCTTTGGCCGTATACGAATATTTAAAAAGATTATCAGATAAAGGAAAAGCCATCATTTTAAAAGGTAATCATACAAATTTTTTAGTAGATTATTTAACCGGAAAAGACATCAAACCATTTAATTATTATAACAATGGAACAAAAACAACTCTGGCAGACTTTTTGCATAGAACAGACCCTTTTGAGTCTTGGTGTATGATAGACCAAAACATTAAAGAGCCAACTTATGGAGACTTTGCTAGATGGATAAGTAATGCCAGATTAGAAATAATGCACGAATATCCAGAGTTGCTTAAATGGTTAAAAGAACGACCATATTATTATGAAACCAAACATTATATATTTACTCACGGCGGAATAGATACCTTAGCAAGCGATTGGCATAGTCCTCATTCTGGATGCGTTCCAGCGTCTGGACGTAGCCGCGGCGGGCCTCGATCTCACCGTGGTATTGCTTCCAGTCGATAGCGGGGTAGTCCTTTTGGAGTTGCTCCACGGTGCGAATGTTGTAGAGTTTGTTGTAGTCACGGGCCTCGGCGCGGTCCATCTTGGCCTGGGCGAACTTGTACTCGATATCATAGATGGTGTTGCAGGCACGCTTGGCTTCCTTCTTGCTGTAACCAGCGAGCATGAACATCTTCACCAGATAGTCCTTGTAGGCCTGTTGAATCTTTTTGCTGTCGGCATCGGTGTTCAGGTAGTAGTCCCTGTCGGGCAGGCCGCTGGTGCCGGCACTGAGCCACATCACGTTCATGTCGCTGTTCTTGAGGTCGGTCTCTACGCCGATGGCGAAGAACGGGTTGCTCATGTACAGGTGCTGCTCGGCAATCGAGGCAGTCAGGTCTTTTTTCTTGAAGGCCTTCACTTTTGCCAGGTCTTCCATCATGGGCTGTGCGCCCTCGCTGTTCAGGCGGGTGCTGTCCATCGCCATCTTGTACAGGTCAGCGACTTTCTGGTCCACGGTGCCGAACTTGTGCTCGGTCTTGCCCAGTTCCAGGAACATGTCGCGCAGGCGGTTCTCGTTCTCCTCGGCCAGCACGTTGAACACACCATAACTGGAGTACTCGGGATGCTGGCTCAGCGGGTTGGCCTTCATCCAGCCACCGCCGGCATACTCGTAGAAATCATCACCCGGCTTGACGCTCAGGTCCATGTCGGCGCGGTTCACGCCGTGGGTCACTTGTGCCTTCACGCCAGGCACGGCAGCCATCATGATGGCCATTGCTAATAACATTTTCTTCATTATTACTTTTATATATTTATAAGGTTAATTGGTTCTGTCAATTCCTTTCTGCCCCGCAAATTTAGCAATAATCCCGATACGCGTGCAATTTCCTCAGGAAATATCTATAGAATCCATCACCTCTATAGTTTTTATAGCATCTATTGCATTTCCTGCTGCCGGCATCGTTCACGGCCAATCATTTAGAATGGGGAGGGTTCTTCTTCGGGACCCTGCAGGAAATCCATGTTGGGGGGCGGGGGAGTGAAACCGTCGTTGGCGGGTGGGTCAGGGGCGGGGCCGCTCGTGCCGCTGTTCATCTTGGACTCGATGGTGGTCTCGCCGCCCACGAGGTCCTGTTCGCCCTGGTTCTCGAAGCGGGCATACTTGCTCACGAAGTGCAGGTTGATGGTATCGGTGGCACCGCTGCGGTGCTTGGCGACGATGAACTCCGCCAGGCCGCGGATGTTGTTGCCCTCGGCATCCTCGCTTGAGCGGGTGTAGTACTCGGGGCGGTGGATGAAGCACACGATGTCGGCATCCTGCTCGATGGCGCCCGACTCGCGCAGGTCGCTCAACTGCGGGCGCTTGCCCAGTTTGTCGTCGGCGGCACGGGTCTCGACACTACGGTTCAACTGCGACAGGGCTATGATGGGAATGTTCAACTCCTTGGCGAGTTGCTTGAGGGAGCGCGAGATGGTGCTCACCTCCTGCTCGCGGCTGCCGAACTTCATGCCCGTGGCATTCATCAGTTGCAGGTAGTCGATGATGATGATTTTCACCTCCTTGTCACGCACGAGGCGGCGGGCCTTGGTCCTCAACTCAAAGATGGACAGCGACGGGGTGTCGTCGATGTAGAGCGGGGCAGTGCTCAACGCACGGGTGCGCGTCATCAGGTTCTCCCATTCGGGCTGTGTCAACTGGCCGCTCTTGATTTTCTCACCCTCGAGCGAGCACACGTTGCTGATGAGGCGGTTGACCAGTTGCAGGCTCGACATCTCGAGCGAGAACACGGCCACGGGGGTGTTGTAGTCCACAGCCATGTTCTTGGCCATCGACAGGACAAACGCCGTCTTACCCATAGCGGGACGGGCGGCGATGATGATCAGGTCGCTGTTCTGCCAGCCGCTGGTCAGGCGGTCCAACTGATGGTAGCCCGACTCCAGACCGCTCAAGCCGTTCTCGCGGTTGGCGGCCTCCTCGATTTTCCTGATGGCGTCCTGCACGGCATTCTCGATGGGAATGACGTCGCGCTTGAGGGTGTTCTTGCTGATTTCGAACAGTTTGCCCTCGGCCTCCTGCATCAGGTCATACACGTCGATCGACTCGTCAAAGGCCAGCGACTGCACCTGGCTGCTGTAACTGATGAGTTCGCGGGCCAGGTATTTCTGTGCCACGATGCGTGCGTGGAATTCGGCGTTGGCCGCACTTGACACCAGACCGGTCAACTCGGTGATGCGGATGGGACCGCCCACCTCGTCGAGCACCTTGTTGGTGCGCAACTGGTCGGTCACGGTAAGCATGTCAATGGGCTTGCCTTGGGCAGCGAGCGACTGGATGGCCTCGTAGATTTTCTGGTTAGCGGGGTTATAGAATGCCTCGGGCTTGAGAATCTCGCACACATTATTATATGCGTCCTTCTCGAGCATCAACGCTCCCAGCACAGCGTCCTCGAGCGAGGTGTCCTGGGGTGGCAGTTTGCCGAACTCGCCCACGATTTCGGGTTCGTGCGTGGGGCGGGTGCGCTTACGGGCCTGTTTGCCTACTTCAAATTCTTCCATTGTCCTGATGTTTCGGTTGATTGATATGGATGGCAAAATTAGTGAAAAACCTTGAATCTCCACACATCTGTTATCTACATTCTTTTGACAGGATGTTGACATGTCCTCCCGTACCCCGATTGACAGCGGCCTGACATGTCATGGCACGCCCTGTCATGACATGGAGCCGCAAAATGGCTCCCAGATGTCATAAAAAAGAGAAAAATGGCATTTAATGTGTAAAAAATACACAAAAATTTGGCAGTTTAAAAAGTTGGCATTATTTTTGCAGTGTAAAAAATACACAAAGAGTGTTTGGCGATGAAATACAACAAGAAAACCAAGCAATGGGAATCTCCCTACTGGCACCCGGCCGTGACAACCGACTCGGTGGTGTTCGGCTTTGATGGCGAGCAACTCAACATTTTGCTTATCCAGCGAGGCCTCGAGCCCTACAAGGACATGTGGGCATTGCCTGGCGGCTTTATGCGCCCCGAGGACAAGAGTGCCGAGGCTTGTGCCTATCGCGAGTTGCACGAGGAGGCCGATGTCGATGACATCTACATGGAGGAGTTAGGCACCTTCTCGTCCCATGACCGCGACCCGCGCGAGCGCGTGATTACCATCGCCTTCTTTGCCCTGGTGGTCAAGAGCAGGTACCATGTCAAGGGCGGCGACGATGCCCTTGCCGCCAAGTGGTTCCCTGTCAAGCGCCTGCCGGAATTGGCATTTGACCACAAAGAAATCGTCTACACGGCACTGGAACGCCTGCGCCAGCGCATCCACTTCGAGCCCATCGGCTTCCACCTGCTGGACAAGGAATTCACCATGCCGCAACTACGCAATATATATCTAGCGATACTCGACCCGCCCGAGGATAATACCAAATTATTAGAAAGAAGAAATTTTCAAAAAAAGATGTTGAAACTCGGGTATATCAAGGAGACCGGAAAAAAAGTGACAGGAAACGCTCACCGCTCTCCTAAGTTGTACACCTTTGACGAAGAAGCCTACAAGCAAGCCAAAAAGATAGGTATGCGCCTGGAATTCTGACCGGCATGTAGGTAACCGAATCAACCTCATCCCTTCAAAACAGAGTGAGGGGATTGCTTAGACGGCAACGTTCAATGTGTAAAATTTACATATTGAGTTGCCCGAAAGTATTACACTCAAACCGTCAATGTGTAAAAATTACATTTTGACAAGGTTGCAGAAATTAAGCCCCTGTTGAAAACTGACTTAAATTTGCAGTGTCAACAAGGACGAGAATAAAACAGTTACAGTTAAACAATTCAAAACGAGAGTGCTATGACTTATTCAGTTAGCGATTTGCTCCATGGAGCACGTGTGATGTCCCAGAGTGTGTTTGGCCGCCGCGATGAGTACCGCCTGCAGTTCAACCATGAGGAGGACGGGAAGTGGTATGTTGACTTCCCCGGCTGGCCCTTCGACCACCACAACCTGATGATGGTGGCCGGTGCCGACGAACTCTGCCAGTTCCTTAGTGATGATGACAAGTTTGCGCACGTCAGCGTCATCCCGAGCAACAGACCGTTGGACAAGGCGGGATATGCATGCCTGGTCCAGGGTGAACACTCGTTGACGGGCGGTTCGACCTACACGGTCACCGACCTGCCCGGATTTGAACGCGACATCTGGCTTTGCCCCGTCACCCTGTTTGTGCTGGGTCGATACCCCAAGTACATCTACGTCAAGAAGAATCAGCAGACAGCATGACCGTTGCCCGAAGAATGATAGAAAAAATAGTAAGTATCAGATTATTAACGCTTTAAAAAATTACGATTATGTGGAATCCGTTTAAGAAAATCATGAGAGAGAATGAGCAGGCAGGTGAGAACAACCACGACGGCGGTGCCGAGAACCGTCATGAGAACTGCCGCAGGCCGGCCGACTGGCAAGTAGACCCCAAGAAGGCACAGATCCACAACCTCATCATCGTCGACGAGAGCGGCTCGATGGGTGGGCTGGAAAAGGTGACCATCGGTGGCATCGCCGAGACTATCGCCTCCATCAAGAAGGCACAGGAAGACTTTGGCGACACCCAGCAGCATTACCTCACGCTGGTGACCTTTGACGCTCATGGTGGCAATGTGCCCCCAATCCGCACACACTTCGATGACGTGCCCATCGTCGCTGTCAACGGTTTCAAGGATTATCACCCCCACGGCGGCACGCCGCTGTTCGACGCGATGGGCGAGACGTTGTCGCGTCTGCACGAGAGCATCAGGGACGATGCCAATGCCACCGGAGTGGTGACCGTCATCACCGACGGTATGGAGAACGCTTCGCGCAAGTGGACCGGCGATGCCCTGCGCCACCTCATCGAGCAACTCAAGGAGGAGGGCTGGACGTTCTCCTACATGGGCTCCTGCCACGACGTCGTCGAGGTGACGATGCGACTGTCCATCGACCATGTGATGGAGTTTGACCACGATGCAGTGGGCACCGGCAACACCTGGAGGCGCGACGTGTCGTCCAGGCATGCCTACTATGAGCGCATGGCCAAGGAATTCAACCCCGACGAGGAACTTGCGCTGAAGCGTGAGAAGATGCGCCGCAATGCCAGCAACTACTACTCTAACCGTGTCACTCCCGACTGGATTGACCATCTGGCTGAGAATGAGGTGTTTGTCTTCGGCAGCAATCCGTTGGGAGCCCATAACGGCGGTGCGGCTGCCTATGCAGTGGAGCACTTCGGTGCCATTATCGGCCAGGGCGAGGGTCCGCAGGGACAGAGTTACGCTATCCCCACGACGGGCGACTTCACCCTCTTTGTCGAGGTGGTAGAGCGTTTCATAGACTATGCCAAGGCGCATCCCGATACACGCTTCCTGGTTACCCGGCTCGGCCTTGGCAACGCCGGACGCAGCATCAACGAGGTGGCTCACGTCCTCTATGAGGCTGTCAAGGTGGAGAACATCTCTCTGCCCTTAGAGTTGTGGGAAAAACTCGGCCTCCACTTCTTGAAGAAGTAAGCAGTGAAGGTCGCCCTCAAGAATTACATAGTATGAATTAACTGTTTACCCCATGGTTGTTTACCCCACGATTGATTAACACACGCTTCCATCTTTCAAGCAGGGGAGGGTATGTCGGCAACGCCCGGCATGCCCTCCGTCGTTTAGCAAGGTTGTTCTTTTTTAACAAGAAAATTCTTATTGTTGAAGATTTCCTCTATCTTTGCAGTCAATGTATAACCATTAAACCATTGAGAACGATGAGACTTTACAGGATGATGATATCGGTTGCCGTGGCTATGTTGGCCATGACAGCGGTTGCCCAACCCAAGAGCATGACCGTCAACGACGAGCGTCGCCACCAGACCATCACGGTCACTGCTGTGGGCGATGACGTCGTGCGCGTGGATGTGGTGCCCGACGGATGGGACGGACAGCGCCTGCCGTCGCTGGCGTTGGACAAGAACGCCAAGGCCGAGGTGAAAATTGAATACAGTGAAGACAACGACCTGGCCGTGATGACCACTGGCAGTGGCATGCGGGTGGCCTATATCAACGGCTCGATTACGGTGGGGTGTAGAAATATTTTCTACATCACCGATCTGTGCGACCGCCAGTCGGGCACCGTGACACTGCTGCATCAGGGCGGGGAGTCGTTCTATGGCGCGGGCGAACGCGGCTACTCGTTCAACCTCGCCGGCGATACGCTCGTCAATTACAATGCGCAGAACTACGGCTACCAGATGGGCGAGAAGCGTACCAAGCAGATGGGCATCACCATGCCGATGGTGATTTCGTCACGGGGCTACGGCATCTTCTTTGACGACTTCTGCAAGTCGTCGCTCTACTTGGGTGGGCAGGGTATAGAGTATACCTCTACCACACCGCAGCCGCTGTCCTACTATGTCATCAGCGGCAATGGCAAGGTCGAGAATGTGGTCAGAAACTTCACATGGCTCGTGGGTCGTCAGGAACTGCCGCCGTTGTGGACCCTGGGCTACATCACCTCCAAGTACGGCTACCATGACCAGCGCGAGAGCGAGGGCGTGGTCGACACCCTCAAGCGCGAGGGTTATCCCCTGGACGGCATTGTCTTTGACCTGTACTGGTACGGCAAGGAGGAGGACATGGGCCGCCTGGAGTGGGACCGTGAGCAGTGGCCCGACCACCGCAAGATGTTGCGCGACTTCAAGGAAAAAGGCGTCAATGTTGTGACCATCTCACAGCCCTATGTGCTGACTAACGGCCGCGCCATCGACAATTACAGGTTGCTGGACCCCCAAGGCATCTTCTGCAAGACCGACGGCACCGACACGACCCACACGGTCACTATCTGGGTGGGCCAGGGCGGTATGTTCGACGTGTCCAACCCCGCCACACGCAAGTGGCTGCATGCCCGCTACAAGCAACTCACCGACGAGGGTGTGACCGGCTGGTGGGGTGACCTGGGTGAGCCTGAGAAGCACCCGCTCGAGATACGCCATTACAACGGCCTCACCGCCGAGCAGTACCACAATGTTTACGGCAACGACTGGAGCAGCATCATCTATGACATGTTCAAGCAGGACTATCCCGACCGCCGACCGATGATCATGATGCGCGCCGGCACGGCAGGCCTGCAACGCTACTCGGTCTTCCCCTGGTCGACCGACGTGTCGCGCTCGTGGGGCGGTTTCCAGCCTCAGGTGACCATTATGCTCAATACGGGCCTGAGCGGTCTGGGCTACATGTCGCACGATGTGGGCGGCTTTGCTGTCGACCCCAACAACAAGCGCGACGGCGAACTCTACATCCGCTGGCTGCAGTTGGGCTTGTTCTCACCCGTGCTGCGCACCCACTCGACCTATCATGCCGAGCCCTACCACTACACCGAGTTCGGCGACTTGACGTTGCGCATCATCAAGGAGCGCTACAGGTGGCTGCCCTATAACTACACTTTGGCCTACGATAACGCTGCGGCAGGTCTGCCGCTGGTGCGCCCGCTGGGCTTCTATGAGGATGATAACAACATCGGCCGTTACGACGGCATTTGGGATCAGTACCTGTGGGGACGTGACGTGATGGTCGCTCCCGTGATGCAGCAGGGTGCCGTCAGCCGCGACATCACCTTTCCCGAGGGCACCTGGGTCGACATCCGTCACCCCGAGAAGCGTTTCGAGGGTCACACGACGGTCAACTATGCCGCCCCCCTTGATGTGCTGCCGCTGTTTGTCCGCGCCGGCGCCTTTATTCCGCAGGCCAACTACGAGATGGACAACGTGGGCGACTACAACCCCGACAAGTTGGATATAAGCACCGCGAGATTCAGTTCACCGCCACTCCCCAGGGCAAGACGTGTTACATCACCATCCAGGGACGTGGCAATATCGACGGTGACGCACCCGCCAAGGACTATCGCCTCATCATTCCCGCTACGGCCAATCCCAAGCAGGTGAAAATCGACGGCAAGAAGGCCCGGGGCGTGACCTACGACAAGCGCACGGCTACGCTGACCATCCCCTTGGCCATCACCGACATCAGTCAGTCCACCACCATCGAAATTACTAGAAAGTAACTACGTCTGACACATATTAAACAGATAAATCGCATCCGCGCCCAATCATTAGACTGAGCGCGGATGCCTTCGTGATATTCGCTTAATCGGTAGTTCGGGAAATCAGATGACCACGGCTGTGCCGCTGGTGGCTACCATGAGCATGGAGTTGCCGCCGCCGATGGTTTCATAGTCGAGGTCAATGCCCACGATGGCGTTGGCACCCATGGCTTGGGCGCGTTGCATCATCTCCTGCATGGCAATGTCCTTGGCCTGCTGCAGCACACGCTCATAACTCTCGGCTCGGCCGCCGAAGAAGTCGCGCACGCCGGCCATGATGTCCTTGATGAAGTTGGCGCCGATAATGGTCTCACCAGTCACTACGCCCTTGTACTCACGGATGGGATAACCCTCGATCTGGGGTGTTGTTGAAAGTATCATATCGTTTGTCCTTTATAAAAATGAAACACTATGCATCAATCTGCAAAAACGGTGCCAAACAAAAAATCAGCGAGAATCGGTAGTTTTTGGGCGATGTGTTGCGTCTAACGGGCAAAAACAATCAATTAAAACCCGGATATTATGGAACAGGAACTTATAAATAATGAGATGCAGGACCTCATCGAGCGCATCAAAATCAAGAATACCTCTTACAAGAGGACCAATAAATGGTCGTTCATCTTCTGTTTTTTCGTCAGCGTTTTATTAGTGCTGCTGGTGTTCATTAGAAGAGGATTACCCAATAGTGAAGTCACTAGCCTGTTTGCGGCAGCCTTCCCGATGTGGGCAGTGTTGTATTTTGTGCGGTGGAGAAATGCCGAGAAGGTAGAGCGCATCACCGACCCCCGTGAGTTGCTGAGTCACTTCGACAGCCAAAGGCGCATCGAGTGGGGACTTTTGGTGGTATTTATTGTGATACTCGTCGGCGTGATTTATTATTGCATGGGTTACACTACCGCGCTCATCTGCGTTGCGGTTGTGGTGCTGATTGTCGTTGTCTTGCGGTTCTGTGGCGTGACTCGGGACCGTGATATTGAGCGTTTGAGCGAAATCGTTAAGCGTGAAAATGAAATAAAGTGATGCGGACATGCAACATTTTGGCGACTGGCTGCGTCTATAGAATGTATAGCAATCGACAAGCCTAAAAATAACGGATAAATTTCTTAAATAATGTTAATTTGTTTGGAACATACAAAAGGATTGTTATACCTTTGCAGTGTACTAGTTAAGTAGTACACTAGAAAAGTAAAATAATAACACTAAAATACTATCTATTATGTTACGCAATTATTTGATTCATATCTGGAGCGCCATCATGGTTGTCCTGTCGTGCTTCTCCTCTCAGGCACAGGACTACAACGGTACCTGGCGCGGTAATATGGCTGCCGGTCCGCAGTCGATTCCCCTTGTCATCCACGTTCAGCAGGATGGTGATAACATCACCGTCACGATGGACTCCCCGATGCAGCAACTCTATGATGTGCCCACCAAGGCCTCGTTCGATGGCAACAAACTCACCGTGACCGAACCTCAGGGTGGCGGTGTCTATAAAGCCGAACTCAAGGGCAACACGCTCGAGGGTACCTTTACCATCATGGGCTACCCGATGACGTTGAACATGACGCGGGATGTTGAAGTGCTCGCCCCCGATGATGACGGGGTGTTCATCAACGACTCGCTGCTCAGCGTGTTTGACAACATCCAGTTGAAGGAGGTGGAGGTCACGGCCCAGCGCCAACTCATCAAGCAGGAAGTGGACCGCATCGGCTACAACATCGAGGCCGACGCCGACAGCAAGACCAACAACGTGTTGACAATGCTGCGCAAGGTCCCCATGGTCAGCGTTGATGCCCAGGACGAGATCCGCGTCAACGGACAGACCAACTTCAAGATTTTCCGCAACGGACATCCCGATCCCTCGCTCTCGCGCAATGCCAAGGACATCCTCAAGGCGATGCCCGCCAGCAGCGTGAAGCGCATCGAGGTCATCACCGAGCCGGGCGCCAAGTATGACGCCGAGGGCACTACGCTCATCCTGAACATCGTCATGGCCGACAATTCGACCTTGAAGGGTGTCTCGGGCATGGCATCGGCCCGGGCCGACAACAAGGGCGCCGTGGGTGGCTCGCTGAACCTGACGACGCAACTCGACAAGGTGGTCCTCTCGGTGGACTACGGTATCCATCACGATGGCAACAACGGCCAGGGATATAAGACATCATCTCTGAACCGTTACACCCAGAGCGGTGCAGAGTTGCTGGGCAACTCGGTATTTGACGTGGATAAGGTGACGGTACACTTCGGTGACGTGAGCGCCAGTTGGGAGCCCGACACGCTGAACCTCTTCTCGTGGTCGTTGAGCGGTTTTGCCTACAACTATGCCGGCAACGGTGTGAACAACAACCTCATGCGTGATGCCGCAGGTTCGCCCATCTACAGTTACGGCATGGGCAACCATACCAAGGCCGACAGTTACAACTTTGACACCCGCTTGGACTATCAGCACCGCACGCGCCTCAAGGGCGAGACCATCACCTTGAGTTACATGCTCTCGGCCTTCCGCAACAAGAACAAGGACAACTCCCGCTACAACGATCTCGTGAATATGCCCGTGACCTACTACGGCATCGACCAGGATGGTAAGGAGAACTTCAACGAGCACACCCTGCAACTCGACTGGACGCGTCCCCTCGCCGAGAAGCACACCCTCGAGACCGGCGCCAAGTACATCTACCGCTTGAACCGCAGTCACAACATGATTGACTACCTGGGCATCGACGATGATACCGACATGCGCTACAAGCATGTGACCCAGGTGGGTGCCGCCTATGTGAGTTACACCTTCCACAGCGGCCCTTGGGATGCCCGTGCCGGCCTGCGCTATGAGCACAGTTTCCTGCGCGCCACCTATCCCGACGGACAGCAGGACCCCTATGAGGCCCACCTCAACGACTGGGTGCCCAGTGCCAGCCTGCGCTATCAGTTCAACTGGGCTAACAGCCTCAAACTCTCCTATGCCGCCAGCATCAACCGTCCGGGTATCAGTTTCCTGAACCCCGCCGTGATCGAGACCCCGACGAGCCGTTCCTATGGTAACACCGACCTGGGCAGCGTGCACTACCACTCGGTGAGCATGACCTATATGCACGTGGGACCCAAGTTCACGTTCAACGTCACACCGCAGTTCCAGTTCAGCAACAACGGCATCGGCGCCGTGAAGTGGGCCGACGGTCTGGTACAGGTATCGACCTATGCCAACACCCTCAAGACCTACTCGACAACCCTCTCGGCCTTCGTGCAGTGGATGGCATTGCCCAAGACCAACGTCATGTTCAACGGCTCCATCGGCTACAACTACTACAAGAGCAACGAACTGAACCTGAAGAATGACCGCATCAGCGGCAACTTCTTCGCCAACGTCACCCAGTTCCTTCCCTGGAAACTGCAGTTGTCGGGATTCGCCGGTATGTGGGGCGGCGGCATCAACGACCTGTACGGACGCATGGGCACCATCTTCTTCCACGGCTTCAGCCTGCAGCGCTCGTTCCTCAAGGAGGACCGTCTGACAGTCCAGTTACAGGCCATCATGCCCTTCGGTGGCAAGTACATGAGCATGAAGAACTATATCACCCAGGGTGACGTGACGGGATGGACCCGCTACGAGCAGCAAGCCCGCCGCTTCGGCGTCAACATCAGTTACCGCTTCGGTTCTCTCTCGACCCGTGTCAAGAAAGCCGACAAGACCATCGACAACGACGACCTCATCGGTAGCGGCAAGCAGTCGGGCGGCAACGCCTCCGGCACGGGCAACACCCCCGTCGGCGGCATGGGCGGCGGCAACTAACGCCTGAAACCTGTTGAACGGAAACAAAGAGGCCTGAAGGGTACATTACCTTTAAGGCCTTTTTATTGATAAAAAAACTGTTGTCATTTACCCCTTTGCCAACTTTTTGCTAATTTTGTCACCGAGATATGGATAACAACTACAAGCATATCGCATTTCTGTGCGGCCACTTCAAACGGGAAAAGGCTATCAATACCGTCCTGCTTGAGGAGACCGGTTGGCAGCGTGTCATTTATGATTCCGAGTTCAAGAGAAGGGGCAAGCGGTATTACTATCCTGAGTTTATCGACTTCTTCCATGCACAATCGGCTGATCTGGGGTGCGTGAGGTATGTCCGCAAGGTGAACACGTCCGTCTCGATGATGGTCGATGTAAGAGGACAGGCCCGCACCTATACCTTTCTTGTTAAGGATCTTACCTTGTACTTCATGCCGCATCAGATGGTGCTTTTTAGCCTGAATGTGGAGCAGGATGCTACATGTTTTGACGATTGTTCGGCGCTGATCTACAGGCTGCGCTATATCGATGACTTCTATACTGATGCTTATCGTGACTTTTATCGTCTTGCGGTTTACCCCATCGTGCAAGTGTATGATTCCCTGAAGAGAACTCCATTGCAAGACACGACTATGCTGGTCGAGAATGGCAACAAGTTGCGTGTATTCCAGATCATCGATGCGCCAGCCGATGCGCTTAATGGCCTCACTGAAGACGAGAAGCGTCATTTACAACATGACCTTGCCACGTTCTCGACGGTATCTATCGAAGGTAATAAGGCTATTGACAGCCCCTCGGAAAAGTGGCAGAAAGGCAATAATAAATGTCGTGTGGCGGTGTTTGAGAGTTGGACAGCACTCTCAATGCTGGACTCATTCAACATCCTGTGCTCGGGTTGTGAGAGTTTAATTAGTAACTGGGTAGACAACTATTTTGGTCATATTTATATTCAGGCCCTCTTCCAGAAGGTGTGCCTCTTTGATTTCAACAACCGCTTTAAGGAGGCCTTGCGGCTTCAAGGTAACCGCACAAACTCAAAACAGGTCACCCGGTTGGTGAGAGAATATGAGGCTTTTGAACGCAAGTGCTGCTTTAACAGGATTTCCTATAATTTTCTGCCCCAACTCATCTCGGATGCGGTTAACAACAGCCTCGAAATCAATGATGAGATGAACCAGTTGTACAGGATCATGGACAAGGAGCGAACGCGTGGCGAGGAGGCAAGTCGCAAAAAAATGAATCGTCTGCTCGTCTGCATTTCAATCCTGACGCTGTTCTCGGCCATTTGGGATGCAACAAGCATGATTGCGAAAATCTTCAATTCCGAGAATAATCTGGAAATCTTCCGCATTGTGGGACTGGTTATGGCAATTGTTGTAATTGTTATGCTTATTTATTTTTATAAGAGTAAACGTATTGATTGACAAAAGATTCACGATTGTATATAATATGAAGAACATAGTTTGCACGATTGTAGCATTGGTTGTTACAACCATAATGTTTACGGCTTGTGAGGGTGACCATGAGGTGATTGAGACCGACTGGACCACGCTCGAGACCGTCGAGTTGCAGAAGCGTTACAACAAGTACATGGACGGCAAATGGGTCTACCAGTATGACGACGACGTCCATTACATCGAGATGTCCTATACCTTCAACACCAAGGACAGCACTTTCTCGGGCTACTACAACGAACTGATCAACATCGCCCCCGCTGGTGCTGAAGACACTGACTGGCAGTTGTTGTGGCAGGGGGAATTCTCGGGCAAGTGGGTGCTGTTGCATAGTGTGGACCTGGACCAGGATTATATCTATATGGGCGATATGGTCTTCACGAATGTGCATGGCGTGCTGGCCAAGTATGACGTGCTGGGAGGCCGTGTCCTGTTCTACGGAGCGAACAAAAACACCTTGAGGGTGACCACTCCCTTGACTTTCAAGCGCATCGACATGCATCACCCGCCTGAAGAGTGATGGCATCCCCTCAACGGCTTTGCACAGAATTATGACAGCCGGCTGCGAGGTTGTCGCGGCCGGCTGTGTTGTTGTTGGTACGTCAATCGTTCTGCTTTATTCCTTGGGCATGAAGCGTGTCGGGTCTTCCTTGTCCTCGACAGGCTCGGCGGGTTCCTCCTCGACGGGCTCGGGTGGCGTGGGGGAGGGTTTGGATTTGTGCGACTTGTGCAGGTTGCTCTCCAGGCGGTTGAACTCTTTGCGCACGTGGCGGCTGCCGTCTTCAAACGTGTCGTCGACGGCTTTCTCGATGGTTTCGTTGAACTTGAACGGCAGCAGCGAGATGATGGCCGACAGCAGTGCCAAGGCCACCAGGCCGAACGACAACTTGTAGCCGATGCCCAGGCCAGTGATGGTGAATCCCTCGCCCAGGTCATTGTCAGGAGCGATTTCGGGGTCGTGCTGCAGCATGATTTCATGCAGGTTGCCCGTGTGCTTGAAGAACCAGAGCCCTACAATAATCAGGGCGATGGCACCGAGCACCCACCAGCGCTTCTTGAGGCAGTTGCACGCAATGGCGCCGAAGCAGGCGATAAAGGGCATCAGGGCCAGCACTACGTGCTTCACCGTCAGCGATTGGGATATGGTGCCGGCAGTGAAGCCCATGCCACTGACCGTCCCGAGCATCGAGATGTCGTAGAACGGCAGAAACACGTAGCAGATAACGGCTAGCACAAGCAGTATATTGGTTATCGGTCTCATGTTGATCAGTTTGATGGTTGCAGCACATTAGCCGCAACAAACTGCGAAGGTAATAAAGAATGATGAAAATCTCCCGGAATGAAACCAATTTTTACACTAATTCACGTTTATTAGAGCCCTTGCAACTACACGATTAACGTGTCCTCACACCAATCTGACTGAAAAAACAAGGTTGTCGCTATGTTTCAGAAAACAAGAAATAAAATGGACGCAAAATATTGATTTTCAATCAAATAATTACCAATGGTATTGTTTGTCTTTCTTATTTTCAAACCGCAAAACTTCGTTTGGAATCAGGATTGTGGCAGATGGTGCGGACGCCTATTCGCTTGATTCGGATAATTCGCAGGCAGTTTTTGCTGCGCTGATGTCATTAAGAAGGCAGGAGGCTTTGAAGAGGGGAAGTCAGAGGGCTGCTGTCGACAGGACCTGTGCCCTGAACTCGGGGTCTGATTCAAGGCGTTCAAGGGCCTTCTTGGATGCGGCCTGGTGTGACTCCTTCTTGCTGTAGCCGTCGGCGTCGCTGGCATAGATGCCGCCCAGGATTACCGCAGTGCTGAACACTGGATTCTTGTCCGCGTCGGCATAGGTGTCGATGAGTTCATACTCGATGGCCACCCTGTACTTCTGGGTCCACTCGATGAGGCGGGACTTGAAGTTCTGCTCGGTCTTGACCAGGTCGTTCAGGTCAAAGTGCTTCTTGACGAGTTTGTTGATGATGAATTTGCGGCAGCGGCGGTAGCCCTGGTCCAGATAGACGGCGCCGACGAGCGCCTCGAGGGCGTTGCCGCAGATGTAACTGTTGTGTGAGGAGGAGTGTGTCAGCGCATGCATGTGTGTGTCCAGATGCAGCGTGTTGCCGATGCGGTTCAGGCTCTCGCGCTGCACGATCTTGGCGCGTGTCGACGTCAGGAACCCCTCATGCTTATCGGGGAACGAGCGGTACAGGAAGTCGGCAACGACGGTATCAAGGACGGCGTCGCCCAGGTACTCGAGGCGCTCGTTGTTGGCCCAGCGCCCGTTGTCGAGTTTCACGGGCTTGGAGCGGTGGATCATCGCCAGTTGGTACAGGCTGATGTCGCGCGGGTAGTATCCGGTGACGCGGTGTATAAAAACATAAAGCTCCTTATCCTTGACGAAAAGGAGCCTTATGAGTGATATGGCGTTGCTGAGAAGCATCACGGTGTCTCTATGCCAGCAGATTATTTCTGGTATTTCTTGACGATGATGCTAGCATTGTGTCCGCCGAAACCAAACGTGTTGGATAGTGCAATGTTTACTGTTCGCTTCTGTGCCTTGTTAAACGTGAAGTTCATCTTGTAGTCGATGTTCTCGTCCTCATCGCCATCGGCATGGTTGATGGTGGGAGGTACGATGTCGTCGCGGCAGGCCAGCAGGCAGAAGAGTGCCTCCATGGCGCCCGTCGCTCCCAGCATGTGGCCGGTCATCGACTTGGTGCTGCTCACGTTGAGACGGTAGGCGTGCTCGCCGAATACGTCCTTCACGGCCTGGGCCTCGCTCAGGTCACCCACGGGAGTGGATGTGCCATGGGCATTGACGTAGTCAACGTCCTCGGGCTTGATGCCTGCATCCTCGATGGCGCGCTGCATCACGAGTTTGGCACCCAGACCCTCGGGGTGGCTGGCGGTGATGTGGTAGGCGTCGGCACTCATGCCGCCACCGATAACCTCACCGTAGATCTTGGCACCGCGAGCCAGGGCATGCTCGAGTTCCTCGAACACGAGGCACACACCGCCCTCACCCATAACGAAACCGTCACGCGATCCGCTGAAGGGGCGCGAAGCACCCTCGGGGTCGTCGTTGCGCAGCGAGATGGCCTTCATGGCGTTGAAACCGCCAACGCCGGCAGGGAACAATGGGGCCTCGCTACCGCCGGTGACGATAGCCTTGGCCTTGCCCAGGCGGACGTAGTTGAAAGCATCGATGAGCGCGTTGGTTGAAGTGGCACATGCCGAGACGATACCGAAGTTGGGGCCGCGGAAGCCGTACTTGATGGAAATCTGGCCTGCAGCGATGTCGGCAATCATGGTGGGGATAAAAAACGGGCTGTACATCGGGCCGCGGTCCTCGTGCTTGGCATAGTCGCCGGCCTGGTCCTCAAAGGTGTGCAGACCGCCAATGCCCGAACCGAAAATCACGCCTATCTCGTCGCGGTCGATGCCGTCGGCAAGCAGGTTGGCGTCCTCAACGGCTTGCTTGGCACAAGCCAGGGCGTATTGCGTGTACAGGTCGTTGCGCTTGAAATCCTTCACCTCGCGGCGGTCGTTGGGGTCGCTCACGTAGTTGAGCGGGTCAAAACCCTTGATTTCACAAGCAAATTTCGTCTTGAACAGTGTCGTATCAAAATGAGTAATAGGTCCTGCGCCGCTCACTCCATTAATGGCGTTGTTCCACGTGGTCTCAACGTCCATGCCAATAGGAGTGATGGCACCCAGACCTGTTACCACTACTCGCTTTAATTCCATGTGGTAGTAGGTGGTTTACAAAAAGGTGGATGCCATGAGTAGCACCCCGTCACCGGGGGCACATCATAGTATCCACCCATGAGAATTTTTTATTCAGCGGCTTTTGCTTCCTCGATGAACTTGATAGCGTCGCCAACGTTTTGGATGGTCT
Organism: uncultured Prevotellaceae bacterium; assembly: GCA_900320245.1. GTDB lineage: Bacteria > Bacteroidota > Bacteroidia > Bacteroidales > Muribaculaceae > Sodaliphilus. Next base: position 18,055 of record ONRP01000025.1, read on the forward strand.
CAGACTTGTCATCGGGAATCTTGATGTCGAACTGCTTCTCGAATTCCATGATCAGTTCGACGGTATCAAGGCTATCAGCACCCAGATCCTGGCTGAACGTAGCCTCGGGAGTTACCTCAGACTCGCTAACACCTAACTTGTCAACGATAATTTGTTTTACTCTTTCTTCAATTTCTGACATAGTCGTAAATTTTAAAAATTGTTATTGTAAAAAATGTATGTTCACAATTTTGAGACTGCAAAGGAAATACAAATTCTTCAAATAATAAAGAAAAATTTACTTAATTTGAGCCTCGTTGGTGATTTTTAGAATTTATATCGGTGAATAACAGTTATTTTAAGTAAAATTGCAAAGTTTTTACGTACTTGCTGCGTTAAAAATTGTAATAATTCGCGTTTTGCTCCTTTGTGCTTTGCCCTGTCAAAAACCTTCCCGGCGCAAAAATCACCCATTGGACTGCAACCCTATCTGAAAGTTTAATCGGCTTGAAAAAAGTTTCCTGGAGCGCCCTGAAACTCCGATATTTCAATACGGATTACGCTAATCTCACTAACTCAGGCCAACTCCGATATCGTTCGCATAACGTCTCATTGAGGCTCCCGTGCTATTCGGCGGCAGCGGCCTCGTTGAGGTCGATGACCAGTCCCTCGTTGGCCAGGCGCGTGGCGGGGAAGACGGTGCGGGCTTCGTCGAGCAGAATGCTCTCGTCGACGTAGCGCTTGGAATAGTGGCCCAGGATGAGTTGGCGCACACCGGCTTCACGGGCTACCGTGGCGGCCTCCAGTGCAGTGCTGTGGTAGCGCTTGTGGGCCTTGACGCGCAGGCTGTCGTCATAGGTGGCCTCGTGATACAGCCAGTCCACGCCCTCCACGTTGCGGATCACACGCCGCGAGAACTTGGTGTCGCTGCAGTATGCGTAACTGAACGACGGGTCGGCAGGCGTGGTCAGTTGGGCGTTGGGGACGACAATGCCCTCGGGAGTCACCCAGTCCTCGCCCTGTCGCAGCGCGTTCATGGCATAGTGGGGCACGTTCAGGCGCTTGACTTCGTCGCCGATGATGTGGCGCATCTTGGGCTTCTCCCTGAACAGGAAGCCCACGGCGGGAACGCGGTGCACCAGCGGGAAAGTGGTAACGGTGACGGCGTCGTCCTCCCAGATGACACGCTTGTGTGTGTCGATCACGTTGAAGCGAACCTCGAATGGTCGCTCGCGGCAAAAGTAGTCCAGCATCTGCGAGAACAGCCGTTGGCCGTCTTCAAAGGTGTGTATCGTCAGCGAGCCCGTGCGGTTCAGCAGCGCCATCGTCGACACCAACCCCGGCAGGCCGAAGCAGTGGTCGCCGTGCAGGTGGCTGATGAAGATGTGGTTCAGCCGCATCAGTTTCAGCCCCATCCGCCTCACGGACAGTTGGGCGCCCTCGCCGCAGTCGATCATCATCAGGTTGTCGCGCACGTTCAGCACCTGGCATGACGGCTGGTGGCGCGGCGTCATCGTCGCGCTTCCGCATCCCAGGATGTTCAGTTCAAGTCGTGTCATAATTCAGCCTGCAAAGGTAGTGCAAGCCGAGCGGAGAACAAAACGAAAAACATGGTTTTTTGTTTTGGGAACGATATAGCAGTTGACCCTGCGATGGAACGACAACATATTTAACCGTGCTATCGCACGGGAAATTAAAAGAAAATTAAATTTTAAAATTAATTTGGTTAATTTCCCGCCCGTAGGGCGGTTAAAAAAAACGATGGGCTAACGGCAATGGCATTAAAAAAATGTGCGCTTGTTTCCCAACAAATCGCACACTTTAAACCTTAAAAATCTAATCCTATGAAAAAACTTGTCGCAAAGTTACGTCATATTACAGAACTGTTACAAACTTTTGGCTCTAATATTTCTAAAAATCTATTGAAAAATTGTTAAAACTGACCCCTATGAATTTTGATAGTCGAAATTCGGGCTGAAATCCCGGGAAAAATGCCAAATAAACAACTGGCGCATAACCATAACCGAGCAAGACCGATTCATCAAAATCACCGAATAATTGTGCAGGCTGAACGAAATGCCGATATGTGAGCATTTCTGAAACGCAGTCATTTATACACAAATCTTAAAGAAAATGAAGTGTTTATCGAAATATTCGCTACCTTTGCCCCTATAGTAGAACGATGTAATATGAATACGAAACGATTTCTCTTTTCCCTCGTGGCGACGCTGGCGCTGGCCGTCACTCCGTCATGGGCATGTACCAACCTCATTGTAGGCAAGGCCGCCTCGGTCGACGGTTCAGTGATTTGTACATATAATTGTGATGGCTATGGCTTTGCCGGCTCCATGTCACGCACTCCGGGCGGCAGGCACGATAAAGGCGAGAAGATTGCCGTCCGTGAATGGGGCAGGGGAGCCGTGAGGGGCTATATCCCTCAGGTGGAATACACCTATGACGTCATTGGCAACATCAATGAGAAGCAGGTGTGCATCGTGGAAACCACCTTCGATGGCCGCCTGGAGTTGCAGAACCCTGAAGGTCTGCTCGACTACTTCACCATGATGCATCTGGGACTGGAGCGCGCTGCTACGGCACGTGAGGCGATCATCATCATGACCGACCTCTTGCAGCAGTATGGCTACAGCAGCACGGGTGAAACGATTACCGTGTGCGACAAGAACGAGGCTTGGATTCTCGAGATCATGGGCAAGGGGCCGGGTGTGAAAGGTGCCGTGTGGGTGGCCGTTCGCATCCCCGACGACTGTATCTGTGCCCATGCCAATCTCTCCCGCATACGCCAGTTTCCGTTGAAGGATTCCAAGAACTGCCTGTATTCCAAGGACGTGATTTCCTTTGCGCGCGAGAAAGGCTATTTCAGTGGCAAGGATGAGGACTTCAGTTTCCGCGATGCCTATTGCCCGATTTCCTTCGACAAAGTGCGCTATGCCGATGCCCGCGTGTGGAGTTTCTTCCGCCACCACTATGACAAGGCCGAGATGGACAAGTACCTGCCCTACATCAACGGCCGATATGACGTTTACGACCACCTGCCGCTCTACATCAAGCCCGACCGAAAGGTGTCGGTGCGCGACATCATGAATGACATGCGTGACCATTACGAGGGCACCCCGCTCGACATGACGGCTGACATGAGTGCAGGACCGTGGAGTTCACCTTACCGTCCGCTGCCCATGAACTGGGAAGTCGATGGGAAGAGTTATTTCCGTGAGCGTGCCATCGGCACCCCGCAGTCGGGCTTCACGCTGGTATCACAACTTCGCAACTGGCTGCCCGACGAGGTGGGAGGCATCATGTACTTCAACTGCGACGATGCCAACATGATAGCCTATGTGCCTGTGTATTGCTGCGTGAACGAGGTGCCCGAAGCCTTCCGCCGCGAGAACAACGTGAGCAGCGAGTTCAGCGAGCACAGTGCTTTCTGGATGAACAATCTGGTGGCCAACATGATTTATCCGCGCTACAGTGCCATGATTGGCGACCTGAGGGAGGCACAAAAGGAGTTGGAGGACTTCTACGCTGCCGATCAGGAGCAGGTGCTGAAGGACATCGAGCCGCTCACCAAGCGTGAGCGCATCAACTACCTCACCAGCAAGAGTGCTGCCTACACCGCCATGATGATGCAGCGCTGGGACAAACTCTTCCGCCTCATAGCCGTGAAACACAACGACCAGATCATGAAGCCCTCAGAGAATGGTGTCGTGGTACCGGGACGCTATACTACACCCGGCTATGACCAGCAGTTCCGTGAACAGATCAGCAAGGACACCGGCACCCGTTACCAGATGCCCGATAGTACTGGAGACATCAAGTCGCTGTAAACGAGAGAGAATCGAACAGTAAAAGGCAGGATGTCATAATTGCGACCAGGCCATATAACCGTGCTACCGCACGGGAAATAAAAACAACAGGCGAACACCGTTGAGGCGTCCGCCTGTTGATTCAAGAATTATCGTGTGTGTTGTGTTTATTATCTCTTAGTATCCAATCGACAGGGTGGTGTAGCAGTGACCCAGATTGTCGTGCATGGCCAGCGTTACCCAACCGGTGCTGTTTCCGCCGTACCAACTCAACGAACCGTCATTGTTAGCGAAAGGTGAACCGTAGATTCTGCACAGGCTGTTGTAAACTCGGTTGTAGCGGTTGCGGTCATAGTAACTGGTCTGGAAGATGAACTGTGCATTGACCAGTCGATCGTAGTTATCGTAGCAGAGCATGACGTCTTCCCAGTAGAGGTTCAGCAGGCGCACATCTCTCAGGTAGATGATGTGGTCGGCATAGCCGTCAATCTCATAGCCATTGTAGTACAGGAAGTCAAGCGATACGTCAAAGAGCGTTCCGAAGTTCAGACCCAGAATCCTGTCGATGATGGGTGCGCTGCTGTAGGGAGCCCAACCATAAGGGATTACAGGGCGATACCATACGATCGGCGCAAGGCGATAGGGTCGGACGGGAGGAGGCAGGGGACGACTCCAACTCCAGGAGTGGTGAGTGTAGTTGTGGTGGAAGTCGTTGTGGTAGTGGTGGCCGGTATAGTCAAAGTGGTTGTTGTGCGAGCCACCATAACCATGACCTCCGCCGTGACCGTGGCCGTTACCTCCGTGGCCGTTACCTCCGTGACCATTGCCGCCGTTACCGTTGCCGCCATGGCCGTTGCCGCCGCCGTTGCCGGGCTTGCCGCCTTGATCGGGCTTGCCATCAGGCTTACCGTCGGGCTTGCCGCCATTGCTGGGCTTGCCACCGTTACCGGGCTTGCTGCCATGAGTGTTGCCGCTGATGTCGGTGACGGGCCTGTTGCTGGTACGGTCCATATTGGTGGTGCTGGTGCCCACGTGCGAACCGCTGTCGCTGTGGCGGGTCACGGTGCCACCGGTGCTGCTGTTGCTGCTGCCGTTGGGCTTGCTGCCGCCATTGTTGTTGCCGCGGGTCGTGGCACCGCCACCAGGACGGCCCGAGTTGACCTGTGAGCCTCCAGTGGAACTGGAACTGCTCGAGGGACGGCTCACGCTGCTGGGCGTTGAAACCGTGTTGGTGCTGGTGCTGCTGTTCGTGCGGTTCACCTGCGGCGTCGTCTGGTTACGGGTGGTTGAACTGCCACTGGGACGGCTCGACTGCGTCGTAACCTGCGGACGGGTGCTGGTCGAACTGCTTGATGAACTGCTGCTGGGACGGCTCACCTGCGTCGAAGTCTGAGACCGGCTGCTGCTCGATGAACTGCTGCTGGGGCGGCTCACCTGAGTCGAGGTCTGAGACCGGCTGCTGCTTGATGAACTGCTCGAGGGACGGCTCACCTGCGGCGTAGCCTGACTGCGGCTGCTGGTGGAACTGCTGCTAGTGCGGCTCACCTGCGGTGCCGATGAAGTGTTGGAACGTGAGACAGCGGCCGACTGGCTTCTGCTGCTGGTGCTGCCCCCTTGAGAACGACTGCGGCCCTGGGCCATTGCGTCCGATGCGCTGAAGATCAGGCATCCCATGAGAGCAATGCTCGTCATGATTTTTGTAACAGAAGTTTTCATAATCGTTAAGTATTATAATGTTTAACAATGTGATTTCAAATTCGTTTGTCTTTTAGACGGCAATCCACAGGCCAAGTTTAACCCGAATATGCGCGATGGTCCCGATAATCGCCTTATCGGGCATAAAAATGCGACCAATCGACCCTTTTTATAGATGAATCGTTGCCGTTTTTTGGCCTGAAAGGGCTATCAAACGGCCTGTTTCGGGGCAGGTTTGCGCTTAACGGCAGCCTATGGAAGGATGGCATGTCATCATTGCGGCCAGGTAACATGACCCGCTTTTGGGACGCCGTGATGGGATTTATTGATATTTTTGTGTACTTTTGTCACGTGATAGCACAACGGGCCGGCTTTGACCGTGATTGCGCGCCGTGGCCGGTGAGCCGTTGCATGCTTTGACTGACAGATGATACAGGAAAAGAAAAGGATACAGTGGATTGACCTGGCCAAGGGCTTTTGCATATTGCTCGTGGTGCTGCAGCACGCCTCCGAACTGACCGAGGTGGACTACCCGCTCAGTGTGCAGGCTTTCGGCTTCAGGATGCCGCTCTACTTCATCTTGTCGGGCCTGTTTTTCAAACAGTACGAGGGTTTTGCGGGTTTCTTGAAGCGCAAGACCAACAAGTTGCTCATCCCGTTCCTGTTCTTCTTCATCGTGACGTCGGTCATCCCTTATTGGGTGCTCGACAGGATGCAGCATTGGCCTTATGTGTTCAAGTTCTTTTACCGTGAGGAGCGCGTCATGTTCAATGGCCCGATTTGGTTCCTGCTGTGTCTGTTCGAGGTCAATATGCTCTTCTACTTCGTTCAATGGCTGTCGGGCAGGATTTCCGCTAAGCACAAGGTGCCCATAGTGCTGGCCCTGTCGCTGGTGATCGGCTTCACGGGCTTGATGCTGGGCGTGTACAGTGTGAATCTGCACCTCTACTTCGACACGATGCTGTCGGTGCTGCCCTTCTTCGCCTTCGGTTGGTGGCTGCTGAGGCACTCCAATGTGCTCACGTCGCCCGTCAACTACAAGCGTGACATTCCCGTTGCCATAGGTTGTGCGCTGGTGCTGCTGTTCTTCGCGACCCCTGTCAAGTGGCTGGTCAACCGTGTCACAGTTTATGACTTGCCCGTCGTCTACCTGTGTGGCATCGCGGGCACGATGATGGTGCTGCTGGTGTCTAAGATGATAGGCCGCCTGCCGTTGATATCCTATTGGGGCCGCTATTCGATTATGGTGCTGTGCAGCCACAACCTGGTGCTCTATGTGATGTGTCCGCTGCTCAAGCGCTACCTGTCGGGCGGCGCATTGCTGTTCGTCTCATTCGCGGTTGCCATGCTGGCCTGCCATCTGCTGATACCGTTAATGAGGCGTTTTCTGCCCCACGTGACGGCCCAGAAAGACTTAATTAAGGTGTAATAGTTTTTTACCTGATGCCCACCCAGCGGCTGGCTTTGTCACCGAGGATCTTGTGTGCAGCAAAGCAGAAAGCCAGGCTGATGACCAGCACCAGGGCCGAATTGACAAGATAGGGCAGGCTGTCATAGAACGGCGTCAGCCTGAGCAGACGCATCACCAGCACATGGCACAGATACAGCCCGAACGAGTAATCCCCAATCATGACCAGTAACCTGTTGCAGCGCTTGAGTCCGCCCCGTTCCAGGATGGTGTAGACGATGAGCAGGAAGGCGACTGCCGTGACAATGCCGGTGAACTTGAGTATGGAACCGGGGTTGCTGCTGCCCATCATCAGCCAGCCGTAGCCCTCGCCGACCTGCAGCACTATCGATGCCGCATACAGCGCGATAAGGGCCGTCATGGAATATTTCTTGACGAGGATGCGGTTGCCCAGCACCAGACCCAGGTAGTAGATGGTGACCCATCCCAGGCACAGCACGCGGCAGATGATTTCGGTGTAGCCGCTGGGATCCTTGCCGTGGCTCAGTGGGAGATATTTATAGAATAGGAGGAATACCGGGGTGATGAACCACACGAGCCAGCCGTACTTCGATTTGGCCAGTTTGCCCAGCATCGGCGTCAGCAGCACGAACTGGATATAGACAAAGATATAATAAAGATGTGACGCGGCGTTGGTGGTGAGGATATTCACCGGCAGCCTCTTCAGGTTGCCCGTCTGTATAGTGTAGATGACGGTCCAGATCAGGTAGGGGATGACGACCCTGACAATGCGCTTCTTGAAAAATGTGGCCCAGTCGGTGTTCTCGATTTTGGTGAGATAGCCCGAGAAGAACAGGAACAGGGGCACGCAGATGTTGACCAGCGGGCGGCACACCACGCTCCACATGCCCTCGGGGCACGTGTGCGACAAGATGACACCGAGGATGGCAACACCCCTGAACAACTGGATGGTGGTGTTCTTCGGGCCCTTGGGCGGTGTGGCTGTCACTGGCTGTTGCATCGCTTGTGGGTTCTTGGTGTCTATCGCAGCAGCAACTGGGCGTCGCCGTAACTCAGGAAACGGAATCCGTGCGCCATCGCGTAGTCATACATGCCCCGCCACTTGTCCTGGCCCACAAAGGCGGCCACAAGCAGCAGCAGTGTGGACTGCGGTTGGTGGAAGTTGGTGATCATGCCGTCCACAATGCGGTATTCAAAGCCCGGCGCAATCATCAGTTGGGTGCTGCCCATATAGGTGTCGGCATGATGCCGGTCCAGGTAGTCGACGATGTTTTGCAGCGCCTCGCGGGTAGTGATGGCGCATGGCGTGGTATAAGGCATCCACTGGGTGACGGTGAGCGCTTCCTCGTCGGCTTCGGGGGCGTCTTGGAGGATCTGGCCGATGTAATACAGGCTTTCGAGTGTGCGCACGCTGGTGGTGCCCACGGCGATGATGGGGCCGGGGGCATTGATGATGTCCACGATGACGTCGCGCGGCACGCTGATGAACTCATAGTGCATCGGGTGGTCGCCGATGTGCTCGCTCTTTACGGGCTGGAACGTGCCGGCGCCCACGTGCAGCGTGATCTCGCGGCGCTTGATGCCGCGGGCGTCACACTCGGCCAGCACCTCGTCGGTGAAGTGCAGACCGGCCGTCGGGGCAGCGACGCTGCCGTCGATGTGGCTGTACACGGTCTGGTAGTCGGTCGAGTCGCTCTCTTCGGTGCCGCGGTTCAGGTAGGGTGGAATGGGGATTTCGCCGATGGCGTCGAGCACGTCGGCAAAGGTGACCTGTCCCTGTTCGCCGTCCCAGTCAAATGCGATTTCCCACGCATTGCCGCGCTGCTCGCCGCGTGTGGCGGCAAGGACGACCTCGTGGCCGTCGATGGTGACGGTCTGGGTGAGCGCACCCTGTTTCCAGCGCTTGCTGTTGCCCACCAGGCATTGCCACACGCAGTGGCCTGTGGTCTGGAAAATCTGCTCGTAGTCGCGCGGCAGCACGGGCTCCAGGCAGAAGATTTCTATCGTCGACCCCGTCTGCTTGCGGAAGCGGAGGCGCGCATTGATCACGCGCGTGTTATTGTAGATGAGTGTGGCATGCTCGGGGAGTAGCGACGGCACTTCCTTGAAGATGCGCTCCTCGATGGCTCCACCTTTATAATATAGGAGTTTGCACTGCTCGCGTTCGGCAAGGGGGTGCTTGGCGATGCGCTCGTCGGGCAAGGGATAGTCATAGTCGGCGATGCGCAGGGCGCGTATGTCGTCAATCAGGGCCATGATGCGTTAGGAGTAAATGAAAAAGATAATGGTGATTAATAATGTGAAGATGAGCATGTTGCGGGCTGTTCCTCCCAGCAGGGGATTCAAGGCAGCGCCGTCGCGGTGGGTGAGTTTGAACCACGTGACGGTGTGCATCACCAAGTAGAGCGCGGGAACGGCGAGGACCCACAAGGGCAGCAGGCGGCCGCCGCGCATGATGATCATCAGCCAGAACGACGTGAGTATCGCCATGGCCATGAAGCCGTTGATGAAGTAGGAGAACGATGCTGCCTGGCGGCCGAAGATGACCACCGACGTGCGTTTGCCGGCTTCACGGTCGTCTTCCACGTCGCGGTAGTTGTTGACCAGCAGCACGTTGACGCCCATCAGTCCCGTGGCGATGGAGAACAGCATGGCCAGTGCGTCAAACCGCAACGCCATCACATAGTAGGTCAGGTTCACCGGTACGAGTCCAAAAAAGATGAACACCATTAGTTCGCCCAGACCGTGGTAGGATAGGGGATAGGGCCCAGCGCTGTAGGCGAGTGCCGCCAGGGCGATGACGATGCCCGCGGGCAGCAGCCACCAACCACCATAGGGGATGAGGCAGCATCCCACCACGCCGGCAAGGACCAGCAGGGTAAAAGTCACGTTGCGCAGGGTCTTGGGACTGATGTCACCCTCGGTGACACCGCGGCGCGGACCCACACGGCCCGGCTTGTCGGTGCCTTGCAGGTAGTCGAAGTATTCGTTGGCCATGTTCGACACAATCTGCGCCAGCAGGGCGAACACCACGCACAACACGGCCGGCAGCCACTTGAATTCGTGCTGCCATTTGGCAAGGCCGATGGCGATGACCACGCCGCTCAGCGACACGGGCAACGTGCGTAGCCTCATGCACTCCAGCCATATCTTTATCTTCTTTTTCATGTCGGTGCTGAAAATTCGGCTGCAAAATTACAAAAAGATTGCCTTCATTTGGATAAAAAACCTTATTTTTGTGGCCAGAGAATAGTAACCGTTTAATTCTTATAGATATGGAACAGAATCAGCAACCGCAGCCCCCTGTGTTCGATCAGCAGCAGGGACCGCAACCACAGTATCAACCTCAATATCAGCCACAGTATCAACCTCAGTATCAGCCTCGTCCGCAAGCACGTCCGATGCTCGGATTTGGCGAGGCTAACAAAATCTTTTGGAGTAAGAGCCTGGACTTTACTGGCCGCGCACGTCGCAGCGAGTACTGGTGGGGCTATCTTTCTGTGTTCATCATTTCGTTAATTTGGTCTATTGCCGCTTGTGTCATCGTGGTCTTTATGCTGAAAGGGGCCAGCATCGATCTGAGCGATGATAATGAGATATTCCGTTGGTTTTTACCGAAGTATTTGCTGGCTTTCAGCCCGATGCTGCTGTTGATGGTGCCGGTTTATGCCGCCTTGACGCGGCGCCTGCATGACACTGGACGCAGCGGCTGGTGGATAGTCGTTTATCTGTTGTGCTCCTTGGTTTATTTGGCTGGTTCTTTCTATCTGATTTTCAACATGTTTGATATTGTAGAATCGTTAGAGAACATGAATTGGGGCTATTTCCTTGTCTTGACATTGTTCTATCTTATAAGTGTTGTGTTGGGTATCGTTATCTTTGTATTCACGCTGCTCGATAGCAAGCCCGAGGAGAACAAGTACGGTCCCTCGCCCAAGTACCAGTAATTCAGATAAAGTTTTTATACAACAACCCGTTGACAATAATTGGATTGTCAACGGGTTGTGTTGTTATTGCCACGTTGTTCCGATGCAGTTAGAGCGACAATTTGTGCAACGTGTCGAGCAGATCGCGGTCGATGGGCTTGTCGCGACGGATGGCCTTGCTGAACGGCACGTAGACGATTCTTTCGTCGTCGTCGCCGATCATGATGTTGCGCTGTCCCTCGAGCAGGGCGTCGATGGCTGCCGCACCCATACGTGAGGCAAGGATGCGGTCCATTGCCGTGGGTGTGCCGCCGCGTTGCAGGTGGCCCAGGATGGTCACGCGCACGTCATATTGCGGATATTCCTTGCGCACACGTTCGGCCAGGCCCATGGCACCGCCGGTGACGGGACTCTCGGCCACCAGCACGATCGATGAGTTCTTGCTCTTACGGAAGCCGTTCTCAATCAGTTCGGCCAGTTGGTCCACCTCGGTCGAAATCTCGGGAATAATGGCTGCCTCGGCTCCCGTGGCGATGGCTCCGTTCAGGGCCAGGAAGCCAGCCTCGCGGCCCATCACCTCGATAAAGAACAGGCGCTCGTGGCTGCTGGCGGTGTCGCGGATGCGGTCCACGCACCACATGATGGTGTTCAGGGCAGTGTCATAGCCGATGGTATGGTCGGTGCCGCTCAGGTCGTTGTCGATGGTGCCCGGCAGACCCACAATGGGGAAGTCATATTCGCTGGCAAACTGGCGTGCTCCGCACAGGGAGCCGTCACCACCGATGACCACCAGGGCGTCGATACCGTGTTTCTGGATGTTCTCCCAGGCCTGTTTGCGTCCTTCGACCGTCTTAAACTCCTTGCAGCGCGCCGTCTTGAGGATGGTGCCGCCGTGGTGGATGATGTTGGACACGTTCTGGGTCTTGAGATCCACGATTTCGTTCTCTACCAGGCCTTTATAGCCACGGTAGATGCCTTTTACCTTAAATCCGTTGTAGATGGCCGAACGGGTCACCGCGCGTATTGCGGCGTTCATGCCGGGGGCGTCGCCGCCCGACGTCAGCAGGCCGATTGTCTTGATTGATGCCATAGTAGTATTGATGTTGCTTTTTGGTTACTTCTGCTTGCAAAGATAGTGCTTTTTCCTGATTACGCAACAAAAAAAACGGTACCTGCTCTCGCGGGTACCGTTTTGTACTCATGTTTTTTTGCTTGCGTTAAGTTTTTTTGCGGAATTAGAGATTTAAGGTTGGGCTTTAATCATTTAATCAACATTAACTACCATCAAAAGATTCTTAGTTAGTTCTTGAATATTGTTCAAAAAATTTTGTTCAAACTCCTTCTCAAAATTGTTTTCATATCACTTGTTATATATGAATAAATTTGGAGAATTGTTATTCACGATGCAAAAGTAAGCCTGAGCGATGAAATAGTATTATGAAAAATCAAAAATTCATTTGTATGAATTGTTGTTTTTTTAACCTCAAATTTGTCAAAAAATGACCTATAAATAAGTTAAATCGCTGAAAAACAAAATAATATCTTTACAAGTGTTTTGGCAAATCAGGAAATGGCTTTTTGGGACTTTTTTCTTGAAAAAACTTGGTGTGTATTATTGCTTTCTTCTCTTGTTGTTTATGCAGCATAGAACCGCGAGAGGTTCATGCGATGCTGCTGAACCTCTCGCGGCCGATAAAGTACCGTTCGATTGGCGGTTATTTCGCCTGCACGGTGATCATTTTGCCTGCGCTGTGGGCACTCAACTGCGGGGCATACTGGCACTGGATGGTGGCGATGCCCGAGGTGAATTCACCGGGGTTGGTCACCCACACGTCATAACCGATGATGTGCGTGCCCTTGTCCAGACGGTTGAAGAAGGCGTTGGTCTGGTTGTCCTTGGTCTCGAGGTAGAACCAGGTGCGGTCCTCGCTGCGGTAGCCCGACAGTTGGTCAACCGGCTCGAAGCAGGCGGCGCGCTCGTCGGTCATGGTCACGTAGTCCATGTCCTTGTTCAACTTGATGATGACGCGCACCTTGACCTTGTCGCCCACGTTGAACGAGGTGGCCTGGTGCAACGTGCCGTCCTGGGCGTACACGTAGTACTCCTTGCTGATGGATACCTCGTCGATGGCTTTCTCCTTGATTTGCGTCATCGGGGCCTTGAACTGGCTGTAGATGGCGCCCCAGGCGGGACCCTTGCCGGTGCGGTCGATGACGACGCTGCCCGTGGTGGTGGCATCGAGCGTGGTGCGGAAGTAGCCCAGCCACTGAGCCATCTTGTCGAGGTTGACGGGTTGGCCAGCGACGGTGATCGTCGGCGTGGTGCCGCGGTCGAGCCACTGGCTGCCGGTGCTCAGGATGCTGTGGACGGCATCGGCGGCGAGGCTGTAACTGCCCCAGTCGTTGCTCTGCTTCATCAGCAGCATCCACTTGCGTACCTGGTCAATCTCCTGCTGGCGGGGATCCACCTCGCTCATGGCGCGCAGGATGGTGCAGGTGTAGGCCACCTTGTCCAGTTCCCACCAGCCGTAGCCGGTCTGCAGGTTGTCCCAGTACATGCCCAAATTGGGTTTGACTATCGCGAACTGGCGGATGCTCTCGATGATGCTGGCAGCAGTCTTCTTGTAACCGTTGCGGTAGAGCGTCATGGCATAGAAGCCCTTCTCATTCAGGGTAATGCCCTTGTTCCAGTTCTTGTCCATGTACTTGAGCGTCTTTGCCTTCAGGTCGGCGCTGGCCTTGGACTGCTTCACCTCGGGGTAGAACGAGCGGATATAAGCGTAACTGGTGAAGTTGTCGTACGGGTTCTTGTCATACTTCTTGTACTCGTTGAGCAGGCGCACGCTCTCGTTGTCATAGTAGTTGAGGGCGCGGTTGATCATCTCGGTCAGGCGGCTGTCGTCGGGCAGGTAACCCAGGTGCTTGATGTCGCCGAGCAGTTCGAGCACGGTGCCGGTGGTCCAGTAACTGGACTCGCACTGCGGATACAGGAACCAGGTGAAGCCACCGTCGCTCATCTGCAGTGACTGCAGGCTTGAGATGATTTTCTCGTATTCCTTCTGGGCAATGGCCTCGTCGAACAGTTCGTTCAACTTTGACATCCGCAGCGTCTGGCGGTCGGCATCGCGCATCCAGGGCGAAGCCAGCAGGGTGCCGATCTTCAGGTCTTGGTTTTTCTGGAGCATCGACACGAGGGTGCTGTCTTCCTCATGCTCCTTCCAATAGGTGACGGCCTCCTTGATCTGGGGCTGGTCCTTGGCGACGCCTTGTGCCACCTGCAGGGCAAACAGGCTGTGGGCCGCCTGGGTGGCAATGTGATACTCGTCGCTGAAGATGGTGGGCAACGCCAGCACGCAGTACCAGATGGGATTGTCGCAGTATTCGAGGGTCACGCGGGCATCGGCAGGGAAGTCGGGCAGCGGTTGCTCGTAGTGTCCCTGTGCCGCTTCGATGTAGAAGGGCTCGGTCTCAATGACGGGCGAGATGGTCGTCAGCACGGGTATCATCACCTGCTCGCCGTCGCCGTAGCGCCCGTTGGCTGCCTTGATGCGGAAGCCCACAAAGGCGATGGTGTCGGGCACAATCCAGTCGATGTTGACGGCCTGGCTGCCCTTCGGGTCGAGTTGCAGGTTGAACTTGTTGGTGGCATACACGTCGCCAGTGCGCGGGTCGAACAGTTCGATGACGGCGTCACAGGCAGCGGCCTCATCGGTGGCGTTCTGCACCATGGCGGCGAGTCGAGCCTTGTCGCCCTGGCGCAGGAAGCGCGGCATGTTGGACTTCACCATCAGCGGCTTCTGGGTCAGCACGTCGGCCATCCAGGTGTTGCCGTGCATCTTCTTGTCCCAAGCCATGGCCTGGGTAATCCATGTGGTGTTGAAGTTGGGCACCTCAAACTCCAGGTTGATCACTCCGTTGTCGTCGCTGGTGAGCATCGGCAGCCACAGGGCGGTCTTGACGTCGTTCTCGCGCAGGGGGACCTTGTCCAGGTTCTTCTCGTTGACCTCGGCAGAACCAAAACCTCGTGAAGCATCAGCAACGGCAATTCCCTTGGTGGCATTTTGATAACCCGTAACGACAACCTCCGACAACATCGCATCACTGGTCGCAAATTCAGCCTCTTCGTTCATGGGCGCGCCGGCCGCTGCCGACTTGTAGAGCACGCGCTCGCCTCTGTCGTAACGCATTGTCATGCCGAACAACTGCTGGTTGTAGAGGTACAGGTAGGGTATTTCGACTAAGGTCTCGGGATTGTTGGGAAGCGGTTTGCCTATCCAGCATGCCGCAGTATTGGACATCCCGCCCTGTCTGGCTTCCACATTGGCGGCGGTGCCAGTGTTTCTGAAATTTTGGAATACCCATTTGTTGCCGGAGATGCTTTCAATGGCTTTGTCATACATGCCAAGCAGCATCGCACCGCGCAGGGGCTTGCCGTTCTGGTCGGTGAGGGTGAAGGTCCAGTGCTCGGTGTCTCCGGGCGTGAGTTTGTCGCGGAACGAGGTGGCTGTGATCTTCAGCGCCTCGGGCTCGTAGGGATTGGTGAGTTTCACATATTCCCTCTTGCACTTGTTGTCGTAGTAGGTGATGAACTGGACCGTCACGTCGGCACCGGCCTCCTTGGGCAGGTGAACGCTGAAGTTGTGCAGTCCCTTGTCATAGTTGAGCCATCCCTCGCCGATGACCCTTTCGGCCGTGGATGCGACATAATAGATGTAGGCCTTGGGCGTGGACACGCCGATGGTGATGTGGCCCACGTTGTTCTTGTCAACGTTCTGCTCCAGCGGTGAGATCCACAGCGGGTTGTCCTTGACGGGCGGCACCTTGTCTTTCTTGTGGTAGATGGTGATGTCGCGCTCGACATCCACTTCCTCTTCGCCCGGCTCGGCATCGATGATGTGTATCTTGAGCCTGTATTTGCCCGAGGGCAGGTCGGTCAGGTCGATGGTCGGGTCGTCGGTGTTCAAGTTGCCGGTCTTGGCGGCTTCCTGACCACCCTCGGGGATGACCTCCCAAGTGCACCAGGCCGAGGTGTTCTTCTCATCGGTGGTGTTGTACTTCAGCGGCAGTTTGATGGGCTTGTCGTTGAGGTAGGTGTCCTTGTTCACACTGCCCATTTCGATACCGCGGCGGGTGCCCACGATGAATGAGGTGGACGCTTCCTGGGTCTCACCGGCATCGGTGGTGATGGTGGCGGCGACCACATAGTTGTAGCAGGCACAGTAACGGCTGTTGCCGGCGCGGTTCTCGCTGAACAACTCAGGGTCGTAGGAGAACGAGAACATGCCTTGGCTGTCGGTGACGACGGTGGTGTCCAACAGGTGCTCACCGCTGCTGTCAGCGTTGCGCCACCACCACCAATTCCATCGTTTCTGGACAAGCGAGAGGCGTACGGTGGCATTGGCAACGGGCATACCGCTATAGGTCTCGGCCTTGCCGGTGACCTTGACGGGCTGCCCGGCGACATAACTGTGCCGTGCATCGGGGAAGGTGACCTCAAATGTCGGGGTCTTGTACTCGCTCACGTTCACCGACTTATAGGCGGTAAAATCGCGACCGCCGAATGAGCCCTTCATCGTGATGAGGAAATGGCCGTTCATGCGGTCCTTGGGCACGACAAACGAGCCCTCGATGCGGCCGAATTCGTCAGTTCTGGCGGTAACGGTATCTATCGGTTCCCGGTTCTGGTCGCTGAAGATGACTTCCATCACCGCATTGGCAGCCGGAACACGATTGTAGTCCGCGACGGCCATAACAGTGGCGGCCCACTGCACGGTTTCGCCGGGACGGTACACACCCAGGTCGGTGTAGATTTCGCCGGATGTGCCCTCCCAGTGGTTGTCTCTCATCTGGTGGTAATTAATCGGGAGTGCACTCTTGTCGTCGCCCTTGGAGGCAAAAAGCATGAGGCCGTTAAAGGGACGGTTTTCGCCTTTATAGACGATGGTCTCAGGGAGATAAACCATACCATTGGAGTCGGTGGTACCCACGGGCCCTTTGACGGCATTGCGCGCAGGTCCCATATAATAGGAGATGTTCACGCCAGGTAGCGGCTTGCCGGTTTTGGAATTCACGGCGCACACGCGGTCGTTGCCATCGAGGTGACTCACTGTCATCAGGCTGATGTCGCTCACGCGAAGCAGGTTATAATAGTTTACCGCTTCATTGTTTGCGGATGCGGGCTGGCCGTCAAGGTCGGTGGCTTGAACGGCATACATGCCGTAGGTCAGGGGAGGCAGCGTCACTTGGGTTTCCTCCTTGAACGGGACGATGCCTTGTACCTTAACGGTGTGCTGGCGCTCAAGTTCCAGCGTGCTGACCTTGGTGCCGTAGGCCTCCTCATACGATATGCCGTCGGGTAGGCGGTATATGTTGATGGTGAACGAGTTGGTGTTCCTGGATTTGATGTTCACCGTGATGCTGTCACTTGACGTGCATATCTCGGGATAACGGATTTGAGCCTCCTTGCGTTCGAGTTCGGTAATCTTGTTTTTTACCTGCGGGGTGAACATCGAGTTGGGGAATCGCTTGACGTAGTCCTGCAGGACCTTGTAATTGTCCTTATCGTTGTCGAAGGAGGTGCGGTTCAGCAGCAGGGCGCAGTACTCGCTGTCCAGGTATTTCTCGAATTCCTCTTTCGAGAGGTATTTGCCAGTGGCGCTCAGGGCATAGATGTGGGCCGGCGCGTTGTCGCGGGTATCTTCAAGCCATTGGTCCCTCATTGTGCTGACCATGGGCCAGACGTCATCGATACCATCAGCCACCAGTTCAATGTTCTTCATCAACATGAACTCGTTTAGCGTGGGCACATAGGTGGCGCCCAGTTGGTTGCACCTGATGATGCCGGGCAACGAGGTCACGGCCACCTGCTTGAGCGCCTCGCGGTCGGTCATCGACTGCTGCACCAGAGACAGGATCTTCTGGTCAAACTGCTTGCGGTCCCACTCGCTCACGTCGGTGGGTTCCTCGCCTACCGGGTTGTTGCGGTCACGCCAGCGCGCAAAGCGGTCACGGTAGCCCTTGTAGACCAGTGCCTCGAAGTAGTAGAGCAGCGACTTGATGTGCGGCTGTTTCTCCTTGGCGATGACTTTCTCGATGCGCTCGACGATGTCGGGCATGTTGTCCTGCGAGATGCCGCTCTGCGCGATGCTGTAGCGCACCAGCGCGTCCACGGTCATCTGGCCGTCGCCCGACTTCAGCGCCTTGTCCAGGTCGGCGAGCGCGGTCTTGCTCACGTCTTGCGGGAAATTGAAGTCAATCTCCTTCTCACTGCCTGATGAATGGAATGGAAATGCCATAGTCAGTAGGATTGCAATTAATAGGATATGGAAAATGGGATGTCTCATAGGCTCTATTAATGTTTAGATTTATAATAATAACGACAAAAATACATAAATAATGTGTAAAAACCTTGAATGTTGCTTTTATTTTGCAATAATTAACTCGAGGCGGCACAGGCGTAACTATTCATACAAAACACACGTCACCGAATTTCATACTAAGTCGTGAAGAGGCTAAATTTCTTGATTTTCAGACAATTATCTTAGCCACAACAGGGAGGCATTTTGATGGATTGAAGTATTTTATTTTGTCTGAAATATCATAAAATAAAGACGTAATGTATTAAATATTAAATTCTTAGCGACTTAGCGCCTTGGCGTGAGGAAAGTGGCTGAATAGTTACCCGCGCCCCTCCGTGTCCGGGTTGCAGAACCGTTTTATTCCGGCGGCCGCTTTGGGCGGGTAGCAGATACATTTACCGTGTTTCATATCAGTCAAATTATGGGTTGATAAAAACGGGTTAACTCTCGGTTGCAAAGTTACGGCAGATAATTTGAACCAGCACCATAAAATGCTAACATTCGCAGGTCATCTGGCGCCTCTAATCTAACTGATTTTCAGTCATCTACAAAACAAAAAAGTCATTTCCGGGTAATCTGCCTCTCAGCACCGTTAAAAGGGAGGAAAATGTGGCGGTTGACCCAGTAGCACAACGTCACAACCATTGACCGTGCTCACGGGAAAATCATCAAATTCTTTATGAATTTTCTTTTGAGGATGTGTCATAAATCAAAGGCTGGAACTCTAACCGCCCTACGGGCTGGAAATTCATCAAATTTTTAAATTAAAATTGATATTTCTAGCATTTTAATGATGATTATTGATTTAATTTGTTTAATTTCCCGTGCGATAGCACGGTTATGCTACCGAGTCGCATTATGAAACACCCTCATGTTCCAATAGCAAGGCCAACATCTCTGCGGGATATAAAAAGAATTCCGCGGCATCATGGCGATGTCGCGGAACCATATATTTTGTCTCCCCATGGGAGTGGTGTTATTTCTTGCCTTTCTTCTTGGACAGCATCTGGCGGGTGAACTTGGCCTCAGCCATCTTGAGCAGGAACAGTTGGCGCTTGGAGAGAATCTTGGAGAACTTCTCGAAGTACTTCGCCTCGATCTCGCCCTCCTGGACGCGAGTGTTGGACAATGCCGACGCGGCAGCCTCATAGTCACGGTCGCTCGGATTCTTCTTCTTCTCGACCTCGGCGGCCAGGGCGCGCGCGTTGCGGTTCACCTGGTAGATCTCACGTTCCATCTGCTCATAGAGGGGCATGAACTGCTTTTGCTGAGTCTGGGTCAGCCCCACCTCCTGGATGATCATCTCATGCTTCGCCTGATACATATCGGTCGCAAACTTGGTGCGGCCGTTGTTCTGTGCCGTCAGCGTCGTGGTCAGGGCCAGGGCAAGGATCAATATCGAAACTATCCTTTTCATAGTTCAAGTTTTACGGGTTTTCTGATAAGTCTTCCTCATTGCTGAGCATCACCGAGTCATCATAGTTGATGAGGTCATAGTCGCTCACGCTGCCGCTCATCAGGAACTCGTCGACATTGCTCTTGTCGTCGATGAGTTTCTCGGCCACCGCGCCCACGCTGTCGGTCTGGGTGCCGTTGAAGTGGTTGAACACCGACATCATGCACCACACTCCGGCAAACATCGCGGCCAGGTAAACAAGCGGGCGCACGCGTTGCCACATCGTGGGTTTGACATCAACGGGCGTGATTTCAACCTCAGGCAGCATCTCGGTCATGCGCTTGTTGAAATCCTCAAAGTAATTCTCCGGCACTTTAAAGCCCGAATCCTTACCATATTTGGTCAATAATGTGGAGTCTTCTCGTTTCATAACGCTTGTTTGACTTGGTAATGTCAAAAAAGTTTAATGGTGATAACAAAAAATCATTCAGTTTCACCCAAAAATTGTTCGATTTTCTTCACCGCATGATGATAGGACGCCTTCAGAGCCCCCTCACTGGTGCCCAGAATCTCGCTCATCTCGTCATACTTCATCTCGTCATAGTAGCGCAGGTTGAACACCAGGCGCTGCTTCTCGGGCAGCGATGCGATGGCCTTCTGCAGGTTCAGTTGGGCCTCGTCGCCGTCAAACCACTCGTCGCTCTCCAACTGGTTCACCAGGAAACTCTCGTCATCGTCAATCGACAGTTGGTTCATCACCTTCTTCTTGTTGACAAACGTGATCGACTCGTTGATGGCTATCTTGTAGAGCCACGTCGACAGTTTGGCGTCGCCGCGGAAGTTGTCGATGTTGGTCCACGCCTTCATGAACGTGTTCTGCAGCACGTCGTTGGCGTCGTCATGGTCAATCACCATGCGACGTATCTGCCAGTAAAGTTGCGAACTGTAGTGCTCAATAACCTTACCGAACGCCGACCGGCACATCTTGGGGTCGTGCAGTTGCTCGACCACCTGGGCCTCGTCATATTTCTCACGTGCTGCCATCAGTCTCTTTTTGCTTTGAGCGTGTAAAGTTAGCAAAAAAAATGCCAACACCACCCAAAACCCCCATTTTTTATGCTTTTTTTAGCATTTCCCCACCCTAGGCCCCTATTGGGCATCAGTCACGGGACATCTCTTTATTGGTCGTGGCAATATTCTCGACAAGGGTTCTGATTGTCGGGTGGTCTTTGTCTAAATACAGGCTGAGGATGTTCAGAGCGTCAGTAAAATACTTAAGGGCCGACTGGAAGTCCGGCTCATTATTGTTATAGTAAGCCGCAGCCAGGTTGTTATAGAGGTATCCGACTTCTAATTGTGAATTGATTTGCTGATCATAAATTTGCGTGTAGAGGTCAAGACTCTTTTGATAGTTCTCTAATGCCTGTTTATAATCCTCTAGGTGGTCGTTCACGCAGCCTAAATTGTTGTAGCAGCGTGCCATCAGAAGCGGCTCGCTGGAAATGGATTCAAGATATCTAATTGCGGCTTCATATTCTGAGCGAGCGTCTTTATATTTTTTGTGAGCCTCTTCATACTTTTTGCTGGCCTCATCGAGTTTTCCCCTCTCCTCTTCATGTATTCCCTCTTCTTCTTTAAGTTTTCCCTCATCCTCGTATAATGTTCCAATATTGATATGACAGTTGGCAATTAGGTCTTTGCGATCTGGATAGCATTTTTCATAAAGGGTGTTTGCTAACTTGTATAGTTCTAATGCTTTTGGATTCTTCATGAACTGGTATGAAAATGCGATTCGTTCCACGCATACAATAGCCTTTTCGTTGTTATAAGCAATAGAATAATTATCTTCGGAATAAAGAGTGTCGGCCATAGTATACCAATCATAGGATTGTGGATAATAGCCTCTTTTAAAAAACCAGTTTCCTTTATATACGTAGGCTTGAGCCAAATAACTATTGTCCTCTTCGCTTCTACATGTCCGTATAGACCGCTCAAGATAGTCAAGGGCTTTTATTTGATGCTGTTTGTCAAATAAGTAATCAATAATGAACATTCCTGCATCCAAATTCCATTCAGTGTTTAAAGTGTCCAGACTCGCTCTTTTCTCTAAAAATTTGGCTGCCTCTTCGTAATTTTGTAGTTTACGGTAGGTCTCTGAGAGTTGATAATAGTTATTGGCTAAATCGAACACTTCATTTGCCATCTCTGATTCTCTTTGCAACCGTAGTATCTTATTTTTTTGATATTCCGGTTCATCTTTCATTTTAATCAGGGAGTCGGCTTTAATATAATTACCGCTGAGGATGTTCTTATAAATTTCTAAATCAAGGTTGCCTATTCCGTCAAAATCAGTTTTATCGTAGACATCTTTCCAAATAGTTATGAGTTTATCGTTCTTCTTGTAAGTGTCATGTAGTTGATTCAATCTTTTGTTATATTCCTCATCTGTGAGGATGCCAAGTTCTTTGAGAGACTTGATTTCTTTCTCCTGGGTTTGTTGGTGCTGTTGAAATCTAACGCGTATCTTGCGTTCAAGTGCATATTTTTCTGAACTGAGACCACCAATAGTATCCATTATAATGATTAGTGTCTGGCTTGAAGCCTTCATTTGTCGCCCAATGATGGCTGTGTCAACCAACTCATAACCGTTTTTTTCAATGCGTGAGAAGGTGTAGATGCTGTCATTGAGGCTGACTGTACAGCGCCCATCGATGTTGCTGACCACACGTGATGGTCCTCCACTGATCTCTATGGTAACGCCGGCAAGCGCTTTCCCATGTATGATTTTGCCATCACTGTCCAT
Source organism: uncultured Prevotellaceae bacterium (assembly GCA_900320245.1). Lineage (GTDB taxonomy): Bacteria > Bacteroidota > Bacteroidia > Bacteroidales > Muribaculaceae > Sodaliphilus. The sequence continues at coordinate 40,462 of ONRP01000025.1, forward strand.
AGTGCCTCTGGTTTTGACAATGATTTGCTGCGTTTGCGCGGCAGAGCATAATGCCACGCATAAGCAAATGATGATCAGTTTCAGCCGTTTCATAAATGTTGGCGCTATATCGTTTTTGGTATTGGTTATCATGCTCTTATTTCTTCTTGGGACTGACTTTCCTGAGTTGAATGATAGTGTTGCCCGAAACAACATCGGTACTGCTGATGCGGCCCGTACCTTCACATTGAGAGCATAGTGCGCCCTGCTCAGTGATTCCTCTGCCATTACACATATTACAGAAACCAAATTTGTAGAGGGCAGTGCTCATGCTGTCAATTTTATGTTTTTGCCGGCTTATGGAATCAGTTTGAGACCTAAGTTTTGAGTTCTTTTGCTCAAGTTCTTTATTCTGATTAGTGATAGTTGCAACCTGTTGAGCAAGATCCTGCTTCTGTGTGTTAATGGTGACTTTCTGTTGTTCAAGTTCCTGATTCTTCGTCGTGATGGTGTCATTCTTTAGTTCAAGTTCCTGATTCTTCGTCATGATGGTATCATTCTTTAGCTTAAGTTCCTGATTCTTCGTCATGATGGTGTCATTCTTTAGCGCAAGTTCCTTATTCTCGGATGTTACCTTTTCTTTCTCGTTTTTTTCACTTATCAATTGGTTGTAGAGCAAATAAAAGGATACGGCGACAGCCAAGGTGGCAAGGCTGCCCAGGCAGAAGTAAAGCAGGCGTCGCAGTGACTTGCGGGCTTGTTGGTTGGCCTCGCGCTCCTGGCGGTGCTTCAGCGCTTGTTCGCACAAGCGGTCGTGTGAGAACTCGACATATTCGGTGCCTTTGCTGCTAAGCAGAAGTTTAACCTCTTCGGCCGAGACGCCCGCCGCATAGATGTCCTCGAGCGGCACTTGGTTGCGGTTACCGCGTTCGGTGAGCAGGTTGTCTTCGATATAGGAAACGGAATTCTCCCTGATGAACTTGGGTTGGATGTTTTCGAGGTAGTATCGTTCAAAGATGTCATCATAGGAGACTTTGCCCTTCTCGCGGTAATAGGAAAACAGGAAGAGCGACAGGATAGCGGGGTCAACCACCCGATAGTCGTCATACTCGTAGTAGGCCAGGCCCTCCAGGATTTGACTGGCTTCTTCATCGGTGAACAAACCTGGTGCCGGCTTGGTGATGACTTCCATAGCATTGTCCTCGTCCAGGGCATTCAGGTTGAAGCGATTGACCTTCAGTGCCGGGATTTTGGCACAATTGCGTTCGAGCAGATACAGACTGTCGTCGCGGAGACTGAGCACAAACCGGAACGACGGCGACGAGGTGTAGTTGAATGAGGACTTACGCGCGGCTACTTGTATGACAAATCCTGTTGTCTTTTCGGTAGTCTTGGGCTCGGCGGGCTTGTTGAGGCTGGCTTCGGCTTGGATGACCTTGTCGGGCTTGATGCCGTTGAGCGTATCGGCCAGTTCGATAAACACTTTTGTGATTTCGCCCTTGTGGTTGGCATCGGTGAGCGTGAAGATTTCCTCAAACTGGTCAAGCACAATCACGGGAGTGACCTTATTGCCGTCGGCATCGGTGAAGTGGTGACGATGCATGAAATCCCATAGGCCCAGGTCGGGCACTGTCGGGGGCAACAGGTCATGAGCCGTCACTGCTTTACTGACGGCATCCTCGATTTGCTGAGTGTAGGATGTCTCAGTGTTGTGCGTCAGACGGATGTAGACCGGGACCATGCCCTGCTGCCGTATCCGTGGGAAAACGCCGGCTTTGAGCAGAGACGACTTGCCGATGCCGGATCTGCCGTACAGTACAATGGCGGGGTTATTGTTGATAATCTCGGTCAGTGCCTCAATCTCACGGTCACGACCATAGAGCCTCTGCCCCTCGGAATAGGAGTCGAGTCCTAACCACGGGTTCTCATTGCTCCATTTGTCAAAGGTTTCAGCCATAATACGTACTCCTTTCTTGTTTTCGTTTTTCGTTAAGGAGGTAGTCGGCCAATTCCTCGGCTTTTTCCTTGAATTTGTCGAGAGTGAACTCAAAGGCATCATGACGTTTGAGTTCGTTGGGAATGGCGGCGATTATGTCATTGATATTGAATCCCTTTTCCACGAATGGGAAGCAATATGCGATTCCGCCAATGAGTCTGATATGGTTTTCGGCACATCTCCATTCTTCCCTGTAAGGATGCTCATCTTTGGCCTGTTTGATGATGGTGTTGGTGAGCACTGGCACGAAGAAGGTGGAATTTGAAATCGCGTTTTCGATCTGTCGCATGAAGTCAAGACCTTTTTTCATGTTGCTGCGGTCATACCAAACTCGCAGTCCCTTGCCCGTCAGTATTTTATGCAAGTTTTCTGCGATGGCTGAATCTCCCCTGGAATAGGAAATGAACACATCGGTTCCCTCCTCGGGTACTCTATCAAAAGATACATTCGACTGTTTGCGTTTTTGTTCTTCTTTCTCGATGCCGTGATAGAGTCTGTCAATGAATTTCTCGGGGTCGGGCTCTACCTGGCTGAATGCGTTGGCCCTCGACAGGAAGGCAATGAGTTCCTGATCGTTGCGGGTGTGCGCCAACATGCCGCCTCTTTCTCTTTTTTCGGTTCCGAAAGAGTCATTCTTCATCGCATACCAGAAGAAACGGAAAAGCCAGTCCTGGTAATTATGACCGATGGCCAACAGGTAGCGTTTGGCCAGCACACTTGCCAAGTTTGACGGCTTGGCGTCACAACTGCTGTCGTTGGGGCGCATCCAGGACTGTGAGAATTTCAGCAGGTCAGTGTCGGTAGCGACAAAGGCCCTTGAGTTGGTCTCGGCCTTGCCGAACATATAGTACACCGTTGGCAGTTTGGTCTCTTCGCCGTTAAGGACATCCTTGTTCTTGGCGGGGTCGTTGCTGAATGTCATGACACGTAACTTGTCTCTTCCGTGGATGCGGGCCATCATGTTCTCGACTATCGGGTCAATGGTGGTAGTGATGACAAACGGGAAGTATGGAATACTCAGAAACCTCAGCAGCAGTTGGTTGTCTTTAGGATTGTCAAAATAGGCAGCATTGCTTTCTGTGTTGATGGTTTTGGACAACACGTCATGGATATCGCCCAAATCCGAGTTTTTGTAGCGTTTGTCAAAAACCAGTTGGGAGAAAGTCGTCATTTCGCCCTCTTCAATCCCGCACTCTTTGGCAAACTCATCGATTAAGTATTGCGTGGAGGTTTTGTTGCCGATGCGCACTAATTCGGGACCAATGACAGGAATGACATTCCCCTTGACAATCTGGTCAAAGAGGATGTTCCAGTTTTTTTCCGTTTGACTAATCGTTTTTATCTCCATATCCGGCTGCAAAATAATCTGTGCCTATAGTAGGCCGAATGTACGAGGGGTGAAGGTTGCTGTTTTAAGGCTAAAACCTTGATTCAATTTGCAAAGTAAAATAAAAAAAATGATTAATCCAAATAAAACACGTTTCCGAGGCAGGGCGGAATTACCGTGCCCTATTGTTATTGGGCGTGCCATCGAGTAAGAAGATATGGCCATAGAAAAGGCGTCCCCGCGGTCGCGGTGTGGCGGCTGCGGGGACGGCTATGGGTTACAGAATGTGGGTGATTCGTGTTTGGGTGACGGGTTACTCGTCGATGTCGATCACTTGTTCGTTAAAGAGGCCGCCCGAGATGGTGAAGTCAAGGTCTTTGCACTTGAACGAGCCGTTGATGACGCGGCACTGGGCGTCGAGGACGATGTTCAGGTCGGTGATGGTGTAGAATCCCCTCATCGATGATTCGACCTCACTGGCGGTGATGGTGTAACCGTTGACAGTAGGTGTCACGGTCAAGCCGTCGTACTGGAGTTCCTCGGCCTCGATGGCACCGTTGATGTTGGGCGTGAAGTTGCTGACCTTCATCACACATTTCTCGCCCTTGGTGTCGAGGGCAAACAGGTAGGCCGACTGCTTGTGGCTGTAGTGGTTGCCGTTGTCGGGATTGATGACCGTGGTGGTCGAGTAGGCGTACAACAGATGTGAGGTGCTGATGACGGGATAGCCGTCCTTGTAGAATGAGTACCACAACATGCCCGTTGCCATGTCGAAGCGGCCAGTCATGGCATCGTCGCCGTTGCCAGTGGCCTCGAACTGGTAGATGGAGCCGTTCAGGTGAGTCATTTTCATCTCGGGGGTGGTAATGGTGCGCGACTGCCCGTTGACATCCTTGTAGTCACTGGTGAACTGCATGGTCATGTCGGTGAAGTTGACCTCGGCTTTGGCGGTGCCTTGTGAGAAGACGACATCATTGCCGTCGATGGCGCGGCTGTTGATGGTAGATGTGAATGACTGCTTGTTGACAGGATCGTCATTGTCGGTGCAAGCGGTGAACAGCATCACTGCCAGCATCGAAAAGAAAAGAACGGATAATTTCTTCATTGTCGTTATGTTGAATTAAATGTTTGATTTCCAATTTAAAAACTACTAGAAACTAGAAACTAAGGACTAGGGACTAAAAACTAGGGACTAGAAACTAGAAACTAGAAACTAATATCAATAACTCGTATAGTCCGGATAGGTCCTGCCGCTGGCCACTACGGTGGCACTGGCGCCGATCATGTAGTTGGCGTCGAGGTGGTCGTTGGCCAGGTCGACAGTGGCATTGAACGTCTTGAACGGGTATTTGTCGGTCTGCGAGACGACGCTGCCCGTGCTGTCGACATAGGTGCGGTAGTAGGCGCTGGTCTTCAGGTTCTCGCCGCTGATGGTGTAGCCGTTGGGCGTCACGGTGATGGGCACATTGGTCGCAGTGATGCTGTTGAAGTACTTCACGTCCTTGGCATGGACGATGCCCATGACCTTGACGATGGCACTGTTGCTGGCCGGGGCGATGTCGAACTGGTACATGACGTTCTCCATCGTGTTGGACTTGGTGGTGTCGTCATAGGTGATGGTGTTCTCGGTCTTCAGGAAGAACACCTCGGGGGTGGTCGAAATCACGCGGATGCCGCCCGTCGTGGTGTAACTGTAGCGCATCGAGCCCTCGTTGAAGTCCACGTAGCCGCTGAACGAGCCGTAACTTGCCGAGGTCAACACATAGAATCCCAGGCGTTTGGGCGTGGCGGTGAGGTCGTCGAGTTTGAGTTGCTTGTCGCCCTGACCGTCGTTGTAGTTGAGTTCGAGCGACGCCTTGTGTTTGACGGTGTCGATCACGAGTTTGTTGTGTGTCGAGGAGATGCCGATGACGGCATCGCTGCCCGTCTGTACCATGTGGTTGACCATGGCGGTGTTGACGGTGAACACGCCGTCGCCGCGCTTGGGCTCGTCATCGTCGCTGCACGAGATAGCACCCATGAGCACACCGGTCATTGCTATCAGTAAAAGGATCTTTTTCATGTCGAAAAATAATGTATTGGTGATACAGGCCGCAAATTTACACCTAAAAAACAAATGGCGCATAGGTTCGTGCGCCATTTGTAATGTTTTTTATATTAAATCTCGTTAAAAACCTGTTCTCACTTGAGTTTGCCGCTGTCGTCATAGTGTCCGCCGTGGCAGTCGAACGTGATGCTGTATTTCTTGTCTTTGGTGTCAACTTTGCAGTTCAGGTCGGTCACGAGGTAGGCATCGCCGGGCATGGGCACGGGCGTGTTGCCGCGCAGCAAGTAGGGCATGATGTTGGTGCCGCTGTAGGTGTATACCTTGCCGCTCTTGTCGACGGTCACGGGAGCGTCGATGCGGATGTTCATCGCGGGCGAGACGGCCTCACCGATGTGGAACACGATGTTATACAGGTAGATGCTGCTTGAATCCTTGTTCAAATCGATGTCAAACATGAAGTGGGTGTCGGTCGGTTCCAGATAGACACTCTCCAATTTCTGGGTGGGCACGGGAGGATCATCATCGTCGTCGCCGCACGCGGTAAACACCAGGCCAAACATGGTGGCCATAAATAAGATGCTGAATAATTTTTTCATTGTTTTGTAGTGATAATTATGTAATATTCTATTTATCAGGTAGTTTTGTGCCGATTAGCGGGTGCAAAGGTATAATGATTTGTCCATAATGGCCAAATTTTTCAAGGGCTTTTTTATTGACTAGAGTGATTTTCTGGACAAACTGGAGGGGCCAGACTTGCTGGGCAAACTGGAGTAGCCTGTCACAGGTTGAGACGCAGGGTGGCGCCGAGCGAGCGGCCATGGCCGCGCTGCAGAAAGTGGTGCTGAATCGACACGAAGTAGAAGGTCTTGTATTGGGTGTCGGTCAGGTTGCGGCCCCACAACTGCAGGCTATAATGCTTCTGCTGCCAGGTGATTGAGGCGCCCAGCAGGGCATACATCGGCTGGCGCAGCGTGTTGGCCTCGTCCCAGTAGATGTCGCCCGTGGCGCGCACGTTGGCGGCCAGGGTGAGCCGGTTGTCATCACCGCCCACCTTAAAGGCGTGGCTGGCCTCGGCAAACACGGTGTGCATCGGCGCATAAGGCACCCGGTTGCCGCTATGGTCTACCTTGCCGTCGTTGTAATCCTTGAAGGTCGCGTGAGTGAAACCATAACTTAAATTCAGGCGGGTTAACTCGGTGGGAGAGACCGACATGGCGAACTCGGCTCCCCAACTGTGGGTCTTGCCTGCGTTGGTCATCATGCGGCCCGTGGTGGTACCGGGAGGGAAGACGGTGAGTTGGCGGTCTCGGCAGTCTATGAAGAAGATGTCCATGTCGCTCTGCACACGTCCCTGCCAGCACTCGAAGTGCCCGCCCAACTCGTAGTTCCAGGCTTTCTCGGGTTTGTAGCCCACCATCTTGTCCACGTCATACTGCAGGCCGATGCCCATCAGACCCATCAGACGCTGTTGCAGCACATCGCTGAACATCTGGGTGTTGAAGCCGCCGGCCTTGCTGCCGCGCGATGCGGCGAGATAGACGGTGTGGTTCTTGCCCGGCCACGGGTGCCAAGTGAGGCTCACGTTGGGCAGAATGGTGAAAAAGTCCTTGTCGAGCGTGCTGCTCTCGTCGATGTCGATGTCCTCGTGCGAGAACACGGCGCCCGTCGCCAGGACATAGGTCGTGTAGCCCGTGTGGGTCACGCTGCGGTAGTTGAGCCGTGCGTGCTCATAGTCGAGACGCAGGCCGGCCTGCAGCGTCCACTGTCCCCACTGGTAACTGCTCTCGTGGTACAGCGCCGCACCCCAACTGGGGCTGGTGAAATGGCTGCCCAGCACAAACGAGCGGGTGTCCCAGGCAATGGGATACTCGGGGATGGCGTCGTTGACGTGCTTCTCGATGAACTGCTCGATGCCGTAGTCGTAGAACGTCACCGGGGCGTCCATGCGGTACCGGCGGAAGAAACCGCTGGCGCCGGCAAGCCAGTTGTAGCCCTCGCCCTTGTCGATGCTGCGGACGATGAAGTCCTGGGTCAGGGCGTGCTCGCGGCGTGCCTGGGTCAGCGTGAAGTAGTCGTGCTCGGTGAAGTCCTGGTCCAGCGTCATGTTGTCGTCGAGGTACTGGTAACTGGTGATGCTCGACATGACGAGGTTGTCCAGCGTCTTGCGCAGCGTCAGACCGTCCATGACCGCCGTGCGGCGGTAGAAACACGTGTCGTTATAGGCAATCTCACCGGTCTCGACCCACTCATAGGGGTAGCCGCCCTGGCGACCGACCGAAAGTGAAGCCACGTTGCTGATGTACAGGCCGTTGTCGTCGCGCCACTCGACCTTGGCCCGCGCTCCCAACTGCCGCTCCCAGTCACAGCGGCGCCCGTTGTGAAGGTTGGTGAACTCGCCCCGCGTGGAATTGTACTGCACCGATAACGACAGGCCCAGATTGGGCTTCAGCAGGCGGTAATGGCTTGCGCCCACGCGCCAGGTGCCGTGGCTTGCCCCCTCGACCACGGCGCGGGTGCCCTGGTAGTTGAGCGGCGACAGGGTGTAGATATTCATCAGGCCGCCCAGGGTGTTGCGTCCGTACAGGGTATTCTGCGGTCCGCGCAGCATCTCCATGCGGGCGATGTCTAGCAGGTCAAAGTCATAGTTCTCCTTGGTCATCACCGGCACGTTGTCGATGGTCAACCCCACAGCGGGTTGGTCGATGCGCGTGCCGATGCCGCGCACATACACCGTCGACGTCATGCGGCTGCCGTAGTCGGGGATGAACAGGTTGGGCACCAGGTCGGCAGCCGTCTTGGCCGATACCACCTGGTTGCGCTGGGCTTCCTCGTTGCCGATGACCGTCAGGGCTGTCGCCTGCGTACGCAGGTCGGCGTTTTGCTTGATGGCGGTCACGGTCACCTCGCTCAGCGACACCGTATCACCCTGAGTGACAGGTACATCGCTGGTGACGGCAGCATGGCCCATCGTCCACAGCCACATCAGTCCTATGACGGTTATCCATTTTTTCACGGCTGCAAAGATAGTGATTTTAAAAACATCTTCGCAAAATCAGTGAAATTAGCATCGAAAATAATTCGTGCGCGCCATTGCCAATATGTTGATAAAAATATGAATATTATTTTGCCGTTTTACTATGTTATATTAAGAAAAATAACGATATTTGCACCCGAATTAAATTCTCACGACGTGGCGTAGCGATGCGTTACGTCATTTAAACCATTGGATATTAGTAACTTAATCAATTATTTTAACCAAGATGACCAAATTTAACTTCTTGAAGACCGCTTGTGTCTTGTGCTTGATGGCGCTGTTCAGTTTGTCTATCAATGCCCAGAATCGGACGATGATCGGTGATGTTGACGGCAGTACCGCAGTGGACATCAACGATGTTACCGTTCTCATCAATTACGTGCTTACCGGTGATGAAACCGGAGTTGATCTGGCTGCAGCCGATATCGCCATTGACGGTTCTGTAGACATCAACGATGTAACAGCCCTGATCAACTACGTCTTGACGGGCGAGATGCCCTATACCCTTCCCGAACCCATTGAGTTCACCGTCAGCGGTATAACCTTCCAGATGCAACTCGTCGAGGGTGGTACATTCACCATGGGTGGCCAAGAAGGTTATCCACATTTAAGGCCTTGGGAACTCCCTGCCCATGAAGTGACTCTCTCGGACTACTACATTGGTGTAACCGAGGTGACCCAGGAACTGTACAAGGCAGTGGTGGGCAGCAACCCGAGTTGGTTCACTTCGACAAATGGTTACACCAACAACCTGAAGCGTCCTGTTGAGAACATCACCTTTGCCAACGCTCAGAATTTCATTACCAAGTTGAATCAGAAGACCGGCAAGACCTTCCGTCTGATCACCGAGGCCGAGTGGGAGTATGCTGCTCGTGGCGGCAGACTCAGCAAGGGTTACATGTTTCCCGGTAGCGACAATGTTGACGAGGTCGCTTGGCACAGTGGCAATTCCCAAGACTTGACTTACCCTGTTGGCCAAAAACTGCCTAACGAGTTGGGCCTCTATGACATGGGTGGAAACGTCGAGGAATGGTGCGCCGACTGGTATGGCGAATACAGCGCACGCCCCGCAACCGACCCCACGGGACCGACGACCGGAACTACCCGTGTTGTCCGTGGAGCAAGTTGGGATCAGGCTTGGTATACTTGCCGCCCCTCTTCTCGTCATGATGGTGGCATCCCGACCTACGCCCATGCCCGCCGTGGTCTGCGCATCGCCATGACTCCGCAATAAGTCACAAGTCGAAAAGAAGAAAAATTTTTGTTAGAATCCAGGAGCCGGAGGGGTCACCCCCGGCTCCTTATTTTATCCCCTTTGGCCATCATCACTACGGGCCTTGAGCCCAAAAATATACTACGAATTGCACGCATTTAACTGATCAGGCATCTGCGTTCCAACTGGCAGGAGCGCTGATGCCCATTCGGATAATTCGATTAATTCGCAGGCCGTTATTTGAATCGCTGAAGCCATAGTCTTGATTGTATTTCTTGTTTTCCCTTCGGCAGAGGTGCGGAAGTCTAACTTTTCTTGTCTTCAAGTGACAGGCGTGTTGCGTCGTGGCGGGAGAGTGGGGCGACTTGTTAACAAGTGCGAAAAATGGTGCCTTTTTGGTTTGGCTGTTTAATTAATATTGTGTATATTTGCACCGATTTTAGGGGCTCTTCTGCATCGATCACATACGCGCGTGTGCGTAATGTATTGTGCAGTAGAGACTTTGAGACATTTGCATGTTTTAACCTGACAAAAATTAGAACAAAACAATACAAAGATCTTCTTTTATGGAATCATCAATTTTCGGAATTCAGGGCACGACCATGGCGATTACGGCGGCATTGACCGGTGTGTTGCTGGTTGTCGGCGCTCTGGTAATCGCGTGGTTAATTGGCCCGCGCAGTTACACCAAGAAGAAAGGCGAGCCCTTTGAGTGCGGTATTCCCACCCGAGGCGACTCGATGGCCCAGTACCACGTGGGCTATTACCTGTTTGCCATCCTGTTCCTGATGTTTGACGTGGAAACGGTCTTCCTGTTCCCCTGGGCAAGCATCTGCAAGACGATCGCCACTACGATTGGCGCTAAGGCCCTGCTCGCTGTGGGAACCTTCCTCGTAATTCTGGTTTTAGGTCTGGCTTATGCCTGGAAGAAAGGAGCGTTGAGATGGAAGTGAAAATCAAGTCGATGAAGCATGAGGACTTCAAGGACAACGAGTATATCGATAACCTGGTAGAGCAACTGCGCGCCGGCGGCACCAACATCATCGTTGGCAAGTTGGACCAGTTGATGAACTGGGGCGTGAGCAACTCGCTGTGGCCGCTGTGCTTCGGCACCAGTTGCTGCGCCATCGAGTTTATGTGCCTGGGTGCTGCCCGCTACGACATGGCCCGCTACGGCTTTGAGGTGGCGCGCAACAGCCCCCGCCAGGCCGACTACATCATGTGCCAGGGCACGATCAACTACCGCATGGCACCGGCCCTCAAGCGCCTGTATGAGCAGATGGCCGAGCCCAAGTATGTCATCGCCTGCGGCTCGTGCACCGTCAGCGGCGGCCCGTTCAAGAACAGTTACTGCGTGGTTAAGGGCGTGGACGAGATCATCCCCGTGGATGTATATCTGCCCGGCTGCCCCCCGCGTCCCGAGGCCTTCTTCTATGCCCTGATGCAGTTGCAGCGCAAGATCAAGGTGCAGAAGTACTTTGGCGGCGTGAACCGCAAGGAGAAACTCAAGGACCTGAAATATGACGGCCAGGCCCTCCAGCAGGAAGAAGCCAAGTAATTAACCCGACAAAAAACCATCAAGATATGGCAGAGATACAAGACAAAATCACTCAGTTGTGCCCTCAGGCCCAGGTCGACACCACGGGCGAGTTCCCGCTGGTGACCGTGCCTGACGCACAGTGGCATGACCTGGCAAATGCCCTCAAGACCCAGTTGCACTACGACGTGCTCAGCGCCGTTGTGGGTATGGACTGGACCGACGCCCTGGGCTGTGTTTACTATCTGACCAACACCACCACCCACGAACTGCTGCACGTCAAGGTGACCACGGCCGACCGTGAGAACCCCCGCTTGCACACCGTGTGCGACGTGTGGCCTGTAGCCAACTTCCAGGAGCGCGAGGTGTATGACTTCTACGGCATCGTGTTCATCGGCCATCCCGACATGCGCCGCATGTTCCTGCGCAACGATTGGGTAGGCTACCCCCTGCGCAAGGACTACAACCCCGACAGCAACCCCCTGCGTCTCGAGGACGAGACCAACGAGGATTACACCTGTCGCTGGGTCGAGGACGAGAACGGCAAGGTCAAGAAAATCGACGGCAAGGTGTTTGAGGACGACGAGTATGTCGTCAACGTGGGCCCGCAGCACCCCTCCACTCACGGTGTGATGCGCTACCGCGCCAGCATCGATGGCGAGACGGTGAAGAAGATTGACGTCGTCAGCGGTTACATCCACCGCGGCATCGAGAAGATGTGTGAGGACCTGACCTATCCCCAGATGCTCCTGTACACCGAGCGTATGGACTACATGGCCGCCCACATCAACCGCCACTGCATGTGCCTGTGCGTCGAGAAGGCCCTCGGCCTCGAGGTGCCCCGCCGTGCCGAACTCATCCGCCTGATGATGGACGAACTGATGCGTCTGTCGTCCCACCTGCTCAGTTACGGCTGCTTGACGATGGACCAGGGCGCTACCACGGCATTCTTCTACGGTTTCCGTGAGCGTGAGTTGATTTATGACATCTTTGACCGCACCTGCGGCGCCCGCATGTCGATGAGTTACAGCACCATCGGTGGCGTGGTGGCCGACGTGCACGAGGACTTCGTCAAGGACGTGCGCAACGCCTGTGACGTCATCGAGAAGGCCCTCAAGGAATACCACAAACTGTTCACCGGCAACGTCATCGCCGTGAACCGCATGAAGGGCGTCGGCATCCTCAGCAAGGAAGACGCTGTCGCCTACGACATCACCGGCCCCTCGGGCCGCGCCAGCGGGTGGCACTGCGACGTGCGCAAGACCAACCCCTACTCGCTGTACAATGAGTTCGACTTCGACGAGATTACCTACGAGAATGGTGACTCGATGGACCGCTACATGGTCCGCATGAAGGAGATGGAAGAGTGCATCAAGATTCTGCGCCAGGCCTGCGACAAACTCGAGGCCGAAGGTCTGCAGGGCGAGTACATCGCCCCCAAGGTGCCCAAGATGATGAAACTGCCCGCCGGCCACTGGTACCAGCAGGTCGAGGCCAGCCGTGGCGCCTTCGGTGTGTACATCGAGAGCGACGGCAACACCAAGCCCGTGCGCGTCCACTTCCAGTCGCCGTGCTTCAACCTCATCGGCGTGGTCGACCTGACATGTAAGGGTAACCTGATTGCCGACCTGATTACCATCACGGCATCGCTCGACTTCGTGATCCCCGACATCGACCGCTAATCAACGAGTTAATTAAAACAGAACAAAACCACTAAAGAGATAATAGATATGTTTGACTTTGGAATAGTCACAAAATGGTTGGATGACCTGCTGAACAGCGTGATGCCCGGTTGGCTCACAACGACCATCGAGTGTGTGCTGGTAGCCGTTGGACTGCTGGTAGCCTACTCGCTCATCGCCATGTTCTACATCTTCTACGAGCGCAAGGTCTGCGGTTGGATCCAGTGCCGTCTGGGCCCGATGCGCGTGGGCAAGTGGGGCTTGCTCCAGGTGTTTGCCGACGTGATTAAGATTCTGCAGAAGGAGTTGATCACCCTGTGGAACACCGACAAGTTCCTGTTCAAGTTGGCTCCCTATCTGGTGTTGATCGCCTCGATGCTCACCTTCGCCTGTCTGCCCTGGGGTAAGGGCCTGCAGGTTATCGACATGAACATCGGCGTGTTCTTCATCATCGCCGTGTCGTCGATCGGCGTGCTGGGTATCCTGCTCGCCGGCTGGTCGAGTAACAGCAAGTACACCCTCATCGGCGCTATGCGAAGCGGTGCCCAGATGGTCAGTTACGAGTTGTCGTGCGGCATTTCCATCCTGACGATGGTCTGCCTGGCCGGCACGATGTCCATTACTGGCATCGTCGAGGCACAGCAGGACGGCTGGTTCATCTTCAAGGGACACCTGCCTGCCATCCTGGCCTTCATCATCTACATGATTGCCGCCAATGCCGAGAACAACCGTGGCCCGTTTGACCTCCCCGAGGCCGAACACGAGTTGACCGCCGGCTACCACACCGAGTACTCGGGTATCCACTTCGGCTTCTTCTATCTGGCCGAGTACCTGAACCTGTTCATCGTTTCGGGCATCGCCACGCTGCTCTTCCTGGGCGGCTGGATGCCGTTGCATATTCCCGGTTGGGAAGGCTTCAACCATGTGATGGACTACATCCCCAGCGTGGTGTGGTTCCTGGGCAAGGCCTTCTTCATCACCCTGATATTCTTCTGGATCCGCTGGTCCTTCCCGCGCGTGCGCATCGACCAGATGCTCGCCCTGGAGTGGCGCTACCTGATGCCCATCGGCCTGGTCAACCTGGTGGTGATGGCCATCGTGGTGACCCAGAAGTGGTACTTCGGTGCTTGATAAATCGATATCAATACTAACAATATAAAGTCTATAAGCACATTATGGCTGAGAATTATGGAAAAATAACCCAAGTTATCGGACCCGTTGTCGATATTGCCTTTGAGGCTGAGGGCGCTACGCGTCCCCCCATCTACACGGCGTTGTCGGTAGAGCGTCCCGATGGCAGCGAACTCATTCTGGAGGTGGAGCAGCACGTCGGTGAGAACACCGTGCGCTGCGTCGCTATGGACAGCACCGACGGCCTCAAGCGCGGGGCCCGCGTCCTGTCCAAGGGCCGCCCCATCTCGGTACCCACCGGTGACCAGATCAAGGGCCGCCTGCTGAACGTGATTGGCCAGAGCATCGACCACCTGCAACCCCTGCAGGAGGGTGAGCGCCGCGCCATCCATCAGCCCGCACCCCCGTTCAGTGACCTGTCGATTTCACAGGAAATCCTCTATACCGGTATCAAGGTCATCGACCTGATTGAGCCCTTCAGCAAGGGTGGTAAGATTGGTCTGTTCGGTGGCGCCGGTGTGGGCAAGACGGTGCTCATCATGGAGTTGATCCATAACATCGCCCACGGCCACAACGGATTCTCGGTGTTCACCGGTGTCGGTGAGCGCACCCGTGAGGGTAACGACCTGCTGCGCGAGATGATCGAGAGCGGTGTTATCAACTACGGCGAGAAGTTCAAGGAAGGCCTCGAGAAGGGTGAGTGGAACCTCAAGGACGTCGATATGGATGCCGTGGCCAGCAGCCAGGCTACCCTGGTGTTCGGCCAGATGAACGAGCCTCCCGGCGCCCGTCTGCGCGTGGCGCTGTCAGGTCTGACCGTGGCCGAGCAGTTCCGCGACCAGGATGGTGGCGGTAAGGACATCCTGCTATTTATGGACAACATCTTCCGCTTTACCCAGGCCGGTAGTGAGGTGTCGGCACTGTTGGGCCGCATGCCGTCGGCCGTGGGTTACCAGCCCACGCTGGCCAGCGAGATGGGTAAACTGCAGGAACGCATCACCTCGACCAAGACGGGTTCGATCACCTCGGTACAGGCCGTGTACGTGCCTGCCGACGACTTGACCGACCCGGCACCCGCCACGACGTTCAACTTCCTGGATGCAACCTGCGTGTTGAGCCGCAAAATCGCCGAGTTGGGTATCTACCCGGCCGTTGACCCGCTGGCATCGACCTCGCGCATCATGGACCCGAACATCATCGGCGAGGAACACTACGATGTCGCCCAGCGCGTCATCCACCTGTTGCAGAAGTACAACGAGTTGCAGGATATCATCGCCATCCTCGGTGTCGAGGAGTTGAGCGACGAGGACAAACTGGTCGTTTCGCGCGCACGCCGTGCCCAGCGTTTCCTCTCGCAGCCCTTCTTCGTGGCCGAGCAGTTCACCGGTCTGCCCGGTGTGATGGTGCCGCTGGCCGAGACCATCCGCGGCTTCAAGATGATTCTCGACGGCGAGGTCGACGACCTGCCCGAGCAGGCATTCCTGAGCGTGGGTACCATCGACGAGGCCATCGCCAAGGGCAAGAAACTGCTCGAGCAGCAGTAAGCCCTCGATTGTGCTGAATTTTAAGTTATACATTATATATTTATAACATGACACTCAAAATCATATCGGCCGAACAAATCGAGTTTGAAGGCACCATCGAGTCGGTGACGCTGCCAGGCGTCATGGGACAGTTCCAGGTGCTGAACAACCACGCCGCCCTCATCGCCGCCCTCAAGGCGGGACGCATGAGTTACGTGGCCGATGGCAACACCGTGGAGCGTGAAATCCACGGCGGTGTGGCCGATGTCAAGGATAATGTGGTGTCGGTGTGCTTGTATTGACGTTAGACTATGAAGAAAGCAATCACAGCAATCATCGCGGTAGTCATCATCGCTCTCATGGCGCTGGGCTATGCCGACATGGCAAAGCACAGCCACGGCGGTGAAGGCGAGGCCGAGGTGAACCCCCAGGAGATCATCTTTGAGCACCTGGGCGATGCTTATGGCTGGGAAGTGCCGTTTAACCACAGCAAGCGCATCCCGTTGCCCATCATCGTGTGGGGCAAGGACGGACTGCACTGCTTCATGAGCAACCGCATCACCGACGGACAGACCTATGAGGGCTTCAAAATCGCCCAGGGCGGGGACTACAACAACAAGGTGGTCCAGGTCATGGACGACGGCACCGAGGTGCGTCCCTGGGACTTCTCCATCACCAAGAATGTGGCCTGCATCCTGATTGCCGCCCTGCTGGTGATCGCGATTGTCTTCAAGGTGCGCAACTGGTACAAGCGCAACGGCATGAAGGCACCGCGCCGCTTCACTGCTGCCCTTGAACTGGTGGTAGACTTTGTCTACACCGACACCATCCGCCCCATTATGGGCAAGGAGGCGCCCAAGTACGGGCCCTACCTGCTGACGGTGTTCTTCTTCATCCTGACGATGAACCTGCTGGGACTGATTGTCATCTTCCCCGGCGGTGCCAACCTGACGGGTAACCTGGCCGTGACGGCAGTGCTCGCTGTCATCACCTTCCTGGTGACCAACCTGACGGGCACCAAGCACTACTGGAAAGAGATGTTCTGGCCCGATGTGCCCACAGCGCTCAAGTGCCCCGTGCCCCTGATGCAGGTCATTGAGATCTTCGGTATCTTCACCAAGCCCATCGCGTTGATGATCCGTCTCTTTGCCAACATGATGGGTGGCCACATGGTGGTCATCGTGTTCATGCTGTTGATCTTCATCTTCGGCAACATGTTCGGCACGGGTGTCGGCGCCGCGATGACACCGCTGTCGGTAGCCCTGTCGCTGTTCATGCTGCTGCTCGACGTGCTGGTAAGTTTCATCCAGGCCTATGTGTTCACCATCCTGTCCACGATGTTCATCTCGATGGCCCATGTCCACGAGCACGAGCATGCCGAATAACGGCAATGACAAACAACTGAATATCAATCAATTGAAATATAAATAAATAACAATAACAAACTAAAAAACTTTACGATTATGTTAGACATGATTTTATTAGATGCTATGGCCAACCTTGGCGCAGCAATTGGAGCAGGTATCGCAGCAATCGCAGCAGGTATCGGTATCGGTCGCATCGGCGGCTCGGCTATGGAGGCTATTGCCCGTCAGCCCGAATCCACCGGTGACATCCGCAGTAACATGATTGTGATTGCCGCTCTGATCGAGGGTGTCGCATTCTTTGCGCTCATCGTTTGCATCCTTGCCATCTTCATCAAGTAATCCACCTCTTAACCGGTTTACCAGATGGAACTTTTCAAGCCTGAATTTGGCCTGGCGTTCTGGATGTTCATCGCCTTCCTGTGCCTCTTTGGCATCCTTGCCAAGTGGGCATGGCCCTTCATCATCAAGTCGATGGAGGAGCGTGCCGACTTGATTGACAAGGGCGTGGCCTATGCACAGGAGGCTAAGTCACACCTGGACAATGCCAAGGCCGAGGCGGACAAATTGATTGCCGAGGCCCACAACAAGCAGGCCGAAATCCTGCGCGAGGCCGCCAAGGCGCGCAACGAACTCATCGAGAAGGCGCGCAGCGAGGCAGCCGACGAGGCCAAGAAGGTGACCGAAGCCGCTCAAGTCTCGCTTGAGCAGGCGCGCAAGGAGGCCGAGAAGCAATTGCGCACCGAGGTGGGTGACCTGGCGTTGCAGATTGCCGAGAAGGTGATCCGCCGCAATATCGCCAGCGACGACGCCCAGCGTGCGCTTGTGGACCAATATCTGAGTGAGGTAGAGACTAAAAACTAACGCGATATGAGTGACGGACTGATTCCACGTCGATATGCCAAAGCGCTGTACAAGTACGCTGTCGAGAACGGTGACTCTAAGGAGATCTATGAACTCCTGAAGTCGCTCAGTTTCCGCTATACCGCTATCGACGAACTCAAGCGCGCGGTGCTCAACCCCGAAATCTCTGACGAGGCCAAAGGAGCCTTCATGCTCAAACTCGTCGGCGGCAAGCCCGGCAGTTCACTGGACAAGTTCCTGCTGCTGTGCGTGCGCAACAACCGAGCCGAGTATCTGCAGAAGATTTCCTTAGCCTATGTCGACCTTTACCGCGAGGCCCACGAGATAGCCCACGTGGTCATCACCACCGCTGTCCCCATGCTTGAGCCCGAGGTCAATGCCATTATCGACATCGTGAAGAAACGCCTCGGGGCCATGGAACTCGAAATCGAGAAGAGAATCGACCCCGAACTCATCGGCGGGTTCACTGTGGTCATCAACGGCCTGGTGCTCGATGCGTCGGTAAAGAGAGAGTTGAACGAATTGCGATTACAACTGCAAAAGAAATAACAGATTCCAACGATGATTAATCCCAGTGAAATATCTGATATACTGAAACAGCAACTCGTCGAAGACATCGCCAAGAGGCAGGTCGCCTTTGAAGAAGAAGGCACCGTCCTGGAGGTGGGTGACGGCGTGGCACATGCCTATGGCCTGCACAATGTCGAGGCCAACGAACTCGTGCAGTTCGAGAACGGCGTGACCGGCGTTGCCATGAACCTTGAGGAGAGCGATGTGGGTATCATCCTGCTCGACGAGGTCGACACTGTCACCGAGAACATGAAGGTGCGCCGCACCGGCGCCATCGCCTCTATCGAGGTCGGTGAGGGCTTGCTGGGCCGCGTGATCAACGTGCTGGCCAAGCCCATCGACGGCAAAGGACCCATCGAGGGCGACAAGTTGCGTCTGCCCCTGGAGCGCAAGGCTCCCGGTGTCATCTTCCGCCAGCCGGTGAACCAGCCGCTGCAGACGGGCCTCAAGGCCATCGACTCGATGATTCCCATCGGCCGTGGACAGCGAGAACTTATCATCGGTGACCGCCAGATCGGCAAGACAGCCATCGCCGTGGACACCATCATCAACCAGCGTGCAGGCTACGAGGCCGGCAAGCCGGTCTACTGCATCTATGTCGCCATCGGCCAGAAGGCTTCGACGGTGGCTGCCCTCGTCAACAAACTCGAGGAGAGCGGCGCCCTGCCTTACACCATCGTCGTTGCCGCTACGGCAGCCGACTCGGCGTCGATGCGCTACTACGCCCCGTTTGCCGGAGCCGCTATCGGTGAGTACTTCCGTGACACAGGCCGCGACGCCCTGGTCATCTACGACGACCTGTCCAAGCATGCTGTTGCCTACCGCGAGATTTCGCTGATCCTCAAGCGCCCCTCGGGCCGTGAGGCTTATCCCGGCGATATCTTCTACCTGCACAGCCGTCTGCTCGAGCGTGCAGCCAAGATCAACGAGAACCAGGCTGTGGCCAGCGTGATGAACGACCTGCCCGCACCGCTCAAGCCCATCGTCAAGGGCGGCGGCTCGCTGACGGCATTGCCCATCATCGAGACCCAGGCCGGCGACGTGAGCGCCTATATCCCCACCAACGTGATTTCGATTACCGACGGTCAGATCTATCTGGAGTCGGCCCTGTTCAACTCGGGTATCCGCCCGGCCGTGAACGTGGGTATCTCAGTATCGCGTGTCGGCGGTAACGCCCAGATCAAGTGTATGAAGAAGGTGGCCGGTACGCTCAAGATTGCCCAGGCACAGTATCGTGAACTGGAGGCCTTCACCAAGTTCGGTGGAGACATCGACCCCGTGACCGCGCGCACCATCGACACCGGCCGCAAGAACGAGCGCCTGCTCGTGCAGCCCCAGTACTCGCCCATGGTGGTCGAGGAACAGGTGGCCATCATCTACTGTGGTGTGAACGGCCTGTTGCGCGACGTGCCTCTGGACAAGGTGGCCGAGTTTGAGAAACTGTTCATCAACTTCCTGCGCGGCAAGCACCAGCACGATGTGCTCGACGTGCTACGCTCGGGCAAGATCGACGACGACGTCATGGCCAAACTCAAGCAAGCAGCCGCCGATGTCGCCAGGAGATATACCGATGCCCCGGCCAGTTAATCAAGCAAATTTTAAGTTCGCAAGATGTCAACATTAAGAGAACTCAAGACGCGAATAGGTTCGGTAGCCTCGACCCAGAAGACGACGAGTGCCATGAAGATGATCTCGTCGTCCAAGATGCGCAAGGCCACCGGCCAGTTGCAGCGTCTCTCGCCCTACCGCCACATGGTGCAGCACGTCATCAGCCACTTGCTGGTGACCGACCAGCAGTTCGACTCGCCGCTCATCGTCGAGCGCGAGGTGCAGCGTGTTGCCCTGGTGATATTCGGCAGTGACGACGGCCTGTGCGGCGGATACAACGTCAACATCTTCAAGCAGTTGCTGGCGAGAATCCACCAGGTGCGCACCGACTATGGCTCCAAGGTGGGCATCACCGTTGTCCCCGTGGGCAAGAAGATGACCAAGGCGGTGGCCAAGATTGCCGGTGCCGACATCCAGGTCGAGCGTGTGGCGCTCAACACCCGCAGCGACAGCGAGCAACTGTATGACTTCACCGACCTGATGAAGACGCGTTTCCTGGAGCATACCTACGACCGTGTGGAGGTGCTGTACATGCACTTCATCTCCACCGGCAAGCAGGTGTTTGCCAGCGAGCAGTTGCTGCCCGTGAGTTACCAGGGCCTGGCCGAGAATGTCGACCCGCGTGCCGCCAACAGCCCCTGCCTGTTTGAGCCTGACGCCAACACCATCTTCAACACCGTGCTGCCCCTGCACATCAAGTCGATGCTCCAGGATGTGTTCATCCAGAGCACGGCCAGCGAGCAGAGCGCACGCGTGATGGCGATGCAGGCGGCCAGCGACAACGCCAAGGAACTGCTCGACAGCCTGCAACTGGAGTACAACAAACTGCGTCAACAGGGCATCACCACCGAACTGCTCGACATCCTGGGCGGACAGGTGCAACGCTAATGCGAAATGTCTAGACAACAAGAAAACATTATATTATGAATATCAAGGAGTATTTCGTCTCAATCTTTAAAGGCTTCTACAGCCTGATCAAGGGCATGGAGGTTACCGGCAAGGAACTGGTGACCCGCAAGGTGACTGAGCAGTATCCCGAGAACCGCGCCGAACTCAAGATTCCGGAGCGTTTCCGTGCCACGCTCGAGTTCATCTACGACGATAACGGCTGCCACAAGTGCATCGCTTGCGGCAGTTGTGAGCGCAATTGCCCCAACCAGACCATCAGCATCACCAAGCGTATGGTCGAACTGCCCGACGGCAAGAAGAAAATGAAACTCGACAAGTACACGTACGACTTGGGTAGTTGCACCTTCTGCGGACTGTGTGTACAGGTGTGTCCCACCAATGCCATCCGCTTCAGCAACGACTTTGAGCAGGCAGTGTTCACGCGCGAGAAACTCGTCAAGCAACTCAATTATCTGCCCGAGAAGGACGATGCTCCGGCACCTGTCGCCAAGCCCGCTGCTCCGGCCAAGCCCGCTCCCGAGCCCAAGCCCGCAGCCGACGAGACCAAAATAGAAACTAAAGAAAATAAGGAATAATGGAATCAGTAGGTAACATCATTTTGTTTTTCGTCGTTGCCATCGCCATCATCGTCTTCTCGGTGCTGACGGTAACAACGCGTAAGATTCTGCGCTCGGCAACCTATCTGCTGTTTGTGCTTTTTGCAACAGCCATCATCTACTTCCAGATGGACTATCAGTTCCTGGGAGCAGTGCAGATTGCCGTCTACGCCGGAGGTATCCTGGTGCTCTTTGTCTTTGCCATCATGCTCACGCAGCGGCCCGGCAAGGATGCCGAGGGTCTCTCGTCCCATCGTCGCTGGCTGGGCCTGACGGCTGCTTTGGCGGGTGTCGCCGTGTGTGGCTACGCGCTGTTCAGTTATGTCGGCTTCACTGGAGGCAAGACGATTGCCTCGGTCATTGACGGCAAGGACATCGGCGAGATTGTCAATATGGAGACAATCGGCAATTTCTTGCTGAGCACCGACAAGTTCGGCTACCTGTTGCCCTTCGAGGCCATCAGTGTGTTGTTATTGGCATGTATCATCGGAGGTGTGGTTATCGCCCGTCGCCGCTAAACACGAGAAAGGAGAGAAATATTATGGAATTGAAACTGTTAATGTATCTCATTCCCAGCCTGATCATGTTTGGCTGTGGCGTTTATGGTTTTATCACCCGCAAGAACATGATTGCGATCATGATTTCGCTCGAGTTGATGCTCAACTCGGTGGATATCAACTTTGTGGTGTTTAACCGTTTCCTGTTCCCCGGTCAGATGGAAGGCATGTTCTTCACGCTGTTCGCGATTGCCATCGCGGCTGCCGAGACGGCGCTTGCCATTGCCATCATCATCAATGTGTTCCGCATTGCCAAGAACGTGGACATCAAACAAATCACTAAACTGAAATTCTAACGATTATGCCATTAAGTTTAGCAATAGTAGTTGTAGCATTACCCCTGCTGATGTTCCTGTTCCTGGGACTTGTCGGGGTGAAAATGGGTAGAAAAGTCACTGGTGTGATTGGCGTGCTGGCCATGCTGGTCGATACCGTCCTTGCCTATGGCGTGGCGCTGACCTACTTCTTCGGCAGCGGCCAGGGCCAGATGACTGCCGACGGTGTGCGCCAGGCTGTTGTCGTGGCCAATCCCGCCTGGCTGTCGTTTACCGACACGCTGGTGGTGCGCATGGGTGTCCTCGTTGACCCCATCGCCGCGATGATGCTTGTGGTCATCACCACCGTCTCGCTGATGGTGCACCTGTACAGCCTCGGTTACATGAGCGACCATGAGGGCAACGCCGAGAAGGGTTTCCAGCGTTACTACGCCTTCCTGGCCCTGTTCACGTTCTCGATGCTGGGTCTGGTGGTTGCCACCAACATTTTCCAGATTTTCATCTTCTTTGAGATGGTGGGTCTCTCGTCCTACCTGCTCATCGGTTTCTATTATTCGTCGCCCGATGCCAACCATGCCAACAAGAAGGCCTTCATCGTCACCCGCTTGGCCGACCTGTTCTTCCTGTTGGGTATCATGATACTGAGTTTCTACACCGGCACGTTCGACTTCGACCAGTTGGTCTTCGGTCCTACCGAGGCCGGTGCTGTCTCGCCTGCGGCACAAGCGGCCGTCAGCAAGGTGGGCGGCACCTTTATGGGCTGCTCGGTGATCGCCTGGGCTTTGACCTTCATCTTTATCGGCGGTGCCGGTAAGAGTGCGATGTACCCCTTGCACATCTGGCTGCCCGATGCTATGGAGGGCCCGACGCCCGTGTCGGCACTGATCCACGCCGCTACGATGGTTGTCGCCGGTGTGTTCCTGGTGGCAAGGTTGTTCCCGCTGTATGTCCTCGTCGAGGGTGCGATGAACGTCATCCTCGTCGTCGGTGCCTTCACGGCCTTCTATGCAGCGGCCATCGCCTGCACCCAGAGCGACATCAAGCGCGCGCTGGCCTTCTCGACCATCTCGCAGATTGCCTTCATGATGACCTCGCTCGCCGTGAGCGCGATGGATAACAAACTCATCGAGATTCACGGTGGCTACGGTCTGGGCTACATGGCATCGATGTTCCACCTGTTCACCCACGCCATGTTCAAGGCGTTGCTCTTCCTGTGTGCCGGTGCCATCATCCATGCCGTCCACAGCAACGAGAACAGCAAGATGCACGGCCTGCACAAGTTCATGCCCATCACCAGCATCTGCTTCCTCATCGGCTGTCTGGCCATCGCGGGCATTCCCCCGTTTGCCGGCTTCTTCAGCAAGGACGAGATCCTCGTGGCTGCCTATCACCGCGGCCTGGGTTGGGGATTGTGGATGTCGATGGTGGCTTGCATGACCGCCTTCTACATGTTCCGCATCTACTACCTCATCTTCTTCTGGAAAAAACATGAGGTTCACGACGAGCATCACGCACCCAAGGACCAGCCCTGGACGATGACGTTGCCGCTGATTATCCTCGCCGCCATCTCGTGCGTTGCCGGCTTCGTGCCCTTCCACGACCTGGTGACCTGGGACGGCAAGGCGCTGCACACCTCCATCGACTGGACGGTGGCCGGCTCGAGCATCGCTGTTGCCCTGGTGGGCATCGGCCTGGCCACGGTGATGTACCGCAAGGAGAACCCGCTGCCCGAGCGCATGGCCAATGCGATGCGAGGCCTGTGGACCGCTTCCTACAAGCGTTTCTACATGGACGAACTCTACCAGTTCATCACCCACAAGGTGATCTTCCAGGGCATCTGTGTGCCCATCGCCTGGTTCGACCGCCACATCATCGACGGCTTCATGAACCTGCTGGCCGACGCCACCAGTTCGCTGTCCTACGGCATCCGCCGCTTCCAGTCGGGCAGCGTGCAGGGTTATGTGTACGTTTACCTGTTGGGAGCACTGTTGCTCGCTGCAGTCACCATGATATGTGTATTGTTTTAAATCAACGGTCTTGACAAAATAGAAAGGATATATCAAATGGAAATTTTCAATAATATACTGATTTACTTTGTGATCGTGCCTCTGCTGACGCTTGGAGGACTCGCCCTGTGCCGCAACCGCGGTATCAAGGCCATCAGGACCGTTGCCGTGATCGGCGCCAGTGCCCTCATGGTGCTCGCCGCCATTCTCGTGAAGATGTTCCTTGCCGCCCGCGGCGCCGGTGACACCAGCGAGATGATCCTGCGCACCGACGTGATGTGGTATGCCCCGTTCAATGTCCAGTTGGCCCTGGGTGTCGACGGCGTGAGCGTGGTGATGATTCTGCTGTCGGCGTTCATCGTGTTCGCCGGTGTGTTCGCCTCGTGGAAGATGAATCCGCTGCCCAAGCAGTACTTCATGTGGTTCTTCCTGCTGTCCACGGGTGTGTTCGGCTTCTTTATCTCGATCGACCTGTTCACGATGTTCATGTTCTATGAGGTCGCTCTGATTCCCATGTACCTGCTGATTGGCGTGTGGGGTAGCGGCAACAAGAACTACAGCGCGATGAAACTGACCCTGATGCTGATGGGAGGCTCGGCCTTCCTGATGCTCGGCCTGATTGGTATCTACTTCCACTCGGCCCCCGAGGGTCAGCCCCTGACGATGAACATCCTGGACATCGCCCATAACGACGCTATTCCCCACAGTTGGCAGTATGCCTTGTTCCCCTTGACGTTTGTCGGTTTCGGCGTGCTGGGTGCCATGTTCCCGTTCCACACATGGTCGCCCGATGGTCATGCCTCGGCGCCCACCGCGGTGTCGATGCTCCACGCCGGTGTGCTGATGAAACTGGGAGGTTACGGCTGCTTCCGCATCGCCATCTACCTGATGCCCTATGCCGCCAACGAGTTGGCTTGGATTTTCCTCTCGCTCACGGGCCTGAGCATCGTCTACGGTGCGCTGAGCGCCTGTGTGCAGACCGACCTCAAGTACATCAACGCTTACTCCAGCGTGAGCCACTGCGGTATGGTGTTGTTTGCCGTTCTGATGTTCAACACCACGGCGATGACCGGTGCCGTGCTGCAGATGCTCTCACACGGTCTGATGACGGCCTTGTTCTTTGCCCTGATCGGTATGATCTACGGCCGCACCCACACGCGTGACATCCGCGACATGGGCGGTATGATGCACATCATGCCTTACCTGGGCGTGGGTTATGTGATAGCGGGTCTGGCGTCGCTGGGTCTGCCGGGCCTGAGCGGTTTCGCGGCCGAGATGACCATCTTCTTCGGCTCGTTCGAGAACGCCGACACCTTCCGTCGCGTGCTCACCATCATGGCCACCACGTCGATTGTCGTGACGGCGGTCTACATCCTGCGCGTTGTTGCCAAACTGTTGTTCGGCGAGGTACAGGATGAGCACCACCTCACCTTGACCGACGCTACCTGGGAGGAGCGCCTGTCGACGGCCACGCTGATTCTTGCCGTGGCAGCCATCGGTTGCTTCCCCAACTTCTTTGTTGACATCATCAAGAGCAGTTTCACCCCCGTTGTCAATGCGCTGATGGCAGCAGCCCCTGGCACTGCCGCCGGCACGTTGCCCATGTTCTAAATGAGAGTGTTTAACCTGATAAAAATCGCATAATATAGATATGATGGATTATTCACAATTCTTATCGATGCCGCAGGAGATAGGCCTGTTGCTGGTTTTCCTGCTTGTTTTCATCTACGACACTTTCATGCCTGAGCGCACCCAACGTCACCTGCCCGTGTTCACGGTCATCATGATGGCGCTCTACACGATATACTGCTTCTGTGTGCCCGCTGTCAAGGAGGGAACTCAAGTGTTCTTTGGCGGCATGTTCGAGGCCAATGCGGCTACCTGGGTGATGAAGAACATCCTCAACGTGGGTACCGTGCTGGTGCTCCTGCAGGCCGTTAAGTGGACCAACAGCGACTTTGTCAGCGTTCGCCGCGGCGAGTTCTACGAGTTGACGCTGTTGACCTTGTTCGGCATGTTCCTCATGATTTCGGCACGTCACTTCCTGCTGTTTGTCATCGGCCTGGAGACCGCCTCGCTGCCCATTGCAGCGCTGGCCGCCTTCGAGAAACGTCACTACGAGTCGCACGAGGCCGCTGCCAAGTACATCTTCACGGCTATCTTCTCGTCGGCGATTTTCCTGTTGGGCATCTCCTTCGTCTATGGTATGAGCGGTACACTCTACTTCAGGGACATTGCCTCGCGCATCGCCGGTGAGCACTCGGCCCTGCTGATTGCCGCTCTGGCCTTTGTTATTGCCGGTGTAGGCTTCAAACTCTCGCTCGTGCCGTTCCACCAGTGGACAGCCGACGTTTACCAGGGCGCTCCCACTGCCGTGACCAGTTACCTGTCGGTCATCAGCAAGGGTGCCGCCGCATTCTCGTTCCTGGTGATTCTGGTGCAGGTCTTCGGCGCTGCCTATTCCCAGGTGTGGGAGTGGATGCTCTATGCCGTGATTATCCTGACCATCACGCTTGGTAACCTGTTTGCCATGCGTCAGCGCAACCTGAAGCGCTTCCTGGCCTTCTCGTCGATCTCGCAGGCCGGTTACATCATGCTCGGCGTCATCGCCGTCAACGTGATGGGTATGTCCTCGATGATTTACTACGTGCTGGTCTACATCTTCAGCAACCTCGCCGCCTTCGGCGTGATTGCCGCTATCGAGCGCCAGACCGGCCGCGTCACCATGGACGACTACAACGGCTTGTTCAAGACCAACCCGTGGCTGGCCTTCACGATGATGTTGGCGATGTTCTCGCTCGGCGGTATTCCCCCGTTTGCAGGCTTCTTCAGCAAGTTCTTCATCTTCGTCGGCGCCTGCCATCAGGGCTCGGTGGCCATCTACGTGCTCGTGCTCATCGCGTTGATCAACACCATCATCTCGCTCTACTACTACCTGCTGGTGGTCAAGGCCATGTTCCTGCGTCAGGACGACTGCGTCATTCCCACCATCAAGAGCCACTGGAGCGAGCGTGCCGGCCTCATCTTGTGTGTGCTGGGCATCGTCTTCATCGGACTGGTAAGTTGCATCTACGTCTACATCAACGGCTCGTTGGATGCCATGGGCTCGATGTTCAAATTGATCCAGTGAGCCCCGCTCGCTGGAGTTCAAAGTGGAGTAGGGGATTGTGCGGCACATGCCGCCCCCTGAACTCAAAACTTTAAGTTTGAGTAGTAAACTTAAATAAATACTACTTCTGATATCATTTAGCATAACCAAGCAGAAGATTTGTTTCAAGTTATTAACCGAGGGAGGCTCAGTGGAGGACCACAGGGCCTCCCGTCTTTTTTGTGCAGGCGAAAGAGGTGGGCATTGATTCGATGTTTCAGAAGACAGGATAGACAAGAAGGACAAATAGAATTGTTCGACAGAATAGCACTCAGTTATCTTTCTTGTCTTTCTTTTGCTGGGATTGCCGATGCCAATTCGGTTAATTCACATCGAAAAACAGGTTTGACACGTCATTCTTTTTTGGGAAAAAAAGCAAAAATGTGATTGTTTTTTGGAAAAAGATTTGTTTTTTTAATTTATTGTGGCTAAATTTGCGTATTAACTTGAAAAGAATTAAGTCTAACCACATAAAATCAAAGGAATTATGAAAAGATCATTACTTATCACCATGCTGGTGTTGCTGGCCTCACTTGCCGCCCGTGCCGATGTGAGCATCAACACGACCAACTTCCCTGACGCTAAATTCCGTGCCTTCCTGATTGCCGAGTATCCAAGTGGTGTCATCACCACTGCGCAACTCAATGCACGCACATCATTGGAATTGCAGGAGTTGGGTATTTCTAACTTGAAGGGTATTGAGTTCTTCCCAAACCTGACTTTGCTCCGTTGTCAAAACAATAATCTATCCAGTGTTGATTTGAGCCACAACACCAAGTTGGTTCTTCTCAACCTTGCATACAATAAACTTGTATCTGTTAGCCTCACGAACAATACTGAACTGGAGCAACTCTATATCCAAAGTAACCCATCGCTTACGTCCTTGAATGTCACGGATCATAGTAAACTCAAGTTACTCTATACCCCATATTGTACTTCGCTTCAGACCCTTTTCTGCTATCGATGTGCGTTGACCGATTTGACTGTGACGGGTTGCCCGGCACTCAAGCAACTCAAATGTTACGAGAACCCCAATCTAACCGAAATCGAAGGTCTGGGTGACTGCACTAACCTTACCTGGCTGGACTGTGAGGATTGCAAAGTATCGGACTTGAGCGCTACCTCGAATATGAGCAAACTTGAAAGACTCTTGTGCCGCAACAACAAACTTACCTCGTTAAGCATAAACAACAAGAACTATTTGAATTATTTAAGGGTGTCAGGCAATAGCCAGTTGACCGAACTCGAGTGCTATAGCAATGCCTTGATTTCACTTGATGTGAGCAATTGCACCGCAATGACGGACCTGCGCTGCTATTATAACGCCAACCTGACTGAAATCACTGGTCTGGCGAGTTGTAAGGCTATCACCTATCTGGACTGTGACGGCTGCTCCATCACTGACCTGAGCGCTGTGGAGGGCATGGCGAATCTGGAAAGACTGATTTGCCGTAACAATAAGTTCACGTCGCTTTCGGTCACAAACAAGAGCAAACTCGTGTATCTGATGGTCAAGGGCAACACGTTGATGACATCATTGTATTGCAATGACAACGCGTTGACCAGCCTGGATGTAGCACAATGCACCGCACTGAAGACACTGTATTGTTACAGCAACTCCAACCTTGCTACCATCACTGGCCTTGCCGATTGCACCAATCTGGAAACCCTGCGCTGCCACTATTGCGCGTTGACCGACTTGAGCGCCGTCAGTGGTATGACCAAGTTGACCGACCTGCGTTGCGGCTGGAACAAACTGACCACGCTCAATGTGAGCAACAAGACTAAACTGGTTTACCTCTTGTGCCAGAATAACCTCTTGACCTCGCTCAACATATCAGGCTGCTCCGTGCTGAAGGAACTCTACTGCGGCGGCAACAAGCTCACCGGCTATAGTGTGACCAACTTTGCCAAGCTGGAGACCGTCGATGTCTCGAACAGCACATCGTTAACGACTCTCAAGGCTTACAACAATCCCCTGATGAACAAGCTCAATGTGGGCGGATGTACCTCGCTGACCGAGCTCGACTGTGCACCCAGCGCCGCCCTGGCCAAAATCACTGGCTTGGGCGACTGCACTGCGCTGAAGACGCTTTATTGCTACGGCTGCATCCTCAACACGCTGGAGGGCATCAACAATCTGACTAAACTGGAGAAGCTGTATTGCCATAGTAACAAATTGACAAGCCTCGAGGTCACTAACAAGAGCAATCTCACCTATCTCGATTGCCAGAACAATACCTCGTTGACCACTCTCAGGTGTTCGAGAAACAACCTGTCCACGCTCGTTGTCACAGGTAACACCTCGCTGAAGGATCTGCGGTGCTACGAAAATGCTAACCTCGCCACCATCACCGGTTTGGCCGATTGCACGGCCATCACCTATTTGGATTGTGAGGACGACCAGATTACCGACTTGAGCGCTGTGCAGAACATGACCAACCTGGAGAAGTTTTATGCCCGCAACAACAAGCTCAGCGGCACTTTTACGCTCAAAGATAAGAGCAAGCTGGAATATGTGCGCCTCTCGGGTAACAAATCGTTAACGAGGGTGGATTGCTACGGCAATGCGGTTTTGGATAAAATTGATGTCTCGAATTGCTCCGCCATGACAACCCTTAATGTTTACAATAATAAACTGACCTCCGTCGATGTGTCAGGATGTAGCGTCTTATATGATTTCTCGTGTCGCCAGAATCAACTGACCAGCTTGAATCTGTCAGGATGTCCCAAGCTGGGGAAACTCTACTGCTATGAAAACAAGTTGACCTCGCTCAACCTGAGTTCTTGCCCTGAATTGCTTCTGCTCTATTGCTACAAGAACAATATCAAGGGGGCTAATATGGAAACGATGATCAACAGCCTGCCCACGCGTATGGCCAGCAGCCCGGGCGCCTTCAGGGTGATTTACAACAGCGGCGAGGGTAACACTATCAGTGCTCCCCAGGTGATCAAGGCAAGGCAGAAATACTGGATTCCCATGCGCTATGACGGCTCCAGCTGGGTTGAAATCGAAGCACAGCTGCAGGGCGATGTGAACGGTGACGGTGAGGTGAACATCGGTGATGTCAATGCCTTGATTGACCTGATCCTGAAGAATAAGTCTTCGGCCAATGCCGACGTGAACGGTGACGGTGAGGTGAACATCGCCGATGTCAACGCCCTCATCGATATCATTCTCGGACAGTAAGCATTGCAGGAGAGACGGCCCTGGCGGCCAGGTCCTGACACACTTTTAACCAATGGCGCCGGCACACGAGTCGGCGCCATTGTGTTTAAAATGGTCAAGGGAGGATTGTTTTTGGCAACGATTGATGAAATGTGACAATATTTGATTATCTTTGCAACAAATAGAATGATATTAACCCAATAAATGAATAGATTATGAGAAAACGACTACTTTTCATGATGTGTGCGCTTGCCGTATGCATGGCCTGCGCCATGGGTGCCGGAGCCAATGACTTCACGTCGGGTGGCATCGATGACGACATTACGGGCAGCAATACCGTAAGCCCCACTCTCGGGGACTTGAACTCGGGTGCTGATGACCAAAACTCAAGCACCATCAGGGACACGCCCGACTATGATTTCGACTATAGTAACCTCTTGTTTGTCATTACAAGTTCCAACACCGTTAAGGTTGTTGGACCGATGATTTCCAACCCGTCAGGAAGTTGGAGCATCCCCGCCACGGCCCAAGGCTATAAGGTGACCGAAATCGCCGCCAACGCCTTCCATGGTTATGAGAACATCACGACCATGAGTGTGGGTAGTAATGTTGAGATAATCGGGACTAAAGCGTTCTACGGGTGCCGTGGATTGGCTAACGTGTACTTGGGTAACAAAGTCATCAGAATCGGGAACGCTGCATTCGGTGACTGTTCAGCATTAACGTCAATCTCGCTACCCACCACGCTTACTACTATCGATGACCTCGCGTTTGATTGCGCCGGGCTGACCTCAATCACCATCCCGGCATCGGTACAGTCGATAGGCATTAACCCGTTCCATGGCTGCCAGTCAATGACCGCCATTAACGTGGATCTGGGCAATGCGAACTATCTGTCGCTGAATGGTGTCTTGTTCGACAAATCATTCACTGAACTGATTGCTTATCCCATCGGCAAAAGCAGCACGTACTATGATGTTTCTGAGGGTCTGAGCATAATTGGGCCGTGGGCTTTCCGCGGCAGTCATCTTCAGCGTGTGTCTTTGCCTTCCACACTGACCGAGATGGCATCTCTTGCATTTGCCGAAAACACCTCGCTAACCAGTATCACCTGTATAGCCCGCACTCCGCCGGAGATTAATGACTACACTTTCTATTCCACGATTAACAACAGCGGACTCACGCTGACGGTGCCGAGAGGCTGTGCTAGCGCCTACCAGTCGGCTGCCCATTGGCAAGCCTTCTCTAACATCCAGGAGCAGTATTATGACTTTATGGTGGATGGCATCTATTACAATGTCATTGATGCCGATCAGGGTTACCTCGAGGTGACTTGCAAAGATGATAACTATAATAGTTATAGCGGCTCGGTGACCATTCCCGAGAGGGTATACTACCATACCAGGAATTTCAATGTCACGGCCATCGGCATGCATGCTTTTGATGATTGCGCGAACTTGACAGCGGTCACTATGCCTTCCACGGTCACTGAAATCAAAAGGAGTGCATTCTATAAGTGCTACAGCCTGAGCGAAATCACCTTGCCCGAGAACCTGACGTCCATCGGTGTCTATGCGTTTTATGATTGCTTTAGCCTGGGCAACGTGGTGATTCCTGACGGGGTAATGTATCTGGAGACCTATGCCTTCGCCCATTGTTCCAGCAGCAACTTCACCGAGGTGACGATCCCGTCCAGCGTCCTTTCATTAGGTTATGGCGTATTCTACGGCTGTGAACATCTGGAGAAGGTGACCATCGGCAAGGGTGTCAGTTTCATTGGTGACATGGTGTTCCATGATTGCTCGGCACTGAACAAGGTAATCTGCCATGCCTTCACGCCGCCTGAAATCTCTAGCGGCACCTTTGACGAGAGCCACTATACCAGCGTTCTGCTTAGGGTGCCCCAGGGGAGCCGGTCGCTCTACCAGACGGCGATGTACTGGAAGAACTTCACCAATATGGCAGTGATGTCCTACAGTTTTGAGGTGGACGGCATCTACTATAACATCACAAGCACCGGTCAGGTCGAGGTGACCTATGCCACCGCCGACTACAACACCTACAGCGGCGTGGTGAACATCCCCGAACAGGTGACTTACAACGGCATGACCTATACGGTCACCGCTATCGGCAACAGCGCGTTCAAGAATTGCAGGTCGTTGACCCAAGTGACAATCCCCAATACAGTGACCAGGATCAAGGATTATGCATTCCATTACTGCACGGCGCTGACACATGTTGATATCCCCAATTCGGTGACGACCATCGGCAACAATGCTTTCTGGCTCTGCATGGGTCTGGAGGAAGTGGTGATTCCCAATTCGGTGACGACCGTCGGTTCGATGGCGTTCCGCAACTGCTCGGCATTGACTTCTGTAGTGATTGGCGAGAACGTGACGTCGATAGGCAGCACCTGCTTCTATTACTGTCCTGATATAGCCAAGGTGACCTGCCTGGGAGCAACACCGCCGTCGCTCACTGAATCGGACATGACTACCTTCCAGACCGAAGTGTATCACAACGCAGTGCTGCGTGTGCCCTACGGCTCACATGAGACCTACCTCAATACGGATTATTGGTGGAGGTTTGACTTTGTCGTCAGTGAGGAGATTGAGGCACCCGCGATTGCGGGCGACGTGACCGGAGACCACGCTTTCAATATTGTTGACGTCACCACCGTGATTGAATATGTGCTGAAAGGCTCTGCCGAAGGTATGGATGTCCAGGCTGCTAACGTGGACGGCGTCGGTGGCGTTGACATCAACGACGTCACCACCCTGATCAGTATGCTGCTCACCGGCGAAGGCACCGGCGAAACCGGCACAACGCGGTTCAACTTCAAATTCAACCGTGTGCCTTTCTCGATGGTCGTGGTCGATGGTGGCACCTTCATGATGGGTGACGAGAGCGATAACTTGTGCAGGCCAGTTCACGAAGCCAGTTCACGAAGTGACCCTGTCGAGTTACGGCATCGGCGAGACCGAGGTGACCCAGGCGCTGTGGTATGAAGTGATGGTCGATTATCCGAGTTACCACCAGGGTGACGAGAACCTCCCTGTCGAGAACATAGACTGGAACCAGTGCCAGACATTTGTTACCAAGTTGTCAAGACTGATGGACCGTAATTTCCGTCTGCCCACCGAGGCTGAATGGGAATTCGCTGCCCGTGGCGGCAATAAGAGCCAGGGATACATCTATGCCGGCAGCAACACCCTCGGCCTCGTGGCATGGTATGCACTCAATTCGGACGACACGACGCACCCCGTGGCTACCAAGTTGCCCAATGAGTTGGGCCTGTATGACATGAGCGGCAACGTGTTTGAGTGGTGTCAGGATTGGTATGGCGCCTACAGCAGTGGAGCCCAGTACAATCCTCAGGGCCCGAGCAGCGGCTCGTACCGTGTCTGCCGCAGTTCGTCCTACTGCCGCCAGAACAACAATAGTTGGTTCAAGTGCTTCGGCCGCACCTATGATGACCCCACGAGCAAGGCTCTGGATTCGGGTATGCGATTGGCCTGTGACGTGAATCAATAATGTCTTCAAACCCCGATGAAGATGAGGAAATACATATTGGTGTTGACGGCCATGTGCCTGTGGGCACTGGCCGCCGGCGCTGCGGGGGTGAAACCCGGCAGCGAGCGCACGCTCGTGGACAGTTGCGGCTTTTTCCCGCAGTTGAGCCCCGACGGGCAGTGGCTGCTCTATTCCCCGACCGAGGCCACCAGCCTGATGCTGAAGAACCTGTCGACGGGTGCCGTGACCACGGTGTCGAGCAAGGGCTATCCCGGTTTTGACGCTATCTTCGGCGACGACGGCAAGGTGTACTATGTCA
The DNA here is from genome assembly GCA_900320245.1 of uncultured Prevotellaceae bacterium. Lineage (GTDB taxonomy): Bacteria > Bacteroidota > Bacteroidia > Bacteroidales > Muribaculaceae > Sodaliphilus. Next base: position 74,829 of record ONRP01000025.1, read on the forward strand.
CCCAGGAGCGCAAGAAGAACGGCATGGTCTACCGTGCGGGCCACTGCTATGACCCTGCCACGGGCAAGGACCAGGTGGTGCTCAAGCCGCAGCACGGCCGTGTGCAGGCCTTGCGTGCCGCTAGTGGCGTCGTCATCAACGGCGAGCGACGGGTCTACCGTAACCACGAGCGCGTGGGACAGTATGCCTACACGCGCGGCGACATGCTCTACCTAGTCGACGAAGGTGGCACGACGCGTGCCCTGCAGCCCGTGAAGGACAGCAACGGCTACCTGTGGGCTTCGCTCTCGCCCGACGGCACCCGCGTGATGTTCGAGGCATCGTCCCGGGGCCTGTTTGTGTGTGACCTCAACGGGGAGGTGCAGGCCGAGTTGGGCGAGTTCCTCATGCCCTGCTGGTACAACAACGACTATATCGTGGCGATGAGCAACGCGGGCAACGTGAGAGTGAGCGGCTCGCGCATCTGGCTCATCGGTGTCGACGGCGAGACCTTCAAGCCCATCAGCGATAAGAACGACCGCGCTGTGCAGCCCATGGTTGCCGGCGACAAGGTGGTCTACAGCGTCATCTATGACGGTCAGGTCAAGCAGGTTGCCCTGGACATCGCCCCGGCCTCGGCCCAGACCGTCGGCAAGGGTAAGGGCAAGAGCCAGAAGGTGAAGAACCCCATCAGCCGCAAGGACGTGCCGCGCGTGTTCATCAATCCGGGACACGGCGGCCACGACAGCGACGACCGTCACGTGCCCACGTGGGTCATCGGTGTGCAGGACACGGTGCATTACTACGAGTCCAACTCCAACCTGACCAAGGGCCTCGCCCTGCAGGAAATCCTCCAGAACAAGGGCTATGAGACGGCCCTGTCGCGCAAGACCAACACCACCGAGGACGACTTGGACCTGTTCGAAATTGTTTCGCTTGCGGCCAACAGCGGTGCCGACATCTTTTTCTCGATCCACAGCAACGCCACGGGCATCGAGAAGCGCATCAATTTCCCGTTGGGCCTGTTCCGGGGATGGGACGGAGAACCCGCTGTCGACGGCAGCCTCAAACTGAGCGAGGCCGTGATGCGGAACCTCTACAAGAACGAGACCACGGTCTGGACGAGCCAGCAGGCCAACCGTGGCGACTGGTCGTTCTATGACTGGGGGTACAAGGTGGGTCTGGGCGTGTTGCGCTTCAACAAGTTGCCCGGCTTCCTGAGCGAGGGCTCCTTCCACGACTACCTGCCCGAGCGCGAGCGCCTGTTGAGCGACAACTACTGCTGGCTCGAGGCTTGGAACCAGTCGTTGGGCATCGACGAGTACTTCGGGCGCAAGCACAAGACCCGCAACGGCGTGCTGGCAGGTACCGTGCGCTGGGACGACATCGAGCGCTATGACGAGGACCGCCGGCTGTTCGGCGAGGACCAACTGCTGCCCATCAACGGCGCCGTGCTGCGCCTGTATGGCAGCGACGGAGCATTGGTGCGCGTATTCACCGTCGACAGCAAGGACAACGGCGTGTTTGTGTTCACCAACCTCGCCCCCGACAAGTACCGCCTGGAACTCTATTACGGCACCGACGACCTGTACGGCACTGCCAAGGTCAAGGTGAAAAAGAACCAGACGTCCTACAAGAACTTGAAAATCAAGAAGAACCAGAAGCCTAAGAAGAAATGATATTGGCTGTTAGTTAATAGCAGAAAACTGAAATTATGAAAAAAATGATGTTTTTGTTGCTGGCGGCGGCGGTGTTGTTGCCGGCGATGGGCCAGGAGGTGGAAGTGACCTCGCAGCGGCGCCTGCTCGAGGGCGTCGAGGGCCCTGCCTATCACCCCGTGCTGAACACGGCGGGCGACCGCCTGCTGTTCCTGACCGAGGCGGGCGCTTTGAAGATGTATGACCTGACCGACAACGTCACCACGACGGTGGCCGACGGCTATGTCGCCGGCAACGATGCCTGCTGGGGCGGTGACGGCAAGGTCTACTTTGTCACTCAGCGGGTGGGGGAGGACCGGCTGGTCTACCGCACAGGCCGCTGTTATGATCCTGCCTCGCGCCAAGTTGCCGTGATGTCCAGCGAACGCCATGGAGCCGTGCATGCCGTTCCCGCCACGCGGGGCGCAGCGATGCGTGCTCCAGGCCTGGATGCCCGTTCGGGCGGTGACATCGGCAGTGCCGCCTGGACCGAGGAGAACCGTGTGCATGTGATAGTGGGTGGCGAGGAGCGCGTCTTCAGTCCCGTGGACTCGTGGGCAGGCTACCTGTGGGCCTCGCTGTCGCCCGACGGCAAGCGCGTGGCCTTCTTTGCCGCCGGCAAGGGCATCGTGGTCATCGACCTGCGCGGCCAGATGCTTGCCATGCTGGGCAACTATGAGATGCCGTGCTGGTACAACAACGACTATCTGGTGGCCCAGAATGCCAAGGACGACGGCCACCAGTTCACCTCGTCACAACTGCTGCTGCTCAAGGCCGACGGCACCTGGCAGACCGAGTTGACGCGGCCCGCCTCGATGACGATGCAACCCACCTGTGGCGGCGGACGCATCGTCTACACCACCATCGACGGCCTGCTGCATGAAATGAAAATCAACATTTACGACTAAACAACCGCAATCGTCATGAAAAAGTTATTTTTCCAATCACTGATGACGGCCCTGCTGGCGGTTTTGGCCGTGAATGTCGCCATCGCTCAGCAGCCCCACGTGTACATCAACCCGGGCCACGGCGGCTATGACAGTGACGACCGCAACATGGTCATCTACCCCTTCGCCCAGGGCGACAGCGCCGGCTCGTGGGAGTCGAAGTCCAACCTGCGCAAGGGTCTCGCCCTGCGCGACATTCTGCAGAAGAAGGGCTACAAGACCAGCATCTCGCGTGTGACCAACACCACCGCCGACGACCTGGCGCTCTCGACCATCGTCGCCCTGTGCAACCAGAGCGGCGCCGACGTGTTCTACTCGGTGCACAGCAATGCCACGGGCACCAGTGCCCGCAGCAATTTCCCGATGGTGTTCTACCGCGGCTACACGGGTTCTCCCCAGATTGCCAACGCCGATGTGCTGGCTGCCGACCTGGAACCCTATCTGTATGCCAGCCAGAACACGGTGTGGACCAATAATTACCAGATTTGGGGCGATTGGTCGTTCCGTCCCGAGTGGGGCACCCAGGGCTATGGCGTGCTGCGCGGCAACTATGCGGTGGCCAACCTGAGCGAAGGCTCGTTCCACGACTACATCCCCGAGGCCTACCGCCTGCTCAGTTTCTACTACTGCTGGATGGAGGGTTGGAACATCTCGCTGGGCGCCGACAAATATTTCAACCGTCTGGACAGTTACGGCTTGGGCGTGGTCACGGGCAACGTGCGTGACGACCGCCTCAAGCGCCTGCAGGAGTGTGCACAGCCGTTCCTCGTCTATGGCGACGATAACCTGATGCCTGTCCACAATGCCACGGCACGCCTGCTCGATGGCGACGGCAACGAGGTGCAGCGCTGTGTGACCGACACCCTGCGCAACGGCATCTACGTGTTCAAGTATGTGACACCGGGCACCTACACCGTCGAGGTGAGCAGCCCGCTGCATTTCACCCAGACCAAGACGGTCACTGTGGCCGCCAACGAGCCCACCTATCAGAACTTCTTCCTCAAGCGCGTGCGCGACACGCCCCCCGTGGTGGTCGACTACAGCCCCGTGTGGCACGAGGATGACCCCGCCGTCAAGTGCAGCGTGCCCATCGTCCTGTCGTTCAACTGGGATATGGACAGCGTGACTACTTGCGGCGCCTTCCGTCTTGACCCGCCCCTCGAGGGTAACTTCTGCTGGGAGGATTCCTACTACCGCCTCGTGTTCACTCCCGTCGATGCCTTCGACGTGAACACCCTCTACACGCTCACCCTCGACAAGAGTGCCGAGCATGGCGGCGGCACCCCGATGGAGGAGGACTTCACGCTGCAGTTCTACACCCAGCCGCGCAACCATCTGAGCGAACTGGCCGTCTTCCCCTATGAGGACGCACCCGTCCACTACAAGACGCCTACCGTGGAACTGCGTGTCGACTCGATGCTTGACACCTATAACCTGTTCCAACGCCTGCGCGTGCTCGACAGCGAGGGCACCGAACTGTTATGGAACAAGCGCAGCATCAAGTACAACAAGAAAGGCGACGACTACGGCTACATCCGTGTCCCGTTGGTTAAGGACATCGAGCCGGGCAAGGACTATCACCTCATCCTCGATGTAGACATCGCCGACACTGCTGGCATCCACCTGCCTGCCGCCCGCGACATCGTCTTCCATGGCGTTGATGCCGGTGCCGACAAACCCGGCATGCAGGTCGTCGAGGAGTTTGAAAGTGCTGACAACTACTTCGCTAGCACAGGCTATGGCATTGGCACGGGACACACCTACCCGTTGACAACCTCGACCGACAGGCTGTTTGGCAGCCATTCCATGCAGATGGTCTACGATTTCTATGATAGAACGAGGATACTGATTGAGCCCATTAATGAGTTGGATGCCACTTTCCACGTTGGCGACACGGTGGGTGTACACGTGTGGGGCGATATGAGTTACAACGAACTCAGCGTGTGCTTCTCTGCTGGTGACTACACTCACGCGCTGCCCTTAGGAAACATCGATTTCCATGGTTGGCGATACATGACTGTGCCGATTAAGGATTTGAGCAACAAGGACTATAAGTTCGTCGGATTCAGACTCTCTCGCGGCGATGAATCGATGAGCACGACGGGCACGATCCGCTTCGACAACGTGCTCAAGAGGGCCTCCAGCGGCATCAACGAGGCGCGCTTGGCCAATATGGAGGTACGCGTGGCCGGCGACTACATCGTCGTGAGTGCCGACACCTGGGTGCAGGGCGTGGAACTGATTGACACTGGCGGCCGCACCGTCAAGGCCGTTGGTGGCAACTGCCTCAACATCAGCGACGTGGCCAGGGGCATCTACCTCGTGCGTGTCTACATCAACGGCAGTACCGCCACCCAGAAGGTGAAACTATAGAATATCTAGAAAATCTAGAGCATCTAGGCTCTATAGAGCCTCGAGTCCATCCAGCACAACCCGTCCGCTACTGCGGCTCGGCATCGATAGGGTCCCATTGGGGGATCCTATCATTTTTGTTAGGAAACTGACATTTTGTCAGTTTTTGGTTTAAAATAGTTTAAAAACCTGACACGCTGTCTTTGATTTTTAACAGTAGTTAGCCGTTCGGCCCTTGGCATCGGTTTTGCCTTATCTGTTGGTGCAAGCGGGTCGCAAGGTCCGCGGGCAACTGAAAAAGAACAAACATTTAAAGACTCATAAAATTTTAGAATTAGGAGGTAATGACTATGTATTTTCCCGTAATCCGTAACAACCGCAACAATTGGTTAGACACAGCATTCAACGACTTGTTTGACATGGAATGGGCTCCGCGCCACGTGACCACGGCCCCCGCCGTTAACGTCAAGGAAAGCGACGACGCCTTCACGATGGAAATCGCCGCTCCGGGCCTCAAGAAGGAGTTCTGCAGCGTGAACATCAACAACGAGGGTAACCTCGTCGTCAAGATCGAGAACAAAGCCCAGCACGAGGAGAAATCCGATGAGGGTGAGAAGAAGCACCACTACCTGCGCCGCGAGTTCTCCTACGCAAGTTATGAGCAGGCCTACTGCCTGCCCGAGGAGGTGGACACCGAGCACATCAGTGCCAAGGTCGAGGACGGTATCCTGACCATCGAACTGCCCAAACTCGCTCCCGAGCCCGAGAAGAAGATGGATCGCGTGATCGATATCGCATAATCCGACGGTTAATGCATCAATGAGCGCCCGTTGCACCTGCTGCAGCGGGCGCTTGTTGTGTGGTCATGCGGGACTCGATGCCTCGGCGCTTACAAGTTACGGTTTTTATAGTTAACAAATGTAATTGTATGTTAAATTTGTGTTTATTTCAGGAAGATTCTATGGATGCGCGCTTTTTCTGATAGGAATTATGCGTATCTTTGTGGCTCTGAAAGCCAGCGCGATGCCGGTTTTAAAGAAATGTTAACAAAAAGGTACATTCGTTAACCAAACTTGGAATGATTAAAGGACAAAGTATTACCCTGATTGCAGAGAGCAGCACGACCCGCACCGAGTGGTCGCTGGTCGAGGATGGCCAGCAAGTGGAGCATGCCTACACGGCGGGTTTGAACCCGTTTTTCATGTCGCGTCGCGAGATCAGCCACAGCATCCGCCTGGAGTTGCCGCCTGAATTCTTCAAGCGTCGCTGGGGCCACGTCTATTTCTATGGCGCGGGCTGTTCCGGTCCCGAGAAGAACAAGATTATCGAGTCGTCGCTGGTGGCGCAGTTCAAGACGCCGGTGACGGTGATGAGCGACCTGTTGGGCGCTGCCCGCGGCCTGTTGGTGCGCGAACCGGGATTGGCCTGCATCCTGGGCACGGGTAGCAACTCTTGCCTGTATGACGGCAAGGATATTGTCAAGAATGTGCCGGCGTTGGGATTCATTTTGGGTGACGAGGGCAGTGGTGCCGCGTTGGGACGCGTGTTCCTGGGTGACGCACTCAAGGGGCTTGCTCCGCAAGAACTGACCGAGGCTTTTTTCGACAAGTACAAGGTAACGCGTGCCGAGGTGCTTGACGCCGTGCTCAACAACCCGGCTGCGACGCGCAACCTGCGTGCCTACTCGTTCTTCCTGAGCGAGCATCTCGACAGCCCCTATGTTCATGATCTGATTGCCGGGGAGTTCAAGCGCTTCTTCGAGCGCAACGTGGCGCAGTATGACTACAAGAGTTATCCCGTCAATTTCGTGGGCTCCATCGCCACGACCTACAGCGAGATTCTGCTCGAGGTGGCACACGGCTTTGGCGCCACGGTAAGGAAAATCCTGCTGAGCAGTATGCCCGGCCTCGTCGCCTATCACAGCGACCAGACCGCGTGAAGTCCTCCCGCAGGCTTCGATCTAATAGGCACATAATAACGGCACCGGATGCTTGACCAGTCGTCAAGCGTCCGGTGCTTGTGTTGTGGGTGGTCATGGGCCCGAAATGTTACCGTTTTTACTTAAAATATATAGTTAATTCATAAAAAATGTTGTAAAGTGGGGTGTTTTGGGGGTTGCGTTTTGGTTTTTCGTTTGGTTTGAGTAATTTTGTTGCATAAGTAAATGGCGAAAAATCATTAACCAAAACGATATGAAAAAGACAAGTCAAGTATTGTTGTGCCTTGCTGCCGCCCTGGCGGTGATGGTGCCGATGCATGCCCAGGAGGCTTTGCCTGACGGGCAGCAGTTCAGCCAGGAACAACTGGACGGTGTGCAGCGCGTGATAGCCAGCAAGTTGCCCGAGCACATGGGTGTGGGCGACCTGAAGGTACGCTCGGTGACCGTTGAGAACGACACCATCAAGGTGGACGTGAGCGAGAACTTCGGCGACGTGCCTTTCACCCAGGCCGGTGTTGAGCAGATGCGCGGCGAGATTCGGGACGCACTGGGTGCCGGATTCCGTGACCGCCCCGTGCTCATCACCATCGTGGGCAACGACATCGAGAAATATTTTGCCGACTATGAGCCGGCCTACAAGCGCTCCCACAAGGCCTTCATCAGCGAGATGGACGCCAACCGCCACTACAAGCACGGCTTGGATGGCAACATCGTGGCCATGTGGCCCAGCCACGGCTGGTACTTCGAGCCAAAGTTGAACCGCTGGGAGTGGCAGCGCGCCCGCCTGATGCAGACCGTCGAGGACATGTACACCCACAGTTATGTGCTGCCGTTCTTGATCCCGATGCTGGAGAACGCCGGTGCCTATGTGTGGAATGCCCGTGAGCGCGACACCCACAACTTCGGCGTTGTGGTCGACAACGACGGCGGCGAAGCCCAGCAGGGCTACAGCGAGCACAACGGCAAGCAACGGTGGGAAGTCGGCAAGGAAAGCGGCTTTGCCTACCTGCGTCCGCAATACAAGGACTTTGAGAATCCCTTCACCGAGGGCACCTACCGCGTGGTGAATGCCGAGAATGACAAGAAGAAAGTCTCGACAGCCTCGTGGGACGTGGATATGCCCGAGGCCGGCGAGTTTGCCGTATACATCTCCTACAAGACGCTGCCTGGCAGTGCCAGTGATGTGACCTATACCGTCAACAGCCTGGCTGGCGAGCGCCACTTCCGCGTCGACCAGACGATGGCAGGCGGTGTCTGGGTCTATCTGGGCACCTTCCCCCTGGCCAAGGGTCTGAACAAGGCGGTGGTCGAGGTGTCTAACCTGAGCAACGACAAGAACGCGGTCATCACCGCCGATGCCATCAAGGTGGGCGGCGGCAAGGGCAATATCGCCCGTCGAGTGGCTTTGCCCACCGAGGAGAACCGCCGCATCGCCGCCGAGCAGGAGAATGAGAACTACCTGGGCAAGGAAGGCGTGGAATACAGTTATGTGGGCAGCGGCGACCATCCCTGGTTCCACCTGGGCTCGCGCTACTTCCTGCAGTGGGCCGGTTTCCCCGACAGCGTCTATTCCACCTCCCACGGCATCAATGACTATACCGACGACTACCGTAGCCGTGGCGAGTGGGTCAACTACCTGGCCGGCGGCAGCGACGTGCTGCCCGGCCGTGGCGGCCTGAAGGTGCCTGTGGATATCTCCTTCTGCCTGCACACCGATGCCGGTGAGACGCCCGACGACGGAATCATAGGCACTCTGCTGATCTACTGCACCCGTGCTGACGGCAAGCAGTTCGGCAAGTATGCCAACGGCACGCCGCGAGAACTGTCGCGCCGCTACTGCAACCTGCTGTCGACCGAGATTGTCAAGGACATCCGCGCCAAGTGGGAACCCAACTGGACACGCCGCGGCATGTGGGACAAGAGTTACTATGAGGCCCGCGTGCCCGAGGTGCCCGCCGTGCTGATGGAGTTGCTCTCGCACCAGAATTTTGCCGACATGAAGTACGGCCTCGACCCGATGTTCCGCTTCGACGTGAGCCGCGCCATTTATAAAGGTATGTTGAAGTTCATCGCGCAGCGCGACCACCGCTCCTGTGTGGTGCAGCCGTTGCCCGTCAACACTTTTGCCATCACCAAGACCGGCAAGGGCCATTACCTGCTCACGTGGAATCCCACCCACGACGAGTTGAGCGACAATGCCGATGCCACGGGCTATATCGTGTGTGAGCGCGTGGGTCTGGACGGTGCTTTCCAGGAGATTGCTACCACCCGCGGCCCACAGTACAGCGTGCGCATCACCGACAACAAGATACATTCCTACCGCATCATCGCCATGAATGACGGTGGCCGCAGTTTCCCCAGCGAGACGTTGAGCCTGGGAGAGGCAGCCGGCAGCCAGGGTGATGTGCTCGTGGTCAACGGCTTCACCCGCGTGAGCGCCCCCGACTGGTTTGACGGTCCCGACCGTGCCGGCTTTGACGACGACAAGGACCACGGTGTACCCTATATCCAGCAGATCAACTACCTGGGTTCGCAGTATGAGTTCCGTCGTGACATCAAGTGGACTGACGATGACGCGCCCGGCTTCGGCAGCAGCCGCAGCGACCACGAGACGATGAATGTGGCGGGCAATACATTTGATTTCCCCGCCGTGCACGGTGAGGCGCTGATGAATGCCGGCTACTCCTTCGTCTCCTGCAGCCAGCAGGCGCTGGAGAGCAACTATGACGTCAGCGATTACCGCTTGATGGACCTCATCTTGGGCAAGCAGAAGGAAATCAAGACCGGTAGCGGCCTGATGCCCACGCGCTTCAAAATCTACACCACGGGCTTGCAGGACGTCCTGCGCCGCTTCACCGATGGCGGCGGCAGCGTGCTGCTGAGCGGTGCTTATGTGGGCAGCGACCTGTGGGACAATGCCGCCGGCAACAACGACGTGGCAGGTCAGGCCTTTGTCAAGGACGTTCTTGGCTATGAGCATCTGCACGGGCGTGCATCGCTCGACGGCACCGTCACCAGCGTCGACAGCCCCGACATCCGTCTGTCGTCGCCTGGCGCCTGGACCTTCGTCAGCAAGTTGAACGACAGGCAGTATGCCGTTGAGTCGCCCGACGCCGTTCGCGCCAGCGACGACCGCGGCTTCACGTGGATGCGCTACGGCGAGAACGGCCTGCCCGCCGCCATTGCCAGCGACCGTGGAGGCTACCGCACCGTGGTCATGGGCTTCCCTCTCGAGGCAGTGACCACCGTCCAGGAGCGCACCAGCCTGATGTCCCGCATCATGGACTACCTGAAATAACCCCCGCCTAGAATATCTAGACCATCTAGAATATCTAGAGCATCTAGAATGAAACCGAACAATAAAATTATCAATCATCATAAAACAAAGACAATCATGGGAAGAATTAATTGCTTTATCCCGTTTGCCAATGCCGAGCAGGCCGCGCAAACCATCCAGAACCTCAAGGAGCAGGAACTGGTGAACAAAATCTACCTCCTGACTACCGAGGACGGCGCCACCGCCGTCGAGGGCTGTGAACTGCTGCCCATCAAGGGTCTCACTTCCAGTGCCACGATGCGTGCCATCGCTGCGCATGCCGATGCCGACTATGTGCTGCTCTACACCAAGTATGACACCCTGAAGATGGGTCCGTTCTCGATGGAGCGTTTCGTCAAGTTGGGCGACGACACCTGCTCGGGTATGCTCTATGCCGACCACTACAACGTGACCGAGCAGGGCGCCGACAAGGCCCCCGTCATCGATTACCAGATGGGCAGCCTCAGGGACGACTTTGATTTCGGCTCGGTGCTGTTCTTCTGCGGCCAGTGCTTCAAGAAGGCCGCCGGTGCGATGAAAGCCGACTACGAGTTCGCCGGCCTGTATGACCTGCGCCTGAAGTTGTCGCAGTTTGCCGCCATCACCCACATCAACGAGTTCCTCTACAGCGATGTGGAACTGGATACCCGCAAGAGCGGCGAGAAAATCTTTGACTACGTCGACCCGCGCAACCGCGGCCGCCAGATCGAGATGGAGCAGGCCTGCACCGAGCATCTCAAGGAGTTGGGGGGCTACCTGGCTCCCACGCGCATCGAGGACGGCAAGGAGGTGCCCAATTTCCGTCACATCGAGTTCAATCAGGGCGAGTTTGAGGTCGAGGCCACGGTGATGATTCCCGTGCGCAACCGTATCCGCACCATCCGCGATGCCATCGACTCGGTGCTCAAGCAGGAGTGTGACTTCAAGTTCAACCTGATGGTAGTGGACAACTTCTCGACCGACGGCACCCGCGAGGCCATCGCCGAGTATAACGACCCGCGCCTGATACATATCATCGCCGACTTCTATGACATGGGCATCGGCGGTTACTGGAATCTGGCAGCCCATCGCAAAAATGTCGGTAAGTTCATCGTGCAACTCGACAGCGACGACATGTACAAGGACGAGCACACGCTGCAGACGATGGTCAACGCCTTCTACGAGCAGAATGTGGCCATGGTGGTCGGCACCTATCAGATGACCGACATCCACCTCAATCCCATTCCTCCCGGCATCATCGACCACAAGGAGTGGACCCCCGAGAACGGCCGCAACAACGCCCTGCGCATCAACGGTTTGGGCGCACCGCGTGCGTTCTATACCCCCGTGCTGCGCGACGTGAAGATTCCCAACACCAGTTATGGCGAGGACTATGCCCTGGGCCTGAACATCTCGCGCAACTACCAGATTGGCCGCGTGTACGAACCCGTCTACCTGTGCCGCCGCTGGGACGACAACAGCGATGCTTCGCTCGACGTCGAGAAGATGAACCGCAACAACCTGTACAAGGACCGCATCCGCACCTGGGAACTCCAGGCACGCATCGCTATGAACAAAAAGTGAGTTAGATGTGAGTTTTAAGTTTTAAGTTTTAAGTTTTAAGTACAGTTACCTGATGTCGCTGCAAGAGGGCGAAAGTAATCATACTTAACAACTTACAACTTACAACTTACAACTTACAACTTAAAACTAAAATAAAACCATGGACTATAGCAGAGTGATAGATAGGCTGATTGCCCGGCAACTGCGTGACTGGGACTTGGCGGGCGCCAATTATGAGGCGCTGGCCGGTGTCGCCACGCGCTCGCTGTCGCTGGGCGAGGCTACCGTCACACTGCAGTTCAACCCCGAACGGCGCCGTTCGTCGGCTGCCGTCATCGACCGCCGTTCGCTGGCTCGTCGCAAGTGTTTCCTGTGCACCGAGTACCAACCCGCTAAGCAAAAGGCCGTGCTGTGGGGTGAGCGCTACAAGATTCAAGTCAACCCGTATCCCATCTTCAAGCGTCACCTCACGATAGCCGACCTGCACCACGTGCCGCAGCGCCTGGCGGACAGGATAAGCGACATGCTGATGCTGGCTCAGTCTTTGCCCGACTTTGTGGTCTTCTACAACGGGCCGCGCTGCGGCGCATCGGCACCCGACCACATGCACTTCCAGGCCGGTGCCAAGGGTGAGATGCCGCTGTGTGACGAGATGGCCCATGCCACGACCCACCTGCTGGCCGACAGCGACGAGGGCTTCATCGGCTACGTCGATCAGTTGGGACGCAACCTGTTCACTATCGAGACCTCGTCGCAGCGGGCCGCCGAGCGCTATGCCCTGCGGCTGCTGGACCTGCTGCCCGTGGCCCAGGGTGACGAGGAGCCTATGGTCAACGTGCTGTGCTGGTGGAACACGACCGACCGCCTGTGGCACCTGGTCGTCTTCCCCAGGCGCAAACACCGCCCCGCGTGCTATGGCGAGGGAGAGGGCAAACTGCTGCTCAGCCCCGCCTCGGTCGATATGGGCGGACTGTGGGCCGTGCCCGAGCGCAAGGATTTTGATGCCCTCACGCCCAGGATGGTGCAGGCCCTCTACGACGAGTTGTGCATGAGCCGCAAGGAACTCACCCCCGTCTTCAACGGCTTTGCCCATTATTGGGAAAACCACCAGCCCATATAGGGCGAAAAGGGGACGGTTCCTTTGATGACAATAACGAATAACACCCAGGTACTTGAAACCAAGGACTAAGGATTATAAACTAAGATAATATGGACGAGAAACAGATACCGCAAGTGAGGGTGGGCATCATGAATGAGCCCGAGATCGAGTTTGTGCTCAATGGTGACTACCGCGTGAATGGTACCGCTTGCAGCGGTGGCCAGACGGCCCGCTGTGTCGATGGACAGGTGGAGTGGGGCGGCAACCGCTATGGCGACCTGCTCTTTGAACCCGTCGATGCCGAGAAGGCTTCGTTCACGCTCAAGGGCGTGACCATCGGCGTTAGTTTCCACTGGAAACGCCAGGAAGACCAGACCTTCAAGGGCGCGCTGCACCTCATCGTCGAGGACGGCAAGTTGACCCCCGTCAACGTGTTGAGTGTCGAGGACTACCTGCTGAGCGTCATCTCCAGCGAGATGAGCGCCCATGCCTCGCTCGAACTGCTCAAGGCCCATGCCGTCATCTCGCGCAGTTGGCTGCTGGCCCAGATTCACAAGGACATCGTCGACACGAGCGACTGCAATCCTGATATGGCCGGCAAGATGATGGACACCCCCGAGGAACTGGTGAAGTGGTGGGACCGTGACGACCACATGAACTTTGACGTGTGTGCCGACGACCACTGCCAGCGCTACCAGGGAATCACACGCGCCACGACCGAGAAGGTGGAACAGGCCATCCGCGCCACGTGGGGCCAGGTGCTGATGCACGGCGGCACGCTGTGCGACGCCCGCTTCAGCAAGTCGTGCGGCGGCGTGATGGAGGAATTCGAGAACTGTTGGGAGCCGCACCACCATGACTATCTGGAGGCGCGCCGCGACGGTGAGAACGAGGAGGACTTCCCCGACCTCACCCGCGAGGACAACGCTGCCGAGTGGATTCTGTCCTCGCCCAGCGCCTTCTGCAACACCACCGACCCCGAGATCCTGTCCCAGGTGCTCAACGACTATGACCAGGAGACCAAGGACTTCTACCGCTGGAAGGTGGAGTATACCCAGGACGAGATCGCTGCGCTGATCAAGGAACGCACGGGTACCGACTACGGCCGCATCCGTGACCTGCAGCCCGTGGCACGCGGCACCAGCGGCAGGCTGTACCGCCTGCGCATCGTCGGCGAGAAACGTGAGCGCATCATCGGCAAGGAACTGACCATCCGCTACGCCCTGTCGCCCTCGTGCCTGTACAGTTCGGCCTTTGTCGTCGAGAAGCACGACGTGGGCGACGACGGCTACCCCGCCAAGTTCGTGTTGCGCGGGGCAGGGTGGGGCCATGGCGCCGGCCTGTGCCAGATCGGTGCCGCCGTGATGGGCGCCAAGGGCTACGACTACAAGCAGATCCTGCTGCACTACTTCGTGGGCGCCAGCATCGAGAAACGCTATTAACCTAAAATGAAGATAAAGATGAAAGACAGTCAAGAACAAAAAACGAAGAAGCGCTCGCCATGGGCGTGGATACCGACGCTTTATTTCGCCCAGGGCCTGCCCTATGTGGCGGTGATGACAATTTCAGTGATCATGTACAAGCGTCTGGGAATGTCCAACACTGATATTGCCCTTTACACGGGATGGTTGGGACTGCCTTGGGTGATTAAGCCTTTCTGGAGCCCGTTTGTGGACATTATCAAGTCCAAGCGCTGGTGGGTCATCATCATGCAGTGGATTGTCGCTATTGCGTTGGCGGGCATTGCATTCACTATCCCGACGTCGTGGTGGGTGCAACTCACGTTTGCGGTGTTCATGCTGATGGGCTTTGCCAGTGCAACGCACGACATTGCTGCCGACGGCTTCTATATGCTGGCGCTGACCGAGCATGAGCAGTCACTGTTTGTGGGCATTCGTTCCACGTTCTACCGCATTGCTACTGTTGTGGGGCAGGGCTTGCTTGTCATCTTGGCAGGTGTCATCGAAATGAATTCGGGCCTTGAACCTGTCCGCATCAACATTGATGCCGGTGTGAACAGCGCGCCGGTTTCGGCCGTCCTCCCCAGCGATGTCCCGGTTGGTGACCAGGTGGGCAAGGAAATCTGCTTCGTCACCAGTGCTGCCGACATCAAGACATCGGTGAAGGCGCCCGCCGATATTCAGTCGGGCGACTCGGTGATGAACTTTGCAGACTATTCCAAGGCCATCGCCGACTCGGTCGAGAAAATGAACATCGCCAACGGCTTCTACATCCCCGATCCTGCCTTTACTGAGAAAGATGACCTTGAATACAAAGGAAAGAAATTCGTGCTGGTCAACGCTGTCTGGGAGAATGGCCGCTATGTATACTACGGTGATACCTCCGACGCTAAACTCATAGCCGCGACAGCCGAGGAACTCGCCAAGAAGGCCGAGGAGCAGAACCTCTTTGAAAACTGGATTGCCACTACATTCCCCGACAAGTTCAAGCAGGTGAAGTCCAACAATCAGAGCAACAACTTTGCTGTTGTGGCTGTGCGCCTCAACAAGAAACCTGATGCAGGCAAGGAATATGTCTTGAACCTCGCTAACGACAAGGGCAGCACCGACATCAAGGCCTCGCAGTCGCGCATCGTCTTCAACGAGAACAACTGGAACAAACTGGCCTATATCTACTTCACGGTGGACAACAAAGTGAAGAAAGATGTCTCGTCTTCGTTCCTGGGCACATCGGGTAACATTCCGATGGCTTGGGCCATTGTGTTCGTTGTGTTGTCGGTCTTCTTCCTGATAGTTGTAATTTACCACACTTGGGCGCTGCCCAGACCTGCTGTCGATTCCAATCAGGAGAAGAAGACTTCAAGCGAAATAGTCAGGGGCTTCCTGGACACATTCAGGACATTCTTCACCAAGTTCCCTGTGTGGCAGACTGTTGCAGCCATCCTGTTCATGCTCTTCTACCGCTTCCCCGAGGCCCAGTTGACCAAGATCATCATGCCGTTCCTCGTGGACCCGCTGGATAAGGGCGGCTTGGCATTGTCTACCAGCGAGGTGGGCATCGTATACGGCACCGTCGGCATCATCGGCTTGACCATCGGTGGCATCATCGGCGGTATCGTGGCGGCAAAGGGCGGCCTCAAGCACTGGCTGCAGCCCATGGCGTGGAGCATGTCGCTGACCTGCTTGACGTTCATCTACCTGGCGTTTACCCAGGACCAGAACCTGCTGACCATCAACATCTGCGTGTTTATTGAGCAGTTTGGTTATGGCTTCGGTTTCACAGCCTATATGCTTTACCTCATCTATTACAGTGAGGGCCCGTACAAGACTGCCCACTACGCCATCTGCACCGGTTTCATGGCATTGTCGATGATGATGGGTATGATGGCCGGCTGGCTAGAGGACCTCGTGGGCTATCAGAACTTCTTCATCTGGACGATGATTTGCTGCGCATGCACCATTATCGTGGCGATGATTGTAAAGGTAGATCCCAAGTTCGGCCTGAAGGAGAAGGACGAGACTCCCAAAACCAACGAAGAATCTAAATGACCGAATAGTCTTATCTATCAGTTGTTTATTAATATAAAATTTTAAGAATATTAGTGATATGAAGAAGATAATTTTTGCAGTGTGTATGGTGATGGCGGCATTGACGGCCAGTGCGGTCGTCAAGCCGGGCATCGAGGTGCTTCGCGACGGCGGCTTTGCCCAGTTGCAGGGCAAGCGCGTGGGACTGGTGACCAACCCCAGCGGCATCGACAATAACCTCAAGAGCACCGTCGACATCCTCAACGAGGCGCCGGGTGTGGAACTCGTGGCACTGTTCGGCCCCGAGCACGGCGTGCGCGGTAATGCCCATGCGGGCGATGCCGTGGGCGACGCCGTGGACCCGCTGACGGGCATCAAGATGTACTCGCTGTTCGGCAAGACCCATGAGCCGACGGCCGAAATGCTGAAAGACATCGACGTGCTGGTGTATGACATCCAGGACGTGGGGTGCCGCAGTTACACCTTCTATGCCACGATGGGCGTGTGCATGGAGGCCTGTGCCAAGCACGGCACCGAGTTCATGGTGCTGGACCGTCCCAACCCGCTGGGCGGCAACAAGGTGGAGGGCAACCTCGTCGAGGACGGCTACTACTCATTCGTGAGCAAGTATCCCATACCCTACATCTACGGACTCACTCCCGGTGAGTTGGCCCTGTTCCTCAACGGGGAGGGCATCATCGCCGAGCGCTCCAAGACGGGCCACGGCTGCAAACTCACCGTTATCCCTATGGAGGGTTGGAAGCGCGAGATGAAGTTCCGCGACACGGGTATGCCCTGGGTGCTGCCTTCGCCGCAGATTCCCACGCCCGAGAGCGCGTTCTTCTATCCCGTGTCGGGCATCCTAGGCGAGTTGTACATCTTCAACACCGGCATCGGCTACACGCTGCCCTTCCAGACGTTTGCGGCCTCGTGGATTAACGCCGACTCGTTGGCGATGCGCATGAATGCCTTGAACCTGCCGGGCATGCACTTCAGGCCCATCAACTACAAGCCCTTCTTTGCCTTGAGCGTGGCTGTGGACCAGTCGCTGCAGGAGGTGCACGGCGTGCAGACCTACATCACCGACCCCGATGCCGCCAACCTGTGCCTGACGCAGTTCTACTTCCTGCAGGTCATCCATGAGATGTATCCCCAGGTGGAACTGTTCGAGCAGAACCCCAAGCGCTATGCCATGTTCGACAAGGTGTGCGGCAGCAAGGAAATCCGTGAGCGCTTCATCAAGCGCTACAAGGTGGCGGACATGGCCGACTACTGGAACAAGGATGCCGAGGCCTTCCAGAAGCGCAGTGCAAGTTACTACCTGTACAATCCTGTTCCTAAGAGTACATCCCGCATCCAGGGTATGCCTGCCGCCGGCAAGACAATCAAGGAAACCAAGAAATAATAAACCTCAGGACAAAAATGGGACAAAAGAACCGTCCCTCTGTCCCAAAATGCAAAGATTATGGGTAAAGACAATAAACGGTTGCTGTCGCTCGACATCCTGCGCGGTATCACCATCGCGGGGATGCTGCTGGTGAACAACCCCGGCTCGTGGAGTCACCTCTATCGGCCGCTGGAGCACGCCGATTGGATCGGGCTCACGCCCACCGACCTGGTGTTCCCGTTCTTCATCTTCTGCATGGGTGTGTCGATGGCATTCTCGCTCAAGAAGTTCAATTACAAGATGTCGGGCCCGCTGATGTGGAAGGTCGTGCGCCGCACGGTCGTCCTGTTCCTCATCGGCTGGGCTGTGGGCTGGTTCAGCCACCTCGTGCGCGGCCTGTGCAAGGGCGACCCCTTCAGCGAGGCAGTGAACAATCTGGACACGCTGCGCATCCTGGGCGTGTTCCAGCGTCTGGCGCTGGTCTACTTCTTCGGGTCGCTGTGTGTGGTGCTGTTCAAGCGCAAGTTCATCCCGTGGCTCATCGGCCTCATCCTGGTGGCCTATGCCATTATTCTGGGACTGGGACACGGCTATGACTTCTCGCTCGAGAACATCATCGCCCAAATCGACAACAGCGTGCTGGGCACCGACCACATGTACCACGAGACGGCCTATGGCGAGAGCATTTCGCTCGATCCCGAGGGCATCCTGAGCACCCTGCCGTGCATTGCCCACGTGCTCATCGGCTATCTGGTGGGACGCATGATCCTGAGTGTCCACAACAACACCGAACGCGTGACCACGATGCTGCTGTGGGGCAGCATGATGGTGCTGGGCGGCTGGCTGCTGCAATACGGCATCCCCTGCGGCAAGAAGATGTGGTCCTCGACGTTCGTGCTCATCACCTGCGGCATGGCGATGTGCATCCAGGCGATGCTCATCTACTTTGTCGACATCAAGGAGAAGAAGGGCGGTCTGAGCCGTTTCTTTGAGTCGTTTGGCGTGAACCCGCTGGCCCTGTACCTCATCGGCACGATTCTGGCCATTCTGTTCGGCGCCATCCCCATCGGCCACGATGCCGAGGGCGGCAACATCACCATCCACGGTGCGGTGTACGACTTCTTTGCATCGTTCTGCAACGAGTGCACGGCCTCGGCGCTGTATGCCGTCTGCTTTGTGCTGCTGAACTGGGCCATCGGCCACGTGCTGTACAAGAAGAAGATTTATATCAAGATCTAGAATATCTAGAACTCAACAAGTAACTAACAAAAACCAAATAGAACTACAATTATGATGATTCTTATTGCTGACTGCGGCTCCACCAAGATCAACTGGACGCTGCTGAACGGAAAAGAGAAGGTGGCCCAAATCTTCACCACCGGAATGAACGCCCTCCTGCTCACCGAGGAGGAGATGAAGGAACAGATCAAGAGCGAACTGATGCCTCACCTGACCAACTACAAAGTGGATGAAATCCACTACTACGGGGCCGGCATCGTCTCGGACGAGATCAGGCAGCAGGTGGTCAACGCCCTGCGCGCCAATCTGCCCAGTGCTGGCAAGGTGGAGGTGGCAACCGACCTGCTGGCTGCGGCTCGTGCCGTGTGTGGCCGTGAGCCGGGCATCGCATGCATCATGGGCACGGGCAGCAACTCGTGCTACTATGATGGCGAGAAGGTTGTTCAGAACGTGTCACCCCTGGGTTACATCCTGGGCGACGAGGGTAGCGGTGCCGTGATGGGCAAACTGCTCGTGGGCGACGTGTTGAAGAAGCAGTTGCCTCAGCACCTGTGCGACAAGTTCATGAAGGAGTATGACCTGGACTACACGACCATCATCACCTCGGTCTACCGCAAGCCCGCCGCCAACCGCTTCCTGGCGCAGTTTGCCCCGTTCCTGGAACATAACATCGATGAGCCGTCGATCCATGCCATCGTGCTGCGCTCGTTCACCGACTTCTTCACCCGCAACGTGGCCAGTTACCCGGGCTACAAGGAGTTGCCCTGCAACTTTGTGGGCTCAATCGCCTATTGCCAGAAGAAGGTGCTGCAAGAGGCCGCCGACGCCCTGGGCATCACCATCGGCACCGTCATCAAGGACCCGATGGAGGGGCTGGTGAAGTACCATTCCACCGAGGCCTGAAAGGCCGTGACAGGGCTTGCCTGACTAGCATGACGTGAAGTATCGGGCTCCGCGGAACCGGATACGGATTACACTGTAGTAGAATAAAAATTGATTGATTATGGATTTTGTAAAAATCAGCGAGCAACCATCGCTATATGATAACCTGGAGAAGAAATCGGTGCACGAGATTCTCACCGAGATCAATCAGGAGGACCACAAGGTGGCCGATGCAGTGCAGCAGGCGATTCCCGAGATCGAGCGCCTGGTCACCGGCATCGTCGAGCGCATGAAGAAGGGTGGACGCATCTTCTATATGGGTGCGGGCACCAGCGGGCGTCTGGGCGTGCTTGACGCCAGCGAGATACCGCCCACGTTCGGCATGTCGCCCGGGTGGATTATCGGCATCATCGCCGGCGGTGACATCGCCCTGCGCAATGCCGTCGAGAATGCCGAGGACGATACCGAGCAGGGCTGGAAAGACCTGCAGGAGTATAAGGTCACCCCGCTCGACACGGTCATTGGCATCGCCGCGTCAGGAACGACGCCCTATGTCATCGGCGCCCTGAGCGACGCACGGGCCTACGGTTGCCTGACGGCTGCCATCACGAGCAATCCCGGTGCCCCCATTTGTGAGGCTGCCGAGATTCCCATCGTGATGGTTGTCGGACCCGAGTATGTCACCGGCAGTTCGCGCATGAAGAGCGGTACGGGCCAGAAACTCATCTGCAATATGATTTCGACCAGCGTGATGATACAGATGGGCCGTGTCAAGGGCAACAAGATGGTGAACATGCAACTCACCAACCAGAAACTAGTGGACCGCGGCACCCGCTGGCTCGTCGAGGAACTGAAACTCCCCTATGACGAGGCCAAGCGACTGCTGCTGCTCCACGGCTCGGTGAAAAAGGCCACCGATGCCTACCGCGGGCAATAACACGATAGCATCAACACCCCCGGGGTGCATCGGGGCTGTCCAGATTGTCCAAAATATCCAGTCTGTCCAGCCTCTCCATGATATCCGGCTCCTCCAGATTGTCCAGGATATCCAGCACCTCGAGTTAAAATAAAGAAAATGAGAAAATTAGCAACACTGGCCGTGGTGGCACTCATCTGCCTCACGGCCGCGGCCCAGGCCAACCAAGACCCGTATTATGCAAGGCGGGCCACGCTGTTCGAGCAGTTGCCCATCGGCAAGAAGGACATCGTGATGCTGGGCAACAGCCTCACCGACGGCTGCGAGTTCAACGAACTGCTGGGCAACCGGCACATCAAGAATCGCGGCATCGTGGGCGACATCGTGCAGGGCTTGATTGACCGCATCGACCCCATCATCAAGGGGCAACCCAAGAAACTGTTCATCATGAGCGGTGTGAACGACATCAGCCATGGCGTGGATGCCGACAGCATCGCGCGCGTGACCGAGCGTCTCATCGTCATGGTCAAGCAAGGCTCACCGCGCACCAAGATCTACCTGCAGAGCCTGTTGCCCTTCAACAACGACGTGCGCGAGTGGAAACTGCTCGTGGGACGTGAGCATGTGGTCGTCGAGGCCAACGCGCTGCTCGAGCAGGTGGCACGCCGCCAGGGTGTGACGTGGATCAACCTGTATCCGCTGTTTGTCGACGATCAGGGACGCCTGAGGGCCGACCTGACCAACGACGGGCTGCACTTGATGGGCGAGGGGTACCTCATCTGGCGTGATGCTATCCGCCCCTATATCAAGTAGGGTGGAACGGCCTGAATAATCGCATTTGATTATTATTAGCAGGATTTGAAAATCAAAATAACTGATAATCAAATGTTTGTGGATTTATGTGGTCAAAAAAACACAAATTTCGGGTCAAAAAAACACAAATAATCCTAATCAATTTCGGTGATTTTCCTAATATCGGTAGGGGTTGCTGGAGTAATTTTGTCATGCATTTCAAGCAGACCCGAACCGAATCATAATTACAGGTCAATACTTGAAATACTTACCCTCTTTTAGAATCCTATGAAGTTAAAAGGAAGAAGCCGGAGACGAGCGACCCCCGCCTCCGGCTTCTTTGTGCTCCGGTGTTGTGTATGGGGGGTAACTATTCAGCCCAAACACCCGCCATCAAATATCACGCTAAGTCGCAAAGACGCTAAGTTTTGATTTTCAGACAATTATCGTAGTCAAAACGGGAAACTTTTGATGGATTGAAGCATTTCATTTCGTCTGACATATCATAAACGAATTACGTAATTAAACTCATAGCGACTTAGTGCCTTGGCGTGTGGGAAATGGCTGAATAGTTAGTATGGGGTGGGATTGTGTGAAAAAATGTTGATTCGGTGTGTTTTTTCAACGGCTGATGGGTCGCAGTTGCCACAATTGTAGTAATTTAGCGGTTTAAAAGCATAGCCTAATAGAATGTTATAAAACGAATATGAAACATATCTTATTGATATTCACTGCATTGTTGCTTTTTGCCCCGAGGCTGTCGTCCCAGGAACTGCTGGCCGAGCAGCAGCCGGGCACGCTGTTTGCCTATCCGCTGGCGCCTGACACGTGTTCCACGCTCGAAGAGCGCTGCAACTATATCATCACCCACTTCTGGGACAATTTCGACATCAGCAAGCCGATTACCGACGATGCTGCGCTGGAGGTGACGTTCCGCGACTATGTGGACTTCTTCCGTTACGCTCACCGCAACGTCGTGTTGTCGTCGGTGCGTGACCTGGTCAACAAGGCGCAGTCCAACACCGCTAACCTGCAGAAGTTGGGCGAGATGGCCGAACTCTGTCTCTACGGCACCGATGCCGAATACTGGAGCGACGAGGTGTATGTGGCCTTTATCAAGCCGCTGGCCGGTTCCAAGCAGTTGCCCAAGCAGTTGCGTGAGCACTATGCCCAGCAGTTGGCACGCATCAACTCGGTGCAGGTGGGCATGCCGATTGATTTTGACTACACCGGCATCGACGGGCAGCGCCATCGCCTGAGCGAGACCGAGGCCCCGGCCTACATTCTGCTGTTTGTCGACGACAGTGCCGACAGTTCCATCGGCCGTGTTCGCATGAGCACCGATGTGGCGTTGAATGCGCTGGTTGATTCGGGTGAGGTGGCGCTGGTGTGCATGTGCCTGAACAAGTACAGCGAGGACTGGGCGAGGACGGGACAAGGCTTTGGCCAGAAATGGATTGTCGGCTGTAATGATGACCTGGCCGATAAACTTGACTTGCGCGTTGTGCCGTGCTGCTACATCCTGGGCGAGGATCGCAAGGTGTTGAACAAGGCACAGTCGGTCGAGGGTATCCTGTCGGCCGTCAATCCCGCTTATTAACAGAACAATAACGCAATAACCCTAAAGGATATGTCCAATTTTTTCAAGAACCTGTTTCTGTATAGCGCCGGGCACACCTACAGCAACCTGTCACGGTTGTTCCTGCGGCTGTTCACGGGCATCATGTTCCTGCAGTTGTGCATCCGTCAGATGCTGAATTTCGACAAGATCTTGCCCACCTTCGACGGATTCCTGGGCATGAGCCCCGAGGCGTCGATGACTGTGCTCGTCGTGGTGGAACTGCTGTGTGCCGTGTGCATCATGCTGGGCCTGCTCACGCGACTGGCGGTGCTGTTCCCCTTGGGACTGATGCTGGTGGCCGAGAACATCTTCATGTCGACAAACGCTGTGGTGCCCAACCAGTTGTTCAATTTCGAGCCTGGCTACCCCGTGATGTTTATCGGAATCTTTGTGTTCCTGCTGCTGGCGGGCCCCGGCAAGATTTCGCTGGACTATATCATCGCGGCCCATTTCACGGCGACTGTCGATGACGAGCAGGTGATTGACAATGCCTAAACGGCTTCTGCAGGTTGTTGCTATAAATTAACTGATAATCAAGATAAAAAATCATAAAGCCTTGACAACGGCGGTACTCATATCGGGAGGCGTGGACAGCGCTGTGGTGGTTCACCTGCTCAAGGAGCGGGGCGAGGACCTGCACCTGTTTTACATCCGCATCGGCATGGACAATGACGAGGGCGACTGCAGCGCCGAGGAGGACATCGAGATGTGCACCCTGATTGCGCATCGCTACGGCTTGCCGCTCGATGTGGTCTCGCTGCACGAGGAGTACTGGGACCACGTCATGGATTATGCCCTGCGCACCGTCAAGGCCGGTCTCACGCCCAACCCCGACATGATGTGCAACCGCATGATCAAGTTCGGCTTCTTTGAGCAGCGCTGGGGCAAGGACTTTGACCAGACGGCGACGGGCCATTATGCCACGACCGAGGTCATCGACGGCGTGAAATATCTGGCCACGGCAGTCGACCCTGTCAAGGACCAGACCGACTTCCTGGCACAGATCACCTATGAGCAACTGCAGCATGTCATCTTCCCCATCGGCTCGATGCCCAAGGAAGAGGTGAGGCGCATCGCCGAGCAGGCCCACCTGCCCAACGCCCACCGTCGTGACAGCCAGGGCATCTGCTTCCTGGGGCAGATTGACTACAACGATTTCATCCGCCGCCACCTGGGCGAGCGTCCCGGTCCCATCATCGAGTTGGAGACGGGCCGCAAACTGGGCGAGCACCGCGGCTACTGGTTCCACACCATCGGTCAGCGCAAGGGCTTGGGCCTGAGCGGCGGACCGTGGTATGTCGTGCGCAAGAATGTGGACGACAACGTCATCTATGTGTCCAACGGCTACGGCACTGCCAAGCAGTATGGCCGCACGTTGAACCTCGACGAGATGCACTTCATCTCGGGCAACCCATGGGAAGGCGTGGAGGGTCCTGTGGACATTATGTTCAAGAACCGCCACACGCCCCACATCATGCGGGGTAAGTTCTGCCGCACCGGCGAGCGCCAGTGGGTCATCGAGAGCGAGGAGGACGTGCAGGGCATCGCCCCGGGCCAGTTCGCCGTCATCTACGACCCGCAGGGCCATCTGTGCTACGGCAGCGGCATTATTACTGGTTAAAGGTTACAGGTTAAAGTTTAGAGATTTCGATATGGAGGAATACGAGAAGTTGATAGCATTGAAGGTGCTGGGCATCACGCGCAGCGAGGTGCAGCCCGGGGCTTATGCCCTGTTGCTGGAGAACGCCGACAGCACCCCCGACGAGGCACGCCGCATCCCCATCGTGGTGGGGGCCGCCGAAGCGCAGTCCATCGCCGTGCACATGGAGCAGGTGGTGCCTTCGCGTCCGTTGACCCACGATTTGTTCGTCTCGTTGTTCCATGCCTACGGCATCGAGTTGAAGCAGGTGGTCATCTACAGTTTCAAGGACGGTGTGTTTGCCGCCAAACTGTTTGTCACCAATGGTCCGTTAGAGGTCCAGATTGACTCGCGCACCAGCGATGCCATCGCCATCGCCCTGCGCACCGGGGCGCCCGTCTTCACCACCCCCGAGGTGATGGAACTCACCAGTTACGAGTGGCGGCGCGACGGCGAGTACAAGCCGCAGCGTCCCGTGCGTCTCGAGGACCTGCCCGTCGACAAGTTGGAGCGCCGCATGCAGCACTATGTCGACCTGGAGCAGTATGAGAAGGCCGCGCGCATCCAAAAAATCATCGCCCAGAAGACTAATCCCTCGCAAGGGGATGAGTAATTCGGTGCTTTTTTACTAACTTTGTAGGTTGAAAATATCAATTTTTAAAATATAGGTTCTTATGAAAAATCTGAAGTTAAGACTCATCGTAATGAATTTCCTGGAGTTCGCCGTGTGGGGCGCTTACCTCACCTGCATGGGCAACTATCTGGGAAAAGCCGGTATGGGTAACGAGATCGCGTGGTTCTATGCCATCCAGGGTATCGTGTCCATCTTCATGCCCACCCTCATGGGTATCGTGGCCGACAAGTACATCCAGCCCCAGCGTCTGCTGGGCATCTGCCATGCCATCGCAGGTATGGCGATGATCGGGCTGGCCTACATGGGTATGGCCAATCCAATGCCTAACAAAGTCGCGTTCATTACCCTCTACACGCTGAGTGTGGCCTTCTACATGCCCACGCTGGCGCTGTCCAACACGGTGGCATTCACCATCCTCAAGGAGAACGGCATGGACACCGAGAAGGACTTCCCGCCCATCCGTGTGTTCGGTACCATTGGCTTTATCGCCACGATGTGGTTTGTCAACTGCGCGTTTATTGACAACGGCAGTTTCGGCTTCACGATTGGTGAGAATGCCAACAAGTTCCAGTACACCTACATGCAGTTCATGGTATCAGGCCTGTTGAGCCTCGTGCTGTTTGTATACTGCCTGACCTTGCCTGCCTGCCGTCTGGTGAAGAAAGAAGCCAAGTCGCTTGTTGAATCGCTTGGCTTGAATGCGTTCAAGTTGTTCAAGACCAAAAAGATGGCGATGTTCTTCATCTTCTCGGCTATGCTGGGCATGTCGCTGCAGGTGACCAACGGCTTTGCTACGCCCTACCTGACGCACTTCAAGAGCGATCCCGCGATGGCCGACTCCTTCGGCGCCAACAACGCCACGATGCTCGTGTCGCTCTCGCAGATTGCCGAGGCACTGTGCATCTTGCTGATTCCGTTCTTCCTGAAGCGCTACGGTATCAAGGTGGTGATGCTGATTGCCATGTTCGCTTGGGTATTGAGGTTCTTCTTCTTCGGTGCCGGCAACCCGGCCTTCCCCGGTGTCATCCTCATCGTGCTGTCGTGCCTGGTCTATGGTGTTGCATTTGACTTCTTCAACGTCTCGGGCGGCATCTTTGTGGACAAGGAGTGTGATCCCGACATCAAGGCATCGGCCCAGGGTCTGTTCATGCTGATGACCAATGGCTTGGGTGCCACCATCGGTACGCTGGCCGCCGGTGCCATCGTCAACAGCCTGTGCCACTGGACCGAAGACGGCTTCCTCGTAGGCAACACCGCTACCAGTTGGAGCACCGCATGGTACATCTTCGCCGGCTTTGCCCTGGTAGTAGCCGTGTCGTTCATGTTCCTGTTCAAGTACAAACACGTCCGCGAAGAGAAGAAGTGACCCTGTGGCCGCGGCATAGCCACGGCACAGGAGAACCAACAGATAGACAATGCACCGTTTCTATTGTCCTGACATAGCCGACACGTTGACGCTGGGCGAGGAGGATTCCAAGCACTGCGTCAAGGTGCTGCGCATGGGCGAGGGCGACACCATCGAGGTGGTGGACGGAAACGGGACCCTATACACCTGTCGCATCACGATGGCGCATCCCAAGCGGTGCGCCGTCGAGGTGACAGAGCGCATGCAGCAGCCCCCGCACTGGGGGCACCGCATTGTGCTGGGCGTGGCGCCCACCAAGAACCTGGACCGCATCGAGTGGCTCGTCGAGAAGTGCGTCGAGATGGGTGTGGACCGCATCATCCCGCTGCGCTGCCACAACAGCGAGCGCACGGTGTTGAAAACCGAGCGCCTCAAGAAAATCATGGTCTCGGCCATGAAACAGTCGCTCAAGGCGACCCTGCCGCTGCTCGATGAGATGACGCCCGTGGCCCAGGTGCTGGCCGAGCCCTTTGAGGGCACGCGCTGCATCGCCTACTGTGACGAGCAACTGCCGCGCGGGCAACGCCTCACGCTGACGGGCGTCTACCGACCCGGCCAGGACGTGATGGTGCTTATCGGACCCGAGGGCGACTTCAGCCCCGAGGAGGTGCAGGCTGCCCGCGACGCGGGTTTCATGCCCGTGACGCTGGGTGAGAGCCGCCTGCGCACCGAGACCGCCGGCATGATGGCAGTGGCTGCTATTCACACTTTGGATTCAAAGCGTGAAGTTTAGAGTTTAGGGTTTAGGGTTTAGAGAGGATCCAACCGGTGCAACTGGTTTAGAGTTTAGAGAGGACTCGACCGGGCAACTGATTTTAGAGAGAATTAATTGAGAACAAAGAATATGTTGAAAGAATTGCTGTCGTCGCCGAACTTCTTCCTGCTCGCCGGTCCGTGTGTGATCGAGGGCGAGGAGATGGCGATGGATATTGCCGAGAAGGCGCTGAAGATAACCCAGTCGCTGGGTATTCCATACGTTTTCAAGGGCAGTTACCGCAAGGCCAACCGCTCCCGTATGGACTCGTTCACCGGCATCGGTGACGAGAAGGCGCTGCGCATCCTGCGCAAGGTGGGCGAGACCTTCAAGATTCCTGTGGTGACCGATATCCACGAGCCTGTCGAGGCCGATATTGCCGCCGAGTATGTCGACGTGCTGCAGATTCCCGCCTTCCTGTGCCGCCAGACCGAACTGCTGGTTGCCGCCGCCCACACGGGACGCGTGGTGAACATCAAGAAGGGGCAGTTCCTGGCTCCCGAATCGATGCGCTTTGCCGTGCAGAAGGTGGTTGACGCCGGCAACGACCAGGTGACTATTACCGAGCGCGGCACCACCTTCGGCTATCAGGACCTGGTGGTGGACTTCCGCGGTGTGCCGGTGATGCAGGCCTTTGCGCCCGTCATTGTCGACATCACCCACGGCCTGCAGCAGCCCAACCAGGGTGGGGGAGTGACGGGCGGCCGTCCCGAACTCATCGAGACCCTGGCGCGTGCCGCCATCGCCAGCGGTGCCGACGGCCTGTTTCTCGAGACCCATCAGGACCCCTCGGTGGCCAAGAGCGACGGCGCCAACATGCTCCGCCTCGACCTGCTTGAAGGCCTGCTGACGCGTCTGTCACGCCTCAAGGCCGCCATCAACGAGATAGACAACAAGTATTAATCGCGAAAACCGTTTTTACTACACGATAACACTATGAAGACAAGAAAGTTTGTCCTTGCTTTGGTCCTTGCCGTGAGTGGCATGACCCTCATGGCCCAGAGCAGCGATGCCGTGGTCCGCGACAAGTTGACCTCGGCGGTGATGAAGGTCTATGACGACCATCTCGCCCAGAATCCCAACGACTACAACACGTTGTTTGCCCGTGCCCACCAGCACTACTATAACGGCAACTACACCGCAGCCCTGGCCGACGTCAACCAGGCGATGCTGCTCACGCCCAAGACCGACAAGGAATTGCGCTTTGACGAGTACATCCTGCGTGCCCGCATCAGCGATGCCCGCCACGACTATGGCACTGAACTGGCCGACCTGCGTCTGGCCCAGGAACTGGAGCCCAAGTCGCTGGCTTGCACCGACATGATTGCCAAGGCCAACCTGAAGACCGGCAACCTCGACGCTGCCGAGAAGGCCTTCAAGACCATCCTGCGCGCCGAGTCGATGAACTATGACGCGATGTACGGCATGGCCCAGGTGGAACTGGCCCGAGGCAACGGCAAGGCTGCCATCGAGCAGGCGTCCAAGGCTGTCGACCTGTTCCGTGCCGAGCCGCAGGTCTATGTCAACCGTGCCGACATCTATGCCCGCCAGGGTGATGTCAACTCGGCAGTGTTTGACCTGTTGCAGGGTATGGCTGTGGGCGACGGCGGTATTGCCGCACAGCGCCTGTTCGACCTGAGCGACACCAACTACGACGGCGTGATGGGCGCCCTCGCCTCACTGGCCGAGCAGAGCACCGACGGCGGCGGCATTTACCGCTTCCTGCGTGCCAACATCGCGATGGACCACTTGCGCTTTAACGAGGCCCTGACCGACCTGCAGGCCATCAAGAGCCGCCACCTGTATGAGAGCCCCACGGTGGACTACAACATCGGCAAGTGCTGCCTGGAGTTGGGCCGCTTTGACGAGGCTGTCACCCATGTGGACAATGCCATGACACAAGACCCGTCCCAACCCGAATATTTCGTGACCAAGGCCAAAGCCGAGTTCTATGCCGGCGATGGCGGCAACTATGATGCCGCGATGCAGACGCTCAAGCGCTGCTCGTCGTTCGCCCCGCAGTATGTACCCATGCTGCTGGCCAAGGCCTCGCTGCTCAGCCACCAGGGTAAGGATATGGAAGCCCTGGGCTACCTGAATGCCGCCGTGGCCAACGACCCGACCGACGCCGAGGCCCTGCTGGCCCGCGCCCTGCTGTTCAAGCGCATCGACAACATGAATCTCGCTGTTAAGGACATGAACACGATGACGCTGCTCAGCGACGACGTGTATGACCTGAAAGGCTTTGCCTACAGTGACCTGGGCCGTGACAGCGATATGTACCGCTGGCTGCAGCAGATAACCGCTACCGATGTGAAGGGCGGTGAGAACTTCTACTATGCTGCCCTGCTCATGGCCAGCCGCGGCGACAACTTCAAGGCCATGGAATATCTGCGCAAGGCGATTGACAACGGTTATGGCAGTGCATTCGGCCTGCTCTATGACGACCTGTCACCCATCAACCTCAAGTCGTTGCGCAGCGAACCTGCTTTCCAGCAGTTGCAAGTGAAGCCCTAACGGCATTGAGTCCCGGGTCTTGGCAATGAGGGCATTACCGTCGAGGATATTGGCATTGTGCGCTGTGGCCATGGTGGCTGCAGCGCTGGTGTCGTCATGCTCGTCGACCAAACATGTGCCCCAGGGCCAACTGTTGCTCGACAAGGTGAAAATCCACATCAATGACCCGCATAGCGCCGTCGAGACCTCACAACTGTACAACTACCTGCGCCAGAACGCCAACCATCGTGTGCTCGGCGGCATCAAACTGCAGTTGGCCATCTACAATATGTCGGGCCGTGACAGTTCCAACTGGTTCAACCGCTGGATTCAGCGTGTGGGCACGCCGCCGGTCATCTATGACAGCACGCTCACCAGTGCCAGCGTCGAGCAGTTGCACATGGCCTTGAGCAACCGCGGCTTCATGAACAACACGGTGACTAGCAACGTCGAGACCGACAGCGCCAAGCGCAAGGCCCGCGTGAACTATGACGTCACGCTGGGCGAGCCCTACTACATCCGCTCTATTGCCTACGACATCTCGGACGAGGACATCCGCGACATCGTCCTGGCCGACACGACGCGCTATGCCGTGCGTAGCGGCGACCTGCTCAACTATACCCGCCTGGACGAGTGGCGCGACGAGATTACCGAGATATTGCGCAACCACGGCTACTATGCCTTCAATAAGGAGTATATCACCTTCATGGCCGACACGGCTGCCGACAGCCGTGCCGTGGACCTCACGCTCAACACGCGTGAGCCCTACCTGAACGAGCACATGCCCTATTACACCGAGCACGAGCCCTTCTACGTGCGCGACGTGGTCTATGTCACCAACTACGACCCCGTGTCGATGCACGACGGGTTGTGGGGCGCCGACACCGTCGAAATCTCGGGCGGCGTCAAGGTGATTGAGGATGCCGAACGTTACCTGCGTCCCAGCGTGCTGGATGAGTGCAACCACATCGAGCCTGGAACCCTGTACAATGCCGAGGCCATCAGCCGCACCTACCGCGCGCTGAGCCGTCTGGGCGTCATCAAGCAGATCAACATCGACGTGCGTCCCGTCGGCGAGATCGACGGCGTGCTCATGGTCGATGCCTTCGTGCTGCTGCAGCCCGATAGCGAGCAGTCGGTCTCGGTGTCGCTCGAGGGCACCAACAGCGAGGGTGACCTGGGATTTGGCGTGGGGCTGGACTACGAGCACCGCAACATCTTCAAGGGGTCGGAGACGCTCAGCGGCAAGTTCAAGGTGTCCTATGAGAGCATCTCGGGTAACCTGGGCGGACTGATCAACAACAACTACAGCGAGTACTCTACCGAGTGGGGCATCACCTTCCCCAAATTCATGGCACCGCTGCTGCAACGCTCGTTCAAGCGCAAGATACAGGCTTCTACTGCCTTCACCCTCAATTTCGACTACCAGGCGCGGCCCGAGTACACCCGCGTCATTGCCGGTGGAGCGTGGCGCTACCAGTGGACCGAACGCCACCGCCGCCTGGCCCACACGCTCACGCTGGCCGACCTGAGCGTCATCAGTGTGCCCAAGTACAACAAAGATCTGAGAGAGCGCATCAATCCCTTGCTGTGGTACTACAGTTACGAGGACCACTTGATCCTGCGCATGGGCTACAACTTCTACCGTACCAACAAGGCCGAGATGAACGTGCTGCAGATGGATCGCTTCCAGCGCAACGTGTTCACCATTCGCGCCAATATCGAGACGGCCGGCAACCTGCTCTACGGCCTGTCTAAACTCTCGCACCAGGAACCTGACTCTACCGGCAGTTACAGGGCCCTGGGCATCCGCTACTCGCAGTATGTCAAGGCCAATGCCGACTACTCCTTCACCCATTACCTGGACCGCCGTCAGAGCATCGCGTTCCATGTCGGGGCAGGCATCGCCGTCCCCTACGGCAACAGCGACGTGCTGCCCTTCGAGAAACGCTTCTATAGCGGCGGCGCCAACAGTGTGCGCGGTTGGGGTGTACGCACGTTGGGTCCCGGCAGTTACAATGGCAAAAACCACCTCGAAGACTTCATTATCCAGTGCGGTGATATCCGCTTTGACCTCAACCTGGAGTACAGGGCCAAACTCTTCTGGGTGGTCGAGTTGGGACTCTTTGTGGACGCGGGCAATATCTGGACCATCAAGAACTATGTTGACCAGCCCGGCGGCGTGTTCAAGTTCAACAAGTTCTATGAGCAGATAGCCTTTGCCTATGGCGCTGGTATCCGTCTGGATTTCAAGTACTTCCTCGTGCGTGTGGATATGGGTATGAAGGCCTATAACCCTGCCAGCGGTCAGGAGCACTGGCCACTGTTCCATCCCAAATTCAAGGACGACAGCGAGTTCCACTTCTCGGTGGGCTACCCCTTCTGATTGAACATTAAACGGGATGCGCTCACAGTAATCAGACTAATCAGTTGCTGGACATTAAACAGGAACCTTGTATTTGTCCCGTTCCGGCACCGGGTCTTACCTCCCGCGTGCTGAATGGCTGCATTGCTGTCGACTGCAAAAAAATTGACTAACCTTGGCTGTATCAAGCATAAACTTCGTTTTTGTTGGTCTATAGTGAATTTTTTTGCTTTATTTCTTGTTGTACTCTCATTAATAATTTATAATTTTGAAGCCTGAAGTAAGATGTTTAAATTCTTTTTGTTTAACTTTAAATTTTTCAGGCTTATGAAGAAATTTTTATTCGTTCTTTTGGCTGGTGCATTGGCACTGCCGATGATGGCTCAAAGTAAGGCTGACGAGGCTGCTGCTATGGCTAACTGCCGTCATGGTATCACCACCTCGAATACCGTGCTGACCAAGCATGCCAAAGTTGCTGCAATTCGCGAAGACATTCCTGCTGGCTATTGCGCAATTACCCTCGCAACTGATGATGTTTGGGGTGATGGCACTGGCTATCAGATGCTGCTTGATGCCGATGCTACCGCTTACGGCACTGAGTTTGAACCTGTTGGTGGTAGCGGTGTGTTCTCTGGCAATTATGACAATTTTGAGTACAAGATTCCCGAGAATGCCGATTCCGACCTGAACACCTCTAACATTGTATTGGATGATGCTGTAACCATCTTGATTCCCGCTGGTGTCTATGACTACGCAATCACCAACCCGAGTCCTGCCGATGCTTGGATTTGGATTGCTTCCAGCAATGGTACTGCTGGCGGTCGCGGCAATGACATCGAGTTCCTTGCTGGCGCTCAATATACTTTCCATGTATACAAGAATGGTGCCAACGACGCAACCGACGTGGATATCTATGATCCCAATGCTCCCGTTATGCCCATGAACGTTACTGCCGATGAGCACGCTAACGTGGCTTGGGATAACGACCACGATCCCCTCTTCAACCTGCGCTACAGGCCCTACGATCCCAACGTGACTCAGACTTTTTTCTGGGACTTCGATACCGATGAGTCACTTGAGGGCTGGGCAGTCTATGACGCTGATGCCGACGGATATACCTGGCGTCTTACCACTGATGGCGTAGACGGAACTTATTGCCTCACCTCCGACAGTTACTATAGTGGTGCACGCACCCCCGATAACTGGGCATTCTCGCCTGAGATTACCCTGGGTGGCACGCTCACATTCTCGGCTAAGAACTACAGTGCCTCTTATCTTGACAAGTTTGTGGTTGCTGTATGCGTAGGTGATTATGAAGATGGTGAAACTGTCTATCTTGACAAATTCGTCGAGATAACCGATTTCATCCAGCCCGCTAACGCTTGGGAGGAATTCACCGTCGAAATTCCTGAGAACCTCCGTGGCGAGAAGGGTCACTTCGCATTCCATCACTATGACTGCACCGACCAGTGGCGTGTACACATTGATAATGTAGCCTATACTATTCCCGGCAACGAGCCTGCAGAGTGGATCGTAGTCGAGGGCATCGAGGGCAACGAGTACACCATCGAGGGCCTCGAGGATGGCGTAACCTATGAGGTACAGGTACAGGCTGTCAACGAGGCTGGCCAGGTTACCGACTGGACCGAGAGCACTCTGTTCACCTATGAGGCTGGTGACGTTCCCCAGCCCACCGAGAAGACCGGTGCTCCCGTATTCAACGGCTACACCACCGACGGCATCCACGCTTACTTCATCGAGATCCAGGAGAGCGAGCCCAGCACCATCTACTACCGCGTACAGTACGGTCAGGACGGTGAGTTCACCGAGTGGGCTGAGTATGAGGACATCCTGAGTTTCACCGAGGACGGCTGGTACCGCATCGAGGCTTA
>ONRP01000026.1 GCA_900320245.1 uncultured Prevotellaceae bacterium
CGAAGCCGGGAAGCCTTCTATTATATAATGTGTAGAGTAACAGCGCGGGATTAATCCTCGTCCTGCTTGTTCTCCTCGTACTCCTTGAGCAACTGAGCCTGCACGTCGGCGGGCACGAGTTCGTAACTCGAGAACTTCATACTGAACGAAGCGCGGCCACCCGAGATGGAACTCAGGGAGGTGCTGTAACTCGACATCTCCTTCAGGGGGATGCGGGCCTTTACGCGCTCCAGACCGTTGGCGCTCGACATATCCATCATGATGCCGCGGCGGCCCTGCAGGTCGCTCTGTACACCACCCATGCAGTCGGCGGGCAACAGGATTTCGACGTCATAGACGGGCTCCAACACCTTGGGGTTGGCGTCGCGGAAGGCGGTCGAGAAGGCGTTACGGGCTGCCAGACGGAACGAGATTTCGTTACTGTCTACCGGGTGCATCTTACCATCGTAGATGCATACGCGCACGTCGCGGGCATAACTACCGGTCAACGGACCCTGCTCCATGCGGTCCATGATACCCTTCACGATAGCGGGGATGAAGCGGGCATCGATGGCACCACCGACGATACAGTTATACACAACAAGCATACCGCCCCATTCCATGGGAATCTCCTGCTTGTCCTTGATGTTCATCTTGTACTCCTGGTTGCCGAACTTGTAGGTGTCAGGCTCGGGCATACCCTCGCGGTAGGGCTCCACGATCAGGTGAACCTCACCGAACTGGCCGCTACCACCCGACTGCTTCTTGTGACGATAGTCGGCACGGGCAGCCTTGGTGATGGTCTCGCGATAGGGGATGCGGGGCTCCTGATACTCGATCTGGATCTTGTCGTTGTTCTCGATGTTCCACTTGAGCGTGCGCAGGTGGAATTCGCCCTGGCCCGATACGATGGTCTGGCGCAACTCCTTGCTCTGCTCGATCAGCAGCGTGGGATCCTCCTCGTGCATGCGGTTGAGCACGGCACCCAGTTTCTCGGTCTCGCTCTCGTTCAGGGCGCGGATGGCGCGCTGGAACTTGGGAGCGGGATAGGCAATAAAGTCAAACATGTGCTCGCAGCCCTTCTCGTTCAGGGTGTTGCCGCAGCGCACGTCTTTCAGTTTCACGGCTGCGCCGATGTCACCGGCGTGCAACTCGTCGATCGGGGTCTTGTTCTGGCCACAAACCACGTTGATCTGGGCAAGACGCTCCTTGCTGCCGCGGTTCATGTTGGTCAGGTCGGCACCGGCCTTGAGCGTGCCGCTCATTACCTTGAAGTAGGAAACCTCACCGATGTGGCTCTCTACCGAGGTCTTGAAGAAGAAGATGCTAACGGGACCGTTCTCGTCATACTTCACCTCATCACCGTTGGTGTTCTTGGGAGCGGGCATCTCGGTCACGTCGGGAACGATGGTGCTCATGATCTCAAGCATGCGGTCGGTGCCGATGTTCTTCTCGGCGCTAACCAGTACCACGGGGAAGATGCTGCGGTCTACCATACCCAGGCGGATACCCTTGATGGCCTCCTCGTCGCTCAGCGTCATCTCGTCAAGGAACTTCATCATCAGTTCCTCATCGTTCTCGGCTGCCATCTCGAGCAGGGCCATGCGGTACTCCTCAGCCTTGTCGGCGTGGGCGCCGTCAATGTCGCTGGCGGTAGCCTTGCCACCGTCCTTGGGCCAGGTGTACTGCTTCATGGCCAGCACGTCTACCACGCTGTCAAAGCCGGGACCTGCGTTCACGGGGAACTGCAGGGCAACGACCTTGTTGCCGTAGGTCTCGCGCAACTGGTTGTATACGTTGTCAAAGTCGCACTTCTCGTCCTCGAGGCGGTTGATGACGAACATCAGCGGCTTGCCGATGCGCTCAACGGTGCGGAAGTTGTTCTGGGTACCTACATCTACGCCATTGCGGCCGTCAACGACCAGGGCTGCGGTGTCGGTAACACTCAGTGCCGATACTGCGCCACCTACAAAGTCGTCACTGCCCGGGCAGTCAAAGAAGTTGAGTTTCTTGCCGTCTTTCTCAGCATAGAAAACGGTCGATGATACGGAGTAGCCGTACTCTTTCTCAACGGGGGTGTTGTCGCTCACGGTGTTACCGCCGTCGACGGTGCCCCTGCGGCTGATCGTGCCGCCCTCAAGGAGGATCGACTCGGTGAGAGTGGTCTTGCCAGCGCCTTTGCCACCGACGAGAGAGATGTTCTTGATCTCGTTTGTTTTGTAAACCTTCATTAGTGATTTTGTTGTTAAATGGTTGTTATTTAGTGGATTGATATTTTAGTCTGCTAAACAGCCTGCAAAATTACTAATTTTTTGCCGTTTTTCCCAACATTATTAAAAAGAAATTTTCAACATATTGCTAAAATGCTGTGCAAGGGCGCTTCTTCGGGCCTTTTTAGGGGTTGGAGAGGGCCTTTTGCAGGGCATGTTGCGCCGGGGTAGGGGAAATTTGTGTATCTTTGCGTCATCATGGCTGGAGTGTATGTACATATCCCATTCTGTGCCCGTCGTTGCTCCTACTGCGACTTCTTCTCGACGTTGCAACTGGCCGAGGCGGGCGGCGATTATGTCGAGGCGGTCATCGCCGAGGCGGCGATGCGTCGCGGTGAGTTGCGCGGTGAGCCCGTGACAACACTCTATCTGGGCGGCGGCACGCCGTCGTTGCTGCCCTCGCCGCTGTTGTCAAGGCTTGTCGTCGGCTTGAAAGAGGCGATAGACTTGTCGGGACTTGTAGAGTTCACCGTCGAGGCCAATCCCGACGATGTGACAGCGCACTGGTGTGCCGCTCTGTCACAACTGGGCGTGAACCGCGTGAGCATGGGCGTGCAGTCGTTCGAGGACGATATCCTGCGCCTCATCGGCCGACGGCACACGGCGCGGCAGGCGGTCGAGGCGGTGGGGCACCTGCGTGGGTTCGGCATCACCAATGTCAGCATCGATCTCATCTTCGGACTGCCAGGGCAGACCGTGACCTCTTGGACCGAATCGGTTCGACAGGCTATTGACTTGGCCCCCAGCCACATTTCGGCCTATGGCCTCACCTACGAGGAGGGTACGCGCCTGTGGCATCAGCGCGAGCGCGGCGAGGTCACCGAGGTGTCCGAACAGCAGTGCCTGGAGATGTACCGCATTCTCATCGAGGAGTTGCAGTCCGCCGGCTATGAGCATTATGAAATCTCCAATTTCGCCCTGCCGGGATACCGTTCGCACCACAATTCCTCCTATTGGAACGATACGCCCTATCTGGGGCTCGGTGCGGCTGCCCACAGTTATGACGGCACCGTCAGGCGTGCCAACGTGTGTGACCTGCGGCAGTATATCGACAGCATCCGTGGTGGAGTACCGGCCTATGTCGAGGAGCAAATGACCTGGCAGGAGCGCTATGACGAGCGTGTGATGCTGGGACTGAGGACCAGCGAGGGCGTCGATGCCGGCCGCCTGCGTCAAGACTTCGGCGACGAGGCTTGGCAACACTTTACACGTGAGGCTCGCCGTCACCTCCAGGCCGGCAACCTGCGTGTGGCCGGGGACGGCAACTACGTGCTGTCACGTGACGGTATCATGCTCAGCGACAGCATCATCCGCGACCTCATGTGGGATGAGTAGAAAGACTTTAAAACTGGTGTCTATCGGCAGTCCAGTTCTTCCAGAATATCATTAAGCAATCCGGTTAGGGACTGTTGGCTTTGGGCGGCTTCGTGCTCGACGATGGCACGCAGCGAGGCGCTGGGCTGCACCTTGCCTGTGAGCAGCAGATTGAGCAGCAGACGGTAGCCCGTGTACTTGATCAATGGTTTGTCATCGGCGATGAGTTGGCGGAACAGCGCGTCGCTGCCGTCGATGTGCCGTAACAACTTGTGGCACAGGTTGTCGGCAACCTCAACGGTCTCGACGCTGCTGCACCACTGCAGAGCCTCATGAGCAGTCATCAGCGGGGCAGGGTAGAGCATGGGCGCTGCCAGGCGGCATTCGCGGGAATGGGTGTCGTTCCACAACTCTTGGGAGACGGCGGCGCGGGTGTTCTCGTCCAAGCCCTCAGCGATGCGGCGTGCAATGGCTGTCATATCAACCAGCAGGCATCCCATAATCATGGTGTGCGGGTCGCCGGCCTTGCGCAGTTTGTCGGCCACAATGCCGTTGCGGAAGGCAAAAAACTCCTTCCGTATCCCTTTGATGTTCTCTTGTACTATATTCGTGTCCATCGATAAAAAACCTTTCCGTCTTCGCTTGAATTCGTAATAATTGAATGCGGATGCCAATTAGTTAAATTCGCGAAATTCGTAGTTTTATGAAGAGAGTTTCTCGGCCAGGAAGCGTCCGGTGTAACTCTCCTTGCAGCGCACCACCTCTTCGGGCGTGCCTTCGACTACGATGTTGCCGCCCTTCTCGCCGCCCTCGGGCCCCAGGTCGATGATGTGGTCGGCACACTTGATGACCTCCAGGTTGTGCTCGATGATGACCACCGTGTGCCCGTTGCCGATGAGTTGGTCAAACGAGCGCATCAGCGTGTTGATGTCATGCAGGTGCAGTCCCGTTGTTGGCTCGTCAAAGATGAACATCGTGTTGCCCTGGCGCTCGCCGCTCAGGTAGTAGGCGAGTTTCACGCGCTGGTTCTCGCCGCCCGACAGTGTTGACGACGACTGCCCCAGTTTGATATAGCCCAGACCCACATCCTGCAACGGTTTGAGCCGTCGCACAATCTTGTGCTCGTTATAGGTGTTGGACTCGTTGAAGAACTCGATGGCCTGGTTCACCGTCATGTCCAGCACGTCGCTGATGGTCTTGTCGCGGAAGGTCACGTCCAGCGCGTTGCGGCTGAAGCGTTTGCCGTGGCAGGCCTCGCACGTCAACGTGATGTCGGCCATGAACTGCATCTCGATGGTGATGGTGCCCTCGCCCTTGCACTCCTCGCAGCGCCCGCCGGGGGAGTTGAACGAGAAGAAACTGGCGTTATAGCCCATCTGCTTGGACAACTGCTGCTGGGCGAACAACTGGCGTATCTCGTCAAAGGCCTTCAGATAGGTCGCGGCATTGCTGCGCGTGCTCTTGCCGATGGGCCCCTGGTCGATGAATTCCACGGCCTGCAGGCGGCTCAGGTCGCCGGCGATGCCGCTGTGGCTGCCGGGCACCTCGGCCGTCTGGTCATAGTTGCGGGCCAGGGCGGGGTAGAGGATCTTGCCCACCAACGTCGATTTGCCCGAGCCGCTCACGCCGGTAACGACGGTCATCACGCCCAGCGGGAACTTGACGTTGATGTTCTTGAGGTTGTTCTGTGTGGCGCCTTTGACCTCGATGTATTGGCTCCACTTGCGGCGTCGCTTGGGCAAGGGAATGGACAACGCACCGGTGAGGTATTTGGCGGTGTAACTCTCGGTGGCCTCGGCCAACTTGTCGACGGGTCCCTGATAGGTGATACGTCCGCCGTTGCGGCCTGCCTCGGGACCCACGTCAATCAGGTAGTCGGCACTGCGGATGATGTCCTCGTCGTGCTCGACCACCACCACGGTGTTGCCCATCTGCTGCAGCATGCGTAGCACATGGATCAGCCGGTGGGTGTCGCGCGGATGCAGGCCGATGGATGGCTCGTCGAGGATGTACACCGAGCCCACGAGCGAACTGCCCAGGGCGGTTGCCAGGTTGATGCGTTGGCTCTCGCCGCCCGACAGCGTCGACGACAGGCGGTCCAGCGTCAGGTAGCCCACACCCACGTCACACAGGTACTCAAGACGGCTGTTGACCTCGGTGAGCAGACGCTTGGCAATCTGGGCGTCGGTATCGTCGAGTTTGAGGTCCTGGAACCATTGCCTCAGGTCCTTGACCGGCATGCGCACCATCTCGCTGATGGTGATGCCGCCCACCTTCACGTAGCCCGCCTGCGGTTTCAGCCGCGTGCCGTGGCAGTCGGGACACACCGTCTTGCCGCGGTAGCGCGACAGCAGCACGCGGAACTGGATGGCGTAGGACTTGCTCTTGACCCACTCAAAGAAGCCGTCGATGCCGCTCCACCGGCCGTCGCCCGAGCCGTGCCACAGCAGGTCGCGCTGCTGTGGTGTCAGTTCGTGGTAGGGCTTGTGGATGGGGAAATCGTATTGTGAGGCCACATGCATGAACTCGCGCTTCCACTCGCTCATCACCTGGCCGCGCCAGCACATCACCGCGTCGTCATACACCGAACGGCTACGGTCGGGAATGACCAGGCTCTCGTCGATGCCGATGACCGAGCCGAAGCCCTCGCACGTGGGACATGCGCCAAGCGGGTTGTTGAAGTTGAACATCAGGTCGCTGGGTTCGTCAAAGGTCATTCCGTCCAGTTCGAACCGCTTGGAGAAGCGGTGCTCGACCATCGTCCCGTCCTGTTGCCACACCATCACGATGCACTCGTCCTTGCCCTCATAGAAGGCGGTCTGCAACGAGTCCAGCAGGCGCATCTCGTCGTCGCGGTTGTGCGTCACCGCCATGCGGTCGATGAGCAGGCGGTAGTCGCTCGCTTTGGGTTCGTTGTCGGCCTCCATGACCTGGGCGATGTCCACAAAGCGGCCGTCACGAGTCACCAGGCGCGAGTAGCCCCCCTTGACCAGGATGTCGAGTTGGGTGCGCACGTCGCGGCCTTCGGGCACATGCAGTTCGGTCATCAGGGCCAGGCGGGTGCCGTCAGGATAACTGTTGATGCAGTCGATGACGTCGCCCGAGGTGTGCTTTTTCACCATTTCGCCCGAGATGGGCGAGAAGGTCTTGCCCACGCGGGCAAACAGCAGCCTCAGGTAGTCGTAGATCTCGGTGCTCGTGCCCACCGTGCTGCGGGAGTTGCGCGTCACCGTGCGCTGCTCGACGGCGATGGCCGGCGGCAGACCGCGGATGAAGTCGCAGTCGGGCTTGGTCATGCGCCCCATGAACTGGCGCGCATAGGACGACAGACTCTCCACGTAGCGGCGTTGCCCCTCGGCATACAGCGTGTCGAAGGCCAGCGACGACTTGCCGCTGCCCGACAGGCCCGTCACCACGACAAACTTGCCGCGCGGTATCGCCACGTCAACGTCCTTCAGGTTGTTGACGCGGGCACCCTTGATGATGATGTCTCCTCTGGTAGCCATTATTGAAAATTCGAGCCCGCAAAGGTACACATTTTTCGTGAGAAAACCAAACTCCGAATTCTCTGTAAACACTCTTAGCCGTTCGTGCTGAGAAAAGGGAAAGCAGGAAATACAACAAATTCCAAAGCATCCACATCCCTTTTTATAGTCAGCTCTTACTTTGTGGAATGCGGACACTAGCCAGTTTGATTCGCGTAATTCGGGGTTTTAAAAGGATTGCTGTACCCCGATTTGAGGATTTTGTGGTTTTTTATTTGTTTTATGGTAAATTGTTACTAAATTTGCCAGAAATCTAACCAACTGGACATTTAACCCAAACTTTTAACTGATATGAAAAAATTATTATTACTTAAACTGTTTGCCCTTGTGGCAGCCATGATGTGCGCCCTCGGCGCCAGCGCTGTCGAGGCCTATGCCTGCTACACGTCATCGAACACGACGTTGACGTTCTATTACGATAACCAGCGCAACAACCGCACGGGCAAGACCTACGACCTAAACACAGGCAACTATGTACCAGGGTGGATCACCGACATCTCCACTGGACCCGAAGTGACCAAAGTGGTCTTTGACTCCTCGTTCGCAGGTGCCCGCCCGACGACCACCTTCAGTTGGTTTTATTACACGATGGAACTTGAATCCATCACGGGCATGAGTTACCTGAACACCAGTGAGGTGACCAATATGGATTGGATGTTTACGAGTTGTAGAAAACTTACGAGCCTTGATTTGAGCAGTTTCAACACGTCCAATGTGACCAACATGTCTGGCATGTTCTTTGACTGCAGCAATCTGCGGACCATCTATGTGAGCGGTGGCTGGACCACGGCGGCTGTGACGAACTCCACAAATATGTTCTATAACTGCTCGAGCCTGGTGGGCGGCCAGGGCACGCCCTTTGATGCCAACCATACGGACAAGGCCTATGCTCACATCGACGGCGGCCCCAGCAACCCGGGCTACTTCATGCCCCCCGAGGCCTATGCCTGCTACACGCCGTCGGATGGGACGCTGACCTTCTGCTACGACGGCCAGCGCGCTTCCCGCCCGGGCACGACCTACGACCTGAACACGGGAAGCAACGTCCCCGGTTGGATGATCGACGGCACCAATGCCAATGTGACCAAGGTGGTCTTTTACTCGTCGTTTGCCAATACCCGCCCGACGAGCACCCGCGCTTGGTTTTACGGAATGGAGAACCTTCAATCCATCACGGGCATGGAATACCTAAATACATCTGAGGTGACAGAAATGAGTAACATGTTCTGCAGTTGTGGTTTGACAAGCATTGACTTGAGCCATTTCAACACCGAGAATGTGATATCAATGTACGCTATGTTCTATTGGTGCCAGGGTTTAACGAGACTTGACTTGAGTAGTTTCAACACTGCTAAAGTTCAAAATATGCAACGAATGTTCCGTAGCAGTACCATTACGAGCCTGGACCTAAGTTCCTTCAACACGTCAAGTGTGACAAACATGGCTGAGATGTTCACTTGGTGCAGTGACTTGACGACCGTATATGTCGGTGGCGGATGGGATACTGGTGCAGTAACTTCATCAAGCGATATGTTCGTTTTCTGCACTTCGCTAGTGGGTGGCATGGGCACGATCTATGATGCCAACCATACGGACAAGGCCTATGCTCACATCGACGGCGGCCCCAGCAACCCGGGCTACTTCACCGCCAAGAACACTGGCATGCGTGGCGATGTGAATGGCGACCATGATGTCAATATCAATGATGTGACGACATTGATCGATGTGGTGCTTGGAAAGGATGTCGAGTACAATGCCTCTGCTGCCGATTGCAACACTGCTTCGGGTGACGGTACCGTCGACATCAACGATGTGACCGAACTCATCGCCCGTGTTCTCACAGGCACTTGGTGAGTTGGGAATTAGAAGTTAGCATCCGCACTCCTTTTACCTCACGCTAAGACGCAAAGGCGCAAAGTTTTTATGATTGCTCGCAAGAACTCGCAAACAATCGGCATCTGCACCCTTGGGGCTTAAAGACAACTTTTACAACTCTTTAAATGAGTTTGTCCTTCTTGTCTTTCTTGTCTTCTAAAAAAAATTAGCGGCTTAGCGTCTTAGCGTGAGAGTTTTCTGTCGGGCGAGGGCGTATACCCTGTGCAAGTTGTCTTCAAAAAAACTTAGCGTCTTTGCGTCTTAGCGTGAGAGTTTTCTGTCGGGCGAGGGCGTATACCCTGTGCAAGTTGTCTTCAAAAAAAACTTAGCGGCTTAGCGTCTTAGCGTGAGGAGAGAGTGTGTCGGCCTGTAGTTTTTAGTGGTGAAAACTAACATTTTTTTAGGTAAAAATTTGCCCAAGTCAAAAACTGTGAGTAATTTTATTGCCCAAATCAAGCCGTCTTGTGCCCTGTGGCATGAAAATTGCACGCTTGAACCATAACTAAGTCTTTTATTAATTCTTTAAATCACTGTGAGATATGAAACCTGTTAACATTGTTATGGCTGTTGTCGGCGGCGCTATCGCCGGCGCGGCAGTTGGATTGCTCTTTGCCCCCGAGAAAGGTAACGACACCCGCAAGCGCATTGCCGATGCACTGCGTGAGCAAGGCGTGAAACTCAAAGGCTCAAAACTCGATAACCTGGTGAACGACATCGCCGAGGAAATCAAGGGAGAGTGAATTAATAACCATTAAATCAAATCAACGACAATGAAAGGATTAAGTGTATTGTATGCATTCCTCGGCGGCGCTCTCGTGGGCGCAGCGGCTGCTGTACTGTTCGCTCCCGAGAAGGGCTCTGACCTGCGTGCTCGCATCAAGGAGATGCTCAAGAAGAACGGCATCGACTTCAGCGACGACGAGGTAGAGCAACTCGTGAAGCAAATCAGCGCACAGATCGAGGACTGACAAAATAGCACCCTT
This sequence comes from uncultured Prevotellaceae bacterium, assembly GCA_900320245.1. GTDB lineage: Bacteria > Bacteroidota > Bacteroidia > Bacteroidales > Muribaculaceae > Sodaliphilus. Next base: position 9,967 of record ONRP01000026.1, read on the forward strand.
ACTGACAGGCGGTGTCACTATGACATAGAATGACCCCGCCTGTCAAAAGGTGTGTCCGCTCCTGTTCCCTAACCACCCAATCTCTAATCAATAACATTCAAGGCCGCTAGCGGGCTTGAAATATCATCATGAACGAGATAGACTACAAAAAACTGTTCAGCGAGGCACGCAAGTATTTCTCGCTCGAGTGGGACTACACCAAACTCACAGCGGTCGAGAAACTCGCCGTGCTGCTCTCGGCAACAGCATTCATCGCTGTGGTCATCATCATTGCAACCTATGCGCTGCACTGCCTGTTCTCGGCACTCATCAGCGTGCTGGCAACGGCTCTGGGATGCGCATGGGGCGCATACCTGATTGCTGCGGCCATACTGATGGTGCTGCTGCTCGTGGTGTTCGCTTTCAAGAGGCAACTCATCGTGGATCCCATCGCACGATTCGTCAGCAAACTGTTCTTAAAACCCGAAGACAATGAGTAGCAACACGACCACCACCAATCCCGACACCGTGCAGCAGTTGCCGGTGCTGACCAACGATGCCCCCGAAGACTGGCGCGGAATGACGCTCGAGCAGTTGAGACGGGCTCGAGGCAAGGCCCTCGTCAGGCGAGAAGTGGGAAGGGCTGCCATGCAGTACAGCATCGACGGCGTCAAGGACAACGTCGCCACCAACGGCGTCAGGGCGCTCATGTTCAGCCCCTCGACGGTGTCGCACCTCAAGACCGCCGACTACCTGCTCTTGGGCTTCAGGTTTGCCCGATGGCTGTTGTCGATGCGCAACCGCCGTCGCCGCTGACCGCTGTCGGCCGCCCGCGGCCGTCGCTTCGGTGACCATGAATGCGTCATCCCTGATGTCTGGTGCCCGCCCGGCGGGCATATCCTCTCCCCCGTGATTGACAAAAATCAGCCTAAAAATAACTTTTTTTTTGAAAAAAGGCTTGTATTTTTCTGAATTTGTCTATATTTGCAGCCCGGAATCTATGATTTCGGCACTTGAGAGTTAATAATTTTAATGACTATAAAACACTAAAAAATATCTGCCTATCGACAAACATTACTCTTATTGACCAATAGTATATAGTAATGAAGATTTATAATGACAAGAGCGATGACCAGTTGATCTCGCTGTATGTCGATGGCACAAACGAGGCCTTTGATGAACTCCTGGAGCGTCACAAAGACCGCATTTACATGTACATATACCATGCGGTAAAAAACGAAGAACTGGCCGATGACATCTTCCAGGACACCTTCGTCAAAGCCATCACGACCATCAAGCAGGGACGCTATGTCGAAAACGGACATTTCCCCGCCTGGATTACACGCATAGCCCACAACCTGATTATCGATTATTTCCGCCAGACCAAGACCGAGAACCTGCAGTCTACCGACGATGACGAGGTGAACATCCTCAACCGCAAGGAACTCGCCGACGGCACCGTCGAGGACAACCTGGTGGCCACCCAGATACACAACGACGTGCGCCGACTCATCCGCGCTCTGCCGGCAAGCCAGCGCGAGGTGCTCGTGATGCGCTACTACAAGAACATGAGTTTCAAGGAAATCGCCGACACCACCGGCGTGAGCATCAACACGGCCTTGGGACGCATGCGCTACGCCATCCTCAACATGCGCCGTCTGGCCGAGGAGAACAACATCGTCCTCACGATGTGAGCGCCACACCCCAACGATAGGAATAAACGATAAGTACAATAGATACAGGTTGTCCGCCAGCCGGATAATTCACTGTGTTTATTGTATTTATTGTTTTCTTTATGTAATTTTTGGAGTGAAATTTGGTGTGTCGGGCTAAAAGTAGTACCTTTGCAGCCGCTTTTCAGAGAACTAAACATTTAACAGACAATACAAACCAAGTAATGAACGTAAGTTTTGAACAAATTGATGCGGTGAACGGACTGCTCACCGTTGAACTCAAGAGAGACGATTTCGCAAGCGAAGTGAACAAGGAAGTGGCTGCCATGGGTCAGCGTCACCCCATCAAGGGTTTCCGTCCCGGCCATGCCCCCAAGTCGCTGCTGATGAAGTATTACGGTGCCAGTGCCACTGCCGACGTGATTGACCGCAAGGTGGGCCGTGCCGTCTATGACTACATCCGTGAGAACAAGTTGCACATCCTGGGTGAGCCCCTGCCCAACGAGGACACCAAGGTCGACATCATGAACGACGAGGAGATGACCTTCAAGTATGACCTGGGTATGGCTCCCGCCGTTGAACTCAAACTCAACAAGCGCATCAACGTGCCCTATTACAATATCGAGGTGACCGACCAGATGGTCGACGACGCCATTGCCCACGACCGCAAGCGCCTGGGTACCCTCGTCGACGGCGAGGTCAGCGACAAGGAGTCGATGCTGCGTGGCTCGATGATTGAACTCGATGAGGAGGGCAACGACAAGCAGGACGGCATCAAGGTGGAGCGCACCGTGATTTCGCCCCGCTACATGAGCGACGAGGACGAGGCCGCCAAGTTTGTCGGCGTCAAGGTCGGCGACACCTTCGTCTTCAATCCCCACAAGGCCAACGGCGGCAACATCGCCGAACTGGCTGCCATGCTCAACGTGGACCGCAGCGAGGCCGACGTCAAGAGCGACTTCCGCATCACCATCGAGGAGATCAAGGTCAACCAGGAGGCCGAGATGAACGAGGAGTTCTTCAAGGGCGTCCTCGGCACCGACACCGACGTCAAGGACGAGGCCGCCTTCCGTGAGGCCGTGCGCGAGATGATTGGCCGTGCCAACGTGCCCGAGAGCAACTACCGCTTCACTGTTGACGTGCAGCGCATCCTCACCGACAAGGCCGGCGAGATGCCCCTGCCCGAGGAGTTCCTCAAGCGATTCCTCAAACTGCGCCGTGAGCAGGACGAGAAGGAGAACACCGAGATCACCGACGAGGAGGCTCAGAACATGTTCAAGTCGCTGCGCTGGCAACTCGTGAAGGACCACCTCGCCCAGGAACTCGGTATCCAGGTCGAGAAAGAGGACATCGACACCGCTGCCTTCATCTTCGCACAGCAGCAGTTGTCGCAGTATGGCATCTACAATGCCCCCGATGACCTCATCCGCCAGCAGGCCGAGCGCTACATGCAGGACGACCGCGCCCGCGAGATGATTCAGGAGCACGCCATCGACAACAAGTTCTTTGCCGCTGTCAAGGAGTCTGTCAAGGTCAACGAGAAGACCATCAGCGTCGACGACTTCCGCAAACTCTACGAGCAGGACGAGAAAAAGTAAGCAGCATCACCTGCACATGACACCATGCGCGGGGGCAGGGTAGGACACTACCTTGTCCCCGCGTGCTTTTTATACATTTACAAACTACATCCATGCACACGCGCATGACAAGTCGTCAGGTTGGCCTGGTTTTTGTAACAGCACGGTTGGTTTTATCCCCCTTTTGAAAAAAAATGCTCAACCCGTTTGCAGGATTGAGAAAAAAATTGTATCTTTGAACAAAAATAAATTTTTAACCATTTCAATATAGACTTATGGAAAACGATTTCAGAAAATTTGCAGTGCATCATTTGGGCATGAACGGACTGGCGCTTGACCAGTTTGCCGCCGGCGTTACCAACAACTACATTTCCCCCACCATCATGGAGGAGCGCAAACTCAACGTCACCCAACTCGACGTGTTCTCGCGTCTGATGATGGACCGCATCATCTTCCTGGGCACCCAGGTCGACGACTACACCGCCAACGTCATCCAGGCCCAGTTGCTCTATCTCGACAGTTCCGACCCCGGCAAGGACATCTCGCTCTACATCAACTCGCCCGGCGGCTCGGTATATGCCGGACTGGGTATCTATGACACGATGCAGTATATCCAGAGCGACGTTTCCACCATCTGCACCGGCATGGCCGCTTCGATGGCCGCCGTGCTGCTCGTCGCCGGACAGAAGGACAAGCGCTTTGCCTTGAAGCACAGCCGCGTGATGATTCACCAGCCCATGGGCGGCATCAGCGGTCAGGCCTCGGACATCGAGATTACTTCGCGCGAAATCCTCAAACTCAAGAAGGAACTTTACACCATCATCAGCGACCACTCGGGACAACCTTACGACAAGGTCTATGCCGACAGCGACCGCGACTACTGGATGACCGCTGCCGAGGCCAAGGACTACGGCATGATCGACAAGGTCCTCCTGCGCGAGGAGAAGCCAGCCGCCCCCGCTGCTGATACTACCGAACCCTAATCAATCATGGCAAAAAAGAAGAATACCGACACACTGTATTGTAGTTTCTGTGGGCGCAGCAGCATGGAGGTGGAGTTGATGTTGCCGGGAATGAACGGCTGCATCTGCAACGAATGTGCCGAGCGGGCCGTGGAACTCTCGCAAGAGTACCTCGGCAAGATGAAAGCCATGGCACTCACCGACCTTGACCTCGAGTCACTGCCCAAGCCCGCCGAAATCAAGGCCTACCTCGACCAGTATGTCATCGGGCAGGAGACGGCCAAGCGCTACCTGTCGGTCGCGGTCTATAACCACTACAAGCGACTGAACCAGCGGCATGACGACGATATCGACATCGAGAAGAGCAATATCATCATTGTGGGACCCACAGGTACCGGCAAGACGCTGCTCGCCAAGACCATAGCACGCATGCTGAAGGTGCCCTTCGCCATTGTCGACGCCACGGTGCTCACCGAGGCCGGTTACGTGGGCGAGGACATCGAGAGCCTGTTGACCAGGCTGCTGGCAGCCTGCGACTACAACGTCGCCGAGGCCGAACGCGGCATCGTCTTCATCGACGAGATTGACAAAATCGCGCGCAAGGGCGACAACCCGAGCATCACGCGCGACGTCAGCGGTGAGGGCGTCCAGCAGGGACTGCTCAAACTGCTCGAAGGCTCGGTGGTCAATGTGCCGCCCCAGGGAGGGCGCAAGCATCCCGAGCAGAAGATGATTGCTGTCGACACCAAGAATATCCTGTTCATCTGCGGTGGAGCCTTCGAGGGCATCGAGCGCAAGATTGCACAGCGACTCAATACCCACGTCGTGGGATTCGGTGCTGGCAACCACGTGAGCAAGGCCGACCGCGACAAGTTGCTGCATTTCGTGGCACCGCAGGACCTGCGCAGTTACGGACTCATCCCCGAGATCATCGGCCGACTGCCCATCCTCACCAATCTGGAACCCCTCGACCGCGATGCCTTGCTGCGCATCCTCACCGAGCCCAAGAATGCCATCGTCAGGCAGTACAAGAAACTGCTCGAGATGGATGGGGTGGAACTCGTCATCGGCCCCGGAGTGCTCGAGTTTGTCGTCGACAAGTCGATAGAGTACAAACTGGGAGCACGAGGACTGAGGAGCCTCTTCGAGACCATCATGATCGATGTCATGTACCAGGCTCCGTCGATGCGCAAGAAGCGCTTTGTCCTCACCCGCGACTTCGCCGAACAGCAACTCTCGAAGTCCAATTTTGAACTTCTGGCAGAGTAAGACATAACGGCCTCAGGTTTTAGGCTCCGGTAAGACCCTCTTGCCGGAGCCTAAAATTATTTTTTCAAAAAAAATTGTGCAGTTCAGCAAATAGTACTATATTTGTGAAATCATTGAAACCCTAAACCTAATTATTGAATATGGCGAAGAACAGCAAATTGGTTTCGGCATTGAAACAATACTTCGGTTTTGAGACCTTTAAGGGAAACCAGGAAGCAATCATCGAGAACCTGCTGGCCGAGCGTGACACTTTTGTGCTCATGCCCACCGGCGGCGGCAAGTCGTTGTGCTATCAGTTGCCCGCCAGGCTCATGGAAGGTACCGCAATTGTCATTTCACCCCTGATCGCATTGATGAAAAACCAGGTCGATGCCATGCGCAGTTACAGCGAGGAAGACGGCATCGCCCACTTTATGAACTCGTCACTCACCAAGCAGGCCATCGAGGAGGTCAAGAACGACGTGCGCAGCGGGCGCACCAAACTGCTCTATGTAGCCCCCGAGTCGCTGACCAAGGAGGAGAACATCGCCTTCCTGCAGGACGTGCCCATCTCATTCTATGCTGTCGACGAGGCGCACTGTATCTCGGAGTGGGGACATGACTTCAGGCCCGAGTACCGCAACATCAGACCCATCATCAACCGCATCGGCGTCAGGCCCATCATCGCGCTGACAGCGACGGCGACGCCCAAGGTGCAGCACGATATCCAGAAGAACCTCGGGATGACCGACTCGTCGGTCTTCAAGTCCTCGTTCAACCGTCCCAACCTCTATTATGAGGTGAGGCCCAAGAGCAAGGACGTGGATCGCGAGATCATCAAGTTCATCAAGGCCAATGAGGGCAAGTCGGGCATCATCTATTGCCTGAGCCGCAAGAAGGTGGAAGAACTTGCCGAGGTGCTCCGGCTCAACGACATCAAGGCCTTGCCCTACCATGCCGGCATGGAGAGCGCCGTGCGCAGCGCCAATCAGGACGCCTTCCTCAGCGAGGACGTCGACGTGATTGTCGCCACCATCGCCTTCGGTATGGGCATCGACAAGCCCGACGTCAGATTCGTCATCCACTATGATATCCCCAAGAGCCTTGAGGGATATTATCAGGAGACGGGACGTGCAGGTCGCGACGGCGGCGAGGGCAAGTGCATCACCTTCTACTCGCGCAAGGACCTCGACAAACTCGAGAAATTCATGCAGGGCAAGCCCATTGCCGAGCAGGAAATCGGCAAGCAACTGCTGCTCGAGACGCGGGACTATGCCGAGTCGTCGGTGTGCCGCAGGCGTTCGCTGCTCCACTACTTCGGTGAGTCCTACGACCAGGATAACTGTGGCAACTGCGACAACTGCCTCAAGCCCAAGAAGCGCGTCGAAGCCAGCGAGGAACTCAAGGCGGCCATCGAGACCATTCTCCTGCTGCGTGAGCGCTTCAAACCCGAGTACATCGCCCACTTCATGATGGGTGACGCCACCTCTGAAATTCAGGGATACAAACACAACGAACTCGACATGTTCGGCTGTGCCGACGAGCGTGACGAGAAGTTCCTGCTTGCCGTCATCAGGCAGGGCGTCTTCTCGGACTACCTCGCCAAGGATATCGAGAACTACGGCGTCATCAAGGTCACCAAGCAGGGTAAGGCCTTCCTCGACAGCCGCGAGAAGTTCTGGATTGTCGAGGATAACGAGTACACCGAGATGCTCGACGAGGAGATGCGCGGCGGCGGCAGCGGTGCCGTCGATGCCGAGTTGTTCAGCATCCTCAAGGACCTGAGACGCAAAATCGCCAAGCAGCACGGCTTGCCCACCTATGTCATCTTCCAGGAACCCTCGCTCGACGCGATGGCGACAACCTATCCCATTACCATCGAGGAACTGCAGAACATCCCCGGCGTGGGACCCGGTAAGGCCAAGCGCTATGGCAAGGAGTTCATCGAACTCATCAAGAAGTATGTCGACGAGAACGAGATAGAGCGTCCCGAGGACATGCGTGTGCGCACCGTGGCCAACAAGAGTAAACTCAAAGTCGAAATCATCACCGCTATCGACCGTAAGGTGCCCCTCGACGCACTCGCCGAGAGCAAGGACCTTGAATTTGAAGAACTGCTCGACGAACTCGAAGCCATCGTCTACAGTGGCACCAAGATCAACGTGTCCTACTACATCGACGAGGCTATCGACACCGACATCGAGGAGGATATCTTCGAGTACTTCAAGGAGAGCGATACCGACGACATCGAGACGGCCATGCAGGAACTCGGCGATGACTACACCGAGGAGGAGATACGCCTTGTTCGCATCAAGTTCCTCAGCGAGATGGGTAACTAATGCGAAATAACTGATTTTCAACACAATACATAACGCAAGATGAAAAGGTTCTTATCATTACTGCTGATGCTGACCTTGTTGGCTGGCATGGCTGCCATGGGGCAGACCAGGGCAAGGCACAAAACCTCAAAACAGTCCAAGGCCCGCACCGAGAGGCTTGACCAGAGGAAAGGCGCCAAAGTAGCCAAAGCCCCCGAGGCTGAGCGTGCCGACGTCCAGAAAACCGATGCCCCGATGCAACAGGTAATGGGTACCCTCACTGCCGATACCCCCAAGCCCAGAATCGATGGTGAAATCATCTATACCGAGGTCGACGAGATGCCCATGTTTCCTGGAGGCCTTGACGGACTGATGGAATACCTGAGAACCAACATCGTCTATCCTCCTGTCCCTGCCGAGAATGGTGTCCAGGGTAAAGTCTTAGTCCAGTTTGTTGTCGAGAAGGACGGCAGCGTGGGGCAAGTCAAAATCCTCCGCTCGGTCGAGATCAACCTTGACTATGAGGCGATTCGCCTGTGTAAGAGCATGCCAAAGTTCGAACCGGGCAAGTTGGACGGAAAGCCTGTGCGCGTGTTGTACACGCTACCCATCAACTTCACATTGGAGGACTGAAAAACTCAATAAGAAGATACAAGGTCTCTGACCACCCGACACTTATAGCGGTATATTGACTCCGTGTGTCAACGAGAGGTGCCCTCAAAAGACACCTCTCACTTTTTTCATGTAAGCCTTGTGCTGGACCACTTTTCCTCTTGAAAAAGCCCTTTCACATAGCCGGTTCCAAAAAAAATGCGCACGGGATATAATTTTTCCCGTGCGCGTGCGTTATGATATAGTATAACGGAATGAAAAAACTAAAAATATAGATCTCAAACCAACAAAGATGAAAGCGAAATTTTGGATTTGCGCGTTGTTGGTAGGAACTGCGGTCCTCGCTTTAGCCAAGGAGGACCCTGTGCTTATGACCATCAACGGAAAAGACATCAAACTCTCGGAGTTTGAGTACCTCTACAACAAGAACACCCAGCAACAAGTCGAGAAGGAAACCCTCGAGCAGTATGTCGACCTCTTTGTGCTCTTCAAACTCAAGGTCGCTGATGCCGAGGCCGCCGGTATCGATACCACCGAAGCCTTCAAGAAGGAATTTGAGGTTTATCAGCGCCAACTCATCGCCCCCTTCGCCTCTGAGGACACCACCTATCGCTGGAAATTCATCAACGAGGCCTACCAACGCTATCTCACGGTATATGATATCGACCACATGATGCTCCCCTTGGGCGCCACTGTGCAGGATCAGCAGCGGGGCGTGATGCTGTTGGACAGCATCCGCAACTGCGTCCTGAATGGTGAATCCTGGGCCGAATTGGCTGGCCGTTTCTCGGTCGACCCCTATGTGTCACGCAACCAGGGTCACTTTGCCGGCGTCAGTTCGTGCTCGTTCCCCTATGACATCGAGAATGCAATCTACAGCACGCCTGTTGGCTCGGTGTCAAAGCCGTTCATCACTCCGTTCGGTATCCACATCGTGAGGGTTAATGAGATGCACCCCCGCAACGATGTGCGTGCAAGCCACATCCTCAAGATATTCCCTCAAAATGCCACCGACGAGCAGAAGGCGGTGTGCAAGCATCAGATCGACTCCATTTATAATTTGTTGCTGCAGGGTGCCGATTTTGCAGAACTCGCCAAAACCGAGTCTCAAGACCCCGGCAGCGCGCAGAATGGTGGTGACCTGAGGTGGTTCAGACGTGGAATGATGGTACAGCCCTTTGAGGACATTGCCTTCTCGCTGGCCGACGGCGCCATCAGCGAGCCTTTCGAGAGCCGATTCGGCTACCACATTATCAAGAAAGTGGCCCACGGCGCTCCCTCGTTTGCCGAGATTCGTCCCAGTCTCGAGATGGCTATCGACCGTGACGTCCGCAAGAACTTGATTAGGGAGCAACGCCTCGGTGACCTCAAGACGAAGTTCAACTATCGCCTCAACCCCGAGGTCGACAAATTCCTGACGACGGCCTTGGCCGCAGGCTATGACTCGTCGTTTGTGGCAAAGAACATCATGGGCTCACAGATGACCCTGTTCACCTATGGCAACAACCAATCAAAGCCCTTGGCGGCCCTTATGCCAAAACTCAATCCCAAGGATAAAATCCTGGATCCTGTCAAGGCTAAGGAATATGTGAATGCGATGATTGACGTTGTGGCCGACGAAGCCCTCGTCGAGTACAAGAATCTGGAATTGCTCAATACCAACGACGAGTTGCGCAATCTGCTCAAAGAGTACCGTGACGGTATGATGCTGTTCGAGATCAGCAACCGCCGCGTGTGGAAGGCGGCCAACAATGATACCGTGGGCCTCGAACAGTACTTTGCCGCCCACCGCGACAAGTACATGAACATGTGGGACGAGCCCCACTTCAAGGGCATCATCCTCAGTGCCAAGAGCGACAGCATCCTTGACCTCGTCAAGGCCGACGTGCTCATGTTCCCCAGCGCATCGTTGCCCCAGGCCCTTCACGACAAGTATGGCTCCGACATCAACATGCAGAGCATGGTCGTTAAGCCTGGCGAGAATTCACTGGCCGATTATGTGGTCTTCAATATTGGAGATGCTCCCAAGCGCAACTATCCTGTCAGCATGATTCTCGAGGGCGGCATCATTGATCAGCCTCAAGAGATGTCTGATGTGAGGGGCGCTGTCACCAGCGACTACCAGGATGTCCTCGAACAGCAGTGGAAAGAGGAACTCCTCAAGAAATATCCTGTCAAGATCAATAAGAAAGTGCTCAAGAAGGTGAAAAAGTAACCGCAGCACTTTTACCGGACAATATCGGGGGTTCATGGGCTATCGGCCTGTGAACCCTCGTTTTTTGCACGTCAATCCTTTGTGAAAAGGGGTGATTTGGCTATTTTTGCACCATCAAAACCAAAATGAATGTAATGATGAAAAGAAGTTTGCTTTCCGCGCTATTGTTCGTGTGTCTTTCGTTGGTCGCCGCCTCGCAGCCCCAGGAGGTGCAGGTGCAGCAGTTCGTGCTTGACAACGGCATGAGGGTATGGCTCAATGTTGACCATAGCCAGCCCAAAGTCTTTGGCGCCGTGGTCGTCAACGCCGGTGCTGTCGATTGCCCCGACACGGGCATCGCCCACTATTTTGAGCACATCCTGTTCAAGGGTACCGACGAGTTGGGCACCGTGGATTATGCCGCCGAGCGCGTCTATCTGGACTCCATCTCGATGAAGTATGACGAGTTGGCGCGCACCGCCGATGACAAGCGCCGCAAGGCTATCCAGCACGACATCAACGAGTTGAACATCAAGGCTTCGCAGTATGCCATCCCCAACGAGTTCAACCGCCTGATTACCAAATACGGTGGCTCGGACTTGAATGCGGGCACTTCCTACGATTTCACCTATTACCACAACACCTTCGCGCCGCAGTTCATCGAGCAGTGGTGCGAACTCAACAGCCATCGCCTCATCCATCCCGTGTTCCGCTTGTTCCAGAGCGAGTTGGAGACGGTCTATGAGGAGAAGAACATGTACTCCGACAATCCTGCCGCGATGATGCTCGAGCAGATTTCCTCCAAGTTCCTTGATGGCACCCCCTATGCCTATCCTGTCATCGGCAGTACCGAGAACCTGAAGAATCCCAAACTCTCGGACATGGAGGCTTTTTACAGGAAATACTATGTGGCCAGCAATATGGGACTCATCCTCGCGGGCGACATCGACCCCGAGACGCTGATGCCCCTGCTGCAGCGCACCTTCGGCCGGCTGGAGCGTGGCGTGAAGCCCGTGCGCGAGCAGATTGTGGCTCCCGCCATCGAGGGACAGCCCGTCGAGAAATTCCTCTTCCCCATGCCCATCATCGGCATGAGCGCGATGGTCTTCCGCGGCCCGACCGAGTTTGAGGCCGATGCGCCCGCCATGAAGGTGGCGCTGGCTTTGCTCAACAACGACAACAAGACGGGTCTGCTCGACGAACTGACCAACAAGAACCGCGTCTACCTGGCGATGGCTCAGGATATGGGCCTGAACCAGACTTCGGCCCTTGCCATCATGGTGGTTCCCAAGATTCTGTGCAAGGTCAAGACGGCCGAGAACCTGTGTCTCGGGCAACTCGAGAAACTGAAAAACGGCGACTTCACCGACGAGCAGTTGACAGCCGTCAAGCGGATGATTGCCCGCGACAACGAGTTGGCCATGGAGAGTATCACCAAGCGTTCTGAACTGATGGTCGGCGCCATGTCGGCTGGCGTGACGTGGGACGAGTTCCTGCGCCTCAAGACGGGTGTCGCCGACGTTACGCGCGACGATGTCACCCGGGTGGCAAGCAAGTATTTCACCGACAATTTCTACCGTTTCCACAAGAAGAACGGCCGCTATCCCGTCGAGCAGATCGAGAAGCCCGAGTACACGCCTGTCAGGCCGCAGCATGCTGCCGACAAGTCGGCCTTCGCCCAGCACCTTGAGCAACTGCCCGTGCACGATGTGGCCCCCAAGTTGCTCGACTTCGAGGCTGATGCCGACAAGGTGAAGATGCCCGGCGGCAACATGCTTTATGCCGGCCCCAATCCGGTGAACGGCACCTTCAGCCTCGTGTTAAGTTTCCACAAGGGCACCAAGCAGGACAAACTGCTCGAGGCCGCTGATTTTGTGGGCGAGTTGGGCACCGACTCGCTGGGTGTCAAGGCCTATGGCTCGGCCCTGCAGCAACTGGGCGCGAGCGTCGATATCCAAGCCTCGTCACAGTCGATGGAGATGGTTGTCAGGGGCGATGATGCCCAGTTGGAGCCCACGCTGCACCTGCTGGGACATTTCCTGAGCCACATGAAACCCGATGAGGAAAAATTTGACGATTTCAAGGATGCCGCAGGCCCCGAAGAGAAGTCGTTCTGGGAGGATAATACCGAGGTGTTCGGCGCCCTGGCCAATAAGGTCATCAAGGGGGGCCAGTCGCCTTATCTCACCCGCTTGACAAGCAAGGAACTGAAGCGCTACAAAGCCGCCGACGTGGTTGCCGCATTCCAGCGTCTGTACAACTGCCGTTGCGACATCAGTTACAGTGGCAACGTGCAGCCGCAGCAGGTGGCCGACCTGATTGCCCGCCAATTGCCGCAACTGGTGGGCACCGAGGACAATCCCATGCAGGAAGACGTGCTCGAGACGCCGCAGGTGCCCATGGTCTATGTGTTCGATATGCCCAAGTCGCGGCAGACGCTGATAGGACTCTACAGGCCCCTCAATGACGTGAAGACCGACCGCGACAAGGCTTGCCTGGAGATGTGGGGCGAGTACTTCGGTGGTGGCATGTCGTCGGTGCTTTTCCAGGAGGTGAGGGAGTTCCGTTCGATGGCCTATGCCTCACAGGGCGTCGCTTTCACACCCATGTTGGCCCATTCGGTCGACCCGAGCGGCTACCTGGCGATTGTAGCCACACAGGGCGACAAGTCGATGCAGGCCATCGCCCTGCTCGACTCGCTGGTCAACGATATGCCCGTCAATGCCGAGAATATCGACGTGGCGCGCCAGAGCCTGCTCAACGACATCAACAACAGTTACCCGACCTTCCGCGGCAAGCCCCTCGTCATCTCTACGATGGAGCGCTGCGGCTACACCGCCGACCAGAACACCGCGATGGCCCAGCAGTTGCCCACAATCACCCAGGCCGACGTCGAGACCTTCTACCGTCAGCACATCCAGGGCCAGCCCTATCAACTCATGATTGTCGGCAACCTCAAGCGGCTCGACCTCAAGGCGCTGGCCCGCTACGGCACCGTCGTCAAGGTCAAGAAAGAAGACATCTACCGCACCAAGCCCGTCAAAACCAAATAACCCACCCGAAGGGTGAGGCTCTATTGCGGGAATTATGACCGCCCTGCGGGCGGGAAATTCTACTAATTAAAATATATATTCGAAATTATTTATGTTTTTTTTTGTTTGGCGCAAAAATAGTAATATTTTTGCGCCAAACAACTATTTAATCTTTTACAATGATGAAGAAGACATTACTATTTATGATGCTTGCTGTGCTAGGTTTTTCCTATGCTGTGGCACAGGAGAGTGGCCCATTGCCCATTGTTCGCGAAGGCGTGAAATGGGTAAACGAGAAGGTGATTGTCAATCATGGCGACACGACGAGGTATTACTATAATTACGAGATATGTGGTGATGATAGTATTATGCCGTATAAAGAAGACTGGGGACCTTATAAGGCTTGTTATTATTTCACAGGCGAAAACCTTGATGTGAGCACAGACAGTTTAATAGCGAGCCTAAGAGGTGGAAAATTCTTCGCACACAGCAGTAGAAATAATGCTTATTGGAAAGTGAAGCTCCTTTTCCAGGTAGATTATATGATGTTTTCTGAGCCGATGGGTGGCGAACTAATGTTATATGAATTCTATAATACCACTGTTGAGAACACAACAGATTGTATATTAGTGCACTATTATCTTTTCTGTCAAGATTGTGATGGTAATCATGGAGTTTCCCCAAGAGATCCATACTTGACGTATGATAATTTCTATGAAGTTGACCCGGTTGAGGTTGAGGGCGTTTCCTGTCGCCGTTGGGTCATTATGGGTGATGAAGGCGAACCCTTGGCTTATATTGTCGAGGGCATAGGCTTTGACAGTTATGATATGGGTGACCTGCTGACTCCGTTTACATGCCGCCCTGACCCCGAGGCAGACTATCAGGAATGGTGCGGCTTGAGTCATGTGGTGAAGGACGGCCAAATCATCTACAAGGGCATGCGCTATCGTGATGATGCAATGACTGCCATCGACGAGGTGGATGCCGACAAGGCGCGCCGCCCACTCGACCCGTGCTACTATGACCTCATGGGCCGCGCTGTGGGCTCCGAGGTACCGACTACTCCGGGCATCTACATCCACCAGGGCAAAAAAATTTGTGTAAGCCGAATGCCATGACGCTTGCATCAATGGCTGAGGCGCCACCAAATTTATGAAAAATCGTCGTGAGATAAGAGTTTAAATTTTGCTCGCTTTTCTCGCAGTCTATAGGAGCCAGCGCTCTGTTGTTTAAAAGACAACTATAAAAACACGAACAACAAATAAATAACAGTTGTTTTGAGTTGTTATAGTTGTCTTTTTTATTGACGGAAGCCCCAAATCCATTTAAATCGCCTAATCCGCCGACCAGAAAAAGGAGTGCGTCAGCCCTCTAAACTGCGAGCGTAGCGAGCAGAAAAAGATAGATTTTTTTTGATTTCTCGCGAGCGGTGCGAGCGATCTCCAAAAAAACAGGAGCCTGGTATTGGCGGCAGGGGCGCATGTGGTTTTAACAAACATTTTGTCATTTGATTTTGCAAGGTCGCCATTTTTTGCGACCTTGCCCTGCGGTGCTACGCATCCTCGGGCAAGGTAGGCTTCGCCTCAACAATGCCAATACAAAAAACATAAAAAATGTTTATTTGTTTGGCGTTGTGTTCGGCTTGCACTACCTTTGTCAGTTTGAAAGGAACTAAAACGAAAATAGACGTGAAATCGAGATTTTTTACAGCATTGGCATTTGTCATGATGGCCCTGGCTGGCATGGCACAAAACAATGTCGCTGAGGAAGTTGCATGGGTAATCGGTGACGAGCCCATCTTCAAGAGTGAGATTGAGGAACAATACCAGCAGGCCCTCTATGAGCGCGTGCCCATCGATGGTAATCCATATTGTGTCATCCCCGAGAGGATGGCGATTGACAAACTCTTCCTGGACCAGGCCCGCATCGACACCGTCGAGGTGCAGCCCAGTGCCATCTCCTCGGAGGTGGAGAACCGCATCAACCTCTTTATCGCCAACCTGGGCTCTAAGGAGAAGGTGGAGGAGTACTTCCGCATGCCGCTGCCGCGCCTGCGCGAGAAACTCAACGAGATGTACAGCGAGCAGTACTGCATCCAGCAGGTGCAGAGCGAACTGACCAAGAATGTCAAGGCCACGCCCGCCGACGTGCGCCGTTTCTACAACAATATCTCCAAGGACTCGCTGCCCTATATCCCCCTGCAGGTCGAGACCCAGATCATCACCATCAACCCCGTCATTCCCCAGCAGGAGATTGACGAGGTGAAGGCACGTCTGCGCGACTATGCCCAGCAGGTCAACAGCGGCGAGCGCGAGTTCTCGACGCTGGCCATCCTCTACAGCCAGGACCAGTCCACGGCCGTCTATGGCGGCGAGACCGGTTTCCAGAGCCGTTCGGTGCTGCTGCCCGAGTATGCCACGGCAGCCTTCAACCTGAACGACAGCAAGCGCGTGTCCAACATTGTCGAGACCGACGACGGCTACCATATCATCCAACTCATCGAGAGGCGTGGCGACCGCATCAACACGCGTCACATCCTGCTCCGTCCCAAGGTGAGCGACAAGGACCTCATCGACGCCGTCAACCGTTTGGACTCGGTGCGCAACGACATCATTGCCGGCAACAAGACCTTCGACGAGATGGCTCTCTTTGTTTCCCAGGACAAGGATTCGCGCAACAACAACGGCCACATGCTCAACGAGAACACCCACAGCAGCCGTTTCGAGATGGCTGAACTCCCCGCCGAGGTGGGCAAGAAAATCCGCGACATGCAGCCCGGCGACATCAGCGAGCCGTTCGTCATGATTAACCCCAAGACCCGCCGCGAGCAGGTCGCCATCGTCAAACTCGTGAAGCGCATCGATGGCCACAAGGCCGACCTTGCCGAGGACTACATGATCATCAAGGACATGTGCGAGGCTGCCGAGAAGGAGAAGATTATCCACAAGTGGGTAGAGCAGAAGCAGAAGAGCGTCTACGTCTATATCGAGGAGGGATGGCGCAACTGTGAGTTCGAGTACGACTGGTTGAAGACAGGAAAATAACTTTCCGGCAACCGGCAGTTACTGATTTCTAGGCATTAATCCCTGATTCCCATGTCAGCATCCCGCGACAAGCGCTATCAGCGCCATGACACCACAGGCGACAGCAAGGCCTGTTGGCGCCATGTCGTTGCGGCATGCTGTGTGTTTGCACTGCTCATCTCGCCGGTCATGTGGGCGCAGTCGCCACGTGGCACCAAGCCGCGCACTACGGTCACCAGGACCTCGACGGCCAAGCGACCCACTAATCCGCAGTCGCCGCAGGCCGCCAAGAAGGGCGCCAAGGGCCCCAAGGTGAGCCGCATCACCCCCCAGATTCCCAAGGCCAACCGCAACCAGAGCAACAAGGTATTTCTCGAGAATGCCGACATCCTCAGGGCCAACGAGGCCATCAGCCGTGACTATCAGGTGCTCAAGGGCAATGTCAGGTTCAGGCGCGGCGACATGTATATGTTCTGCGACAGTGCCTACTTCTATGCCGAGACCAGTTCGCTCGACGCCTTCGGCAACGTGCGCATGACCCAGGGCGACACGCTGTGGGTCTACAGCGACGTGCTCCACTACTACGGTGAACAGGGCGTTGCCGAACTGCGCAGCAACGTGCGTCTCGAGAACCGCAGCACCACGCTGCTCACCGATGCCCTCGACTACGAAATCAACTCCAACGTGGGCTACTACTTCGATGGCGGCACCATCGTCGACAACCGCAACAACACCGAGTTGACCTCGCAGTACGGCCGCTACGAACTCGACACCAAGCAGGCCGAGTTCTCGCGCAACGTCCACCTGGTCAACGACCGCTACGAGATGTTCACCGACCTGCTCGACTACAACACCCTGAGCCATATCGCTAAAATCTCGAGCCAGACGCTCATCGTGAGCGACAGCAACACCATCAACACGACCAGCGGCTGGTACAACACCAGCGCCGACGATGCCACGCTCTATAACCGTTCGCTCATCACAGCCAAGGACGGCAAGACGCTCGAGGGCGACACCGTCTACTACAACCGCACACGCAACTATGGTGAAGCCCGCGGCAATGTCATCATCACCGACCCGAGCAACAAGGTGATCCTTGACGGCGATTACGGCTACCACGACGACAACGTCCACTACAGTTATGTCACCAAGCGGGCCCGTGCCCGCGAGTTCTCGCAGAAGGATACAATCTACCTGCATGCCGACACGCTGTGCACGCTCATCAACCACGTCGTCAACGATTCGGTCAACGATTCGGTGAGGGTCCTCAAGGCCTTCAACCAGGTGCGCTTCTACCGCAACGACATCCAGGGTATCTGCGACTCGCTGCAGTTGAGCGAGGCCGACACCATCATCAATATGTATCGCCATGCCGTGGTCTGGAACCTGGAGAGGCAGATCTTCGGCGACGAAATCAATATCCACCTCAACGACAGCGCTGCCGACTGGGCCACGCTGCCCACGGGCGGCTTCATGGCCGAGCACCTGGGCGAAATCTATTATGACCAGTTGAGCGGCAAGAAGATGAAGGCCTGGTTCGAGAACAAGGAACTGCGGCAACTCGACGTGGACGGTAACGTGCAGGTCATCATGTTCCCCGAGGAGAAAGACTCCACCTACAACAAGATGGTCAATGCCGAGTCCAGTTACATGCGCCTGAACCTCAAGGCCAAGCAGGAGGTGGACCGCATCGTCATGTGGCCCGAAGTCTCGGGCAAGGTTACTCCGCTGTACCTGGCCCGCAAGGCCGACCTCTACCTGCCGCAGTTCAAGTGGTATGAATTGCTGCGCCCCCAGTCGCCCGACGATATCTTTGAGTTGAGCGACGAGCAGCGGCAACTGTGGCAGTCGGTCGAGGGGGGCACCAGGCGACGTGCCGGCAGCAATGCCAATACCAGTGTTCAGGCTACAGATACTCAAACCCTCAAAGTTGAATGATGCCATGAGTGATGTGATTAAACTGCTTCCCGATTCGGTAGCCAACCAGATTGCAGCAGGCGAGGTCATACAGCGTCCTGCCAGCGTCATCAAGGAGTTGGTCGAGAATGCCATCGACGCCCAGGCGACCCACGTCCAGATTATCCTCAAGGACTCGGGACGCACCCTCATCCAGATCATCGACGATGGGGTGGGGATGAGCGAGACCGATGCCCGGTTGGCTTTTGAACGTCACAGCACGAGCAAGATACGCAATGCCGAGGACCTGTTCACCCTCCACACCATGGGATTCCGAGGCGAGGCATTGGCATCGATAGCCGCCATCTCGCAGGTGGAACTGCGCACGCGCAGGCACGATGCGCAACTGGGTACGCGCCTGGTCATCAATGCCTCGCATTGTGAGAGCCAGGAGCCCGACATGTGCCCCGTGGGCAGCAACTTCATGGTCAAGAACATCTTCTTCAATGTCCCTGCCCGCCGCCGTTTCCTCAAGTCCAACCAGGTGGAACTGAGCAATATCGTCAAGGAGTTCGAGAAACTGGCCCTGGTCAACTATGCAGTGGAGTTCACGCTCATCCACAACGACAACGTGATGTACAAACTGATGAAGGGTACCTTCCGCCAGCGCATAGCGGCCCTAATGGGCAACAGCATCGACCAGCAGTTGCTCCCCGTGGACATCGACACGTCGCTGGTCAAGATACAGGGCTACGTCGGCAAACCCGAGAATGCCCGCAAGCGCAATGCCCTGCAGTTCATGTTCGT
The DNA here is from genome assembly GCA_900320245.1 of uncultured Prevotellaceae bacterium. Classification (GTDB taxonomy): domain Bacteria; phylum Bacteroidota; class Bacteroidia; order Bacteroidales; family Muribaculaceae; genus Sodaliphilus. The sequence continues at coordinate 29,291 of ONRP01000026.1, forward strand.
CAACGAGCGCTACATGCGGCATCCCTACTTCCACAAGGCGGTGATGTCGGCCTACGAGCAACTCATCCCCGAGGGGGAGCAGCCCAACTATTTCCTGCGCTTCAATGTGGACCCGCAGTCCATCGACGTGAACATCCATCCCACCAAGACCGAAATCAAGTTCGAGGACGAGATGCCCATCTGGCAGATTCTCGCTGCCGGCGTCAAGGAGACGCTGGGACGCTTCAGCGAGGTGCCGTCCATCGATTTCGACACACAGGACGCACCGACCATTCCGGCCTACAGCAGCAATGTCGAGGTCCATCGTCCCGAAATAGACGTCGACACGGCCTATAACCCGTTCAAGTCCCAGGGCAGCAGTCAGCCGCGACAGCATGCGGCGTCGGTGAGCAACTGGGACGAACTGTATGCCAACTTCGAGCGCAAGAAGCGCGAGAGCACCGACGAGCAACAGGCGTCCTTGCCCTTTGAGGAAGAACCGGCGGTTGCCGATGTTTCTGTAACGGCCCCAGCGGCCAACGTGCAGACGGCCTACCTGCAACTCAAGGGGCGCTACATCCTGTCGCCCGCCAAGTCGGGACTGATGGTCATCGACCAGCACAGGGCTCACGTGCGCATCCTCTTTGACCGTTACATCGGGCGCATCCATTCGGGCTCGATGTCTTCACAGACCATTCTCTTTCCCGAAGTGCTCCACCTGAGTCCTGCTCAGGCCGTTACCCTCGAGGGTCTGCTGCCCGAGATGGAAAAGATGGGCTTCGTTCTGTCGCGCATGAGTGGCAACGACTGGGCGGTGAACGCGATACCCGCCGGACTCGACGGGGTGGATGCCGCCGCCATGGTGCAGCAGATTATCGAGTCGGTCGAAAACGGCGGCATGCCGCTCAAGAAGCGCATCCTCGAGCACTTGGCGCTCACCGTGGCGCGCTCGGCGGCCATTCCCGCGGGCCGCACCCTCATGCAGGAGGAGATGGACCTCATCGTCGCCGACCTGTTGCGGTTGCCGGAGCCCAATTACACCCCTGACGGGAAAACCATCATCCAGATGATTCCCATCGACCACATTGCCAAAATGTTTTAACACGACCTATCATGTTTGATTTCAAGCGAATAACCCAACAAACAGACCTATATAACCTGCACACCCACTCGCAGTATTGCGACGGACATGCTCCGATGGAGGAATTTGTCACCGAGGCGATAGCCCTGGGCTTTACCCATCTGGGCTTCACGCCCCATTCGCCCATCTCGGTCGAGAGCCCTTGCAACATGAGCCGCGAACAGGTGCAGCAGTACTTCGACGAGATGGAACGCCTGCGCAGCGCCTATGGTGACCGCATCGCGCTCTACACGGCCATGGAGATTGACTACGTGAGCGTGGGCGACGGCCCTGCCAGCGACTATTTCAGGCAGATGCCCCTGGACTACCGCATCGGCTCGGTGCATTTCATCCCCGCCATCGATAATCCCAGCGAGATGGTCGATATCGACGGCAAGTTCTCTGATTTCAAGGTGCGGATGTCCAAGCACTTCGGCGGCGACATCGAGTATGTCGTCAAGACGTTCTTCTCGCAGATGATGGCCATGGTCGACGAGGGCGGATTCGACATCGTGGGACACATGGACAAGATCGGCTTCAATGCCAGCCAGTACCGTGACGGCATCGACGAGGAGCCCTGGTATGACAAACTGGTCATCGACCTGTTCGAGAACATCATGGACCACCACTACACCATCGAAATCAACACCAAGGCCTGGCTGCAGCGCAACCGCTTCTATCCCAACCTCAAGTACTTCGGGATGCTCAAGCGCTTCAACGCCCCAGTGGTGGTCAACAGCGACGCCCACTATCCCACGCTGCTCAACAGCGGTCGCCTGGAGGCCATTAAACTCCTCAATGTCCTGTAAAACATCCAATTTTCAAGATACCGACTATGAAACAGATGATGAGACTTTCAGCCCTGGCGATAATGCTGGTCGCCATCTTGCCCGCGGCCTTGCGGGCCCAGGACTTCACCGATAAGGATACCCTGCGCTATGTGGACGCCATGAACTACCGCCTGATCAACTGGGCCTTTGACCGTACGTTGGCATCGCGCATCCCGTTGAATTTCAAGGACAGTGTGCGCCCCACGTTGTGGGACCGTGCCTACTGCACCAGTGGCAAGGGATTCCGCTTTGCCACCAACTCGACGGCCATCGCCGTGCGTTACAACCTGTTGACCAACATGCACATGATGCACATGGCCGACACCGGCATCAAGGGCACCGACCTCTACATCTGGGACGAGGATACCCACAGTTGGCAGTTCGTGAACTGCAACCGTCCGGTGCGCATCGACAACGACATCCGTCCCCGTCAGGATTCCATCCAGAGCAAGGTCTACGTCGACCGGCTCGACGGCAAGATGCATGAGTACATGCTCTACCTGCCCCTGTACGACGGCGTGAGGTGGATTGAAATCGGCGTTGACAGCACTGCCGTGCTCACACAGCCCGTGCTCAACTCGCCCCGCGTGGGCAAGAAGTTCGTCTTCTACGGCACGAGCATCCTGCAGGGCGGCTGCGCCTGCCGGCCCGGCATGGTGGCTACGAGCATCATCCAGAGGGACCTGGATGTGGAGTGCGTGAATCTGGGCTTCAGCGGTGAGGGCAAGATGGACTCCTGCATGGCCCGCGCGATGGCGTCTATTCCTGACGTGGCGGCCTACATCCTGGACCCCATTCCCAACTGCACCAAGGACATGTGCGACACGCTGACCTACGGCTTTGTCAACATCCTGCGCACCCTGCGCCCCGAGGTGCCCATCTTCATGGTCGAGGGACAGATGTACAGTTATGCCAAGTACAGCGGCTTCTACAGCGAGTACCTGCCGGCAAAGAACAACGAGTACCACAAGAATTACCTGAAACTCAAGCAGGACAACCCCAACAACCTGTACTATATCACCTGCAAGGACCTCTACGGCCCCAACAACGAGGGCACCGTCGACGGCATCCACCTGACCGACATCGGATTCTGGTGGTATGCCCAGAAAATCGAGCCCTACTTGCGTGCGGTGCTCGACGGCACCCCCATCCCGCAGGAGCCTGGCGTGGACGACCCACGTTAACCTTTAACAATCTCACACAAAGGCGCTAAGTCGCTAAGCATTTTAATATATAATTTTGTGTGAGAATCATGCTACCTTACTTTTAAAACTTAGCGTCTTAGCGTGAGGCAAAATAAGAAGAAAATGAAGACCAAGAAGAGCCATTACATACAAGACCTCATCCTCGAGGGCGAACACGAGCATCAGGATTTCAAATACCAGATCACCGATGCCCGCAAGATTGCCCGCTCCATCGCCGCCTTTGCCAACAACAGCGGTGGGCACTTGCTCATCGGTGTCAAGGACAACGGCAACATTGCCGGCGTGCGCAGCGAGGAGGAAATCTACATGATCGAGACGGCTGCACAGATGTATTGCCGCCCCGAGCAGAAGGTGGCCTTCAAGGTCTTTAACGTCAATGGCAAGTCGGTTGTCAAGGCCGACATCGCCGAGGCCGACGAAAAACCCGTCGAAGCCCCCGACGACAACGGCAACTGGCACGTCTATTTCCGTGTCGCCGACGAGAACGTGCTCGCCAGCCGCCTGCACGAGCACATCATGAAAAACGCCACGGCAAGCGACGAGGAGCAGGAGGATAACGGTACAATCGTCTACAGCGAGCGCGAGCAGTTGTTGCTCAACTACCTGGACACCCACGGCGGCATCACCCTCGAGGGCTATATGAAATTGGCCCACATCAGCGAGGAAACCGCCATGCAGACCGTCGTCACCCTCCACGGCATGGGCCTGCTCACCGTGCAGTACCACGACGGCCAATGCCTCATCGTCGCCATATAGCGAGCCTCGCTGTACTATTAAAAATTACTGCATTTGTCGATGTGACGGCACTGATCAGTTTCGTCCTCACTGGCTCCTGGTAAACGTTCTGCTGATTGAACGATAAACACGAACGAGGGAGATGCATGGTTGTGCATCTCCCTCGTTCATTATCATATAGTGCCGTCTTCAGTTTAGAAGGGCAGATCGTCGGGGGCGCCAGGCTGGTCAAAAGGCGGCTGGTCGGCAACGGGGGCCATGCCTGCGTCGGGGGCGGGAGCAGGAGCGGGGCCTCCGGCAGCGGCAGGATAGGGAGCGGGAGCACCGGCGCCGGCAGCGGCGGGATCCACCTTCACGGCCTTGAAACCGCGGATGTCGGTGTACCAGCGGCCATTGAACTCGCGGCTCTCGATGTCATAACTCAGCGTGATGACATCACCCACCTCAAAGACATACTGGTCGGCACGCTCGCCGAAGAAGTCAAACTTCACCTTCCTGGGGTAGGCCGAGTCGGTCGTCTCCAGCACATATTCCTGTTTCTTCCACGCATTGCCTGCCTTGGAAGTGCCGCTCTGCGGCTCCAGTTTCTGAATAATCTTACCTGTAATTTCCATTGTCTTTTATTAGTTTCTAGTCCCTGGTTTCTAGTCCCTAGTTTCCCGTCTCTTGTTTGCTGGTGCAACTAGAAACTAGGGACTAGAGACTTGAAACTCAAATAAATTACTTGCTCTCCTCGGCAATGACCTTGAGGATGTTCTGAACCTGCTTCCAGGCCTTGTCAACAGCGGGGATGTGGCAGCGCTCGGCGGGCGAGTGAACGTCACGCAGCGTGGGACCGAAGGAAATCATCTCCATGTCGGGACGGGCCTTCAGGAACAGACCGCACTCCAGACCGGCGTGGATGGCACGAACCTCGGGACGTACGCCGAAGAGTTTC
>ONRP01000027.1 GCA_900320245.1 uncultured Prevotellaceae bacterium
CTTGGGCACGCCGGTCTCGATAGCCTTGGCCATACCGCCCAACTTCTCGATTTCCTCGATATGAGCCCATGCCTTCTGCACGAGTTCGTTGGTCAGAGCCTCTACATAGTAGGAACCTGCCCAAGGATCGATGACCTTGGTGATGTAGGTTTCCTGCTGGATGTAGATCTGGGTGTTACGGGCGATACGAGCCGAAAAGTCGGTAGGCAGTGCGATAGCCTCGTCGAGGGCGTTGGTGTGCAACGACTGGGTATGACCCAGGGCGGCAGCCATAGCCTCGATACAAGTGCGGCCCACGTTGTTGAAGGGATCCTGGGCGGTCAGTGACCAACCAGAGGTCTGGCTGTGGGTACGCAGCGACATCGACTTGGGATTCTCGGCGCCGAAACTCTTCACAATCTTGGCCCACAACAGACGGCCAGCGCGCATCTTGGCAATCTCGGTAAAGAAGTTCATCGAGATGCCCCAGAAGAACGACAGACGAGGAGCGAAAGCGTCAACCGACAGACCGGCATTGACACCCGTGCGGATGTAGTCCATACCATCGGCCAGGGTGTAAGCCAACTCGATGTCGGCGGTAGCACCGGCTTCCTGCATGTGGTAGCCCGAAATCGAAATCGAGTTGAACTTGGGCATATACTTCGAGGTGTACTCAAAGATGCTGGCGATAATCTGCATCGAGAACTTGGGAGGATAGATGTAGGTGTTGCGCACCATGAACTCCTTCAAAATATCGTTCTGGATGGTACCGGCCATCTCCTCGAGTTTAGCACCCTGCTCCAGACCTGACACGATGTAGAACGCCATAATGGGCAGCACGGCACCGTTCATGGTCATGGACACGGACATCTTGTTCAAGGGGATGCCGTCAAAGAGCACCTTCATGTCCTCTACCGAGCAGATGGACACACCAGCCTTGCCGACATCACCGACCACGCGCTGGTTGTCGGCGTTGTAGCCACGGTGGGTGGGAAGGTCAAATGCTACTGACAGACCCTTCTGGCCAGATGCCAGGTTGCGGCGATAGAAGGCGTTGGACTCGGCAGCGGTCGAGAAACCAGCGTACTGACGAACGGTCCACGGACGGAACGGATACATCAGCGAGTAAGGGCCACCCAGGAAGGGAGGAATACCGGCAACGAACTCCAGGTGCTCCAGACCCTCGATGTCCTCATGAGTGTAAATGGGCTTAATGTCGATCAACTCGGCATTCTTCCACACCTCGCCCTTGGGCAGGGGATTGTGCTTTACATTAAAAGCATCATTGGCAATATCTATATTCTTAAAATTCGGTCTCATAGTCGTCTCGTCATTTTAAAAGTTTAGCGTTGAAGGCTTTTAACGTAGCAAGCACATTGGTGCGTACATTGATGAAGTTGGTGATTCCCATTGCCTTGAATTCGTCGGTCTCGGGACCTGCAAGCACGAGTTCGGCGCGGCCATCAAGTTCCTTCACAGCCTCGGGAATGAGTTCGGCATACTCGTCATCACTGGAGCAGAGCACAACAACGTCGGCTTTCTTCTCCATAGCGGCATCCATACCCTCCTTGACGGTCTTGAAGCCGTTGTTGTCGATGAGTTCATAACCAGCGCAAGCGAAGAAGTTGTCGCTGAACTGGGCACGGGCGAGGCGCATGGCCAGGTTGCCGATGGTGAGCATGAACACCTTGGGCGTGTTGGCGGCGTGCTCGGTAGCGAGGCGAACCTCCTCGAACTGCGTAGCCAGGCGCTTGGTATTCAGCGTCACGGCACCCTCGACCTCCTCGTGATTGCAACTGCAGTGGCAGTTGCACTCCTTGCAAGCGTCGGCCTTGTCGGCAGCCTTCTCGGTGAAGTTGGGGAACTGGTTGGTACCCAGCAACTGCTCACGGCGCTTGGCCACCTTGTCGAAGCGCTCCTTGGCGGTAGCGTTAACGGCATTGATAATGTCGCCACTCTCGAGCGCAGCCTTGAAGCCACCCTTGTCCTCGACGTCGAGGAAGAGTTTCCAACCCTGCTCGGCGAGGTTCTTGGTCAGCATCTCCACATAGTAGGAACCGCCGGCGGGGTCAACGACCTTGTCGAGGTGGCTCTCTTCCTTGAGCAGGATCTGCTGGTTGCGGGCGATACGCTCGCTGAAGTCATCACTCACTTTGTAAGGAGCGTCAAACGGAGTTACGACGATAGAGTCTACACATGCCAGGGCGGCACTCATGGCCTCGGTCTGGCTGCGGAGCAGGTTCACATAACTGTCGTAGAGCGTCTGGTTGAAGCGGCTGGTCTCGGCATTGACATTCATCATGCACGAGTAGTCGTTGGCGGGGTTAAACTGCTTCACGATGAGAGCCCACAGTTCGCGAGCGGCGCGGAACTTGGCAATCTCCATGAAGTAAACCGTCGATACACCCATGTTGAACTTGATGCGGTTGGCCACCTCGTCGGCGGTGAAGCCGGCCTCGGTCATCATGGCCATCCACTCGGCACCCCAAGCCAGGGCGTAACCCAGTTCCTGATAGATGTAGGCACCGGCATTGTTCAATGCAAGCGAGTCAACGCTGAACACGCGCAGATGAGCGACGGGCTTCACGACATTCATCAGTTCGGTAGCCATGGCAACGATGTCGCCAGGGAAGGGCTCACCGTGCTTGAAGGTACGCTTGAACGGGTTGAAGGTAATCGAGCCTACGAAGGTATCCTCGCAGCCGAGTTTCTTGCAGAGTTCAACAAGTTCCTTGGCATACTTGACCGCGCACTTGGGGCAGCACATGATGTTGATTTCACAGGCGGGAAGGTCGATGCCCTTGAGGAGCGCGTCCAGGTCCACATCACTACCATGCATGTGGAAGCCAATCGAGTTGATGCCCTTACCGAGCACCTCGACAGCCTTGGCGTTAGCGGCCTGCACATCGTCAACATCGATGTTCTGGCGCACCTTCCAGTCGTTGTTGTAGCGGGTTCCGCGGACATAGGGGAACTCACCGGGGAGTGATTTGGTCTGCTTCAGGTCAGCAATGTCCACGCTGCGATACAGCGGCTGGGCATTGAAACCCTCGTTTGTCCGCCAAACCATTTTCTTCTCAAAGTCGGCCCCTTTCAGGTCAACTTCGGCCTTGGCACGCCACTCCTCAGGAGTGACAGGCGCGAATTGGTCGAACAATTTTTTTGTTTCTGCCATAAAATAGAAAATTATATAGTAACCTTAAAATAATTTGTCATTATCAGTTATAAATTGAAAGCATGTCAGGTATAACCCATGACCTGAGCACTGCATTTCAACCCACAAAGGTACAACTATTTCTTGAACTAACGACCAAATAAAGTAAATATTCATTATTAAAAAAGTATCACATCAAGTGCATCACATTTTTTCCTGCGAAAAAGGACAAAAAACGGATGAATGTCAAGAGAAATGATGTACCTTTGGTCGATAGAATGAATTACTAATCGTATGATGAGCAGGAGAGTATTGGTATTGGTGTGTTTATTGGCGCTGATGATGCCAATGTGGGCAGGCAAGCACAAGGATGACGGGCCTGTCGTGGCAGCCTATGTGACGGGATGGAACGAGTTCAAGGAACTCCCCGACTGCTCGGTACTGACCCATATCAACTATGCTTTCGGCAAGGTGAACGAGACCTATGACGGAGTGATTGTCCAGTATCCGGAGCGGCTGCGCCAACTGGTGGAGTTGAAGAAAGACCACAAGATTTATATCGTGCTGAGCATCGGAGGCTGGACGGCAGGCGGCTTCAGCGAGATGGCCTCCACACACCAGCGCCGCAAGGCTTTTGCCCGTGACTGCAAGCGCATCGTTAAGGAATATGACCTCGATGGCATCGACATCGACTGGGAATACCCCAGTTGCAGCGAGGCGGGAATCACTGCCAGACCTGCCGACATCGACAACTTTACGCTACTGATGCGTGAACTGCGCAAAGCCCTTGGTAAAGATTACCTGCTGTCATGCGCCACGATTGCCGATGCCAAATTTGTAGATTTCAAGGCGATTGAGCCCTATGTGGATCTGGTGAACATCATGATGTATGACGTGGGCAACCCACCCTATCATCACGCGGCGCTTTATCGCAGCGAGATGTCGGGCCGCGTGACGGCCGAAGAAGCCGTGCAGGCACATCTCGATGCCGGAGTGCCCATCAACAAACTGGTGCTTGGCGTGCCTTTTTACGGCCGCTCGGTCAAGGGATTCGGCGATACGGCATATGGCGCTCTCGTCAAGCGCGACGATGTAACCCGCATGTGGGACGATGATGCCAAGGTGCCCTATCTGGTCAAGGAGGGAGAGATGGTGTGCACCTACGAGGATGCCGAATCGCTCGGCTGGAAATGCCGGTTCATCAAAGAGAAAGGCTTGCGCGGAGCGATGTATTGGGAATACCGCTGCGACGACGAAGCGGGCACACTGCGCAACGCTGTGTGGAACGGCATCATGGGCCAGTAATATTCTATTGAGAGGAACCAGTGAGGCAAACTCACTTGAGGGCAATCCTTACATCCTGCCAACGGGGATTGTTCAGGATTTCGGGGCTGTCGCCACAAAATGCAGGGGCAGCCAAAGCATCATCTGCCAGCCAATAACGCAGCCAGGCGGTCATGTAGGCATCACCCTGATGAAGGACATAACGGTGCTCTATGCCCTTGAGGCGTCCCATCACCATCGGGGTTGAATCCGGCAGTTCACTGGCTATGCGTTTCACCGAATCAAGAGGCGAAATCTGACGTTCAATCCACCATGTGCCGGCAGTCAGCATGGTGGGAACTTGAATGCTACCCAAAGAATAAGACCAGCGCAGCCTTCGGGCCAGAGTTGCCTGTGGACAACTGGCGGCATACAGCACCCTGAATCGGTCATCGGCCGATGCCGCATTGATGGCACCGATAGCGCCCTGTGAATGGCCCGCTACGCCCATTCTCTGCGGGTCGATGCGATGAAACAGCGGGCTGCTCTTGTCATCATGATGACGGAGGGCAATATCGAGAGAGGCCAATGCCGAGCGGCCATCCCACGCGCTGGTGTCGTCATTGCCGATGACAATGAAGCCCCACGAGGCCAGGTGCTCGAACACCGGGGCATAGTCCAACGCTTTCAATCCCGTTCCATTGACCATCACCACCAGAGGGAATGTTTGGGCTTGCGCAACATCAGGGATAAAAGCATGTGTGCCATCAATGGTGTGATAGGCAACTTGATAAGGTCCAGAGGCATGATATTTCTGCTCAACAGGGCAGGGATAGGGTTTGCGGTTGTAAGAACGATAAACCGATGGCATTAACGTGCAGTGGGCACGTGTTCCCCATCGCAGCAAGCGCTCCCCTATCCGCCACAGCACATCCATTTCTATTGCAGTCAATTCAATTGCTGGACAAAAGTAGATTATTTTGCCTGAATACAAGAGATAAATTGATTTTTTTAAGGCAAGTAGTTGTGAAAATGCGCTTTTTAACCTACTTTTGCAGACAAACTACTAAAATATCATCAAAATGGAAAATAACGCTACTGCAGTTAGACTGTATTCATTGGGTTGGCACGAGATGCGCACCTATATTTTCGCTCTGTTGTTTGTCGCAGGTAACATTGTGTTGCCGCAGTTGTGCCACCTGTTTCCTCAGGGGGGCCTCATCATGCTGCCCATCTACTTCTTCACGCTGATTGCCGCCTATAAGTTCGGCTTCCGCGTGGGCCTGCTGACGGCCATCCTGTCACCGTTGGTCAACTCGGCCTTGTTCGGCATGCCTCCCGCTGCCGCTCTGCCCATCATCATGATCAAGGGCATCCTGCTGGCTGGTGCCTCTGCCTGGATGGCCAGCAAGAGTAAAGGAGCCTCGCTGCTGGCACTCATCGGTGTGGTGCTCGCCTATCAGTTGTTCGGCGGTCTGATTGAGTGGGCTATGACAGGCAGTCTGGCCAGTGCCCTCCAGGACTGGAAACTGGGCTGGCCCGGCATGTTGTTTCAAGCAGTGGGCGGCTGGCTGGTGCTCAACTACCTGTGGCGTAAATAACCACATCAATATTGCATAACAAAACGAGGCGGGCCACAACCCGTCTCGTTTTGTTATGCAACTACTGTCACGATGACCGCGACTGCTATAACGAGCAGCGTAGGCAGGAAAGCCAGCCACAAGCGGTGATAGCGCTTGTAGACCACAATGGGTAGCAGGCTGCAGACCATATTTACAGCGGCAACAAGCACTAACAACAATATGGAAACCAATAAATTGAATTTATCGCTAAAGTAAATCCCAATGCCCCATATGACCGATAACATCAGAACCCTGCACAGCCAAATAACCGACTTGGGCACCTGGGACTTGTTCTTATTCATATACTTGGCTGCACACCAGAAAGACAGCACAAGAAGAACGAAAATTGAAATCATAGTGATGAACGCCTGACGCGTGTCCTCGTCGTTGTAGAATACGACAAAAGCACTCAAAAGGAGCAACACGCCCAGTATTGCCATCATCACAACCGCCGACAATGACAAACGCCAAACCGTTGATTTCCATTTCAAGCCATAAAACTGGCGGAAGTCAAGGAGCACGAGGAGGCACAAAGCGAGTTTGTAGACCCTCATGACACGGGTCGACATGGCATCGAAAAATCCCATCAACGGATAGTTCGTCAAGGAGAACCCGTTTCCAAACTTGAGTACACTATGCTCCTGCACAAAGTGGTGGATGCCATTGAAAAACGAGAGCGGAAGGTTGAGGATCAGGTACTGCGACAAGATAAAGATGAGAAAGATGTAGGTCTCGACCAAGTTATACTTACTGACACGGCGAAATCCAATCCAGATGCAGATAACGATGAACATGCCGACAAACAGCCATTCGTAAAGCGGATGCTTGGATAGCATACTCAAGAAGCCGATGCTTGCATTGGAGAAGAAATAGGCAAAGCCCGTGAGCCGGTCAATCTGGATATCGCTAACGCCACTGAAGATAGATTCCATCTGCATCCCCATCAGCCAACCAACCACAAAGGTGAACAGCACCGCCAGAGCCAACAATTTAAACGGCGGGAAATAGAACTGGCGATGACCATTCAGATAGTCACGCACCATATAACCGGGACGCCAGAAAAGTTCACGCAGGGTGCGGAACATTGGCCGGTTGCCCAAGCCCCAGATGTCAAGAAAATTCAACAACGCCTGTCGCCACGTGTAACGATCCCAACTGCCCACTTGACCGCATTGCGGACAAACGCGACCCTCATAGACATGTGAGCAGTTCAAACAGCGGCGGACAGTCTTATCGGCCTCTTTGGGGACGACAGTACGCTGCTGCTGTTGCTGGTCAAGATCAGTTACCCAGGCCCTCAGACTTTGGTACCATGTGCACCATGACTTCTTGGGTTGCTGCGTCTTGACATGTGGTTTTTGGGCGCGTTTCATTCTGCAAAGGTACACATTTTACGACGAACTGACAAAACGGCACGAAAAAAGGCCCGTAAGCGACAATGGCTCACAGGCCTAATTTCCTTGATTTAAACTGTTTATCCCTCTGCCTTAAAACATCTTTTCGGGATAAACGCCGGTGGCATGCAGTTCTGCAAACTTGTCAACTACGCCCTGACGGTCAGCGGCATAGGTCACGCCAAACCACTTGCTCTCGGTAGTGAGCACCTTTACCTGGGCCGTGCCGGTGTTGACCAACTCATTGACCAACGTGGGGATAAAGAATTCTGCCTTGGGCTTGTCGAGATTCTCCTTGAGGAAGTCCACGAAGCAACGCTCGCTGTGGGCAAAGTAGTCGGGTGTAAAGCCCCAGAAGTTCATCGATACGGGGGTATCGAATGCCAACTGCTGAACGTCGCCGTTCTCGTCGGTGAAGACGATGTTGTGGTCGGCATCATAGCCGATGCTCGTGCGCTCCACCACACCGGTGAGCAGGCCGTCGCGGGTCTCGCAGACGCCACGTGCCACGGTGCCGCTCTCGCTCATGGTGTTGCCCACCTTGAAGCCCACCATGCTGTAGTGGCCCTTGCTGCCCTCGGGCAGTGAGGAGAGTTCGGCGGCCATGACCTCAAAACTGTTGCGGCCATAGTAGTCGTCGGCGTTGATGATGGCAAAAGGCTCGTTGATGACGTCCTTACCCATCAACAAGGCGTGGTTGGTACCCCAGGGTTTCACACGCTCGGCAGGGCAGGTAAAGCCCTCGGGCAAGTCGTTCAGCCCCTGGAAAACGAGTTCAACAGGGATATGACCCTCGTATTTTGATAAAATCTTCTCGCGGAAGTCGGCCTCGAAGTCCTTGCGAATCACAAAAACCACCTTGCCAAATCCGCTGTGGATAGCGTCATAAATCGAGTAATCCATGATGGTCTCGCCGTGAGGGCCCAGACCGTCGAGTTGCTTCAGGCCACCATAACGGCTACCCATACCTGCAGCAAGCACAAATAATGTCGGTTTCATTATACTTAGTTGTAAGTTGTAAGTTTTTTAGTTGTAAGTTGTAAGTTTTTAGTACAATTCCTATTGCCTAAAACTTAATCTACTGTTTTGAAGTCAAAAAGAATGGTGCGGCGATATTCTTCGTCGGGACGCAGGAGTTGTGACGGGAAGTTGTCATGGTTGGGAGCGTCGGGCATGCCCTGGCACTCGATGGCGACACCGTCATAATCGTGGTACTGCTTACCGCTCTTGCTCACAGGACACCCCCCGAGCCAATTGCCAGTATAAACCTGGACAGCAGGCTGGTCGGTGCAGACTTCGACCTTGCGGCCTGACTTCTCGTCACACAGCACGGCTGCCAGATGCAGGTCGCCGTCCTCGTGGCCGTCGATAATCCAGCAGTTGTCATAACCCTTGCCGTAGTTCAAGGCAGGGAAGTCCTGCTTGATGTCCGTGCCAACGACCTTAGGCTCGGTGAAGTCCATCGGCGTACCCTCGACTGGGGCCATCTCACCGCTGGGAATGAGCGTGTCGTCGGTGGGCAGGTAGCGCGAGCAGTTGAGTTGCAGCACCTGGTCGAGGGCAGTTCCTCCCCTATCCTCGCCCGCCATATTAAAATAGGTGTGGTTGGTGAGGTTGACTACCGTTGGCGCATCGGTCACTGCACCCAGTTCAATCTTGAGCACGTTGTCATCGTTCCAAGTATAGGCGATGCGTGCCGTGAGGTTGCCGGGATAGTTCTCGTCACCGTCGAGACTCTCCAGCGAGAATACCACGGTGTCACCGTCCATCTCGCAGTCCCAGATTTTGTTGGCATAATTCTCAGGGCCTCCATGCAGGTGGTTGGGGCCGTTGTTGATGTTGAGTTGATAGACCTTGCCATCGATGTCGAGATGGCCCTTGCAGATGCGGTTGGCATAACGTCCAGGCACCTTGCCGGCACACGGGCCGTCATAGAAGTAATCCTTCAGGTCCTTGTAACCCAGCACCACATCGGCGAGGTTGCCATCACGGTCAGGCACCTTGATTTCCAGAATACCAGCACCAAGGGACGAGAGTTTGACACTTGCTCCACTGGCATTGATGAGTTCGTAGGTGGTGATTTCGCCACGCTCTGTCTCATGGGTATCGATACGGATGCTCTTCATCTTAATCCTCCTTGTGAGCACCGTCGCTGATGATGACGTTGATCACCTCGGGCTCATGTCCATATTTCGCATTGAATTTCGCCTTGGCCGTGGCAATGAAGTTGTCATAGCGCTCTTCCTTGACCAGGTTGATGGTGCAGCCGCCAAAGCCGCCGCCCATGATGCGCGAGCCGGTCACGCCACACTCGCGGGCAACGTCGTTGAGGTAGTCCAGTTCCTCGCAACTTACCTCATAGTCACGCGACAGGCCGTCGTGGGTCTCAAACATGCAGCGGCCCACGGTCTCGTAGTCGCCACGCTCCAGAGCGTCGCACACATCGAGCACACGCTGCTTCTCGCCGATGACATAGCGGGCACGGCGATAGTCCTCGCCGCTCACCTTGTCGCGCACGTCGGCCAGCATGGTATAGGTGGCATCACGCAGGGTTTCAACGCCCAATGTGGCAGCCACGCGCTCACAGGACTCGCGGCGCTTGTTGTAGGGCGAATCCACCAGTTCGTGTTTCACCTTGCTGTTGAGCAGCACCAGTTTGTAGCCCTCGGGATGGAAGGGGAAATACTCGTGCTCGAGCGAGCGGCAGTCAAGGCGCATCAGGCAGTCCTTCTTGCCGAAGACGCTGGCAAACTGGTCCATGATGCCGCAATTCACACCGCAGTAGTTGTGCTCGGTGCTCTGCCCGATCTTGGCCAACTCAAACTTGTCAATCTTGTTCTCGTTGAACATGTCGTTGAGGGCAAAGGCAAAGCAGGACTCCAGTGCAGCCGATGATGACAGACCTGCACCCAGGGGCACATTGCCTGCAAACACCGTGTCAAAGCCCTTGACAACGCCACCGCGCTTGATGGTCTCGCGGCACACGCCGAAGATGTAGCGTGCCCATTGCTCCTGGGGAGCGTCCTCCTCGTTGAGGCCAAACTCGCAATAAGCGTCCATGTCCATACTGTAAACGCGCACCTTGTCCGTGCCGTTGATATTGATGGCGGCCATGATATACTTATCGATGGCTCCGGGGAACACAAAACCGCCATTGTAGTCGGTGTGCTCACCAATCAGGTTGATACGGCCAGCCGAGGCATAGACCACGGAATCAGTGCCGAAACGCTGCTTGAAAATCTCTTGAATCTTCTCTTTCATGTTACTTGATATTATAGATAGTTAATATTGATGACATTCCATCGGGTGGTTAGCATTAAACAATGAGGGATGGTTGACCGCAAAAACAAGCGGGATGTACCTCACAGGCACTCCCCCGACATCCTCATCCCTTTTCAACAACTACCGGTCAAAGTAGTTGCTCTGGTCGTTGATGATTCGCTCCAGGTTCTCGAGGTTGATGTGGCCGCTGATGACCACCATCACATCGGTCATGTCACTGGCATTGGCGATGACGATCTCATTGGCATACTGGCCATCGCGGTGGATGAGCACCGTCCTGTGGTCAAAGCCCTGCTGGCTGGTCACAATCTCCTCATAA
This sequence comes from uncultured Prevotellaceae bacterium, assembly GCA_900320245.1. Taxonomy (GTDB): domain Bacteria; phylum Bacteroidota; class Bacteroidia; order Bacteroidales; family Muribaculaceae; genus Sodaliphilus. Next base: position 11,014 of record ONRP01000027.1, read on the forward strand.
TAGCGGTTCTTGTAGAGATTCTGGAGGTGCTTGCGGAATTTATCGCGAACGTTCGGGTTACATTTGCTCAAGTCAAGCATCTGCACCGAATTGATGCCGAGGCCGGCGTCAGCCAAGGAGGGCGATATCAGGCGCCCCAACCCCAGCAGTCCGCTACCCACATTGACATACTGGGCATGTCTTGCATCGCGCAGATCGTTGATGATGTCATCTGCATTGCGACTCAACACACCGCAGGACATCACCAACAGCGACAGCAACAACATGGTTATTGTTCTCATTGTTTTATTCATTGGATTTCCTTTCATAACAGTTAAGATTAACAGGTGGACAAAATTAGGAAAAAATGTGTGACGACACGCATTTTCTTTTCTTAAAATTCCCAAAAAGACAATAATATCCATAGAATTCAAGCAGAAATCCATAAAAAGAATGGTTTATGCCTGCGTTCAGAAGCGCAAAACACGCCATAGATACGGCTTTGTAATCATCACGTCGTTTTTTGTTGCAAATAATCGGCTATGTACAAATAATTTCGTAACTTTGCAGCCTGCATTTGAAAGGAATAGATTAAATCACATAAATATTATTTTTTTGATATGGCTAACATCAATGATTTTAATTTTGCCGGTAAGAAGGCTATCGTGCGCGTTGACTTCAACGTGCCTCTGAATGAAAAAGGTGAAATCACCGACGACACCCGCATCCGCGGCGCAGTCCCCACATTAAAGAAAATCCTCGCCGACGGCGGAGCCCTGATCATCATGTCACACATGGGCAAACCCAAAGGCAAAATCAACCATAAACTCTCGTTGAGCCAGATCACCAGTGCCGTGGCTGCCGCCCTGGAGAGGCCTGTGAAGTTTGCTCAAGACAGTGCCGACGCCAAGAGCCAGGCCGATGCCCTGCAACCCGGCGAGGTGCTGCTGCTCGAGAACCTGCGTTTCCACCCCGAGGAGGAAGGCAAGCCCGTTGGCATCGAGAAAGACGACCCCAACTATGACGCTGCCAAGAAGGAAATGAAGGCTCGCCAGACCGAGTTTGCCAAGACGCTGGCAAGTTATGCCGACGTGTATGTGAACGACGCTTTCGGCACCGCTCACCGCCGTCACGCCTCGACCGCCGTTATTGCCGACTTCTTTGACAACGACCACAAGATGCTGGGTTACCTCATGGAGAAAGAGGTTACCGCTATCAACAACGTGATGAAGAACGCTCAGCATCCCTTCACCGCCATCATCGGCGGCAGCAAGGTATCGTCCAAACTGTCGGTTATCAAGAACCTGCTCGACAAGGTGGACAACCTCATCATCGGCGGTGGCATGGGCTTTACGTTCGTCAAGGCACAGGGTGGCCACATCGGTGACTCGCTGCACGAGGACGACCTGATGCCCGAGGCTCTCAACGTCATCGCCGCAGCCAAGGAGAAAGGCGTGAACCTGAGCCTGTCGGTAGCCACTGTAGCCGGCGACCGCTTTGACAACGACGCCAACCGCCAGACGGTTGACATCTTCAACATCCCCGACGGTTGGGAGGGCATGGATGCCAGCGAAGCATCGCTTGAGAACTGGAAGAAGATTATCCTCGACTCCAAGACCATCCTGTGGAACGGTCCCGTGGGCGTATTTGAGTTTGAGAACTTCGCTCACGGCACCGGCGAAATCGCCAAGTATGTGGCTGAGGCTACCCAGAACGGCGCCTACTCGCTCGTGGGCGGTGGCGACTCGGTAGCAGCCGTCAACAAGTTCGGCCTGGCCGATCAGGTATCCTACGTCTCGACCGGTGGCGGCGCCATGCTCGAAGCCATCGAGGGCAAGACCCTGCCCGGCGTGGCAGCCATCCTCGGCGAGTAACACTGCCCAACAATGTGCCTCACGCTAAGCCGCTAAGGCGCTAAGTCTATATATCAGACAACCTGGACAACTCAGCAAGACAATACTGACAACATCAATTGTTGTAAAGATTGTCAACAACTTTGTCCAGGTTGTCTGATTTTTATATTGACTGATATGCAGTAATTGTAAAAAAAGCACTACCTTTGTTGCATTGAAATCAATTAACAATCAGTTTTCCTAAAATACTATCTAACAAGAGAACAATGGAACCTTTATTTGAGAAACTCAAAAGCAACGCGATTGCCAACAGGCAGCGCATCGTCCTTCCCGAGAGTACCGAACCCCGCACCATGACGGCTGCCGACCGCATCATCGCCGACGGCATTGCTGACGTGGTATTCATTGGCGACAAGGCCGACATTATGGCCAAAGCCGCCGAACTTGGGCTCAACAACATCGACAAGGCTACGGTCATCAATCCCAACGATGCCGAAGCCGTCGAGAAATATGCGCAACTGTTCTACGAACTGCGCAAGGCCAAGGGTGTGACTATCGAGGACGCCCGCAAGAAGGTGCTTGACCCGCTGTACCTGGGTTGCCTGCTCATCAAGGCCGGTGATGCCGACGGCCAGGTTGCCGGTGCGATGAACACCACGGGCAACGTGCTGCGCGCCGCCTTCCAGGTATTGAAGACTGCTCCCGGCATCAGCACCGTGAGTGGCGCCTTCCTGATGCTCCTGCCCGAGGGCTCTCCCTACGGCCACAATGGCGTGATGGTGTTTGCCGACTGCGCCGTGGTGCCCGACCCCGATGCCCAGCAGTTGGCACAGATTGCCGTGAGCGCCGACCGCACCGCACGCGCTCTGGCCGAAATCGACGATCCCAAGATTGCCATGCTCAGTTTCTCGACCAAAGGCAGCGCCAAGCATGAGCGTGTCGACAAGGTGATTGAGGCTACCCGCCTGGCCAAGGAGATGAACCCCAACCTGAAGATTGACGGCGAATTGCAGGCCGATGCAGCCATCGTGCCCAGCGTGGGTGCCAGCAAGGCTCCCGGCAGCGACATCGCCGGTCAAGCCAACGTGCTTGTGTTCCCCGACCTGGGTGTGGGCAACATCGCTTACAAACTGGTTCAGCGCATCGCCGGTGCCAAGGCCGTGGGTCCCGTGCTGCAAGGCCTTGCCGCTCCCGTCAACGACCTGTCGCGCGGCTGCAACGAAGACGACGTGTACCGCACTGTCATCCTGACCTGCAACCAGGCGATTAACAGGTAACAGTTAAGAGTTAACAGTTAACAGTTAACAGTTTAGAGTTAAGAGTTAACAGTTAATTGGCTCAAATCATTAAACTGAAAATTTTTAAAATAAACTCAATATATGAACATCTTAGTATTGAATTGCGGCAGTAGTTCCGCCAAGTACAAACTCATCGAGATTAAGGAGAACAAGACCCTCGCCGAGGGCGGTGTTGAAAAAATCGGTCTGCCCGACGGATTCATCAAACTCAAATTTGACGACGGCAGCAAGAAGAACATCGACCTGGGCCTCACCGACCACAAAGGCGCCATCAAGGCCATCCTCGACGCCCTCGTTAACCCCGAGTACGGTTGCATCAAGGACCTGAAGGAAATCGACGCTGTAGGTCACCGCGTGGTGCATGGCGGCGAGAAGTTCAGCCGCAGCGTCCTCATCACCGACGAGGTGAAGGACATGATCCGCGAGTGCTACGGCATTGCCCCGCTGCACAATCCCGTGAACATGGCTGGCATCGAGGCCATCGAGGCCGTGCTGCCCGGCGTGCCCCAGGTTGCTGTGTTCGACACCGCCTTCCACCAGACGATGCCTAAGGCTGCCTATATGTATCCCCTGCCCATGGAGTACTACACCACCGACCATGTGCGTCGCTATGGTTTCCACGGCACGAGCCACCGCTTCATTACACAGCGCGTGTGTGAGATGCTGGGCACTACCCCCGAGGGCAAGCGCATCATCTGCTGCCACATCGGCAACGGCGCCAGCATCAGCGCCATCAAGGACGGCAAGAGCATCGACACCACGATGGGCCTCACACCCACCGAGGGCCTGATGATGGGAACCCGCTCGGGCGACGTTGACCCGGGTGCCCTGCTGTTCCTCATGGAGAAGTACAACCTCACCCCGGCCGAGATGCTCAACATCATCAACAAGAAGAGCGGTGTGCTCGGCATCACTGGACTGAGCAGCGACATGCGCGACGTCGTTGACGCTGCCGAGGAGAAGAACGACAAGCGCGCTCAACTGGCTCTCGACATGTACGAACTGCGTATCCTCAAGTACATCGGCGCCTATGCTGCTGAACTCGGCGGCGTGGACATCATCGCCTTCACCGGCGGTGTCGGCGAGAACCAGTACCAGACCCGCAAGCGCGTCTGCCGTAACCTGGAATACCTGGGTGTGAAGATTGACGAGCCGTTGAACGACACCCTGTGGCGCGGCAAGGAGGGCGAGATCAGCACGCCCGACAGCAAGGTCAAGGTAGTGGTAGTCCTCACCGACGAGGAATACATGATTGCCCACGACACCGAGGCCATCATCGAGGGCCGCGAACCGTGATTTCAAACTACGAATTAAACTAATTATTATTCTCCTCACGAAGAGACGCAAGGCCTTGCGTCTCTTTGTTTATCAATGTAATACTTCGCTACCTTTTCGGATAAAACGTCTTTCAAAAAATCAAAAAACTATAACCAAATAACACATTACCCGTTGTCGGAATTAAGTGAGCGCATAATCCTCAAGTTGGCCGAACAGATAGCCCTCACTGTTATAACACATGGTTTCCTCGGTCAAACTGAGGGCAATGACCTCGAGGTCGCCGAACCTGGGGACGACCCCACGCCTGGGCATATTGCCCTTGTCATTCACTAAATCTTGGGAGAATTTTTTGCATACTCCAAGAATTCTTACGAAATTTGCAAACAAGTTGTGCATACGGTGATTTATCTTTAATGATTTTTACCACTAAATTGCTATAAATCAATTCTATACGCAAATCTTTTAAACATCTTTTTATTAACTTTTTAATCCCGCCAACGGGTAGTGAAGTATAGTCATGGAAAGACAAGACACAAACTCTCTTTCTTCTGATACAGATATTATTGTTTATCTAGATTCTCATCGCATATATAAAAATGGATGCAGAGACTTATACATAGACTTTCGGAGCTCAAATGATTGTCAGCGATTTCAAAAAGTTCTTGAAGGGCAGTTTAAGTATAGTAGTGCTTCCTACCTACATTTAGAATCTATAAAGGTGAAACAACGCCTTGAGTATGATGCTTATTATCGGCTTAATATAGAGGAGCTTAAAAGACTAAAATTAAACAAAGATTTAAGATTTGACATCGAAGAAGACTCTTATGTGATAGGAGGACATTATTGTTTTTCAAGAGATGCAGATTATAATGAGATATTGCAAAAATGCTCATCTGAGGAACAATCTAAAATTGAGATTGAGGAATTCGAAAACTATCATCTTTCTGACATCGATTATTCGCCAGTTTTAGAGCTCAGAATGGATGAGATAGAAAAACCGTCTTTATATGTTGCTGATGTTGGCCAGGCTAATTGGAATGAACTGCGAGATAATGAAAAAACTGTGATTGTCTTTGATTGTGGTTCTCCTCTTAATTATCAGAAGAAGAAAACGGATGAAATATGGAATAATCACAATAAGAGGCTCAAGGACAAACCAGCTACTTTAGTTGTATCACATTGGGATATTGACCATTATCATTGTTTAATTCATAGAGAAAACGAATATAAATTATGTTTCTCCTCAGTTTATTGTACACGCCCCAGATCGACAACATCTCATAGAGTATTCGATGAACTGCGTAAAACAGCAGGTGGAAATTTTTATTGTATTCTTCCTTTTAGTGAATCTTATAATAGATTGTTTTGGCCTCCAATGCGACTAAAAGCTAGAGGAAATTTTGTTTCCTTATATATGGGTGCGATGTCTAAAGATATAAATGTTTGTGGTTTGGCGCTCTTTTTTGAGGGTCAGGAGAAAACGGCTCTTTTTTCTGGAGATCTTCGATTAGGTCAATGTTACGATGTCAAAATGAATGAGAATAAGAGTAAACAACACATTCTGATAGTGCCTCATCATGGCGGTTTTTGTGGAAAAACTAGCTTGAAGATACATAATCAGATTGCAATGGGTATAATATCTGTTGGTGCCAATAATTCTTATAAGCATCCTAACAAAGATGTACTGAAATATCTTATATCAATTAGCCATAATACGATCTTAAGGACTGATAAACATGGAGGTATTGAAGTACAACTATAATTAAATGTTAACAACTTGTATTAATAAAATATAAATAATGACATTTCAAATGAAAACTAATAGTTTTTTTCATTTATTTTTCCTAATGCTCTGTGTGGTATTCGGCAATTCTGTAATGAAAGCCTATGACTTCGAGGTAGATGGAATCTATTATAGAATCGTCGGAAATGATGCCCAAGTGACTTCTAAAAGTGATTTTCCTGACATATATAGCGATTATAGTGGCGATATTTCGATTCCTGAGTCAGTTACTTTCAATGGCAGAATGTATGCGGTCACTTCTATCGGGGGTGGTGCGTTTTATAATTGCGGAAATTTATACAGTGTCACAATTCCAAGTTCAGTAGTCTCAATCGGCAACTCAGCGTTCTTGGATTGTGTTAATTTGGCGAACATCGTTATTCCGAACTCCGTGATATCTGTTGATAATTCTGCGTTCGGTGGTACCGCTTGGTTTGAAAATCAACCTGATGGACTAGTATACGCAGGACTCGTTGCTTATAAATATAAAGGAGTTATGCAATATGGAACCGAAATCACAATAAGAGATGGTACAACCAGTATTACGAATGCTGCATTTCATAATTGCAACGGGCTTACTAATGTATTTATACCAAATACGGTTATCTCCATTGGTTATAATGCGTTCAAGGGCTGTAGCGGGCTGACTAGCGTGACAATCCCCAACTCCGTTAAATCAATAGGTGAATCTGCCTTTGAAGGTTGCTCTTCCATGAAACTGCTGAATTTCAATGCTGTTGCATGTGCGGATTTTTATTCACCACATACCCCTTTTAAGAATCTAAATATATCGACAGTTATCATAGGAAATGAAGTTCAAAGAATTCCTTCATATTTTGTTTCAAACTTAAAAGAATTGACAAGTGTAACCATACCTATTGGGGTTACAAGTGTTGGTAAAGGAGCGTTTGCTGGTTGTACATCACTAGTAGAATTGAATTTCAATGCGGCTTCATGTGAGGATTTTAATTCTTCGGATAATCCATTTGCAAATACTGTAATATCCTCTATTACTATAAATGACGAGGTCGAAAGAATTCCTGCGTTTTTTGGGTGGGGTTTGTCCACGCTGAGAACAGTGACTATTGGGAATGCGGTAAAGACGATTGGTGCATCTGCCTTTAAATCATGCGTTGGTTTATCTAGTATCACCATTCCGAATTCGGTCACAGCTATGGGATCTCAAGCATTTTATAATTGCAACGGGCTAGAATTTGTATTTAGTTGTGCGGATGTTCCTCCTGTCATGGAATCCAGCGATTGCTTTAATTGCTACAATACCGCAACGCTCTATGTGCCTTATGAAGTGCTAGGCACCTATAAGAACACCTATTATTGGAACAATTTTTATAAGATTCTTGGAGTTAATGCTGACGGCAATGTCCTCGTTTCGGATATTACCTTGAACGAGACCGAAAAGGACCTTATTGTCAATCAAACCTATAAACTGATAGCGACAATCACTCCTGATGTAGCTACAAATCAAACCGTGAGTTGGTCTTCAAGCAATCCCTCTATCGCTACGGTTGATAGCGAGGGCCTTGTGACGGCCATCGCAGTTGGTACTGCGACCATCACCGCCACAACGACAGATGGCACGAATTTAAGTGCTTCATGCGATGTGACGGTAAGTATTATCCCTGTGACGTCAGTCCAATTAAACAAGACCAGTTTAACGCTTGACATCGGTGATGTGGACACCTACCAGCTGACTGCAACAGTCACGCCCAGCAATGCCACCTATAAGACATTGGCATGGACCTCCAGCAATCCTGCTGTTGCCACAGTGTCAGATAATGGACTTGTCTCCCTCGTTGCTCCGGGAACTGCAACAATTACTGCCACGACGACCGACGGCACCAACTTGAGCGCATCCTGCCAGGTAAAAGTGGTGAAACGGATTAAGAGCATTACACTGAATGAAAGCAGCCTTTCGCTTACGCTTCCCGAAACGGCACAATTGACGGCGACGATTACGCCGAGTGATGCTGTGAATCAAGTGCTGAATTGGACTAGCAGCAATACGTCGGTAGCTACGGTGGACTCCATTGGATTTATCACTTCAAAAGGTGTAGGCACAACTACAATTAAAGCAACCACGACCGATGGGAGCAATTTGAGTGCGTCTTGCACGGTGACAGTGAATAAACAGTATGTTACATCCATATCGTTAAATGAGAGCAGCATGGTGATGCATATCGGAGACACATTCCAACTGATTGCTGATGTCCAGCCCGAAAATGCATCCAATCCCACGTTAAATTGGAGTTCGGGCAACACCTCTGTCGCTAGGGTGGATAATACCGGTTTGGTGACTGCTGTTGCCGGTGGTACGACTTATATCAAAGCCTCTGCCACTGACGGTAGTTACATCTATGCGAACTGCCTGGTTCAAGTCTTGCCTGATTACTATCTCACGCTTGACACTTTGTCGCATATCAGAGGAGAGTCGGCTCGGGTTGAGGATATGCAAGTGTCGCTGATTAACAAGAACCTGATTTCGGGCATCCAGTTTGATGTGTCGTTACCCGATGATGTCGAGTTTAATCTCGTTGACGGAATGCCTGATGTTACACTGGATGATGCCAGGGCCACCCGCAGTCACAGCATTGCTACCAGTCAGTTGAGCAATGGCAAATACAGGGTACTGGTCACCTCTTCCACTTCAAAGGACTTGAAAGGTCATGATGGTGTGCTGGTTCATATGAATCTGTTATTGCCTCAGATGCACAACACGGGAAATGCGTATGTCAACATCTCGAACATCATCGCATCGGAGGCTGATGAAACAGGGCATACGTTGAATAACACCTCAGCACCGGTCCGCTTCTATTACATTGTTGGTGACGCTGATGCCAATGCTGTCGTTGATATTGCGGACCATACCGCCACTGCCAGCAAAATCTTAGGCAGATCACCGTCGCCATTCTACTATGATGCAGCCAATGTGGATGGCAATTCTTCTCTAAATGTGGTCGATTTGGTTGGCATTACCAATATTGCCCTTGAAATCAGGCCGATAACAGTGCAACAAGCACCAGCGGTTGGCTTTGTGGAAAACCGATTGTTCTGCGATAAACTGAAGTTGAATGCCAATAACGAGGCCGAAATCAAGGTCGGCATGGATTGCGCCTTTGACTTTGCAGGTTTCCAGATGGATGTGACGATGCCGCAAGGCTTGGCCCTCGTGGATGCCACGCTGGGAGAGAAGGCTTCAAAACTTGGTCTTGTGACCGAAGTACTGCCAGATGGCAGAATCCGCATTTTAGGTACCTCGTTCTCTGATGCCGAAGTTGATGGTGCCTGCCCCCAACTGTTAACCTTGAAGGTAAAAGCAGAGAGGAACTATGTATCAGGCTCTCAGATTGAATTCTCGGATATTCTGTTTGCTCAACGCGACTTGACATCACACTGCTTTGATGGTTTGAATGTTGAATATGTTGAGCAGAGTTCAGTCTATGAGTTGATGAATGAAGCCAGGATCTACATTGAGGACGGAAACATCATAGTGGATACTCCTGTTGCTGGAACCGTGCAGATTATTGCTGTTGACGGCCGTATGGTTGAATACCAAGCCCAGGTAGGCCACAATGTGTATGCGGTAGGCACTGGCGGCATCTACGTTGTCAACTTTAACGGAAAAACTATTAAAGTAAGATTGTAAACTATGAAACATACGATAATATCATTCTCGTTAATCGTTTTGGTTGCTCTCACCTCTGCAGCAAGAGACCGACTTTATATTGAAGACTTTAACATCGCGGCTGGCGAGACTCTGCAGGTATCCGTTTTATTGCTCAACGACACGGCCTACAGCGGCTTACAGACAGACTTGTATCTGCCAGCAGGCTTATCGCTGGATATGGAAGATGACGAGTATATCATCGACTTGACTTCACGCAAAGACAATTCCCATACAGTTGCTTCCCGCCAATTGAGTGATGGGGCAATCAGAATTTATGTGTCTTCATTGAGTGCCAAAGAGTTTAAAGGGAATAGTGGTCCCATCATGACTTTAAGCATAACTGCAGCAAGTGATTTTGAGGGGCAGGCCATCATTGAATTGAAGAACAGCATCTGTGCCGAATCCATTGGAACTAGGCACGTTCTGGATGATGAGGTTTGTACCGTTAATCCTGGATTTACGCCGTCCCAAGTGGGCGATGTAAACGGCAATGGAGCCGTGGATATTAGTGATGTAACAGCATTGATAGGCTACCTGTTGAGCGGCGACGGAAGCAACATCATCCCAGGCAATGCCGACATCAACAACAATGGAAGCGTTGATATCAGCGACGTCACCGCTCTCATCAGTTATCTGCTAAATGGAAGTTGGCCTGAGCCGCCTGTTCAAGAAGAGACTTATACTGTGAATGGTGTATCGTTTACGATGGTGCCCGTTAAGGGTGGTACGTTTACGATGGGTGCAACCTCAGAGCAGGTTGATGATGCCTTGGAATGGGAATACCCTGCACATCAGGTAACCTTGTCGGACTATTCTATCGGTCAAACCGAGGTGACACAAGCGCTGTGGGTAGCAGTCATGGGTAACAATCCGAGCCTATCCACGACAGCCCCGAACCGTCCGGTTGAACGCGTGACTTGGGAAGACTGCCAGGAATTTATCGCTGCTCTTAATAGCATAACAGGCAAAAATTTCCGCTTGCCAACAGAGGCAGAATGGGAATATGCGGCCCGTGGCGGCAACATGAGTCAAGGGTTCAAGTTTGCTGGAAGCAATGAAATCGAAGAGGTGGCTTGGTATATGAATAACAGTTATGCTGTTGGTGGGAGCAGCCCTGATTACGGGACTCATATTGTCGGCACAAAAAAGGCCAATGAATTAGGCATCTATGATATGAGCGGCAATGTTTGGGAGTGGTGCCAGGATTATTTCGGCAACTACAATAGTGAGCCCCAAACCAACCCTACTGGGCCGGAAACAGGCACCAACAGGATACGTCGTGGAGGCGGGTGGGACTTAGAAGTGGAATCCTGCCGCATATCGCACCGTAGCAACCGTGCACCCACCTATAAATACAATAACCAAGGTCTACGACTCGCCCTGTAGTGGACATCAGCATCGTGTGGTGCCTTCGCCCCTTTGGCGCTAGGGCACTGAACATAACCTAAGACGGAGAGACGCAAGGTTTTGCGTCTCTCCGTCTTAGGTTACGGCATCATACGATACATGGCTTCCCATGTTGCTGCATGGGGCTTCGATGTCAAAACGATGACATTTTGCGTTTTTATATCACATTTGCGGTAAATTATTTGTTTTTTCGGCAACAAGTGTATATCTTTGTGGTCTGTTGAATACTCTATGAGACTTCGCCAAGTTGTGAAGCCTCTTTTCGCCATTTCAATATGGCAATTAGTTGATATTGTCTAATATTTTAATTTAAGGAACCTATGAACAAATTTAAACTTTTAGCAGCCGCTGCACTCATCGTGACGGCAACCAACGCGCAAGTCAAGCGCTCGGACATGAGCCCTGCTCCACCACGTCCCACCCTGCAATCCATCAAGCCCGAAGCCAAGATGCAAGAGATGCAGATGCGCACCCCTGGAGCACCCGTTGTCAAAGCCCCTGAGCGGTCTGATAACGTCAATGTGTGGTATCGCCGACCCGCCGGTGCTTTCACCAGTAGCATGATATTAGAAGATGGCGCTTTGGCCGGTTTTTTATATTCGCCCTATCTGACCGTTAAGCCCTATAGTGACTACACCTTTCTGGGCTTTGCCGAAGGAGTGAGCGACAATGCCCGGTATTATTGGGATGTCCAATATTGGGATTTTGATACCGATGAACAAGTATGGACTACTGTAGAGGGCAAAAACCTCACCTGGCATTGGGGTTATGAATCAGTCGAAGTGCCCACATTCCGTGTGGAGGACAACGATGCATCCTACTATTGGCACCTGTGCGGCTATGAGAGGACTTCAAGCCATCCGGTTATTTACGAAGAACATAAAGCCTACCTGCTCTCTGTGCCCGGGTCGATTGAGGAGTTATGGGGCTATGACCTCCTCAAGTCAAGTAAGACATTCACCGGTCGTGGCATCAACACCGAAGGCGTAGCCTATCCCATGACTTTCTATAGTGGAGCAATTCCTTACGGACAGAACGAGAAAGGCTATTGGTTCGGCAAAAACGGCGGTTTCCCATCGGTATTAGGCCCCACCTACCACATTGACGGCATTGCCCAAGCCTTTGAAAAGCCAGAGCATCCCTACCTGCTCAAGCAGGTGGTTATGGATTGCGGCATTCTTGACGTGGTTGGGGATGTCGACATGTACTGCAAGATCTACAAGATTGACGAGATTCCTGCCTACGCTGATGATGATTATGTTACCCTACCCGACGAACCCGGTGAACTCATTGCCAAGGGGCGTGCGCACCTGACACCAACGACCTATGAGGAAACAAGCGGCCTGGTATCCTTCTCCCTCTTTGGCGAGGAAGATGGTCTGGAAATTGATATCACTCCTTCCATCGATTGTGCCATCCTCGTTACTATTGAAGGCTACAACTTTCCCGAAATGGAGTACTTGACCGACTTCACTGCAATGATTGCCAGCAATTACTACGATGACGAGGGATTTGGCGAACTGGCTTACCTCAAGGTCGGTGTCCCCGACGAGGAGGGCAATGTGGACCACTATGAATGGAGAGGACTCAACAACTTCTTCTCGAGCGGGACCATGAAGACGGGATTATCCATTTTCCTGACCACCGAGTTACCTTACTTGGTATTCAACTACACCGACGAGGATGGCGAGTACACCTTCCCCAATGAGGGTGGCGTGATGGAGAAGCAATTCGGCGACCACACCTGCCGCAGCATCGAGTTCTGGTCATGGGTTCCCAGCGAAGACGGTGGGTGGGAGATGACCTGCAAGGGTGAAGAAATTCCCGATTGGCTCACCATCGAACTTGAAGACCAGATTAAAGAAGGCGAATTCTCGGGCTTAGTGAATGCCGTGGTAACCGCCGAGCCCCTGCCAGCACATATAAATTGCCGCGAGGCCACCGTGCGCTTTGAGTTTCCCGGCGCCTACATCGACTATAAGTTCATGCAGGGAACTGGTATTTTCCCACCTCTACCCCCTGGTTTTGACTACAACGAGGATGGTGAGATCAACCTCGCCGATATTAACTGCCTGATTGACCTCATCCTGACAGGTCATTACGATTTAGGAATCCCCGAACTTAATGCACTCATCGACTACCTCCTGAGTAATGGCGAGTAGCCGTATTAAACACATCACAAATGATATTGTATGCCCGAAAACAAATAAAATGACAATATGGGGGTGTGTCAGACTGACACACCCCCATGCTTTATTAGTTGAATTCGTTGTAATTGAGCGCGGAAGCCAAAAATCCGCTCAATTGGCTTCGCCGAGCAAAAGGTTCGCGTGATTCGTAGTTTAAAAGACCGCGGATGCTTCTGTAAACTTTAAACTCTTAGCCGCGAGCATATGGTCACCAGTTGCCGGTGAGCACTCTGCCAATCAGGGCCGTCACATCGTTGATGTCAATGTTGCCGTCTCCTTCCTCAATGTTGCAGTCGGCTGCGGTGGCGTCATACTCGACATTCTTGCCCAGAACGACATCAATCAACAAGGTCACGTCGTTGATGTCGACCTCACCATTGCCGTCCACATCGCCACGCAGTTTCTCACCCTGCTTGAAGGTGTAGTCGATGTAGGCTCCCGGAATGCTGAAACGCAAAGTAACCTCGCGGTAAGTCGTGCCGGCGGGCAAGGCGTCGGCATTAATCCTGACATTGACAAAATCAACATTGTTCTGAATAATAAGGTGTAACCAAATGGGTACATAACCGCCTTCGGCTTTGGCCACCGACCACACATCAGCGCTGTAGGGAGAAGAAGAGATGAGACGGAGGCTCCTCTCTTGAGGGGTGTCATCACTATACTGTTGCTGCATCAAGCCGCCACTGGCCGGGAAGGTGTACACTCCCGGGTTGAGACTGTTGTAGAAACCGATGTAGGGCTGGTCAATAACCATAAAGATCGAAAAGCCCGTCTTCATGGTTAAGTTGCCATCGTCTCCATAGAAGAAGTTGTTCAGGCCGAGCCATTTATACTCACCAGGGACGTCCTCTTCGCTCTCATAATAGTTAGTTTTGATGTAAGCCAACTCGCCGTAACCCTCATCGACCTGATCGTCTGTGCTGACGAGAGCCGAGAAATCAGCCAGGTTAGACATCCACGCTGAGTTATAGCCTTCGATAACAATCAGGATGGCATCATCGATTACGGGTGTGATGGTCTGAATCCCGTTCACATCATAGAGAGTGAAAGTAATCAGACTATTATTGGTTGAACTGGCATCGAGGTTAGCGATTCCGGTGGCAATCTGCTCTCCGATTTGGTCATCAAGAGTGACAGGCTTCTCCTCATCATAGGCGGGGATTCCGTTCAACTTATACACTTTGCAAGTCAGTTGGACTGGTCCGGCCACATTCAATTCAGTAACCCCGAGCGCCACATTCTTTAATATATAAGGAGCGGTCGGTTTCTCAAAGGCTTGAGCGATACCATTAATACGGCCTGCGTTCTTGCCAAACCAGTAGCCATAGCCATTGTCGCCATAAGGGTCAGCACCAGAATAATAGGTTAATGGATATGTATAATCACCCCAGCGTCCACCCCAGCAGATGGTCTTGCTGGAAACAAGTAACTCACAATTCTCATTCCCTTCCAAACAACCATAGTTCAGGGCACTTAAAACATTGGCGAAATCTTTATTATGAGTATCAGAATCGGTATTACCCATATAATAAACATGGGTTGAATCGGCATCCTTGACATTCAATACCGGTACATAATATTTATTGGCTTCGATTGAGGCTTCATAACGGACTGTAAAATCTCGTCCGTTCCCAAAGGTGACAGTATCTGCAGAGGAATTAAACCAAGTGTAAGTCGCATTAGGGCTGACGCCATCACCAACCGACTTGAAGGTGTAATAAGTGTATGGTTTGCAAACCAAATACGGATTAGTAGTCAAATAATAATAAGTGGGAGCGTCTGTGTCGTAACCAAGAGTAGCATAAAACGCGCCAGCAGGGCGAATGTAGTAGGGCTTAGCATCCCTATTAGCGTTGAGACGGGGTTGTGCGGGCATGCCAGGAGTGCCCATCTTCATCTCCTTCATCTGTGCCACCGGCATCTGTGCCAAGGAGGACTGTTTCAGTTGTGCGCCGGCGCCCATCGTGATAAGCAGCGCGGCGGCAAGAAATAACATTTTTTTCATCATGTTTAAGAATTAGAGGTGAACGATATAAATATACAATTAGTTCATTAACTTTATGGCATCCAGTCGTTTGACCACTACAAGCCCTCCTAAAGGGCACCATATACACTACAAAGATAATGCTTTTTCTCAAAAATCGTGTTTATATTGTAAATGGCACTTCTGTCATTAAGTTCAGATGCATCAATTGTTTATTATTTCAAAAAACGGTTAACTGAAAAGTATTATGTGCCTTTGACCATCAATCTAAGTGGTACTCACACTCGGAAAAGCAAAGAAAAAAAAGTTTTTCTTTGGCTTTTCGCTCGTTTAATCGTACCTTTGCACGTTAATTCAACGACAAAGACTATGTTAAAGGACAAGATAGAGGCGCTGAAAGCGCAAATAGCAGAACTCAAGGCCGAGAACGAAGAGGCCCTGGAGGCATTACGCATCAAGTACCTGAGCAAGAAAGGTGAGATTACTGCGTTGTTCAACGAGTTCCGTGAGGTGGCTCCCGAGGAGAAACGCGAGTTGGGCCAGAGGCTCAACGAACTGAAGAACCTGGCTACCGAAAAGATCAACGCCCTGCGCGAGGCCACCAAGCAGAAGGCCAAGGAGCAGAACAAGATTGACATCACCCGTCCCGCCTTCCCGGCAGAGTTGGGTACGCGTCATCCCATCTCGGTGGTACGCAAGCAGATTATCGACATCTTCTCTCGCCTGGGCTTTACCATTGCCGACGGCCCCGAGGTGGAGGACGACTGGCATGTGTTCAGCGCGCTGAACTTTGCCGCCGACCATCCCGCCCGCGACATGCAGGACACCTTCTTCATCGAGAAGAACGAGCAGGACGTGACGCGCAACATCGTGCTTCGCAGCCACACCAGTTCGGTACAGGTGCGCACCATGGAGCGCAATCAGCCGCCCATCCGCATCATCTGCCCGGGTCGCGTTTACCGCAACGAGGCCATCACCGCTCGTGCCCACTGCTTCTTCCACCAGATTGAAGGCCTGTACATCGACAAGAATGTGACCTTTGCCGACCTGAAGCAGGTGTTGCTGCACTTCGCCAAGGAGTTGTTCGGCACCGACACCGAAATCCGCCTGCGTCCCAGTTACTTCCCGTTCACCGAGCCCAGTGCCGAGATGGACGTCACCTGCATGCTGTGCGGCGGCAAGGGCTGCGGTTTCTGCAAGCACACGGGTTGGGTCGAGATTCTGGGCTGTGGCATGGTGGATCCCGCCGTGCTTGAGGCCAGCGGCATCGACAGCACGGTCTACAGCGGCTATGCCTTCGGCTTGGGCGTGGAGCGCATCACCAACCTGAAGTATATGGTGAAGGACCTGCGCATGTTCAGCGAGAACGACGTGCGTTTCCTTGACGAGTTCAAGAGTGCCCACTGATCACTTTACTCATCAAACAACTTAAACTATTTATAACAACATAAACAACTTATCTAATTTATAGGGTTGGTTATGTTGTTTTTTGTTGTTCATGTTGTTTGACAAAAAACATAGTTTGAAAAAACGATGACCATCAAGGAAAGATATCAAGGTATTTTAGCATATTTCCAACAGGAACAACCTAATCCTGAAACCGAACTGCAACACCGTGATCCGTTTGAATTACTGGTGGCAGTGATGTTGAGTGCCCAATGCACCGACAAACGGGTGAATATGGTTACGCCAGCCCTGTTTGACGCCTACCCTACCGCACAAGCGATGGCCGCTGCCAGTGTCGAGGATATCCTGCATTATGTCAAGAGCGTGTCTTACCCCAACAGCAAGGCCGCGCACCTGCAGGCTATGGCTCAGAAACTGGTAGATGAGTTCGAGGGCCAGGTGCCCGACAACATGAAAGACCTCACGTCGTTGCCCGGCGTGGGCCGCAAGACCGCCAACGTGGTCATGGGGGCCGCCTTCGGCAAATCAACGATACCCGTCGACACCCACGTCTATCGCGTGTCACACCGACTGGGATTATCCCAAGGCAAGACGCCTAACGATGTTGAGCGTGATTTGGCCCGTCACATCCCCGCCGAGATGCGTTTCAAGGCCCACCACTGGATACTGCTCCACGGCCGATATGTCTGCAAAGCCTTGCGTCCCGATTGCTTGAATTGCGGTATCCAGCAGTACTGCAAGCAATATAAAGCCTAAAAAAGCCAGGCTAAATAATAATGTACTCTATTCCCTCAAAATCATGGTTTTTGTCGACAGATTAAACCATAAAGCATTATTATCGTCAAACGTTTGTTTTGACTGAAAACAATATTAACAAGAAAACGACTAAAGTTTTTATTAAACCCAAACAAATTATGAAGAAAGTTTTTGTTTTGATTGCTGCTGCAATCGTTAGCATGAGCGCTATGGCTCAGGTTCAATTTGGTGGAAAGGTCGGTTTTGACATGACCCACTTCTGGGGCAAGGATGTTGGCCACGAACTTGTACCCAACTATCAATTAGGTTTGATGATGGAATATAAGTTCAATCCGTCGTTTGCCATCGCTCCTGAGGTAGTCTTTGCAGCCCAGGGTGGCAAGGAAACTGAAGATGGCACTAAAGTCACCTATCACACCAACTATATTAATGTCCCCGTGATGCTCAAGTTCTATGCTACGCCGTCATTCAGCATTGACTTTGGACCTCAAGTTGGCTTCAATGTTTATAGCAAAGCCACGGCTGCCTACAGCGGTTACAAGGCAACTCTTGATATTAAGGAGATGACCAACTTAGTTGACTTTGGTGTGGGATTAGGTTGCACATATAACTTGACCAATAATGCTTTTGTTCAGGCCCGTTATAATCTTGGTTTGACCAAAGCATTCAAGGGTGGCAGCGAAAAGTTTGACTATGAGGGATATGACATCGAACTGAGTGGCGATTCTCCCGACGTCAAGAACGGCAACATCCAGTTGGCCTTCGGTATGAAGTTCTAATCAAGACAAAGAAGAAAGAATATTCTATAACACAGACAGCCCGACAAAAAGCCGGGTTGTCTTGATTATAAGCGGCTGATGGCGTTGTGACACTGCTCAAAATGCGCAAAAGTGTCCTAAATTGCGCTAAAAGTGTGCTTATAAGTCCGAATTATTAAACTTTCCCAAAATATTAACGTCAAATTAACGTTTTAACTGAAAACAACAGTATTAACCAGATAATAACGTATCGTTTTATTTAACTGTAAAAAGATTATGAAGAAAGTTTTTGTTTTGATTGCTGCTGCAATCGTTAGTATGAGCGCTATGGCTCAGGTTCAATTTGGAGGTAAAGTTGGTTTTGACATGACCAATTTCTGGGGTTCAAATGTTGAACACGGCATGAAGCCCGGCTATCAAGTGGGCTTGATGATGGAGTACAAGTTCTCCCCCAAGTTCGCTATTGCTCCTGAAGTTGTTTTTGCTGCTCAGGGTGGTAAGAGCAAGGCTCTGGCTTTTGACATCAATAAGCACGGCATTGAACTCGCTGCTACTGACATTAAATATAATACCAACTACATCAATGTCCCCCTGATGCTCAAGTTCTATGCAACGCCCAATTTCAGCATCGACTTAGGTCCTCAGGTAGGTTTCAACGTGTACAGCAAGGTCACTGCTAAGGGTGTTGATGATGCCATCGACTTCAAGGATGCCACTAATGCTGTTGATTTTGGCATCGGTATGGGCGGCACCTATAACCTCACCGAGAATGCCTTTGTACAGGCTCGTTACACCATGGGTCTTACCAAGGTGTTCAAGGATGAGTACATCCTTGGCGAAAACAACGCCAAGAACGGCAACATCCAGATTGCCTTCGGCATGAAGTTCTAATAGCCATAACAGAATACAAGAGAGAAAACAATTCACCGAAAACGGCTGCCCCGAATGCGGAGCAGCCGTTTTCATCTATATTCTGCCATCATTGAAATCGTCCAAACTATTTCTAAAAATATCTATAAAAATATAAAAAGTTCTTAAAAAGTTTGTACGATTCAAAAAATGATTTGTACATTTGTACGTGTGTTTTTCATGGTATTAGATTTAAGGTTTGTGGAGGCTGTCGTGAGACATCTTCCACTTTTTTATTTCTTGCGGTTGTGGGGAGCGAATTTGCAATGGTAACTACACGAGACATCTCCCTTAGCCATATTATTTAATTTCTTGCGTATCAACTGTTTGCGAATGGGCGAAATGCGGTCCACAAAGAGCGTTTTGTCCAGGTGGTCACACTCGTGCTGGACCACTCGGGCCAAGTATCCCTCGACAATCTGGTCATGTTCGTTGAACTCCTCGTCCTGCCAGCGCAGGCGGATCTTCTCGTGGCGTTGAACATTCTCATGAATGCCTGGCACACTGAGGCAGCCCTCCTCGCGAGTCACAGCAGGAGACTCTTCATCGATATCGATTACAGGGTTGATGAGCACCATGCGCACGTCCTTGAGTTCGGGGAAATCCTCGGCCAGAACATCCACATCGATGTAGACGATGCGTGCGTTCACACCGACCTGCGGAGCGGCGATACCGATTCCCTGGGTGTGGTACATGGTTTCCTTCATGTTCTCAATCAGTTCCTTAAGGTTAGGATAGTCAGGCGTGACCGTGGCATTGTCGGCACGGAGCACGGGATGACCGTAAATGTAAATGGGAAGTATCATGATTATAATGCTGAATTATCTTATTGGTTGTAAATGCTCTGTAAGTAATCGTTGAGGATAATGGTCGCAGCGATAGCGTCAACGCGCGACTTGTCGCGGCGGTCGCTCTTCTTCATTCCGCCGTCGATCATCGCCTGGTGGGCGATGGCACTCGTGAATCGCTCGTCATACATCACGACCGGCATGTCGGGCAGTTCGTTGTGCAGCCGATTGACAAAGGGAGTGATGTAGCGAACGCTTTCGCTGGGCTCGCCGTTGAGTTGCGTCGGCTGGCCGATGACGATGCGCTCCACCGGTTCACGCGCGATGTAGTCCTTGATGAACTGTATGAGCGTGTGGGTGGGGACAGTAGCCAGATTCCCTGCCACTATCTTCAGCGGATCGGTCACCGCCACGCCGGTGCGCTTGCGGCCATAATCGATGCCCAGAATGCGTCCCATCGTCCTCAACAATCAATCTCAACCTTGTTGCATAGTGAGCAGGAACTCCTCGTTGTCACGGGTGCGGTCCATGCGCTCCTTGACAAATTCCATGGCCTCGACCGAGGTGCGGTCGCTCAGGAAGCGGCGGATAATCCACATCTTGTTCAACGTGTCCTGAGGCAACAACAGGTCATCGCGACGTGTGCTCGACGCCATGACATCCACGGCGGGGAAGATACGTTTGTTGGACAACTTGCGGTCAAGTTGCAATTCCATGTTACCCGTGCCCTTGAATTCCTCAAAGATGACCTCGTCCATCTTGGAACCGGTCTCGGTAAGGGCTGTAGCGATGATGGTCAGGCTACCACCGCCCTCGATATTACGCGCAGCGCCAAAGAAACGCTTGGGGCGCTGCAGTGCATTGGCGTCGACACCACCAGTCAGAATCTTGCCCGATGCCGGAGCAATCGTGTTATAGGCACGCGCCAGGCGGGTAATCGAGTCGAGCAGAATCACCACATCGTGGCCGCACTCCACCAGTCGCTTGGCTTTGCTCAACACGAGGTCGGCAATCTTGACATGGCGGTCGGCGGGCTCGTCAAAGGTCGAAGCAATCACCTCGGCATTAACGCTGCGGGCCATATCGGTCACCTCCTCGGGGCGCTCGTCGATGAGCAGAATGATCATGTAGGTCTCGGGGTGGTTCTCGGAAATGGCATTGGCAATCTCCTTCAGCAGCATGGTCTAACCACACGCTGCGAAACGGTGGGATGGGTCTTGCTCACCAAGTCAAACTTTTCGTCGGGGAACAGCGGCACCAGATGCTCAAACGGCACACGGTCACGCACATAGTTAGGCGTGCGGCCGTTGATCAGGCGGATTTCGCTCAAGGGGAAATACTTCTCACCCTCCATGGGAGGACGTATGGTGCCCTCAATCACGTCACCTGTCTTGAGGCCGTAGGCTTTGATTTGTGACTGCTGCACATAGATGTCGTCGGGCGAAGTCAGGTAGTTGTAATCACTGGAGCGCAGGAATCCGTATCCCTCAGGAGCAATGTCGAGCACACCCTGAGCCTCGAGAATACCTTCAAAGTTATATGGCTGGTCGAGATAGGGATTGACCTCGGCAATCTGCTGCTGTTGCTGTTGCTTCATCTTGCGCTTCTTGTTCTTGCTCTCCTTGACCACCTTGGGTTCCTGGATGACGATAGGAGCGACAGCGGCTTCCTCGGCCTGGCGCTTGCGCTCTTCCTCGGCGCGGCGCATGGCCTCCTCGCGTTCTTGCTGCGTGCGCGGCTTGAAGGTGAACCCACTACCCGTGTTGAAGAACGAATTCAACGACATGCCTTCGCGCTCACGGGGATTCTGCTCGGCAGGTGCCTGCTCAACAACGGGAGCCGGTTGTTCGTCCGGCTGCTGCTCAAAGGGCTGCTCGGCCACGGGCTCTTCGGCCTGGGGCTGCGGCTCTTCATTGTCGAATGGAAGAGTCGGTGCCATATCTTCCTGCTTGGCCTTGCGTCCGCGGCGACGTGCAGGTTGTTCCTGAATCTTGGCAGCGGCAGCCTTGGCGGGAGCCTTGGCAGGCTTTTCGGCCGGCTCAGCCATCTGCTCGTCCTGCTGTTCGGCCGAAGCATTCAATTCTGCCTCACGTGCAGCCTTCTCGGCGGCCGAGGGGCGCCCGCGTTTACGCTTGGGAGCAGGTTGTGCAGGCTGTTCTGCCTCGGCGGGTTCGGCCTGTTCAGCAGGCTTATCTTCTGTCTTGGGCAACTCCACCTTGGCTTGCTCTTTATTTTTATTGTTTTTTGAGACCGCATCATCCTTAGTCACCTCGTTCCCGTTAGCCTTAGCAGCCGGTTGGCGGATGCGCTCACGGCGACGTTTAGCGGGTTCAGGCGTATTAGCGGCTTCGTTGGCGGCTTCGGTCTCGGCCTGATGGTCCAGTAACTGGTACTGGAGGTCCTCACGAGGAGTAGTATCGACCTTTTTCAGTCCCATTGACTTGGCCAATTCACGCAAGTCGGTCTCGCTCATTGATTTCAGTTGATCTAAATTATACATACTCGTAATGATGAATCGGGAAAAATCACACACTATACTCCATATCAAAATTGTACAGTGCCACGCACTCTCGTGCCTGTAATATCCCAGTTAATGATTTGTCTTGTTAGTATATCCTCCCGTAATTAGCATTGTCTAACCACTATACTGATATTACCGACATATATAGATGTCGCAAATTCGATAATGGATTCAGGAAAAAAACGGGAGATGTGAATTAATTGTCACAAAACACTCACTGTTGGAGCCGTTTTGCGTTGCAAAATTAGTGATTTTTGGAAACATGAACAAAAAAAGCGGGAAAAAAGCAGTATTTTTGCAGTCAATAAAAACAGAAATATGGAAATCGACCGTCAAAAAATAGCAAAACACGTCAACCTGCCCGTCATGCAACTGGTGGGCAGCGTAGCCGATGAACTGCGCCGTGAATGCTACGTTGTGGGGGGATATGTGAGAGACATCTTCCTGGAGCGCCCCAGCAACGACATGGACTTTGTGACCGTCGGCAGCGGCATCGAACTGGCCAAAGCGGTGGCTAACCGCATCGGCAAACGGGCCCATCTGGCGGTGTACCGCAACTACGGCACGGCACAAGTGAGGACGCGGCAGTGGGAACTCGAGTTTGTCGGCGCCCGCCGCGAATTCTATCATCGCGAGAGCCGCAACCCCATCGTTGAAGACGGGACCCTCAATGATGACCAGCAACGCCGTGACTTTACCATCAATGCGATGGCGATTTGCCTGAACAAGGAGCGGTACGGCGAGTTGCTTGACCCGTTTGACGGCATCGGTGACCTGGAACGCCGCATCATCCGCACACCACTCGACCCGGACATCACCTTCAGCGACGACCCGTTGAGGATGATGCGCGCCGTTCGGTTTGCCACGCAACTGGATTTTGACATCTATCCCGAGACGTTCAACGCTATCAAGCGCAACGCCAAGCGCATCAGCATCATCACGCGTGAGCGAATTTCCGAGGAACTGATGAAGATCATGCGCAGCCCATCACCATCGCGGGGATGGATGCTGCTCGATCAATGCGGACTGCTGCCGCTCATCTTCCCTGAAATTGCCGCACTCAAGGGAGTGGAGACCGTCAACGGACGCGGGCACAAAGACAACTTCATGCACACGTTGCAAGTGCTCGACAATGTGGCACATTCCAGCAACGACGTGTGGCTACGCTGGGCCGCACTGCTGCACGATGTGGGCAAGGCACGCACCAAGCGCTGGGATCCACAACTCGGCTGGACCTTCCATAACCACAATTTTGTGGGCGAGAAGATGGTGCCCAAGATTTTCGCCAAGATGCGGATGCCGCTCAACGAACACATGAGATATGTGAAGAAACTCGTCGGGCTGCACATGCGTCCCATCGCACTGGTCGAGGACGAAGTGACCGACAGTGCCGTCAGGCGCCTACTCTTTGATGCGGGCGACGATATCGATGACCTGATGACCTTGTGCAAGGCCGACATCACCAGCAAGAACCAGAACAAGGTACAGCGTTTCCGTGAGAACTTCGACCTGGTGAAACGCAAACTCGTGGACATCGAGGAGAAAGACCGTGTGCGCAACTTCCAGCCGCCTGTCGACGGCGAAGAAATCATGCAGACCTTCGGTCTCGAGCCGTCCAAGCCAGTGGGATATATCAAGGACGCCATCAAGGATGCCATCCTCGACGGTGTCATCACCAACGACTATGCCTCGGCCTACCGCCTCATGCTCGCCAAAGCCCGTGAACTGGGCATCGAGCCCGTCAACAAGGGGCAACTGTGCCACACCACGATGGACACCCCGGTCGGTCTGCTCCACATAGGCGCCAGCGCCGAAGGCGTTGCCGTCATTGGCTGGAGCAGTGATGAAGTGGACGCTATCGCACGTCGCTTGGAACTGTCACCCGTCGATGCCCTCACTCCCCTACTCGCCCAAGCCATGGCCCAACTACGGGAATACTTCGACGGCACCCGTCGCCAATTCTCATTACCGCTGCACATCAAGGGCACCGAGTTCCAAATGCGGGCATGGGCCGAACTGCAAAAAATCCCGTACGGGGAAACTATCTCCTACGGGGAGCAGGCCGCGCGTCTGGGCAGCCCTAAGGGCTCACGTGCTGTTGCGCAAGCCAACCACAACAACCGCGTTGCCATCGTCATCCCGTGCCACCGCGTCATTAACGCTAACGGTTCACTGGGCGGCTACGCTCCTGGGCCCGACAAGAAACGACTGCTCCTTGACTTGGAGCAGAAACATAAAAACAAGAACTAAAAAGAAAACCGCCTGATGCGTCAGGCGGTTTTACTTTTCTACTATTCGTCTTCAACAAGCCACTCGCTCCACGGTAAGGAGATATCATTCGGGTCATCGGTGCTGATGACATCTTCATCGGAATAATAGTTTCGGATGGTATAGCGGTTGGTGACGCGATAAGAGTCATAATAGGAAGGATCAAACACTTGCAGGAAAGTCACCTCGGACTGCAGGTCGGTACCCATCCACATCATCTTCGTACAGGTCGTCTCAAATGCCGAACTCGACGTCACGCGATAGACAACCTCATTGTTCGGATCAAAGAAAAAGTAGCCGTTGAAAACAACAAAACCGTCATTTGAGGCCAGAACAAAGTCGTTTTTCTCATCATTCCACAACAGCAAGACACTGTAATTGCGGTTGCTGCCAGGTCCAACCAAGATATCGACTTTGCCGTCAAAATTGGCGTCTAGGAAATGTACCACATCCTGGGTCACGCCATAGTCCTCATCAAGGGGTACAGTCGTCATCGGCAGATCGTCGGAAGAAACCAGCACCAAGTTGATCGCATATTCCCCCTCATTCAGGGTCACATCGAGCACCTCATGAGTTGTGGGGCAGTCGTCAACGGAGAAAAAGCCGTCCTTATCAAGGTTTACTTTGGGTACTGCCAACTGATCCTTCGACGTTGCAGGCACTACACTCTGCCGGGGTGTACCACACGCCATCAAGGCCGTCATCGCCATCAAGGCAACGACACAAGATTGCAAATTAACATTACTCCTTTTCATAATTCATTAAAAAATTAATTTGTTACTATCAGTCAACTCACATCAGCAACTCGGGCCGGAACTCAAAGTGCATCGTGTCGTAATGATACCAGCGCCCACCCCAGATAAAGCCATGACGCTCAAAGATACGCACAAGTTCAAGAGGCATACTGTTCTTGTACTTGATGGTGGCGGTCTCATTTTTGCCGGGATTATCCCATTTCCAGTAATTGGATTTGGAAACGCCGACGTCTATTGCGATACCATAAGAATGTGCGCTCAGACGTTCGCTGCCACTGACGTTGCGCCAATAAAATGTGCCAGCGGTTTTAGTGTAGGCAAGAAGGTGGGGATTGTTCTTGATCTCCTGGCTGACGGCCCGCAGGCTATCGGCAGCACCGTTAACCGAAGAGAACTTCACTTTTGTTCCGAACCAATCCACAGGAACCAGCCGTTTTTGTACCTGAGCCGAAGAGGCCCCGTACATCAGTTTAAACAGTTGTTCACAACGTGAACGCCCAGGGTCCTCGCAATAACCCGGCTGAGTGCTTACCGTGTCATACTGCCAGGCAAAGATGTCAACCGGCTCGGCATGGTCAAGTTTATCCATGAAAGACTTATCCTTGCCGCTGTCATAGACAATCTTTGTCCCATCGGCCATAACCAGATTGCCGTCAACAAATTCCTTGATGTGGTCGGGATAGGACTTGAGGAGTCGTCCTGCCCCTTCAGGGACAGACGCTTCGGCTCGGGGTGACGGAGCCTCAACCTGCGGCTGGTCAGTGCCTGTTTCGGCACCAGAGTCAGCCGTCTCGGTCCTGGAGCACGCGATGCACCCCAGCACCAATGCCGTCAAGGCCCATAATATGCTTAGACCTCGAGGCCTCATCATTCATGGCTCTTTAAAAACTCGACATTTTTCTTCTCGTAGCCGTTGAGATCCTCGTTCGGCACCTCGTCGCGATATGGTTTATACCAGGATTGAGCATTGAAGTAATCCCGAAGAGTCTGATCCTTGAAATAGCGGCCGTGGCGGGCATAGATCGAGTTGCGCATGATGCGCAGTTCGGCCGATGTCTTCCCGGCGATATCACTCATCGTGGCATAGCGATGAGAGAGCCATTCAAAGCCGGAATCATCAACGACGGTCTCGTCCTCTCGGACTGCAGCATTCGAGGCCGAGGAACGGGAGTTGTCATCCTCGAGCGATGGAGCGACGCTGACTTCATCGTCATCAGGAACTTCCCACGGCGACTCTGTCGTCGTGCGCGGTTCCATGACATATTTGTAAACCACAAAGCCTCCCAGGGCCAACACGGCGACAACAAGACAGGCGATGAGGGCTATCAGCGCGGGCGAAGTCCCCTTTTTGGGCTGTGTCATCGGTCTGGGATTACCGTAGGGTGAATAGCCCTGCTGAGGCATTGGCGCTTGACCCGGCTGTTGGGGAGGAATATTCATTCCTGTCACCGGCGCTCCACAATGCGGGCATGCCATCAATTGATCGGAAACAGGCTTACCACAATTATTACATTTAATCAGTGCCATAATCGAAATGAGTTTACTATTTATTAGAATATTGAACGTGTCCTGAATGGACTATTATATACTATTGAAAAAGACTTTCGGTTGCCGGCCAAAGGGATTCGTTACGAATCGGCCTTGAGCGCACCGTACCATCTGACTTGACTTTAGACCAGTCAATCTTATAGGTACGGTGGTTGACGGATTGTACCCTGTCGACGGTGTCATTGTACTGGCGGTGCTTGATGACCACCAAACTGCCATTGTTGTATTGCCACATGGTGGTCCACTGGCGGCTGGCACCTGCCCCTGAAGAGTAACTGTACTCATAAGTTGTCTCCTCGAGTGCCGTATTGCCACGCTTCTTGGTCATCGAAATGACATCACCCTCCTGGTTATATTCATACTCGATAACGATACCCCCACTGCGCTTGGACTCGATAAGCCGATAACGCGAGTCGTAGTTGTCGGTCTTGACAAATGTCGAGCCTTTGTAATAAGAGATTTGGTTATAGTAATCCATCGAATACACATAGCGGGAGCCATCGCTGCCTCGGATTTCCCTGAGGGAGCCGCCGATGTCCCACTGCGTTGTGTAGGTTATCGTCTTGCCGCTGGCATCAGTCTTGGACAACAGCACGAAGCCGTGGTCCGGATCGAAATCATAGTCATACTGTTCACTCACATCAGTGCGCGAATTATAGTAATTGGTCAAGAGCCCCTGCTTATTGAAATTGAAGTATTCTGTTCCATCGTAGGCATACTCGCTATCGATATTCTCCTCAACCCTGCCGACAAGACCGTCACAATTGTTGACCACGGCCGAAGTGGGCATCAGCAACAAGTTGGCATACAGCACCTTGATATGGGACCCGTCCAGATGATCATACGGCAGATTGTCGCACACACGGTACAACTCGTTCAGGGAGACCGAACTGTTGAAATATTTTCCCAACAGCGCATCCTGCATCAGTTGGCGTGCCTCGGAGACGTGATCTGAATAAGGGTATTCCTTGACAAAATCACCATAAGCACCCACCGAGTTGGATTTTTGTGCATCACGGAAAGCATACTTCTCCTGCAGGGCCTTCACTTCGCTGTAATAGTCCGAGGCGGGATACAACTTCAGGTACTCCTTGCAGGCATCGACGGTCTGGTCGAGTTCATCAAAGGCGCATTTGTGCAGGCGTTCCTCGACTCTCAGACGATATCTGGAATGGGGATAATCGGTAAGATACTCCTTGCAGGCAGCAGCGGTATATCCCAGTTCATCATAGGCGATGCTGTCCCTGCGCCACTGGATGGCATTGAAATGGGTCTGGTTCAGATTACCATATTTATTGAGATAGCGTTTGCATTCGCTCAGGGCATGGGTGTTCTTCACCACATCATAGGCGACCCGTTCACGCTCATTCATCAGAGTGGACATGTCGGGATAGTCAAACAGATCCCCTATCAGTTTGTCATATTCAGCCTCGGTCTTCACCTTCCTGACACTGTCAATGAGGTTGGTCTCGATTGCGCTCTTGATATCGGATACATAGAAACCTAAATCCTTGTGCTGCAGCAATAAGTTGGCATTCTGAACGTCATAGGGCCTCTGGCTGACTTTCTTGACAATCCCGTAGGCGTTCCACGGGTCATAAGGCAGGCAGATGGTCGACTTACCCCTTCCGTCACGGATGTTCATCATCATGGCATCGGACAGTTGCCACACGGGATATAGTTGGTCGGTTATGGGTGAGTAAGGGTTCAAATCCTTGTCCTTGACGGCCTTTTTCTCGATATCTTCCTTGTATTTGGCCGCTTTGTCAAGTTTGTGTTCCTTCAGTGCCTTGAATGTCTTTACCATATTCTTATGGTAATAGTTATCCCCGAGGAACAACTTTTCCTGGGCAACGGCATCGATTGCCGAGCCCATAAGCAGAATCATCAATACGGTAACTAATCTCCTGTTCATTGCCTTATCAATAATGAGTTGTCTTGTTCAAGCCCAAAGAAGTTATCTTGCCCTGGGCGTTCACTGTCGCCGTGCCGTTGTAGTGGGCGAACGTCTCCTGGCTGGTGTCTTCGCGGTTAAGCCGCTGGTCAAAGCCGAAAGTGGCCGTATAGACAGGATCCCCTTGAGCATTGAGCGTTTTCTTGACGGTGATTTTGCCCATCGAGACTTTCACCCCATACACGTCACCAGAGTGGATGCGGTTCATATAAGCGGTGACATCACTGTAGGATGCATTCTTCTTGCCCAGGAATGACGCCATCGGCGACGTGACACAAGCCGTCATGGCCGACCCGTTACGATTGGCCATCGCCGAGAAGAAGGAACTTACCCGTGAAGTGACCATGCTCGACTCGGCTGGTGTCAATTGCTGCTTGGCCTTGAGTTCGGCCTGTTGTTGGGCTTGTTGCTGTTCCTGCTCAGCCTGCTGATTGGCATGCTGTTGGGCCTCGCCACGGTGTTTGCCTTGAGGGCACTGTGCCATATATTCCTCATAGGCAGCAGATGTTCCGGCAGCAGTGGCCTTTTTCCACATCACATTGTCAAGCGCCTCGACAGCCTGGTCGTGATAGGGACCATCGGGATGCTTGGCGATAAAATCCTGCAGTGCTTTCGGGTCATCAGACTTTTCAATCTTGGCCCACTCTTCACCGACTGCTTGCAGGGAGGCTTTAAAATCCTTTACCTGTGCCGCATGCTCGCCATCTGGATAGTTGCTCAAGTAATCTTCAATCGCCTGCATGTCGCCTGTCTTCTCGACTTGCTGCCATGCCTCATATTCCCGCTGGTTGGCACCGTTCTGATAGAACACATATCCACCCGCAGCAAGCACCAAGGCCAAGATGATACCGGCTATCGAACCGATAAGCAGTTTGCGCTTCTTGGCAGCGGCGACCACATCTGCATTGTGTTGTTCCATTGCGGCATCCAGGCGGTCTTTCAAATCCTTGTAACTGGACTCGTCGGCCTTCATAGCGACCAACTGGCACAAATCCTGCTGTGCATCATCCAGGCGCCCGGAATCAAGGCAGTCCTTCATCGTGCGGCGCAAATCCTTCACCCGCTGCTCGAAGGCGACCTGATAGTCCTTGTTCAGACGCTTGTATCGTTCATTGTCGGGATCCAACTGGAGCAGGCCATCGATATGATTGCGGGCCGAGCCGAAATCTTTGGAGTCAAGACTGGCTTTTGCCGCTTTATACATCTGTGCCTCCCGCTCGGCTTTCTGCTTGCGTTCGCGCTCCCGCTCTTGTGCCTCTTTCTGCCTGCGTTCACGCTCCAAACGTTCTTTGTCGCGCTCACCGCTTGGCGTCAGCGCTCCGCATTGGGGGCACTTCAATGCTTTAGGGCTCATCTGCTTTCCACAATGGGGACAGGAAACAAGGTCTGCTGCTGAATTCCTCACTTGTGGGTTGGCTGCCGATACTGCTTGCTCCAGCCGATTCTTCAATTCCAGAAAACGTGCATCGGACGGAAATGCGGCGAGCCGGTTATCAATATACTGACGGGCCACATCATAACGCCCTTGCTTCAGGCTGTTGAGCGCCTCACGATACATAACATCGGCAATGGCATCCGTCCTGGGTGTCTGGACGGACACCGGTGCTCCACACTTGGGACACGCGGCAGCCCTGTCGCTGACATTATGACCACAATTTCTGCATTTAATCAGTGCCATAATTTTGATTCTCTATACTCGTTTCTTCAGCAATTCCACGGTGATTTCTTCATTGATTCCATCAACGGTCATGAAACCATGACCATTCATCATACTGAATTGAAAACAAAAATCCTCCTCAGATTTATCAGGTAACACTGCCTTGAAGTATTCGCCGTGGTCTAACTTAGCATATAACGGCATATACCTGCCTGCCAATTCCACTTGGGCAAATACTACGATATCATTCTCCAGTACGAAATTACAATTATACATAGTGCCATGATGCTGGAATTTGGCCATGTACTTTCCATCTTCGACTTTCTCTACAGCATGGTCAAAAACCGATTCGTAACCAGCCCCGGATCCATCTTCCGGGGAACCGCTATACCAAACGTACAGGGCAGCACCACAAAGCACGGCAAGTGCGGCAAGTCCATACAAGAGCCACTTCTTGAAACTGCTCGAACTGCCGCTACCAGGATTATGTTCGGACTGCGATTCCTCGAGAGGACCCGCGCCGGTTTTTCTTGCACCGGATTCTGCAATAGGTAAAGGAGAGCCGCAAAAAGAGCAAACGCCTTTCTTGCGAGAGACCATCCGCCCACAATGTTCACATTTTATTCGTGCCATAATCCACGACAATCGTTTAATTCAGCGGACAGCCGCAGTTGGGACATGCTGATTTATTGGCCTCTACGCTTGCTCCGCAATCAGGACAGTACTTCATGACCGGTTGCTGAGGGGCAGGCTGCTGAGGGGTTGGCTGTATATTCTGTTGAGGGGCCGTCTGTTGAGGTTGCTGAGGCTGCTGGACATTCACGTAATCTGTCGGATTGTAGGTATTGGGATTGGAGTTCCCTTGCAGCAAGTCGATAAGCCGAGAGAGTTTATCATCAATAGACTGTATCTTGTTATAAAGCAAGAAAACTAAAGCGCCAAGACCTACAATGACCACAAACTCGAGGAAATCACCTATATGCCAAAAACTTACGGACTTCACATAACTGCCTGATGCACATGAGGTCATCAGCAACAGCGACGACAGAAACATCGATTTCAAAATAACCTTTTTCATAAAGCATTCAATTTTTAAGAGTCAATGTCCACTTGTTGAAACCAGTTTTCATAGAGGCATGCCGAACGAAGCGCCAGAATGCCACTTCAGCACTGCAAAAATATTAAAAAAATCACTGAAACGCAAGAGCGTAAGTGACTTTTTCACAAAACTTCAAAAAACGGGGAATGAAACGTCACTTGCCCGGAGTACCTTTCGGATCGACACGGAAGGTGACGAAGCGGTTGTAGGCGTAGTTGGCCAAGGTATAGGCCACCATGGCAAGCACCATAACGATGTTCTGCCCTGCCTTCTGCATCGGGAAGAACGGAATGATGTCGTCACGCAGATCCTTCCAGCCGACAACCTCGAGCAGTATCCAACTGACAAACAACTGCAACGCCAGACAAATCAGGAAACCGATGACAAAGAGGGCCAACTCACGCTTGAAGTCATTCTTGGTCTTGAAGACCCAATTGCGGTTCCACAGGAAACTGTTGATGACACCGAAGATATAACCCACGACGTTGGAAATACCATAGGAAAGCCCCATCTTGGTGTTGAGCAGATAGAAGACCACCAGCGTGATAAGCGTGTTCATCACACCTATCACACAATACTTGAGCAGTTGAATGCCCGTCTGTCTGGCTTCGGCCTTATCTATCTTCATGATAATAGTTTTATCGCGGCAAATTTAGGTAATTTTAACGAAATCACAAAAAAATGTCACCAATTTTTAATTATTCGGCCCTTCTGGAAGACGAACTTGGCTTGGAGAGGCGATAATGCCCACATCCTCAATACCAGCCAAGGTGTCACCAGGAGCCATCACTTGCCACACAAGGAGTCGGGCTGCATGCGCCGGTGCCACATCTTCGGCAACAGGTACCGTCACCTGATATAGAGTACCGAATCCCCCACTCGTCCAGTTTCCGAATTCGTCAGCGAGTGCAATGGAGACCGGATACCTCGCCACCGTAGAGTCCTCGGCTATGAAATCGACCGTTAGCGACAGGTTGCTGTAGGCATAGGTATTGCTGTGGCGCACGGCAAGCACGATATCATAGGTTGCCGTCGAATCATCATACTCGGGCGTAAATGACAAAGGTGAGTTGCGCAGCCATCCCGTTGACGGCACATGCTTGAATGAGGCATGCGGCAAGGCGGGCTTGCGCTGGCAGCAGGCAGCCATGAGCACAACAGCGGCAATGACCACAGCCATTGCCACCGTATGTGCCATGCCTACTGGCACGGAGCATTGTTTATCCGTTATTAGGTTTGCCTTGGGCATTGTCTTTGGAGGGAGCCGCGGCGTCAGGGGCCTTGCGGGGCCTGAAGGTCTTACGTTCAGGACGTTGCCTGTCGGCATGAGGCGGCCTGGCAGACTCCTTAGGGTTGCCGCCGTCCTGCTGCCGTTTGGACCGTCCCTGACGGGGCTTGCGGTCGCCACGCTCAGGCTTCGGACCCTGGTTTTGAGATGGCTTTTCCGATTTGTCCTGTCTATCCGGTTTGTCCTGCTTTTCCTGCTTATCCTGCTTATCCTGCTGTCCGGGTTTGTCACCCTTGGCGGCCGAAGCAGCCTTGTCGCCACTGTTCTTTTTCTTCTTTTTCTTCTTCTTTTTGTCGAAGCGGTTGATGGCATCCTGGTTGAGTAGATCGCCAAAAGGCGATGCCCCTTTCTTGCCATCTTCATCGCCGCCAAGGCTGTCGGGCTTGACGCCAGTCTTGTTCAGGGCGATGACCTCGAAAGCCTGTGCAGCAGTCAGCGTGACCGTATTCACCGGCACATTGCGCTCGGTGGAGTAAGTGATTTCACGTTTGAGCGCATCGGCCTTGAAGAAATAGTAGGTAGCATCCTTAGTCTCGAGATGCACGTCCTTGGGCGGCAGTTGACGTATCGCTTCCACGTAGGTGTTCACCTCAAAATTGATGCAGCACTTGAGTTTAGCACACTGTCCGGCCAAGTTCTGCGGGTTGAGCGAGATGTCCTGGAAACGCGCGGCGCTTGTTGCCACCGACACGAACCCCGACATCCAGGTGGCACAGCACAAGGGACGTCCACAAGGACCGATGCCACCGATTCGACCTGCCTCCTGGCGCGCACCGATCTGCTTCATCTCGACACGTATCTTGAAGACATCGGCAAGCACCTTGATGAGTTGGCGGAAATCCACACGTTCGTCAGCGATATAGTAGAAAATCGCCTTATTGCCGTCGCCCTGATACTCCACATCACCGATTTTCATCTTCAGCCCCAGGTCCACAGCAATTTTGCGCGAGCGTATCATGGTGTCCTCTTCGCGGGCCTTGGCCTGCTCATAGCGTTCCATGTCGGCCGGCTTGGCCTTGCGGAAGACGCGCAATATCTCGGCATCCTTGCGCAGGTTCACACGTCTCATCTGGTTCTTGACCAGGCGTCCGGTGAGCCCCACGCGACCGATGTCGTGGCCCGGGTTGGCCTCAACAGCCACCCAATCGCCCTGTTTCAAGGGGATGTGGGTACTGTTGCGGTAGAAACCGCGCCGCGTGTTCTTGAAGAGTACCTCAACAATGTCGAAATCGTTGTCGGGCACATCGTCAAGCCAATTGGTGCTGGTGAGGTTGCAACGGCCGATATCGGAGTCACTACCGCAGGCACCGCAATGGCACTTGGCACACGCGCCGGCGTTATCGGGGATGTTCACTTGAGTGTTGTTATTCTCATCCATCACAGCGCAATCACAATATTATTTTGCGTAACTAACGGCGCGGGTCTCACGGATGACGGTGATGCGCACCTGACCAGGATAAGTCATCTCGTCCTGGATCTTCTGTGCGATTTCGTTGGACAGTTTCTCGGTCTCCTCGTCGCTGATCTTGTCAGCGCCCACGATAACACGCAGTTCGCGGCCAGCCTGGATGGCATAGGTCTTCACAACACCGGGATAGGACAGGGCCAGGTGCTCGAGGTCATTGAGGCGCTTGATATAGGCCTCGACAATCTCACGGCGTGCACCGGGACGGGCGCCGCTGATAGCGTCACACACCTGTACGATGGGAGCATAAAGGCTCGTGGCATCCTCCTCATCGTGGTGGGCACCGATAGCGTTGCAGATGTCGGCTTTCTCCTTATACTTCTCAGCCAACTTCATACCCAATTGTGCATGCGGCAGTTCGGGCTCGTCGTCGGGCACCTTGCCGATATCATGCAACAGTCCGGCACGGCGTGCCTTCTTGGGATTGAGTCCCAACTCGCTGGCCATGATGGCACACAGGTTGGCGGTCTCACGCGAGTGCTGCAACAGGTTCTGTCCGTAACTGGAGCGGTATTTCATCTTACCGATAAGGCGGATGAGTTCAGGATGCAAGCCGTGGATACCCATATCGATGGCCGTGCGCTTACCGGTCTCGATAACCTCTTCCTCGACCTGGCGGCGAACCTTGGCCACCACTTCCTCGATGCGGGCGGGATGGATGCGGCCGTCGCTAACCAGTTGGTGCAGAGCCAGTCTCGCAATCTCACGGCGCACGGGGTCAAAACCAGAGAG
>ONRP01000045.1 GCA_900320245.1 uncultured Prevotellaceae bacterium
GAATCTCTATCAGTGAATGGATTGCATTTTTGATACGACCTCTCTGCAATCGCGGCTGCACTGAAGCGATTCCAATTCACAATGTTAATTAATTTTTAAGAAAGACTATGGCTAGATACACCGGTCCTAAATCAAAAATTGCCCGCAAACTGGGTGAACCCATCTTCGGTGAAGACAAGTACTTTGCCAAGAAAAACTATCCCCCGGGCCAGCATGGTGCCAACCGTCGCAGGAAAATGTCTGAGTACGGCACCCAACTTCGCGAAAAACAGAAAGCAAAATACACCTACGGCGTCCTCGAACGTCAGTTCCGCAACCTCTTCAACAAGGCTTCACGCATGAAGGGCGTTACCGGTGAGGTGCTCCTGCAGTTGCTCGAGGCAAGACTCGACAACGTCGTTTACCGCCTGGGTATCGCTCCCACGCGCGCTGCAGCCCGTCAGTTGGTACTGCACCGTCACATCACTGTCGACGGCAAGGTTGTCAACATCCCTTCCTACTCGGTAAGCGAGGGACAGATTGTCGCCGTTCGCGAGAAATCCAAATCACTTGAGGTGATCCAGGACGCCCTCGCCGGCTTCAACCACAGCAAGTATCCTTGGATCGAATGGGACGAGAGCGTAAAGGGCGGCAAACTGCTGCACATGCCCGTTCGCGATGACATCCCCGAGAACATCAAGGAACAGTTGATCGTCGAGTTGTATTCTAAACAGTAAAATTTTTATCCATGGCTATTTTAGCATTTCAGAAACCCGACAAAGTCTTAATGTTGGAAGCCGACAACTCGTTCGGCAAGTTTGAGTTCCGACCCCTGGAGCCCGGCTACGGCGTCACCATCGGTAACGCACTGCGCCGCATCCTCCTCTCAGGACTCGAAGGCTTCGCAATCTGCAGCATCCGCATCGACGGCGTGCAGCACGAGTTCGCAACCATCACGGGAGTGAAGGAAGATGTTACCAACATCATCCTCAACCTCAAGAAGGTGCGCCTCAAACGCATTGTCGAAGACACCGACACCGAGAAGGCCGTTGTCAAGGTTTCAGGTCAGAGCGTCTTCAAGGCAGGTGATATCGGCAAGGTGCTCAGCGCGTTCGAGGTACTCAATCCCGAACTCGAGATTTGCCACATCGACCCCTCCTGCGGTTTCCAGATCGAACTCTCGATCAACAAGGGACGTGGTTATCTGCCCGCCGAGGAGAACAAGAACGCCAACGACCCCATCGACGTGATCGCCATCGACTCCATCTACACGCCCATCCTGAACGTGAAGACCGCAGTCGAGAACTTCCGTGTCGAGCAGAAGACCGACTACGAGAAGTTGATCATCGAAATTACCACCGATGGCTCAATCCACCCCAAGGACGCTCTCAAGGGCGCTGCCGAAATCCTGATCCAGCACTTCCAACTCTTCACCGACCGTGAAATCGTCCTCGACAACACCGAGGTCAACGGCAACGAGGAGTTCGACGAGGAGGTACTCAAGATGAGGCAACTGCTCAAGACCAAACTTGTTGACATGGATCTCTCTGTACGTGCACTCAAC
Organism: uncultured Prevotellaceae bacterium; assembly: GCA_900320245.1. Classification (GTDB taxonomy): domain Bacteria; phylum Bacteroidota; class Bacteroidia; order Bacteroidales; family Muribaculaceae; genus Sodaliphilus. The sequence continues at coordinate 1,544 of ONRP01000045.1, forward strand.
TGCCTCAAGTCGGCCGAAGTCGAGTCGCTCGGAGAACTCGTGGTCTTCAACAAGACCGACCTCCTCAAGTTCCGCAACTTCGGTAAGAAGTCGCGCAGCGAACTCGAGGAACTGTTGGCCAACCTCAATCTGCACTTTGGCATGGATATCACTAAATACAAATTAGAAAAAGAGTAAAGAACAATGAGACACAATAAGAAATTCAACCACCTGAGTCGCAAGAGCGCCCACCGTGATGCCATGTTGGCCAATATGACCATCTCCCTCATCATGCACAAGCGCATTATCACGACCCTCGCCAAGGCTAAAGCCCTGCGTATGTATGCCGAGCCCCTGATCAACAGGACCAAGGACGACACCACCGCATCGCGCCGCCTCGTCTTCCAGCACCTCCAGAACAAGGAGGCCGTCAAGGAACTCTTCTCGACCGTAGCCGCTAAGGTCGCCGACCGTCCCGGTGGATACACCCGTATCCTCAAGTTGGGCAACCGTCTCGGTGACAACGCCAAGACCTGCTTCATCGAACTCGTAGACTTCAATGAGGCCATGCTCGAGGCCAAGGGTCAGGAGAAGGCCGCTGCCAAGAAGTCGACCCGTCGCAGCCGCAAGAAAGTAGCCGCTCCCGCAGCCGAGGCTCCCGCAGCCGAAGAGGCTCCCAAGACCGAGGAATAATCGACTCAACGTGTGGCCTCCACGTGAGCGCCACTACGCGATTACCGATAAATGCAAGAAACCCTGCACCGCATCCGGTGCAGGGTTTCTTGCTTATTGTTGTCTGTTTGATGTGTGACTGTTGTCACTTTGCAGGCTCTTGCTTAGCATCGCCGACCGGCTTCAGTGCCACGGGTTCGGCAGATGCTGCGGGAGCAGGCACGGGATTCGAAGTCTTCATCACTTCATTCAGCAATTCCTCATTGGTGTTCAGCGTGTCACCCTTGGGCGAGAGAATAAACATCTTCTTGAACGGAGCCTCCTCCTTGTCCATGTTCTCGACGATGATCTTGCCCAGTTTGTCGAGATACATGTTCAGGGCCACCGTGTCATTAGGTGCCACCAGTTCCTCGACCTCCTCCTTGCCGTCGTTCAGGACCTTGACAATCTTGTAGTTTTGAGGCGGCTTCTCGTTGCACGAGAACATGCCGCAGCACAAGGCTGCCAGCACGATTGCCGATAATATTTTCTTCATCATTTATGATTTGACTGATTGAAAATTAGCGTAATGCGTTTCTTATTGCTTATTCTTTCACTTCCCAGCCCAGGGCGCTGGCACCCAGCACAGCGGCATCGCTCTCCTTGAGTTCGCTGATCAGGATCTTCACCTTGCCCCTGTAGATGCCCAGCACATTGCGGTCAAAGGCCTCCTTGACAGGATTCATGATCAGGTCACCGCTCTTGGTCAGACCACCGAACAGCACAAATGCCTCGGGGCTCGAGAAATTGGTGAAATCGGCCAATGCCTCGCCCAGGATGGTACCCGTGTAGTTAAAGATGTCCTTAGCCAACTGGTCGCCGGCAATCGCGCAGTCATACACATCCTTGCTCGTGATGGTCTCGATGTCATACTCACGCAACTTCGACGGCTCGCTGCGCAGTTCCAGGAACTCGCGTGCCGTGCGGGCAACGCCCGTTGCCGAGCAGTAGGCCTCCAGACAGCCCGTGCGGCCGCAGCCACACACGCGACCGTTGGTGCGCTTCACAATCACGTGGCCAAGTTCGCCGGCAAAGCCGTCATGGCCATACACCATCTGGCCGTTTACCACGATACCGCTGCCCACACCGGTGCCCAGCGTGATCATGATGAAATCCTTCATGCCGCGAGACACGCCATAGGTCATCTCGCCGATAGCGGCAGCATTGGCATCATTGGTGATCAGGCACGGAATGCCGAATTTCTTGGTCACCATCTCGGCCAGGGGGATGGGAGTGGGCCAGGGCAGGTTGGGAGCCTGGTCAATCAAGCCGGTGTAGTAGTTGCCGTTGGGGGCACCGATGCCGATGCCGTTGATTTTGCCCTCAGCGTCCTCCTGGGTGATCAGACGGGTCAACTCGGTGTGCAACTCGTCGATATAGTCATTGAAGTCGCTGTGTTTTGCGGTCTTGATGGAACTGCTGGCAATCACATTGCCGCGAGCGTCCACGATGCCGAAGACGGTGTTGGTACCGCCCATGTCGATTCCGATTACATAAGGTTTTGCCATGATTTTGGTCCGTTTTTATTTGTTGATAATATTGGTTATTTCTCGATGGACAAAAGTAATAAAAACTTTTCAATTCTCATTCCGCAACGACAATTTTTTCAGTAACTCTTCATCATGCTTGTTGGGCAACCATAATTGATGGATAAGAAAATGTATCAAAACTTCACGCCTGGAACTTTGGGCGAACTTCGCTGGAGAAACTATTGAAAAAAATGTCTAAAAATAATTTTGCATAATTTTAGGCCGTTAGGCCGAATAACATGTCTAAAACGCGTTTTGACACAGCTTCATCTGATAATTTTGGTGCGGCAGTTCTCTTTCTCTTTGATATTTGGATTATTTTTGTAAATTTGCAGTATCCTAATATTAACCTTTTAAAATTTTTAAAGCGATGAAAAAATTCAGTTCTCTATTGATTGTATTGCTGCTGATGCTGACCTCGTTCACGGCAGGCGCTGAGGATATTCGCGGCGATGTGAACCGGGATGGCACGGTGGACATCACCGATGTGACATGGCTGATTAATTACTTGTTGCATGGCACTTGGTATAATGACCCCGTCGATAATCACGAGTGGGTTGACCTGGGTCTGCCCAGCGGCACGCTGTGGGCGACGATGAACATTGGCGCCAACAACCCCGGGGAGTGCGGCGACTACTTCGCCTGGGGCGAGACTGCACCCAAGGAGATTTATAACTGGAGTACCCACATATGGTGCAACGGTAGTGAGAATACATTGACGAAGTATTGCACCAAAAGCAATAACGGCAACAACGGTTTCACTGATGATAAAACAGAGTTGGATCCTGAGGATGACGCTGCCTATGTGAACTGGGGATCTTCTTGGCGCATGCCGACCATAGAACAACTGCAGGAACTGCAACAAAACTGCACTTGGACATGGACTCAACAGAACGGTAATTACGGTCAGCTGGTAACTGGCCCGAATGGGAACACCATTTTCCTGCCCGCAGCGGGCTACCGTTGGGATCACGGGCTCTATTACGAGGAATATGGCAACTATTGGTCGCGCACGCTTGACGCGGGCTACTCAACCTGCGCTGACAACCTGTTCTTCGGCATTTCGGGGGGCTTCGTACTCTACTCCACACGCTCCACCGGGTTAACCGTTCGTGCTGTGCGTGTCTCGCAGAATTAGTTCACGGGTCCCCTAAACGACGAAACATGTAATTACCCCTTGACAGTACGCCGCCCGACTTGACGGGTGGGGTGCTGCCAAGGGGCGTGTATAACCACTGGGGGTGTTATGCATCACCCTCCAGTGGTTGTGATTAATTTGCCATTTGTGGGTTAGAACCGTGCCGACAGGCGCACGTTGAGTTGGCGGCGCGTCAGGTAGTTGGGCACCGCATACTGGACATTGTTCACGTCGGTTACCCAATAGTAACTGCTCACGTTCGAGATATCCATCAGGTTGAAGCAGTCGACACCGAGCCAGATTTCCTTGAAGTGGCTCAGGAAACCGCTGTAGGGACGGTTCTCCTTGCCCACCAGTTCATAACTCAAGCCCACGTCGACGCGCTTGTAGGCGGGTTGGCGCACGTAGGAGTCGGCACGCGTCAGGTGCGGTGCCGTGGTGGGCAGACCATCGCTGACGATGCCCTTCAGGCTGAACTTCAGGCGGGGAACGTTGGGGAAGTAGTCGGTGAAGAAGAGGGCTATGCTGTAGCGCTGGTCGGTGGGACGCGGCACTTTCACGCCGTCCAGGTCCTCTTGGGTTTTCATCAGCGAGAAACTGATCCATGAGTCGGTCCCCTCGACAAACTGGCCGAACAGTTTCATGTCCAGGCCGGCGATGTAACCCTTGGATGAATTCACACCGCTGTACACGAGTTTCAGGTTGTCGATCTCGTAGGGGATAAGGTTCGACAGGTTCTTGTAGTAGGCTTCGGCGGTGAATTTGAATGGACGGTCCAGTGCGCGGAAGGTGTAGTCGCTGCCCAGGATGACCTGGATGCTGCGCTGTGACTTGATATCCTTGTTCAACAGGATGTTGCGGTTGTTGAGCGTGTCCATCACCTGTTGTCGGTATTCTTTATAGAACGGGGCTTGATAGTAGACGCCACCGGCCAGTCGCAGCGACAGGTTGCCATTGCGCTCGGGGACGAAGCCCAGGCTGACGCGCGGCGACACGAGCGTCTCGTTGTTGAAGTTCCAGTGCGACAGTCTCACGCCTGCATTGAGCGACCAGTAGCCTGCCGAGTTGGTGAAGCGCCACGTGTCCATCAGCCAGCCCGCGATGCGGGTAGTGTTCAGGTCGTTGCTCGACGTCTCGGTGAAGATGACGTTGACCTGGTCGGCGATATGGGGTAGGGAGTAGCCCGCGCTGTCGCGCCACTGCCACTGCCGTGAGCGGTCATAGATGTCCTCCTTGCGCATCGACATGCCGTAGGAGATGCTGTTGTTGCTGATGCCGATGTTGCCACGCAACGTCAGGTCCAGCACATTCATCTTCAAGCGGGTGCGCTCGTGCTCGTGGTACTTGCCCACACCCTGTTCCTCGCCTGCGTCTTTCAGCCAATACTCGCCGTGGATGTCATAGGCCACCAACTCGTCGGTGCGGTAGCCCGAGGCTTGCAGCGTCAGGTCAGTGCCCTTGTTGTTGAATGCATAGGTGATGGCACCGGCCCCGAAGTAGGTCTGGAACTTGTCTTTCTCGTAACCGTCAAAGAAGACGGTGAATTGTCTCACATCATTGCTGGTACCGAAACTCGTCTCGCGGCTGGCGGGCGTGAAGCGGTAGTCGTTGATGCTCACGTTGCCCAGCAACGCGATGCGCAGTTTGTCGATGGGTTTGAACACTAAACTGGCCTGATAGTCGAAGTATTGCGGGTCATACTCACCCTTGCTCTCCAGCGAACCCATCAACGACGAGTTGCGCTTGTAGCGCACGCCGTGCATCTGTGAGTAATGGCTCGTGCTGTGTCCCAGCATCAGGCTGCCGCCCTGAAGACTTGCGGCAAATGCTCCCTCAAACGACTCGGGCTCGCGGTAGGTGATGTCCAGCACCGACGACATGCGGTCGCCATAGGCGGCGCTGAAACCGCCCGTCGAGAAGTCCACCTTGCGCACCAGGTCGGGGTTGATGATACTCATACCCTCCTGCTGCCCGCTGCTGATGAGTTGCGGGCGGTAGACCTCGATGCCGTTGATGTAGACGCTGTTCTCGTCGTAGGAGCCTCCTCGCACCATGTATTGTGAACTCATCTCGTTCTTGCTGCTCACGCCCGCCATGGTGGTCAGCACGGCCTCGACACTGCCGCCCGAGGCATCGGGTGTGCGTTTCAGCATGTCCACGTCGATGCCCTGCATGCCGTTGGTCTGCTTCTTGTATTCGGTGATCTCGACTCCTTCCAGTTCGAGCGTTTTCTCATACAATTTGGGACTCAGGGTTACGGTGCCTTCGGGTTTGATGAGTTGGCGCGTCACCGTCGAGTAGCCCAGGCACGTGAATTCCACCATCAGCGTGTCGGCTTTGGGGACAGTCATCTCATATTCTCCCTTGGTGTCGGTGTTGGTGCCCGTGGCGGTACCCAGCAAGCGCACTGTGGCAAACTCGATGGGCTGGCCCGAGGCGTCAACGACCTTACCGGTGATCTTGACTTGTGAAAATGCGGCAATGGCGCACAACAGGCACGCCAGCAGCATCAGTATTCGGGAACGGAGTTTCATTGACTAATTCTTTGTTATATAATCATAACGCAGAAAAAGGCCCAAAAGTATATCCCAAGGCCCTAATTCGAGAACATCGAGAACAGGTCGCGGGCGTTCATGCGCTTGTAGCCGCTGGGGATGTTCTTGTCGATTTTGACTTTGCCGTTCCAGTCGATGTTTTTGAACTCCAGCGAGAATGCCACTTTCTTTTTGTCGACGGTGGCATCGACATTGATGTCGTGGGCGATGTTGCCGGCCGTCGTGCTGCGCACGCCGCTGTATTTCACCTGATAGGCGGGGGCAGTGCTGCCTGCGGGCACGATGTTGAGCGAGGTGATGCGGTTGTTCTTGTCAAAGGCGAAGGCATATCCGTAGCCCTTGTATTGCTTCTCGGCGGTCAGCACGATGCCGTTGCCTTGCTTCTCGGCGGTCACGGCATTCTTGTTGCCCTCGTTGAGGGTTCCGTTGCCGAGGATGAACGGACGGCCCAGGAAGATGTCCTGCACGTCGCTCACCGTGACGGGGATGCCCGACGTCAGTATCGACACCTTCTCGGCAAGGTAGCGCTTGTGCACCTTGTCCACGGCGTAGAGGCTGTCGGCGGTAATGATGAGTTTGCCCACCTCGATGCCCAGCACGGGGCGCAGCGAGATGAAGATGGCTTCGTCACGCACCATGCGCACCTGTATCGATGACGAGAAACTGCTGCCGGCGTTCAGTTTGATGTTGCCGCCGGTCTGCATCGTCTGCCAGCCGCCCAGGGTGGCGATGATGGTCTCGGCAGGGTTGACAGTGCTTGTCGTTGTGGTGGCACTTTGGCTCGTGGTGTCGGGTTGGGCGGCTTGCTTGGTGGTGCCGCATGCGGTCATCAGAGCCGCTATGGTGAAGAGGATGGCAATTTTATTTTTCATAATAGGTCTTGTTTTTGACTTTGCGTTGCAGCAGTTCATTGTCTTTATCGTTCTCCAGGGCCTTGGTCCATTGCTCGATGGCGGCTTCTTTCTCACCGTTGAACCACAGGATGTCCCCGTAGTGTTCCAGCACGACTTCGTTGTCCTCTTTGTCCACCAGGCGCTTGATTTGTTCCAGCGCCTTGGCATAGTCCTTCTTGGCAAAGAACACCCAGGCATAGGTGTCGATGTAGTTGACGTTTTCGGGTTCATATTTCAAGGCCAGTGCCGACATTTGCTCGGCATGGTCCAGGTCCCTGCCACGCTGGGCGAGGAAGTAGGCATAGTTGTTGAGCGCTCCTGAGTTGATGGGGTCGAGGGCCAGGGCACTCTCATAGTACTCGATGCACTTCTCGTCATCTTTCATCTCGCTGTAGATGTCTCCCATGCCCGTCAGAATCTCGGCGCGAGTCTCGAGGTCGGTCGAATCCACCATGGCGAGGGTTTTCTGATACGCTTCTATCGCCTTGTCATATTCCTTCATCTGGTAATAGCATCCCGCGACGTAACGGCGCAGGTCCAGATGGTTAGGATTATACTCCAAGGCTTTCTCCGAGGCTTTGACGGCGCCTGCATAGTTGTCGTCCAGCATATTCAGGATGACCATGTTGCGCCACCCGTCGGCATCGGTGGGGTTCACGTCCAGGCTGTAGCCCAGTTGCTCGATGGCTCCTTTGATGTCTTCTTTGGCATACAGGTACTCGCTGTAGAGTTGGTGGATGCTGTGTTCGTGGGGATGCTGCTGGATGAGCACCGTGAACAGGTCGTTGATGCGCTGTGTCGTGTCTTCAACGGCAAGGTGCTGGCGGATGTAGCCCAGCAGGACGTCAAGTTTGTCTTCCAGGTCCAGTTGCTGGGCCGTGAGTGCATTGTAGATTTGCTGTTCATAGCCGGCGCTGTCGCCCAGTTGATTGTAGAAATCGGCACGGGCAAGATAGACGGTGCCGTTGTCGGGCTCGTATTTCTGGGCGAGGTCCAGGTAATGGAAGGCGCTGTCGGTCATTCCGTAGTGCATGAACATATTGCCCATCGAGATGTTGTAGTCGGCATTCTCGGGCGCCTGGTAGAGCAGGTGCCTCATCTCGTTGAGCGCGCCGATGCTGTCGTTCATGGCCTCGTAGTTGGAGATTTTGCCTGCGGTGATTTGGATATTGTCACCGAACAGGTGGGCGATGCTGTCGAGAGTCTCGTTGCTCTGTTCATAGTTGCCCGAACGCGAGTAGGCCTCGGCCAACCGCACCTGCAGTTCAAGGCGGTTGGGATTGTGCTCGTTGAGCAGTTTGATGGCGCGCAGGGCCTCTTCGGGGTCGCCCAACTGCATGTTGGCGTCGCTGTAGAACGTCGTCTCATACATGTCTTCGGGCTGGGCCTCAAAGTGCTCCTTCATCAGCGCCAGGCCTTGTTCACAGCGCTCCTTGGTCGTGTTGTTCATCTTGAGCAGGCACATTCCCATATAGAACGACACGGCAGTGTTGCCCGAGTCAATCGAGTGGGCATGGGACAGCAGTTCATAGAAAGCGTCAAAGTTCCCCTTGTTCTTCTGGTTCTGCGCTTCGACGAAGATATATTCCGCTTTGCGCTGGTCGGCAAGGCTGACACCTTTGGTAGCAGACTCTTTTTTGCCGGCCATCGATGTCAGTGCAATCAGCACAATCGCTATTATCGCAAAATGTCGTTTCATTCTCAACTGATAACTGATAACTCTTAACTGTTAACTGTTAACTCTTAACTCCTAACTCCTAACTACTTTGTTCCCGTGTGGCCGAATCCGCCTGCACCACGTTCGGTCTCGTCCAGGTCGTCGACGAGTGTCCACTCCACCGTGCTGTGACGGCCCACGACCATCTGGCAGATGCGCTCGCCGTCCTCGATGGTCTGTGGCTCGTTGCTCAGGTTGACGATGATGACGCCCACCTCGCCGCGGTAGTCGGCATCGATGGTGCCTGGGGTGTTAAGCACAGTCAATCCATGTTTCAGCGCCAATCCGCTGCGGGGCCTGATTTGGCACTCATAGCCCTCGGGCAGGGCGATGTAGATGCCCGTGTGCACCAGTGCCCGCTCCAGGGGTTGCAGCGTCAAGGGCTCTGCAAGCCACGCACGCAGGTCCATGCCGGCGCTCATCGAGGTGCCGTAGGATGGCAACTCATGCGGGCCGCGGTTCACTATCTTCACATTTATCTTCTCCATAATCTATGATTGGTTACAAACTGCAAAAGTACATCAAAAACGCTTACAACCATCATTTGAAACCTTTTTTAAATGTCATTGGCCATCAATGGCTATAAATGCGCCCAGAATTGTGCTGATGGGTTCTGCCCACTGTCCATTATTTAGACAATTTTTCGTGTTTTTACTGAAATCGGTCTTTTTTTTGAGGAAATAGTTTGGCAAGATTGGTTCGCAGACATAACTTTGTAGCAGAAAAACCAATCTCTGAACGATCATGAAAAGAGTATTGTATTTAGTTTTATGTCTGATGGCAGGCATGGTGGCGATGGCCCAGTCGCCCGGATTGACTATCGGTCAGCAACTTGAGGACTATGACCTCACCGTGAAGTACATCGAGGATAACTATGCCGGTTTTCCTGACAAAGTCGTTGACAACACGCGTGCTGCCTATGAGGCTATGAAATACCGGCTGCGTGACAAGGTCGTCGGCGGTGAGAGCACCGCATGGGATGCACTCGCACAATATACGGCTTGGTTCAACGACCGTCATTTGCGTTTGCAAGGTTCTTTCTTGAATGAGGATGGCCACTGGAGAGGCTATACCAATCAGTACTGGCTCCGTCAAGAGATTTATTATGACGAACTGATGGACGAGTACGACCCGAAACCTGTTGCCTGCAAGGTGACGGATAAGACGTTCCTGATCCGTTTCCCGACTTGTGACATGGAACTGCTTGACCTGAAATGGGTTAAGAATTCAATCAAACTGTTCAAGAAGTCCCATTGCGAGAATCTTATCATCGATATCCGTGGTAATGGTGGTGGCGCTGATGCGATGTTTGATCCGTTCTTAAACCTGCTTTACGACCATGCTGGTACTATCACCGGTGCGGAAATCCGCAACACTCCGCAGAATCGTGAATATCTGGTAGAGCATAAAATGCGAAAACGGCTGCAAAGAATATTGGCACAGAATCCCGATGTGGAATTTATGGCCTATTCTAATGAAATCTTATCTGGAGGAAAGAAGACCAACGCTGTTCGCAGGGCCGCTCTGATCATCGATGATGGCGTTTGGAGTGCTGGTGAACAAATGGTATTATGCATGAAGGCATGTAGCGACCGTGTCACTCTTTATGGCCGTGACAATACGGGAGGTTGTCTGGATTATTCTAATTTGGCATATCTGAAGTTTAAATATGGTGATTCGTATTTTTCAGTCCCTATGACGCGAAGAATAGGCCTTCCCGAGACCTCCATCGACGCCACAGGCATTGCCCCCGATGTGCGCATCCCGTTGCCACTGCCCGCCCGCTTGACCGACAACATCGACGAGTGATAACTTTACATTGCAATTTTGGATATAATAATAAAGTGATTATCAATTTTCGATGATCACTTTTTGATAATTAATGGGATTGTTGTTACTTTTGTGCAAAATTTGGAACGAAATGTCACAACAACGCATGAATTGGAACCGCTTGATATCCGACAAGCGACTGGGACTGGAACATTACCACGACGAGAAGGGTGGGGGAGTGCGCAGCGACTTCGAGCGCGACTATGACCGCCTGGTATTCTCCTCGCCATTTCGCCGCCTGCAGAACAAGACGCAGGTGTTTCCGCTGCCCGACAGCATCTTTGTGCACAACAGGCTGACACACAGCCTGGAAGTGTCGAGCGTGGGCAAGTCGATGGCCCGCGAGGTGGTCAAGCGACTGATGCCGCGCTATGCTGGCGAGGCGTGGGCCGACAAGTTGCGTGACATCGGCGAGATCGTCGCTGCTGCGTGTCTGGCACATGACCTGGGCAACCCGCCGTTCGGCCATTCGGGCGAGAAGACCATCGGCGCCTACTTCAGCGAGGGTAAGGGCTTGGAATTCAAGGATAAATTTACCATCGAACAGTGGAATGACCTCATCCACTTCGAGGGCAATGCCAACTCGTTTCGTACGCTCGTGCACCAGTTCAAGGGTCGGCGCCCGGGCGGCTTTGCCATGACCTACTCGACGCTGGCTGCCATCGTGAAGTATCCCTATTCGTCAATGTATGCCGGCGAGAAGGGCAAGTTCGGCTTTTTCACTACCGAGAAAGATATCTTCAGCCGCATTGCCGACGAGTTGGGCCTCATCCGTCTTGACCACGATCGCTACTGCCGTCATCCCCTCGTCTATATCGTCGAGGCGGCCGACGACATCTGCTACCAGATCATGGACATCGAGGATGGCCACAAACTCAAAATCATCGGCACCGACGAGACCATCGACCTGCTGCTCGGCTTCTTTGACGACGAGCGCAAGGCCCACCTGCGTGAACACATGGGTCGCGTTGCCGACCCCAACGAGAAGATTGCCTACCTGCGTTCCTGCATCGTAGGCCTGCTGGTGGAGCAGTGTGCTGCAGCCTTTGCCGAGCATGAGGAGGATATCATGGAGGGGCGCTTCGTGGGTGGCCTGATTGACTGCATCGACCCGCTGCCGGCAGAGGCCTATCGTGCCTGCAGCGCTTTGGCCCAGGAGCGTCTTTACCGCGCCAGTTATGTCGTCGATGTGGACCTGGCCGGTAACCGCATCATCAACCTGTTGCTCGAGAAACTCATCGAGGCTGTCATGCACCCCGAGCGCAACTACTCGCAGTTGCTGATGAACAAGTTCCCCCAGCAGTATGACGTGCACGCCCCCACGCTGTTCGAGCAGGTGCAGGCCGTGCTCGACCACATCAGTGCGATGACCGACGTCTATGCCTTGAACCTCTACCGCCAACTCGACGGCATTTCCATCCCCACAGTATAAAAACTGAGGACTACCAAGGCCTAAGGGCGCTTCTCGCTCATGACAAATTCCAGCGTTCCACCCGCCATGATGTCTTGATGCTTGAGTTTGAAACCCTGTAGCCGCTTGCCGTTCAGGCGGATTTCCTTGACGTATATACCCTTGTCGCCCTTGCGGACGATGGTGAACTCCTTGTTGCCAGCCAAGTGCAGCGTGGCACGCTGGAACAGTGGCGTGCCGGTGACATATTCGGCAGCGCCCGCATTGAAGGGGTAGAAGCCTAATGCCGAGAAAATGTACCAGGCCGACATCTGTCCACAGTCATCGTTGCCCGCATAGCCTGCCGGTGTGGCATTATAGAATTCGGAGCGCACTTGGTTGACCAGTTCTTGAGTGCGCCAGGGGCGACCGGCGAAGTTATAGAAATAGACGGTGTGGTGGCTGGGCTCGTTGCCGTGGGCATACTGGCCGATAAACGCCGAGGCATTGCCGTTAGTCTCACGGTTGGCGGTAGTGAGGCTGAAGTTCTCATCCAGTTTTTTCAGAAATGCTTTCTTGCCACCCATCAGTTCGATGAATTGCTCGGGTGCGTGAGGCACAAACCACAAGTATTGCCATGCGTTCCCCTCAATAAAACTGTTGTCCTCATAACTGAGCGGGTCAAATGGCTCGGCCCATTGTCCCTTGTCGTCACGCGCTCTGAAGAACCCCGTTTTTTCATCATACAGGTTTTTATAGTAAGCCGCCCTATGGGCAAAGTGTTGATAGTCGTCCTTGTGCCCCAAACGTGCGGCAACGGCAGCGACGCACCAGTCGTCAAATGCCTGCTCCAGTGTGATGGAAACCGAAGATCCTTGCTTGTTGCAGGGCATGTAGCCCAGTTTTTCCCACAGGTCAAACGGCGAGTTGGTGTGCGGCCTCGTGCTGCTCTCGACCATCGCTCGATAGGCTTTCTCGACATCGATGCCGGGCAGGTCGGCGAGAATGGCGTCGGCGATGACTGGGATGGCATGGTTGCCTATCATGCAGTAGTTCTCTTGTCCCCACAGGTCCCAGATGGGCAGGTAGCCATAGGTCTCGTGATGGCGCACCATGTCGTTCACAAACTGAGCCGCCAAGTCGGGTTTGAGCAAGAGGTAAAGCGGATGCGCGGCGCGGAAGGTGTCCCACAGCGAGAATGTGGAGTGGTAACTTTGGCCCTTGGGCATCTGGCGTATCTCGTAGTTGGTGTCCATGTATCGGCCATCGACATCGCTCATGGTGTTGGGCTGCAGCAACACGTGGTAGAGTCCGGTGTAGAAGATCTGCTTTTGCTCATCAGTGCCGTCAATGTCGATGCATGAGAGTTGCCGCTGCCACTCGTCGTGGGCTTGACGGACATATAGGTCAAAGTCCCAGCCCGGGGCTTCGGCGGCGAGGTTTCGGCGCGCTCCGTCGATATCGACAGCAGAGAGGGCAACCTTGACCGTCAGTTGGCTGTCACCTGCGGTGTCAAACGACAGGGCGCAGCGCAGTGTGCGCCCGTTGATGACCGTAGCATCGCCCACTGTGCGCGTGCCGTCCATGAGCAGGTGGCCGGTGATGGGACGGGAAAATTCGGCGCGGAAATAGACTTTGCGCAGTTTGGCCCATCCGGTGATGACGCGGTAGCCTTCCACCGTGTGGTCATCGACAAGGCGGAGTTGGGCTTGGATGATGTCATAACTGCGGCGCCCGCTATAATAGGCCTGGCCGCGAAAGGTGGAGTGGTCGAGGTCAAGAATGACCTGTTGCGGCTTCCCTTGGGGGAAAGTATAGTGGTGGATGCCGGTATGGGTGGTGGCGCTGAGTTCGGCTTTTACTCCGCTTTCCTGAAGTAAAACCCAATAGTATCCTGGACGTGCCGCTTCTTGGTCGTGCGAGAAAGTCTGCCCGAAGTTGCCTGTCGCCAGATACTCTGGAGTCACCTTCCAGGTCACTGGCATGAGCGAGACGTCAAACAGGTCGGTACAGCCCGTGCCGCTCAAGTGGGTGTGCGAGATAGCGTAGATGCTGTCACGGTTGTAGTCATAGCCAGAGCAGGGATCCCAGGTCACCATCTGTTCGGTGTCGGGACTCACCTGCACCATTCCCTGTGGCATCGTGGCTCCGGGGAACGTGCTGCCGCTCAAGGCGCCGGTGGAATCGGTCTGCGTGCCGATAAACGGATTGACAAATCGGGTGTAATCGGTTGCAGTGGCTTGGAGCAGCATTGTGCTCCACAAGGCAAGGAATAAGATAGTCTGTTTCATATCGATAGCGTAGCAGTTGTTTTGTCACATTTGGATAAATTTGGCTGCGCCTAAGCAATTGATAGAACACTCTCATTGCGTTCGGCTTGCACATAATTTGTGGTGACAAAATTAAAAAAAATTAGCGCAATTCGAATAAAGAACAAAAGAATCATTATTTTTTGTGTTGAGATGTAGCCGAATTTATCCAAAAACCACAGTTTTTTAGTAATTTTGCAGCAAAATTTGTGAAAGCCGAATACCATAAAGTTCACTTTAATGGTTGAGGCGCTGCCAAATTTATCTAATTAATAAAAAAGTGACTTAATGGGACTGATAGACGACAGTAAACGCATCAACGAAATAGACCAGAAAGAGGAGCGCGCCATCCTCGTGGGACTGATTACTCCACAGCAGGGCGAGGCCAAGGCCAAGGAATACCTCGACGAACTTGAATTCCTTGCCGAGACGGCAGGAGCAGTCACCGTGCACACCTTCCTGCAGCGTTGCGATGGGCCCAACAGCACTTCCTACGTCGGCAAGGGAAAACTCGAGGAAATCGTCGCCTATGTCGAGCAGAACGATATCAACCTGGTCATCTTTGACGATGACCTCACCCCCAAACAGGTCGCCTTCATCGAGAAGGCCGTACAGGTCAAGACGCTTGACCGCACAAGCCTTATCCTTGACATCTTTGCCAAGCGCGCACAGACCGCCAGCGCCAAGATGCAGGTCGAACTCGCACAGTACCAGTACCTGTTACCGCGATTGGCGGGCATGTGGACCCACTTGGAGCGTCAGCGAGGCGGTATCGGTCTGCGCGGCCCCGGTGAGACTCAGATCGAGACCGACCGCCGTATCGTCAAGACCAAAATATCCCTGCTCAAGGAGAAACTGGCACAACTCGATAAGCAGAAGGCCACCCAGCGCAAGAACCGTGGCAAACTCACTCGCATCGCCCTCGTGGGCTACACCAATGTGGGAAAATCCACGCTGATGAACGTGCTGAGCAAGAGCGAGGTATTTGCCGAGAACAAACTGTTCGCTACCCTCGACACCACGGTGCGCAAGGTCGTCATCGCCAACTTGCCCTTCCTGCTGACCGACACCGTCGGCTTCATCCGCAAGTTGCCCACCCACCTCGTTGAGTCCTTCAAGAGCACCCTCGACGAGGTGCGTGACAGTGATATCCTTGTCCATGTCGTGGACATTTCCCATCCGCAGTTCGAGGAGCAGATCGAAGTCGTGAACCGCACCCTTCAGGAAGTGTGCGATGCCGGCAACAAGGAGATGGTCATGGTGTTCAACAAGATTGACCAGTTCACCCATGTCCCTAAGGACGAGGACGACCTCACTCCGCGACAGCGCGAGAATATCCCCCTCGAGGAACTCCAGGAGACCTGGATGGCACGCATGGGCGAGAACTGCGTCTTCATCAGTGCCAAGAAGCAGCAGAACATCGACGGCCTCAAGCGCATGCTCTATAACAAGGCTAAAGCCGTCCACACCGCCCGCTTCCCTTACAACGATTTCCTGTACCAGACTTACGATGACCTGGAAGAAGATAAGAATTAAATAGATAGGTGCCATGCAGAAGGCTCTAACGGGCTCTGCTCTCTGTAATGGCGTTGAATAGTTTTTTAGAGCCCACAATAGACAATTATGAAGAAATTATTTGCTTTATTAATGGTTTTGGCATTGGCATTCTCCATCACTACCAACGCGACAGTAAAGAATGGCGACGTGAATGGTGACGGCTCCATTGACATCAGCGACGTGACGGAACTGATCGCTTACATCTTGACCGGAGGATCGGTAACCCCTGACCCCGCTCATGAATCAGTCGATTTAGGTCTGCCCAGCGGCACACTGTGGGCTACATGCAACGTGGGTGCTACCGCTCCTGAGGAGTATGGTGACTACTTCGCTTGGGCCGAAACCGTCCCCAACAAGGATTTCTACCAGTGGTCCACAACTCCGTATGTCGTAATCGAGGATGGTCAAGTGCATTTTACAAAGTACAATACTAAAGAAAGTCTTGGTCCGGTTGACAACAAGACCGAATTGGACCCCGAGGATGATGCTGCCTACGTGAACTGGGGCGAAGAATGGCGTATGCCCTCCAAGGAGCAAATCGATGAATTGTCGGCCAATTGCACCTGGGTGTGGACGCAGGTGAATGGTGTGAACGGTCAACTGGCGACCGGCCCTAACGGCAATACCATTTTCTTCCCCGCTGCAGGTTCCCGCTTGGAGTATGACCTCTCGGGCGCTGGCGAGAGGGGCCACTACTGGACGCGCTCGCTCTATATCCTCACTCCAACTGTTACCTTCCCCAATAGCGGTTACAAACTCTACGTCACCAATAATACTTTTGGCTGGAATTCCGGCAACCGCAATTGTGGCTTTGTAGTGCGTGCCGTGCGTGCTAACTAAAATAGGAACCTTGCTTTAGCACATCGGTTTTAAACATATTCACGCCGCTTGTCGACCCGTGCTGGGACCGACAAGCGGTGTTGTTTGATAAGGACATCTGAGGGGGGGATACATGTTGGCCCGATGTGAGTTAATAATTCCAGGTTACATTGATTAACTGTGATAATTATTGTACCTTTGCATGGTCGAAGAGGACAAGAAACCTGTGCCATCGAGAGAGACCTGAAAGATTTGCACAGGCTAAAATGCGTCGTTATCAGCATGAATAACCAACTGGAGTGAATGCTCAAGGTGTGCGCTTGGCTAACTCGATGATTATCATCTTTTTGAGCAAAAGCACTCTTTAATACTTAATAACTTGTGAAAAAGAGAGTTATCACTGTTTTTCTGAAGCCGCTGGTTCTGTTGATGTGTGTCATCATGTCGATGGATATGGCAGCGGCTGGCATTGATGCTGCCGGTGCTCACACCAGGGCTTTGCAGTTTCTGAATAGTCAGCAGCGCAACATCCTGTCAACCAGCCCTCGACAACTGTCGCTTGTTCATACCGAGAAGTCTAAGGCCGATGCACGCCTAGCCGATTACTATGTGTTCAATGCCGATGACGGCAGCGCATTTGTGATAGTCGCCGGCGATGACCGCGCTGCGGGTGTGCTGGCCTGTGGCAACCATGCCATTGACATGGACAATGTGCCTTGTAACATGCAGTGGATGCTGGATCATTACAGCAAGCAGATAGACTACTTGCGCGCCCATCCCGAGGTGCCTGTCATGGCTGGCGCCGGGCAGAATTCGGTGGTGGTGTCGCCGCTGGTATCATGTACCTGGAACCAGCGGGCGCCTTTCTACAACCAATGCCCGACCAGCGGCACCCAGCATTGCCTGACGGGATGTGTGGCAACGGCGATGGCCCAGGTGATGTACTACTGGAAATATCCGGCCCAGGCTCCTGCTTTGGACGGTTACACATCCGAGGTGAATGGCGCCACCGTTGACGCTTTACCTGGTGGCACATTTGATTGGGACAATATGCTTGACGTGTATCCGACCAACGCCACTGCCCAGCAGAAGGATGCCGTGGCGATGCTTATGCGCTATTGCGGCCAGGCTTGTCACATGGGCTACGGCACCAGTGCCAGCGGCGCTTACAGCGACGATGAGTTGGAAGGCATGAAGACGTTTGGCTACAACAATGATGCGGTGCTCCTTGACCGTGACGATTTTACGGCCGGCGAGTGGGCCGCAATGATTGAGCAGCAACTCGCTGCCGGTTGTCCTATTCTGTACGGTGGCGTGGATGCCGACAAGAATGCGGGCCATGCCTTTGTCGTGGACGGCTGCGGGGGTGGCATGTATCATATCAACTGGGGATGGAGCGGTTCTGGCGACGGCTACTTTGTGCTCGATGCATTCACAACGATGAATCTCCAGTATTCAAGTGAGCAGCAGATGCTCTATCAGGTCTATCCTGCCGGATATTTGTATGATAAACATGCGGCGTTCATGCTTCCCGCTACTCAGGTCGGTGCCACCTCTTTCACGGCAACGTGGACCGATTCAACGCCCAGCGAGTGGGTAACAGGCTACACGCTGTATGTGCAACCCTACGACCCCTCGGCCCACGAGGTGGTGCTCAACGAGACGTTTGCGGCCATCAATGTGAATCTTGATGCCACAACGGCCCTGTCGGCCAACAAGGTGGGGGACTACTGCGACAATCCTGGCTGGACCGGCAGTTTTGTCTATCTGGGTGCAGGTGGCTGCTTTATCGTCGGTGGACAAAAGTATGTGGGTTCCCTTACTACACCGCAACTGTATCCTGATGACGACGGCAAGATGACCGTCAGGTTCAGTGCCCGCTACTACGGCAACGAGAACAGTTCGGCACTTGTGACCTGTGGCGACACCCAATTGAGCATTCCCTTGACACGCATGGCGACCCCTTATGCCCTGGTGTTTGATAACGTCGCGCCGGGGGCAAAGGTGACCTTCGGCTGCACGGGCAGGGCACAGCGATTCTACCTTGATGATGTGGTAGTCACCACGGGCGACGACCGTGACCCTGTCGAGATGGCCCCCGATGGTACGGGATTTCTTGTCGTTCCTGACCTCACCGCTATGACATACAATGTCACAGGGCTCACCACGGGAGCAACCTATCGTTTCCTGGCAGTCACCCGATTTGCTGATCAGGTGTCCAAGAAATCCAACGTGCAGTTGGTGACGTTGCTCGATCAGGAGCAACATAACTACAGGGTGGGTGATGTGAACCACGATAGCGCTGTCGATATCGATGACGTGACCCTGCTGATTTCCTGTCTGCTCAACGGATGGGATGACAACATCTGTTCAACTTGTGCCAACGTCGATGGTGCGGGTGGCATCGATATCGACGATGTGACCAGCCTCATTGGCATCGTGCTGGGCATGAGTGTCCAATGAAACACCCGGTTTAAAAGTATTGTTTTACCGTTAAATTC
Source organism: uncultured Prevotellaceae bacterium (assembly GCA_900320245.1). Taxonomy (GTDB): domain Bacteria; phylum Bacteroidota; class Bacteroidia; order Bacteroidales; family Muribaculaceae; genus Sodaliphilus. The sequence goes on from ONRP01000045.1 coordinate 20,472, forward strand.
TGAATATTTTGGCTAACCCAAGTACTAAACAGGAATTGTTGGCTTCTATCGCTGATGGATATGCCAAGTTGTGCGACCAGGTCGCTAAGATGAGTGATGATGAGAAGGCAGCAGCGTTTGACTTAACTGCCGACCCCAAGAAGTGCGGTGTGCGTTGGCAGTATGACCGCTGTTTGCGTGACTTGCTGATTCACCTGTACGAGTGGCAGGTGCTTATGCGCGAGTTTGTGCAGAACATCCGTGAAGGTCATCCCAGGGATTACCTGCCCGATGAGTACCGCCACAACTATCACGAGATGGACAAGATGCTGGTCCAGAAGCATCAGGACACCCCTCTGGAAGAGGCAACGCGGCCCCTGGGACAGACACACGACGAGATGCTCGCCCTCGCCGATAGTTTCTCAGACGAGGAACTCTTCACTAAGGGCTACTACAAGAACACCTACACGACCACGATGGCGGCCTATTTCGTGAGCGTTACCACCAGCCCATATGGCCAAGCGGTGAAACTGCTCAAGTCTCACCAGAAGAATTGCAGCAAATAGTTGTCGGGTTGTTTGTTTTTAGTGTGTGGCAGGAGCCACGGGGACACCTGGCGCCTCAGGGATTGTAGTAATCCTTGTGGTAATAGGCCAGCAGTTCCTGCAGGTGGCGGTAGGCCTCGGCGGCGGGGCCGTCGGGGTCGAGTTCCATGGCTTCGAGATAACTGTTCAGGGCCATGCGCACGTTGCCTTCCTGGCGGTAGGCATTGCCGCGCAGGTAGTAGGCCGTGGCCAGCGTGCTGCGGTTGGTTCCGGCGCTCTCAATGATTTCGTTGGCGGCGGCCAGCGCCTGCGGGCCCTCGCTGTGCGACAGCATTTCTTTGATTTCCTGTATGGTTTTCATCTTGTCACTTGATTTATTGCGGCAAAATTACACCAACTTCCCGAAAAATCATTATCTTTGCCCAAAATAAATTTCTGTTACAATGGATACGAATAATGACATCAACAAGAATCAACAGCGCCTCGGACAACTCAAGAATCTCGTCATGCTCGCCGCTGCCGATGGACACCTGACCGACTCCGAGTTGGCTGTCGTGCTGGCCGTAGCCTCGCGCGAGAACATCACACCCGAAGAGTTTGACCAGGTGGTGGACAATCCCGATAGCGTTACCATCGCCCTGCCCGAGGACGAAGACACCAAACTTGCCTATCTGCGCGACATGGTCGCCCTGATGATGATTGACGGCGAACTCGAAGAACAGGAAATGGCCATCTGCAAAATCTATGCGATGGCACTGGGCTACCGTGGCAGCATCGTCGACGGCATGATTGCCGGTATCGTTGAATCACTCGATAGTGAGGGACAGGTGGATTAACGTCAGCGCGATATGAACTGGAAACAATTCTTCTCGCTCTTGCTGGCTTGCTTCCTCTTCACAATGGCGGCCCGGGCTCAGGACAAGGTGGAGGTGGTGGATGACATTTACCCCACTAAAGAATCGGTGGCCGCCGAGTTGGATGAATACAGCGAGCAATTGAATGACAAGTGTCCCATCATCTACGGTGGTGATTGGATTATCAAGTCCATCACGATGGTGGGTGACAGATATGCCCTGGTCGATCTCCAGGCCCCCTCGACCCTGTCGATGGTGTTCTCGTCATTGACTGGCAATACTGACAATGTGAAACAGGTGTGGGGCAAGCAACTCAGGCAATATGGCGAGCAATGGAACCGCTTTGCCAAACTGCTTGTTCGGGCCGGACGCCCTGTTGTCCTCATCGTGCAGCCCGACGGTAACCCCAAATCGGCGATCATGACCCTGCAGCCTTCTGATTTAAGGTAAGGCTAACTGCTTCGCCGCGCTCTCGGCAACGGACCGGGGCCCTTTGGCATAATTCTTGCAAATGAGAGTTTTAGCGGCAATAGATGTCCGTGAATTGTTGAACCAGAATAATCAAGAACGAATAGATGAACAAGAAAACAGTCTTTGCGGCACTGATGGCTTCGACCTTGTTGCTGTCGGGGTGCCAGTCGATGAACCAGTTCTATGGTGCTACCACCGGGGCATCGATAGGTGGCATGTTTGGCTCTGCCATTGGAGGCATTGCCGACGGGTGGCGTGGGCATGATGTCGGCACTGTAGTCGGCATGGCCGTGGGTGGCATCATCGGCGCTGCAGCAACGGCACCCAAGACCGATGACGGCAACTATCGCTCCTCGGACTACTACCACGACTACGATATGGACGATTATCGTGGAAACAATGCCTACAGTCCTTTTGCCAACATCGAGATTGTGGACCTGCGCTTTATCGACGAGAACGACAACGGTGCACTCGATGGGGGAGAGCATGCCAAACTCGTGTTCATCATCCGCAACATGGGACGCGACTACGTCTATGACATCGCTCCTGTCATCACGGTGAGCGGTACCAAGGAGATTTACCTCTCGCCGACAGCAATCGTCAAGGAATTGGGACCGGGCAAGGCGGTGCGCTACCAGAGCGAGGTCATAGCCACAAGAAAACTCAAGAACGGTGCAGCCGACTTCTCCATCGGCTTCTCCGACGGTGACAAACTCTACACCATGCGCTCTTTCCAACTCAAGACGATGAAACGTTAACGACCGGCCGTTTTCGGTCAGTCTGTGCCGTGGCTCTGCCGCGGCATTTTTTTGTCTTGTGCTTACAGGATGACGCGGCGCGCGTTGACGGGCTCGTTGACAAACACGCTGGCCAGCGGGGAGAAGTGCTCGGGATCCTCGGTGGTATAGTACTGGCAAGTGCCTCCACGGCTGCAACGGCTCTCAATCTCGGGGTGGCGCTGCAGGTAGTTGGCGAGGCTCTCGGCCACGATGGGACCTTGTTGCACGACTTTCACCCCGTCGGGCATATGTTTATCGATCTTGTCGATGAGCAGGGGATAGTGGGTGCAACCCAGAATCACGGTATCGATTTCGGGACATTCTCCCAGCAGCAGGTCAATGTCTTTCTTGACGAAGTAGTCGGCGCCGTCACCGCTGCTCTCGCGGTTCTCGACCAGGGGCACCCACATCGGGCAGGCGTGACCGTGGACCTTGTAGCCCGGATACATTCCTTCAATCTCGATGTTGTAACTGCCGCTCGCGATGGTGCCGGGAGTGCCGAACACGCCGATGTGTCCCGTGCGCGTCAGTTCGCCCACCTTCTCGACTGTGGGACGCACGACGCCCAGCACGCGGCGGGTGGGAGCAAGCGTGGGCAGGTCCTTCTGCTGGATGGTGCGTAGCGCCTCGGCCGAGGCGGTGTTGCATGCCAGGATAACGAGATGGCAACCTTGGGCAAACAGGTGCTTTACAGCCTGCAAAGTGAACTCATACACCAGTTCGCGCGAACGTGTTCCGTAAGGTGCACGCGCATTGTCGCCGATGAACAGGTAGTCATATTGAGGCAGCACCCGCCTGATGTCGCGCAGGATGGTCAACCCGCCGAATCCGGAGTCAAAAACCCCGATAGGGGCACGCTTGATACTGTCGCCTTGTGTATTTGTTGCCATGTCGGTTAATTTCTATAGTGCAAAGGTACGCCATTTTTCGGAAATCTTTAGTAACTTTGCAAACAAAATGAGATGCACTGTGCATGATGCAGCCGTTCAGGACATATAGCCTCAACTTGAACGGGCGGTTGGTGTTGATTGACCGCCCGTGGGTGATGGGTATCATCAACGTCACGCCCGACTCGTTCTACAGCGCCAGCCGTGTCAACGACGAGGCCGCCCTTGTCGAGCGTGTGAGGCAGATGGTGGCCGACGGTGCCGATGTCCTCGACGTCGGTGCCTGCTCGACGCGGCCCGACAGCCAGTCGGTCGATGCCCAGGGCGAGATGCAGCGCCTGCAGTGGGCGCTTGCCGTGATACGGCGAGAAGCGCCCGATGTGGTCATCTCGGTCGACACCTTCCGTGCCGATGTGGCGCGACGGTGTGTCGAGCAGTGGGGGGCCGACATCATCAACGACATCTCGGGTGGCACGCTCGACGAGGAGATGTTCAGCACGGTGGCAAGCCTGGGAGTCCCCTATGTGCTCACCCACACGCGCGGAACACCGGCCACCATGTCATCGATGACCGATTACGGCGATGTCGCTGCCGATGTCCTCGAGTGGATGGCGCGTCGCATCGATGAACTGCGGCAGATGGGCGTCGCCGATGTGATTGCCGACCCTGGGTTCGGGTTTGCCAAGGACGTGGAGCAGAACTACAGGCTCTTGACTTGTCTTGACGCTTTCCATGCCCTCAACGCTCCGCTGCTGGTGGGTGTGTCGCGCAAGCGCATGGTCTATATGCCTCTCGGTATCACTCCTGACGAGGCCCTGAACGGAACCACAGTCGTCAACACCATGGCCCTGGAACGCGGTGCGCACATCTTGCGCGTCCACGATGTCAAGGCTGCCGTCCAGGCGGTGACACTCACGGCAATGGCCCGCCGGACAACTAAAACGAATCAATAATCACAAGATAATGGGATCATCACTTTTCACACTCTTCAGTATCAAGGACCTGATCGACATCCTGCTTGTCGCTACCTTGCTCTACTATCTCTACCGCACCATGAAGGATTCGGGCTCGCTCGACATCTTTGTCGGCATCTTCGCCTTTGTTGTTGCTTGGGTAGTGATGTACAAGATGCTCGACATGAGGCTCATCGGAACCATCATGGACAAGTTCATCGATATCGGTCTGTTCATCCTTGTCATCCTCTTCCAGGACGAAATCAAGCGTTTCCTCACCGAGTTGGGTTCCAGGAGGGGCCTCAAGTTCGTTGAGAAACTCTTCAAGAGCAAGTCCGAGGTCGATGTCGCCAAGAAGTGGATTATGCCTGTCGTCTATGCCTGCATGAATTTGTCCAAGACCAAGACCGGCGCCCTTATCGTCATCCAGCAGGACATGCCGCTCACCGACTACGAGCGCACGGGCGACATCATCAATGCTGATCTCAACTCGCGGCTCATCGAGAACATCTTTTTCAAGAACAGCCCGCTCCACGACGGCGCGCTCATCATTGCCGGCAACAAGATCAAGAGCGCGGGATGCATCCTTCCCGTTTCTCACGACACCAACATTCCGCGATACTTGGGTCTGCGGCACCGCTCGGCAAAGGGCATGTCACAGGCTACCGACGCCATCGCCATTGTTGTCAGCGAGGAGCGAGGGCACATCTCTTATGCCTACAAGGGGGAATTGCACCTGGGACTTACAAGTACCCAACTCGAGAACGCCCTCTCGGCCCTTGTCGAGAACAAATAGAAACCAAGAATAGGGACCGGAAAAAACAACCACTAAACGATGTTTGATATCGACGGAACTTTGGTCAGCCTGGACCTGGTCGAGCGCTTCTTCTGCTGTGACCTGGATACCTGTCTGGGCGCTTGCTGCATCGAGGGTGACTCGGGCGCTCCGCTCACCGAGGAAGAGTACCAACGCTTGAAGGAAGTCCTCCCCGAAGTGTGGAATGACCTGTTGCCGCAGGCACAGCAGCAAATCAAGGAACACGGTGTGGCGTTTGTGGATGTCGAGGGCGAACTGGTCACCCAACTCGTGGGTGGGGCCAACTGCGTCTTCACCACCTATGAGCGAGGGGGCATGTGCCTGTGTGCCATCGAGAAGGCTTATCGCGAGGGCCGCATCAACTGGCGCAAGCCCATCTCCTGCTACCTCTATCCTGTGCGCATCAAGAAGTATCCCGGTTACGAGGCGGTGAACTTCGACCGCTGGAAAATCTGCAAGTGTGCCGAGGTGCTGGGGCGCCGCGAGCACATACGGCTCTACCAGTTCCTCAAGGAGCCTCTCATCGAGCGCTACGGCCAGCAGTGGTACGATACCCTGGTCGCCAACTGCGAACTCTACATCAAGGAGTATCTGTCCTGAGGCAGCCATGCCGGTGATTCCGTGTGTGAACAAATTGAACACAATAACCCTTTTTCGATAAATTAAACCCTAAAAACAACCAATTGACAATCATCATGAGACAACCGAAATTGATATTCTTCCTGTTGTTCTGTTTCATCATCGCCACTGCCGATGCCCAAGTGAGGTTTAACGGCAAGACGGCAGCAGTCGACACTTTGACAGGCAACTGGTTGCTGTCGGTTCCAAGGACGGTCTTCGGTGCTGACTATGATGCAGCGATCACCCTTGGCGACAGCCTCGCTGTCTGCACGATTGAGGACAGCGTGGTGACCGACCACTATACCTTCAGCAATGTGCAGCCTTCAGCGGTCTATCACCTCTGTATGGCAAGCGGCGAGGATACGGTAAGGGCCAATATCCAGTTCACCTTTTGGCCGATAATCCAGATCTATGGCGACTATGTCAAGAGGCCCTATAACCACGGAACCGTGGTCTATACCCATCCCGATTCGGTGTGCCAGGACAGCCTCATCTCGCGTGTGAGATGGGCGGGAAGTTCGACGGCGGGCGAGGATCGTAAAAAGCACAATTTCCATCTCAAGTTCTATAACGAGGACAGCACCAAGCACGAGATGTCCTTCTTCGGGCTGCGCAGCGATTTCCACTGGCGACTGGATGCCGGGCAGGTCGATTTCGCCCGCGTGCGCAACCGTGTGGCCAAGGATATCTGGGCCGAATTTGCTCATAAGCCCTACTATGCCGCCTATGAGCCCAAGACGCCTTACAACTATGTGCGCGGCGACTTCGTCGAGGTCTTTCTCAACGACCAGTATATGGGCATTTACAGCCTGAATGAGCACATGGACCGCCAGCAACTCAAACTCAAGAAATATGACTATGAGGACAGCGTGTTCCATGGCGGCTTGTGGAAACCGATGATGTTCAGTGCGACCACTACATTCAGGAACACGCCCGCCATCGACCCCACCTTGAAGCACTGGGATGAGTTCTATGTCAAGTATCCCAATATCGATGACGTGAACCCCACCAATTTCGTTACGCTCAGGAAGGCCATCCTTTTTGCCATCACGCCCCGTGAGAAGTTATACAGGGACAGCGTTGCCTATTACTTTGACATTCCCGTGTTCCGTGACTACTATCTGCAGACTATCCTGATGCAGGCCCCCGACAATGTCGGCAAGAACCTGTATTACGCATGCTATGACGTCGCCACCGACCGCCGACTGACCCTTGCGTTATGGGACATGGACTGCACACAGGGCCAGTACTGGAGCAACGAGGGCAGCGACTATCACCACAGCATGGTAGGACCCGAGGTCGATTTCAGGGCTGGGTATCTCAAGGATCACTATGTCTTCAGACGCTTGTGGACAACCTTCCCCTCGTTCCACGGCTTGGCTACCGAGCGGTACTGGGAATTGCGCGAAACGACTTTCAACCCCGATAGCATACTGGCGCGTTACGAAGCCTATTTCAACGAGATGAAGGCTTGCGGTGCCGACCAGCGTGAGATAGCCCGCTGGAGTTATGGCAGCGACCTGGGTGGCCGCGAACTGAACTTCGATAATGAGTTGGTATACTTGCGCAACTGGTGGACACGCCACATCGCCTACCTGGACCAAAACGTCTTTATCCCTTACCCGATGGGTGATGTCAACTTCGACCGCAAGGTGGATATTGACGACATTACGGCGTTGATCGGGTGCCTTCTGACGGGTGACAGCGACGAGTTGAACCTCCGGCGCGCTGATATCGTTCCCGACGAGCGCGTCGACATCGATGACTTGTGCGAACTCATCAACAGGGTGCTGACTGGACATTCCGAACAGTGACAACCCGGGAAGGGTAGAGAACAGCAGGGTGGGGTACCACCTGCCGTGGGCATATGTTCCTGGGGCAAAAATCCGCCTGCGGGATACTTAATTTTTTCATTTTAGGCAAATTTGTTCACTTTTTTCATTGCAGGGTCGCAAAATTGTACTACCTTTGCCCCGCTTTTCGTAATCTCTGACAAGAAATAGTGTGGCTTGTGTATATTGCGAAGTGATTATTAACAGATTAAATGATATAACAATGGACTTGATTAAAGTTGCAGAACAAGCATTTGCTACAAACAAGCAGCACCCGCAGTTTTTCCCGGGTGACACAATCACGGTAGCATACCGCGGAGCGTATCCAGCAGTACCGTGGTGTGGTGATCAAAATCAACGGCGAGGGTGACAAGAAGCGTTTCACCGTTCGCAAGATCAGTGACAACATCGGCGTTGAGCGTATTTTCCCGCTCGAGTCTCCGTTCATCGACAGCATCTCCATCAACAAGCATGGTAAGGTTCGTCGTGCTAAGTTGTATTACCTGCGTGGTCTCACCGGTAAGAAGGCTCGCATCAAGGAGCGCCGCATCATCAAGAAGGAGGAGGCATAAGCCACTTCTCGATAAAATGTCATTTAAGGTCGAGGCACATCGCAATGGTGTGCCTCGGCTGTTTTTTGCCTGTAGGACTTGGGCGGCTTGATGCCGATACTGTCCGGATATCGGCAAATGTTCGTTTTTTTATCTCATTTTGGTTACAGTTTGGACGGTTTTTCTCGTTTTATGAGATAAAAGTGTTGTCTATTATTAAATAATGTGTAACTTTGGGGGCAGAGAAAGCCGAAACGCTCGAAAGGGAGTAGGCGCATAACCAACAACTACAGGATTTTTATGGATGAGGAAATGAAGAATGCCGAACAGGCTGCCGAAGAGGTGAAGAACGAAGGTGGGGGACTGCTCGACCAGATCAAGGCGATGGTGGAAGAAGCCACCAACGGCGAGGACAACGTGTTTGACAAACTCAAGGGCATGTTCGAAGGCAAAGAGGGAGAGCCCGGATTCTTTGAGAAAGCCAAGGATATGTTTGATGGCGAGGAGGGACAGCCTGGCCTGTTCGACCAACTCAAAGAGATGTTTGACAAGGGAACTACCGCTGCCGGCGAGATGAGTTCCGACATGATGGATAAACTCAAAGAGATGTTCACCCCCAAGGAGGGCGAGCCCAGCCTGTTTGACAAGGCCAAAGAAATGTTTGGCGAGGGTGCAACTGCTGCAGGCGAGATGATGGAGAAGGCCAAAGACGCCGTCGAGAAGGGCGCCACCGCAGCAGGCGATATGGCCGAGAATCTTGCCCAGAAAGCCAAGGACGCTTTCGAGACCAAGGAGGGTGAAGAGAGTGTCATCGACAAGGCCAAAGATGCCCTCAGCGATGTTGCTGAAGCCGCCGACGGCATGATGGACAAGGTGGAAGACTTCATCAAGGACACCTTCGGCCCCAAAGACGAAGGACAAGGCGAAGGTCAAGCCTGATCGTCGGCATCCACTGATAAGTAAAAAGTGAAGGACAATCCCGGTTAACAACCGATTGTCCTTCACTTTTTATTCGTCTTGGATGATGTCAGTCCAGAAAACGCTTGTCCAGGTCGCCGTAGCACTCGATGCGCCTGTCGCGCAGGAACGGCCACCAGCGGCGCACCTGTTCGCTGCGCTCCATATCGATGTCGATGACCAGCAGGTCTTCGCTGTCGTTAGGTGCGCGGTAGATGAGTTCGCCTTGCGGACCTGCAACAAAACTGCTGCCCCAGAACTGAATGCCGTTGGTCTGTCCCGACGGGTCCGTTTCAAGTCCCACGCGGTTGACAGTGATGACAGGCAACCCGTTGGCCACGGCATGTCCGCGCTGGACGGTCGTCCACGCCTCGCGCTGGCGCTCCTGCTCCTCGGGCGTGTCGCTGCTCTCATATCCGATAGCGGTGGGGTAGATGAGCAGTTGGGCACCCCGCATAGCCATCAGGCGGGCGCCTTCAGGATACCACTGGTCCCAGCATACCATCACACCCAACCGTCCCAGCGACGTGTCGATGGGGATAAATCCCTGGTCACCGGGGGTGAAGTAGAATTTCTCATAGTAGGCAGGGTCGTCGGGGATATGCATCTTGCGGTATTGGCCTGCTATGCTGCCGTCGGTGTCAAACACCACTGCCGTGTTGTGGTACAGGCCTGTTGTCCGCTTCTCGAACAGCGAGGTGACAAGCACGATACCGCACTCGCGCGCCACAGCGGCATATTCCCGGGTCACTTCGCCGGGGATTTCCACTGCGAGGTCAAAGTTGTCCACGCTTTCCACTTGGCAGAAGTATAGTGAGTCGTGCAACTCGGGCAGCACAACGAGTTGGGCACCCTGGCGGGCGAGTTGTTTTATCTTGTTGATGAGCGACTGGCGGTTGGCCTTCACGTCGTCGCTGTTGCGTTGCTGGATGATTCCTACTTTCATGATGAGTATAATGTCTTTAGTGATTAATCAGTGAGGGAGCCCTCGGGCAATTGCATCGTCGCGCAGTGCAGCGAACCGTGCTGGCAGATGAGCGGCCGGCAGTCGATGCCCTTGATTTTGCGGCCGGGAAACGCCTGGCCAATCAGTTCGCAGGCCTTGACGTCGTTCTCGGGCTGTCCGTACACGGGCACGAGCACCTGATGGTTCATCACCAGGAAGTTGGCATAGGTGGCCGGCAGCCTTGAGATTTCGTCATACATCGCGTCGGGCAGCGGCAACTTGATCAGGTGGTAAGGGTTGCCCTCGGCATCGGTCATCTGCTTGAGGTCTTCTTCCATCTTCATCAGCGGTTCGTAGTGCTCGTCTTCGGGGTTGTCGCAACCGCAGTACAGGATGACTCCGTCGGGGGCAAAGCGAGCCAGCGTGTCGATGTGTCCGTCGGTGTCGTCACCACTCAGGGTGCCGTGGTCCAACCACAGCATCTTCACACAGCCCAGGCGGTCCAGCAGTTCCTGCTCCAATTGTTCGCGCGAGAGGGCATCGTTGCGGTTCGGGGCGGTCAGGCAGCACGTCGTGGTCAGCACGGTGCCGTTTCCGTCGGTCTCGATAGAGCCGCCCTCCAGTACCAGATCGCGGTAGTTGACCAGTGGTGCCTTAAACACGCCACGGGCTTGGAGCCGTGAGGTGACCAGGTTGTCGCAGTCGGCAGCAAACTTCATGCCCCATGCGTTGAAGGTGAAGTCGGTGAGCACCGTGCGCCCGTCCTTGAACACGGCGATGGGGCCATAGTCGCGCACCCATGTGTCGTTGGTGGGCAACTCGATGATGCTGATGCGTTGCCAGTCCACGTCCTGGCCGAGCGACGCTTTCACGTCGTCAGCATCGGGGGCAACAATAACGAGGCGCTCATCGTCTTCCAGAATAGCGCGTGCCATTTCCATATAGCAGGCTGTCACCTCGTCGAGCATGTAGGCCCAGTCGGTGCCGGCATGGGGCCATGCAATCAGGATGCCGTCCTGGTTGTCCCATTCGGTGGCAAAACTGCGGTTATTTTTTGACGGAAACATTGATGTTCTTCTGGTTCAGTTTTTATTGGTTGGCAGATGGTTGACTGCGGGATGCCTTACACTGGCCGCGGCAACGGCTATAGCGCCTTGTAGGTACAATGCGCGGCCTGTGGTCCTAAGTCCCGCTGGTGATGTTGTGGCAACAGTTAGATGTTGTTCCCGAATTCGTGGTAACTATCCCAGTAGGAGTCCTGCGACTCGATGATTTCGTTCAGATAGTCGCGGTATCCGTCCTTGAGTGTGTAGCCATTGTCCTCGCACCACACGGCATATTCTTGCTCGAATCCTTCCTCTTCGCGGAGCATGCGCTCAAACTCCTCGTCAAGTTCGGGTGTGTTGCTATAGCGGTCCAGGAGTTCTCTTAAGATGTCTGAAATCTCGTTCATAGTCTTTTCTTGTTGATTAACGGGCAGTTACATACCCGGATTAGGTTTTTACTCTTACTATCGATTTTGGATGTTCAAATTTAATGCTTTTTTCTTGAAACATCCTATTAAGTTTAGTTAAATTACGTTTTAACTATTAAATACGGTTGTACGCTTGTCTCGACCCCCTCCGTTTTTCGGCTTTTTCGCCCGACCTCTCCGCTTTTTTGCCTCGCTTTGGCACACGGATGGGTGTTGTTGATAATTGTAGCCGTTTTTTCACACTTGTTTTCATGCTCTATATCATAAAGTTGTAGTAACTTTGTGCCGACCACAGCGCGATTTCGCCGTGAAAGTCATGGCAATGAAGCCTGTTAACCCTTATCAACCAACAATAACGATAGACCCATGAAGTGGTTTAAGCACCTGACAATGACGCTGTTGCTGCTCCTGATGACAGCCTGCGCCGGTGACAACCTTGAAAAAATGATTCCTGCCGATGCTACCGGCGTGGTCAGCATCGATGTTCATGATATCGTCAAGAAGGCAGGTATGCTCGACGATGGCAAAATCATCCTGCCGCAAGCCTTGAGACAGGCTGTCGACGAGAATGACACCTCGCCATTCTGCATCATGCTCAACGACCTGCCGCAGATGGGAATCAATACCGATAGCAGGGCTTATGTCTTCTTCTCGACCAAGACCTTTGGCCGTGTGATTCTGGCTGCTCTTGATGAGCCCGAAAAGGCCCGCAAGACGCTCGAGATGCGCATCGGTGGCGAGTTCAGCAAGGTCGAGAACCTGGACTGCATGTATGTCAAGGACAACATCTACGTCATCGACGATGGCGTGCTGTTGGTTGGTACGGTCAATATGCCGATGGAGGTTTCCAAGGCCGCTCGCGGCGCCAAGGCAATCTTGAGCAAGACGGCCACCAGCATCACCGAGAACAAAGAAGTCAGGGACCTGCTCGGCATGGACTCCGAAATCAACGTGTGGCTGCAGGGCAAGGGACTGAAGTCCATCTTTGGCAAGAGTGAAGTCTACCGTGAGTTGTCGCAGAAGTTGCCCATCATCGGCATCTTTACCGAGAGCGACATCGATGCCGTGACCTGCAATGTGGACTTTGATGAGAAGGCCGTGCAGATGAAGACGCGCATCCTCGCCGCCGACAACAGCGAGTATGCTCAGATGCTCAATACCACAATAAGCAAGCCCACTGGCGATGTCCTCAAGGCCATCCCCAACTCGATGGACTACATCTTCACCATCAGCATCAAGGGCGACAATTTCGTGAAACTCAAACAGATTCAGCAGTTGCTCGAGTTGTTCGGCAAGGTGCCCTACATCGGTCGCATCGACTTGGCAAGCATCCTGTCCACCATCGATGGACCGTTCACCATAGCACTGGCACGTGACCCGCATCTCGAGGGCGAGTGGAACATGGTGCTTGCGGCACACTCCAACAACCCCGACGGCGTGGTGGCCCAGATCAGCAACTTTGCCAACTCCATGGGACAGGCCCCCGAACTCTATGAGGGAGAATACATCTATCAGTACGACAACAAGATGATCAGAATCGGTATCACCGACGGCATCCTGTACATGAAGATGCTCGATTATGAGCAGACCGAGGGCTATGCCTACGAGATGAAACCCGTCAGGGAATTCTTCGACGGTGCCGTGGTCGGCTTCTTTGCCCAGTCCCGCACCGATAGCATCAGCGGATATTTCGACTTCGGACTCGAGGACATTTTCAATGGCAAGGGGCATTTCTACACCAGCAACGACAAGGCCAATACTTCGCAGGAGTTCCTCCGCTCGCTGTGCGCTATCAAGGTGAGCGACGGCTTCGGCAACGAGGACGATGACGACGATGGCATCTCAGCCTTCATGAACAAGACCATCGAAAACCTCCAGGAGGACGAATAACCGATTGCCGAGTCAAGGAAAAACAGGACGGGGCCAACACCATGATGTTGACCCCGCCTTGTTTCCTGTGGGGGAGATAGGTCCCGTTAATCAGAACTTGTAGTTCAGACCCAGGCCAATCACACCCTGATCCACCTTGCGGATGATGGTGTGGCGGTATTCCAGGTTCACACCGAAGTGCTCGGTGAGTTCATATTCGAGACCGGCACCCAGGTTGAGGCCGATATGGTTCTCCTCGCCCTTCTCGTTGTGTTCGCCCTTGTAGTCGATCATCGTGTAGTTCAAGCCGGCAAGCGGGTAGATATAGAACCGGTCATTGGCCAGGCCGACCAGGTAGTGGGCGTTGATGTTCACATCCCAGCACGACATGTGCTTGTGCTCAAAGAAGTAGTTGAAACCCACCTCGGTGCGCAACTGGTCCAGAATGCCATACTGGAAACGTGCTCCGATACCCATGCTCTCGATGCGGCTGCCGTAAACCAGGTTGACGCCTGCAGCAGTCTCGTTCTTTTGTACCTGTGCACTGCCCACGCCCATGCCCAGCATAAGCAGGCAGACAAATGTCAAAATCTTTTTCATCTCTTTTTTCTTTTGTTAAGTGTTTATTGATATGAAAATAAATTGCCACAATAATAAAACATCGGGTAAAGGTACTGCAGTTTTTTCATTCCTGCAATAGATTTGCGGTTTTTTCTTCTCTGGAGGCGCCAAGTCGTGTCATATTGTTACATTGGTGGCACATGGGGAACAAAAAGGCTGCCCTTGTGAGGCAGCCTGAATCGTTTAACTAGCATGTGTGAGGCAATCAGCCCAGATAGGCTTTGAGCAACTTGCTCTTCTGGCCTTTCAGGCGGCGGATGGCCTTCTCCTTGATTTGGCGCACGCGTTCACGTGTCAAGTCAAACTTTGCTCCGATTTCCTCGAGAGTCATCTCCTGGCAACCGATGCCGAAGAACATCTTCAGGATGTCGCGCTCGCGCGGGTTCAGTTGGTCCAACGCACGGTTCACCTCCTTGGCCAGCGACTCCTGGTTCAGCGTCGAGTCGGCCATCGGCGAGTCGTTGTTGGGAAGCACATCCAGCAGACTGTTGTCCTCGCCCTCGACAAACGGCGCGTCAACCGAGACGTGACGGCCCGACACCTTCATCGTGTCGCTGATTTTGTCGACGGGGATGTCAAGGCGGTCGGCAAGTTCCTCCGCCGACGGACGGCGCTCATGCTCCTGCTCAAAACGGGCCTGGGCTTTGCTGATCTTGTTGATCGAACCCACCTGGTTAAGCGGCAGACGCACGATGCGGGCTTGCTCGGCAAGGGCTTGAAGAATCGACTGACGGATCCACCACACAGCATAGGAGATGAACTTGAAACCACGCGTCTCGTCAAACTTCTGCGCTGCCTTGATGAGGCCCAGATTACCCTCGTCGATCAAGTCGGGAAGACTCAATCCCTGGTTCTGATACTGCTTTGCGACAGAAACGACAAAACGCAAGTTGGCGCTCACGAGTTTATCAAGTGCTGCTTGATCGCCCTGGCGGATGCGCTGTGCCAACTCGACTTCCTCATCAACCGTAATGAGTTCCTTACGGCCGATTTCTTGAAGATATTTGTCGAGGGACGCGCTCTCGCGGTTAGTAATGGATTTTGTGATTTTTAATTGTCTCATCTAACGTATGTAGAGTTTAAGCGTGCAAAGATACGACAATTATCGTCTACTTCCAAGGATTTTTCTCGAAAATTTCAGAAAACCTGAAAATTTTTGTCTTTTTGTTGCAATTTTCGTCGCAACGCCTTGTGTGATACAGGGTCCCCGTCGCCACCGGCGGGGACCTTTTTCATGGCTGTTAACCCAGGTAGGGGCGCAGCAGTTGGCTCTTGTTCCTCAGGCTACGGATGGCCCTCTCCTTGATTTGGCGAACGCGCTCACGCGACAGGTCAAACTTGTCGCCGATTTCCTCGAGCGATAGTTCTTGCCCGCCGATGCCGTAGAACAGTTTCACGACGTCGCGCTCGCGGGGATTCAGGTGCTCGAGCACGCGTGCGACCTCCCTGGCCAGCGACTCCTGGTTCACTGTCGAGTCGGCCATGGGGGAGTCGTTGTTGGGCAGCACGTCGAGCAGGCTGTTGTCTTCACCTTCGGCAAACGGGGCGTCGACCGACACCGAGCGGTAGGTGGTCTTCAGCGTCTCGTTGACCTTGTTGACGGGGAGTTTGAGTTCCTCGGCCAGTTCCTCGACCGATGCGCGGCGCTCGTTGAGTTGCTCAAAACGCGATTGCGCTTTGTTGGCTCGGTTGGCAAGGCCCACCTGGTTCTGCGGCACCCTCACCAGGTTGGAGTCCTCGGCAATGGACTGGAGAATCGCTTGGCGTATCCACCACACGGCATAGGAGATGAACTTGAAACCGCGTGTCTCGTCAAACTTCTGTGCGGCCTTGATCAGACCCATGTTTCCCTCGTTGATGAGGTCCGATAGGCTCACGCCCTGGTTCTGGTATTGCTTGGCGACCGACACGACAAAGCGCAGATTGGCAGTGACAAGCCGGTCAAGGGCGGCCTGGTCGCCCTGATGGATGCGCTGGGCAAGTTCCACCTCTTCCTCGGCGCTGAGCAGGTCCTGACGGCCAATTTCCTGGAGATACTTTTCGAGAGAGGCGCTCTCGCGGTTGGTGATTGATTTGATGATTTTCAGTTGTCTCATACCATTTTTTTATAGATTTGATGCTTGTTTGTCAGGTGATAATGGGGTAGATTCGTGACAGTTAACTACAGCAAAAACCGTGCCAATCCTGTAGCAGGTGGCGTTTGGTGCATTTCGTTCATTTCGAGACATGCCTGCCTGGTGTCAATGGCGATGACGTTCACGGGCAGGATGGGGTAGGCAGTTGTTTTCTCTCTTCCCGATTCGGGGGGATTGTTGGGCGGAGTCGTGTTATATCAACGTGTGAAGTCATGGACTGTTGTCAGCCGATGGGGATCGGTGGAGGCTCATCGCTCATGACGACAGTAACACCTCATCGTGCTCGTTGATGATCAGTCGCTCAACAATGCTGGCAAGAGGTTTGCCCGTGGCTCGGGCCAACTCTTTGAGTTTGGCTTTGGTCTCTTCAGAAATCAAGATTGATAACTGCACTCTTTTTCCATAAATTCTCGGCCTTCCGGCTCCTGGTCTAGATCCTCCTCTCATAATGATTCAAATTTTGGGGTTAGTTATTCTGTTCGCAAAGGTAAGACATTTTTTTGAAAATCCCATGGATTTCCGTAATTTTTTTTCAAGAAAAGATTGAATATCATAAAATTGTGTTTTGGGCCTCGGAACAACGCAAAGTGAATAATTTGTGGATAAACCCTTGCCGGCTCCCTGCTACCGGGCGATGTGCCTCACGGGCGGGCGCCGTGGCAAAAAGCGGTGGCGATGACTGTCTGCCATCGCCACCACAGTGGAAAATAGTTATATGTGCGTATGAAAGTTCGGTTTAATCTTCGTCGTCGCTCAGGTCGACGGCATAGTACACTTTCTTGCCCGTGGGGTAGAAGCCCGTGATGAACATCACCTTGTCACTGTCACTGCTGCGCATGATCTGATTGTAGATGTTCTCCACGTCATCGCGCGAGTCGACGGGAATGTTGTTGATGTCGGTGATGATGAAGCCGTCACGGATTCCGGCGTTCTTGAACTTGCCGGCTTTCACTCCTGCCACCTTCAGGCCCTTGCTGATGGCCAGGTCTTCCTTGTCGGCCTTGCTCAGTTCGGTGAAGGCACAGCCCAGCGACATGAAGTCACTCTGCTTGGTCATCTTGGTGTTGCCCTGGTCGTTCTTGAAGGTGACGGTGGTGCGTTTGAGTTTGTTGTCGCGGTAGTATTCCACCTCGGCCTTGTCACCGGGACGCAACTTGTTCATCTCTTCCTGCATCTCGCCGCTGTCCTTGACGCGCGAGCCGTTGAGTTTGACGATGACGTCGCCCTCTTGCAGGCCGGCTTCCTTGGCAGCACCGCGGTCGGTAACGCTGGCAACGTAGATGCCCTCGGTGGTGGCGGTGATGTTCTTCTCT
>ONRP01000028.1 GCA_900320245.1 uncultured Prevotellaceae bacterium
TTTCACCGAGGACGGCTGGTACCGCATCGAGGCTTACGCTGTTGCTGATGGCAAACTCCCGAGTGATCCCATCGCTTATGAGTTCATCGTTAATCCCGCCACCGGCTTGAGCGAGATGACTGGCAGCAAGACCGTTGCTGGCGTACGCTACTTCAACGCAATGGGTCAGGAGATGCAGGAGGCTAACGGCATGACGATCGTTGTTACCACCTACACCGACGGCACCACCAGCACCGCTAAGGTGATGAAGTAATGCAGTTAACAGTTGATAGTTAATAGTTAACAGTAAATAGTTAGCGATTGGCTATTGGCAGACAATTAAACGGGCGGCCCGCAACAGGGCCGCCTGTTTTTTGTGCGAGACATCCAGCCAGCATCCTTGCTCACCACACACACCCATCGGGCTAACGCAGGGTACTCGCCCAACAGGGTAGTGAAGAGGACTATTTTAGTAGTCACGTCCTGCGGACTCGTGTAGTTGACTGGGGCAAGCGACTCGTCCAGCAGATTCGTTTAGCGGGGTAGTGCAAGGGACTCACTCGATAGACTCGTGCAGCACACTCGCCCTGCGCACTCGTATAGAGGACTGTGGCAAGCGACTCGTACAGTGCACTCGCCCTGCGGACTCGTATAGAGGACTGTGTCAAGCGACTCGTGCAGCGCACTCGCCCAACGGGCGAGCCTCTGAGTAACCCGTGGTAATGCTGACTATCGAGCGCAGCGAGAAAGTCAGCATTACCACGGGCAATGACGTACTAAAGGATGTCGCCGGAGGCGACCCCATTATAGGCGAGGAGTCGCCTCCGGCGACGATACAGAGAGGCCACCATCGCCCGTGGTGCCTGTCAGTGCACTCGCTGCGCTCGTTTCGTTGACAGGTACCACGGGTTACTCAGAGGTCACCCTCCGGGTGTCTCATCGAGAAAAAGGGAGGTTGATGGCCCCCGTGAGTGTAAGTGTGGTTTCAGAAGGCAAGAAGGTTTTATTTTAGTTTTTAGTTTTTAGTTGTAAGTGTGATTACTCTCGCCCTCTTGTAGCAACATCAGGTAACTGTACTAAAAACTAAAAACTTAAAACTAACAACTCACATCTTTCTTGTCTTCCTGTTTATCCGTATCGCGTCAGCCTTAGTATTTCTTGTACTTCTTGTTTTCCCTGTATCCGTATCGCGGATGCCTCTTTAACCTCTAACCTTTAACCTCTAACCTGCGAGCGCAGCGAGCCCCCCTATACTGCGAAGATGATGATGAGTTCGGCAATAAGGACGCGCATAAACATCGTCAGGGGGTATACCGTGGCATAGGCTACAGCAGGAGCGTCGTTACCGGCGGTGTTGTTGGCATAGCCCAGCGCAGGGGGGTCGGTGGTGGCACCGGCCACGAGGCCCATGATGGTGCAGTAGTTCAGATGCAGTTTGCCGCGTGCGACGACGACAGCGATGAGCAGCGGGATGATGGTGATGAGGAAGCCGTAGAGTACCCACATCGCACCGTTGGCGCTGAGCACCGTCGACACGAACTTGCCGCCGGCAGCAATACCCACCGAGGCCAGGAACAGGCACAGGCCCAACTCACGCAGCATCAGGCTGGCGGCGGTGCTGGTGTAGGTGACCAGACGTGCCTTGTAGCCATAGCGCCCGATGAGGATGGCGACCACGAGGGGACCACCGGCGAGACCCAGTTTCATGGGCACCGACATGCCGGGCAGCATGAAGGGGATAGAGCCGACGATGATACCCAGGAAGATGCCGATGAACATGGTGAACAGGTTGGGATGCTCCAGGCGCTTGTAGGAGTCACCCATGCGTTTGCCCAGACGGTCCACGTCTTCCTCGCGTCCCACGACGGTGAGGCGGTCGCCCACCTGCAGCGACAGGTTGGGGCTGGCAAGCAGTTCCACGCCGGCGCGGTAGATGCGGGTGATGTTGACCTTGTAGCCCTCGTGCAGGCGGATGGAGCCGATTTTGCGGCCATTGAGTTCGTTGTTGGTGATGACGATGCGCTTGCTGACGATGCCCTTGGGCGAGGTCTCGAGTTGCCAGTCAAAGTCGACGTGCGGGCCGATGATGGCGTCGAAGATGTCCTGGTCGTTGGCGCTCATGACGATGCGCAGCACGTCGTCCTGGTGGATGACGGTTTCGCCCTGGGGAATCTCGATGGTGCCGTCGGCACGCTTCATGCGCGAAATCGTGAAGTTGTGGTCGATGATGGCGTGCAGTCGTGTGACGGGGATGTCATAAATGAGTTTGTTGGTCACCTGGTAGGTCACCACGTGGGGCTTGAGTTGGCTGTCCTCCTTCTCACGCTCGATAGCCTCGATTTCCTTGTCGGTGTTGATGCGGAAGATGGCCTTCAGCAGCACCATCGACAAGATGATGCCGATGACACCCAGCGGATAGGCGGCGGCATAGCCCAGCGACATCGACTCGTTGAGGTCGGCCGCATTGGCATTGTTGGTCTCGATGAGTGCCTGCTGGGCCGCACCGAGGCCCGGCGTGTTGGTCACGGCGCCGCTCATGACGCCCACCAGGTCGGTGATGTTGATGTGTCGGTCGATAAAGAAGATGGCCATGGCCACGGCCACGTTGAGGAACACGATGAGCATGGCGACACCGTTGAGTTGGATACCCTCGTGCTTGAACGACGAGAAGAAACTGGGACCCACCTGCAGACCGATGGAGAAGATGAACAGGATGAGGCCGAACTCCTGGATGAACTTGAGCGTTGGCGCATCGACGGTCACGCCCAGATGGCCGGCCAGGATGCCGCAGAACAGCACAAACGTTGCCCCGAGCGAGATGCCGAAGAACTTGATTTTGCCCAGCAGCACGCCGATGGCAATGACGATGGCATACACGATGAGGGTGTGTGCAACGGTGTTTGAGGTAAATAATTCAATAAGCCAACTCATGGTGTTTTAGGGGTTTAGGGGGTTGTTATGAGATTTGGATTCCGTTCTCGACGACATCCAGGATGTCGATGGGGTTGTTCACGATGACGTTAGCATGGTACTCGACCAGTTCCTTCGTGCTGCGGAAGCCCCAGGTCACGCCCACCGAGTCGACACCGGCACGGCGTGCGGCTTCCATGTCCACGCCGCTGTCGCCCACGTAGAGCGTCTCGGCCTTGGCAACTTGGGCCTGGCTGAGGATGGCAAACAGGACGCTGGGGTCGGGCTTGACGTTGACGCCCTCGCGATGCCCCTCGATAGCCACGAAGTCGATTGTGGGGAAGTAGTGGGCGATGATCTTGTCCACAGCCTGCTGGTACTTGTTGCTGGCCACTGCGATGCCCACGTTCTTGTCCTGCAGGTCCTGCAGCAATTCGGGCATGCCGTTGTAGTGCTTGGTGTAGTCGGTGCAGTGCTCGTTGTAGTACTCCATGAAGTCGCCCAGCACGCGGTCGACGGTCTCGTCGTCGCGCGCGTCTTCGGGCAGCACACGCGTCATCAGGCGGCGCACGCCGTTGCCAACGAAGTAGGGGTAACTGGCCATCGAGTGGGTGGCATAGCCGTTGCGCTCCAGCGCATAGTTGGCGGCCTGTCCCAGGTCCTCGATGGTGTTGAGCAGGGTGCCGTCCAGGTCAAATATCACGAGTTTCTTCATCTCTCACTTGCTTTGATTACTGCAAAGGTAGTCATTTTATTTGATATACCCGATGAAAACCTTAACAATGATGACCAGGTGCAGGCATTCTGCCATTTGTTACCCTGCGTTCACGCCAAGGCGATGCCCCGCAGCCTATACTGTTATCAATTTTTTGGCAGCCATACCGGGCGTGGTGGTGCCTGGGAATGGGTGCAATCGTTTGCACTGATTTTTTTGTCCCGCATGACAGCCTCCTATAAATAATGTGGGTCGAAATGTGTAATTTTGGAGACACGAAGAACCGTTGATGGGCGTCTGTACCCATCCCACCATCTGAATAACCAACGATTCAATCGATAACTCTAAAAAATAATTGATGATGAAAAAGACATTTACGCTGATTCTTGCGCTTGTGGTGTCGTTGCTGACACTGCAGGCAAGCGCCCAGATGTATATCGTGGGCGATGCGCCGTTCGGCAACTGGAATCCTGCCGGCGGTGTCCTGATGACCGGCCGTCCCGACGGCACCTACATCTACACGGCCACCATCAGTGGCAAGGTGTATTTCGTGTTTGGCACGGCACTGGCTTCGTCATCTGATGACTGGCCCACGTTCAACAACAACTACCGCTATGGCCCGCTCGTCGACGGGCAGGTGGTTAACACCAACACGTGGGTGACTACCCAGCGCAGCCCCGAGGGTGCTTATTGCTTCACGGGCGACGGGTCGGTATACCGTATCACGTTCGACACGATCAACAAGCGCTTCAGGGTTGATAACGAGAGCGCTCCCGTGGATCCTGTCACGGGCCATCTGTTCATGATCGGTGAGGCAGAAGGCAACTCGTGGGCTCCAAACAATGGTGTGGAGATGACCACGACCGACGGTAATGTGTTCACCTCGACGGTGACCTTCAACGGCGAACACAGCGAGGAGGATGCCAACGTGAGTTACTTCTCGTTCACGACCAAGTTGTCGTCGGGTGCCGATGACTGGAGCAGCATCCAGCCCTACCGCCTGACACCCATCGCCGACGAGGGTACCAACTTCTGGGTAACTCCGGCGATGCTGGGTCATACCATCGCGCTGAATGAGCCGGGCACCAACGTGGATGTGGCCTTCCGCATCCCCGCAGGCACCTACACCATCACCGTCAACGTCAGCAGCCGCACCTGCGTGATCACGCGCGAGAGCGGCGGCGGTCCCGTGGCCGGCAAGGGTTGGCCCGCGATGTATGGCGGCGTGATGCTGCAGGGCTTCTACTGGGACAGTTACAAGGCTACGCGCTGGTCCACGCTGACCGACAATGTTCAGGAGTTGGGCCAGTACTTCGACGTGGTGTGGGTGCCCAACTCGGGCAGTGTTGACGCCAACGGAGTGGGCGAGAGCATGGGTTACATGCCCGTCTACTGGCTGAAGCACAACAGTTGCTTCGGCACCGAGACGCAGTTGCGCGGCATGATTGATGCCTTCCATGCCCATAACACCAGCGTGCTGATGGACATGGTCATCAACCACAAGAGTGGCAAGAACGGCTGGGTGGACTTCGCCAACGAGACCGTGACGGGTCCCGTGACCGGCGAGACCTACAGCATGACCTGGTCGCTGGCCGACATCTGCAGCACCGACGAGTGTGTCGCTTCGGGCCATGCCGCCACGGGTGCTGCCGACGAGGGCGAGGACTTTGACGGCAGCCGCGACCTGGACCACACCAGCGCCAACGTGCAGCAGAACGTCAAGACCTACCAGCAGTTCCTGATGAAGGAGTTGGGCTATGACGGCTTCCGCTACGATATGTGCAAGGGCTATGCGGGCTACTATGTGGGCTTGTACAACCAGGCCAGCGAGCCCGCGTTCTCGGTGGGTGAGTATTGGGACGGCAATCCCGAGACCCTGCGCTGGTGGCTCAACGAGACCAAGCAGGACGACCGCATCCAGACCGCCGTGTTTGATTTCGCGCTGAAGTACCCGATGCAGAGCGCCTTTGCAGCCGGTAACTGGAGCGCCCTCAACGACAAGGGTCTGGCTGCCGATCCCAACTATCAGCGCTACTCGGTAACCTTTGTCGACAACCACGACACGGGCCAAAACACCAACTACGACTGCCTGAAGACCAACATCATGCCGGCCAATGCCTTTATCCTGACCATGCCCGGCACGCCGTGTATCTTCTACAAGCACTACCTAGCCTACACCGATGAGATCAACAACTGCATCAAGGCCCGCCGTGCTGCAGGCGTTCACAACCAGAGCGCCATCATCACCCAGCAGGAGAGCAGCGGCGGTTACATCCTGGAAACCCAGGGCACACGCGGCAACCTGTACCTGCAGGTGGGCGGTGCCACGGCCAACGGCTGCCCCTACGGCTTTGAGCCGGTGCAGAGCGGTGACGGGTACGCGCTGTACATCACCTACGGCATCGACTGGCGCCATGTGGGCAAGGATGGCAGCATTCTGGGCCATCCCGTGGTGAGCAAGCCCGCCGGCAACTATGTGGACAATGTGAGCCTGACGGTAGCCCCCAGTGCGAGCGGCACGAAACTCGTCTACACCACCGACGGCAGTGATCCCACCGTCACGAGCACGCTGATTACTGCAACGACGCCGCTGACCTTCACCGAGAACACCACGCTCAAGGTGGGTGTGCTCAACGGTGACCAGGTCGAGAACATCGAGCACTACATCTACACCATCACCGATGCCGCTACCACGGGCATCAACATCTATGTCAAGACCTCCAAGGCCAATGCCTATATCTGGGCATGGACCGACGAGGGCAGCGTGACGGGCGCCAACTGGCCTGGCAAGAAGATCAGCAGCCTGGACAAGGTGACTGTCAACGACATCGAGTGGTATTGCCTGCACGTGGAAGCCGACGAGGTGAATGTCATCTTCAACAACGGTGCTGGCGGCTTTGAGAACCAGACGGCGATCATTAACGTGACGCGCGACGCCTTCTTCATCTATCCCAACACCGACCTGTCGACCTACAACTATGCGGCAGGCGACACCTATCTCGACGTGACCGAGCGCTATGCCGGTGCCGGCAGCGCCAGTTTCGAGAAGGTGTATGTGATGGGTAACATCAACTCGGCCGGCTGGTTACCCAACAACGGCTTCGAGATGACGACGACCAACGGTGAGAAGTATACCGCGACCATCAACTTCGTGGACCCCTACGGCGGCTACAGTTACTTCAGTTTCTCGACCGCACTGGCCTCTTCGTCGAGCCAGAGCGCATGGGCCGAACTTGCAGGCAAGCGCATGGGCGCCATGACGAATAACTACCTGATTAGTCAGCCGTTGCTGGGTACCAACCTGACTGTCGTGGCCGGCGAGAATTCCTTCAAGATTGCCACGGGCAAGTATAACCTGACGCTCTACCTGTCGCGGGGCATCCTTGTCGTTGAGAAGTGGACCGAGCCCCAGCCTGTCGTTCGCGGCGACGTGAACAACAGCGGTGTTGTCGACATCAACGACGTCACGGCCCTCATCGGCTATGTCCTCACGGGCAACGCCACGGGTATCAACCTGGACAACGCCCAGTGCGACAGCAGGCCAGCCATCGACATCAACGATGTGACGGCCCTGATCAACTTCCTGCTTGCGGGCACTTGGTAAATTAGGAGTTAGGAGTTAGGAGTTAGGAGTTAGGAGTTAGGAGTTGGCATCCGCACCCTTTTGATGAGGGGTGCGGATGTCTGCGTTGTAGGTCGCTACCTTTACTTCATGGTGGACTCGACTTGCTTGATGAGCAGATAGTTGAAACGCTCCAGGTCGGTGAGACGGACGGGTTTGCCCGACCGCTTGTACCACGGCTGGCCGTCGAAATAGCGCTGCGTGGCGGGGTCTCTGAAGGTGTCGCCGTGACGGGCATAAATCTCGGCCCTCATGAGCGTGAGTACTTGTTTGGGGAACAGTTCCAGCATCTTGTTGGTTAATGGGATGACCGAGGCGAATGCCCACTTGCCCTCGAGCCCCTGATAGGGCGTCTGCACCTTGGTGAGCATCACGGTGTCGCCCTCGTTGCCGATGGCGGGCATGTGCTCGACAAAACGCTCGTCACGGACCACAATGGCCTGCAGACCCTCGACGGTAAAGCGGATGTTCCACTCCATCGGGCCCATGATGGCCGCTGCACCGCCTCCACCCGGCATCTTGCCCCAGTTGGGGCTGCTGGGGTCGCCGTGGCTGACGCGCCGGCTGCCATAGAGGATGTCCATCGACTTGAAGTCGCGGTTGATGTAGTAGCCGTTCAGTATGCCGGGGTCGGTATCATACTCGCTGCCGGTGTAAAAGGGGCATTTGGGCCCGAACACCGCGTTGTGGCCGTCGGGCAGGGTGTAGTTGCCCATGACGAGGTATTGGGCCAACGACGTCCAGGTGCCATCATTGCGCTGGTCATTCGTGATGTTGAGCAGCACCATGACCGGGTGGTTCTGGGCATTGCGCCCCACCAGCAGGATGTGACCGGCGACTTGCTCGATACTGACCCTGACATCGGGTCTGTCCGACAAGACGATGTTGCGCCCCTTGACCTTGAGCGGCTTGATGGCGATGACGTCTTCGGGGATGTCGCTCTGCATGATCGGGCTGAAATAGACCTGCCGGTCATCGTTGTCGTAGAACGTCTCGTAGATGCCCACACCGTTGGTCCACAACTGGCTGTCGTCCTTGAGCAGGTACTTGGCCGTCGACAGGACCTTGAGCGGCTTCTCGCGCGATGCTGTCCAGTCGGCAATCTCGCTGTTCAGGTAAGTGGCCATATCGCGGTCGTCCAGGTACATGCGGGAATAGACCCTGCGTTGGGCGTGTGACGGAACAGGTAACAGGGCCGTGAGTAACACTAACGAGAGGATGAGCAGTCGGCAGCAACGGTCGTGACAGGGTGATATCTTCATTGTGGTGAATGGGATTGGTGTATGACGCAAAGGTAATGCTTTTTCTTGTAAAGGTGTGGAATATTAGTTAATTTTGCAGCCAGCAATGGAGAAGCAGTACGAGAATATCATCATCGGCATCGACCCGGGCACCAACGTCATGGGCTATGCCCTGCTGGGCGTGAACGGCAAGAAGCCCGAACTCATCGTCATGGGCGTGCTGCAGTTGGGCCGCATGGAGGACCACTACATGCGCCTGCGCCACATCTATGAGCGCGTGAGCGGCGTCATTCAGGAATATCTGCCCGACGAGATGGCCATCGAGGCCCCCTTCTACGGCAAGAACGTGCAGTCGATGCTCAAACTGGGCCGTGCCCAGGGCGTGGCGATGGTCGCCGCCCTCAACCGCGAGATTCCCATCACCGAGTACGAGCCGCGCAAAATCAAGATGGCCATCACCGGCAACGGTGCCGCCAGCAAGGAGCAGGTGGCACTGATGCTGCAGCGCACGCTGGGCATCGCCGACGAACAGATGCCTGCACTGCTCGATGCCACCGACGCCCTGGCCGCCGCGTTGTGCCACTTCTATGAGCGCAACAAGCCCTTCCAGAGCAAGGGCTCCAAATCCTGGAAATCGTTCATCGCCCAGCATCCCGACCGCGTCAAGTGAGAAGTCGGTGTGTAATAATTGCGACCAGGTAATATAACCGTGATGTCGCACGGGAAATGATCCAAATTTTGAATTCTTTTGAAAAATTTCCCGCCCTCGGGCGGTTATAATTCTGGCAGTTGAATTATGATTCATCATCTTTCCCCTGTTTTTTTGCCTTACCATTTCCGTTCAATCATGGACGGCCTTTAAACCATTTTGATGTTTTTGGGTCTAAATTATAAGAAGATAAACCAGTAATAATAACCAGATTAAAACTGAAAATTATGAAACGCTTGATTTTAATGGCAGTGGTTCTCTGCCTCGCAACAGGATTGACAACGCAGGCACAAGTGAGTCGCCAGAGGGGGGTGAAACGTGCTCAAAACAGTGAACAGGTGGTCACCGGACCCAGGTCTCAACGCGTGGCCGGAAAGCCGCAGCGCAATGACAAGCAGACCAGTGTAAAGACTGGCGATGATGTCAAGAAGAATAATGTTGACAATGCTAAGAACGATGCCTACCGGAATTACAGAATCGCAGTCAAGAAGGTGGAAAGTGCGCAGAAAAAGGTGGATAACACCCAGCGCAAACTGGAGAAACTGCAGCAGGATCTCGTCAATGAACGACTGAAAGTGGCCGAAAAAATCACATCGGGCAACGGCCTGACTACCGAGGTGGCATCGGCTTTGGAAAAGGCTCTGCAGGAGGTGGACGAGAAGTACGGAGCCAAGATCGCTGGTGCCCGCACAGCCTTTGAAAGTGCTCAACTCGACCTGGAGCATGCCAAGGCCAATCTGGAGGCTGCCGAGATGGAGTACAAGCGCTAAGTGTTAATCCGACAATAGGATATCATCAAGATGAGGTCAGCAGAATCTGGCCTCATCCTTTTTTTTGTGGAGCCTGTCCAGAATGGCGTGAAGTGCTCATAATGGTTTCATTATAAGCAAAACAGGAGAACCGTCTTTGGGTTCTTAGGGACAATGAAGAGGGTGATTTTTAGTTAAATCTGTTAAAGTGGAAGTTTTGTTAATAATTCTTTTGGTCAGACCTTTGTTGGGTGGTGAAAAATGCTTACCTTTGCACCCGAATTGAAGACTATAACGAAAATGTCGATTTATTCATTAGGTATACCCTTTAGGATAACTTGTAGTGGTGAGGCTGCCAGCCAATTCTATAACCCGCTGCAGGAAAGGGTATCCAGCGACAAACGCGCTGTATTTTACGGGGAGAGTACCGTAAATGCAGCGCGAAACTTTTTTAGGCAATATTCATTTTTATACAACAATTATTAATTTTAGTTATCATTAAAAGTTTTACTATGTTGAGAACAGTTAAGTTTATGGCCTTGGTGGCAATGCTGTTTGTGGCATTGTCGGCAAGCGCTCAGGTGACGACCTCGGCACTGTCGGGTGTTGTGACCGATGAAAATCAACAGGCGATGATTGGCGCAACAATCACCGCATTGCACACGCCCTCAGGCACTAAGTACAACGCCGTGACCAACATGGATGGCCGTTACACCATCCAGGGTATGCGTCCCGGTGGTCCCTACACCGTTACGGTGAGTTACATCGGCTATGAGCCCCGCAGCATTGAAGGCGTGACCCTGCAACTGGCTGAGACCTCCAACCTTGACTTTGACATGAGCATTGATGCCAACACGCTGGGTGAGGTTGTGGTTACTGCAGCCGCCACCAAATTCCGTGCCGAGAAGACCGGTGCCGCTACCAACATCAACAGTGCCCAGATCACCAATCTGCCCACTGTTACCCGCAGCCTGACAGACATTACCCGTCTGTCGCCCTTCGGTGGTAACGGTATGAGTTTTGCCGGTACCGACGGCCGTACTGCCAACTTCACCGTTGACGGTGCCAACTTCAACAATAACTTCGGTCTGAGCGACAACCTGCCTGGTGGTGGCAACCCCATCAGCATCGAGGCTATCGAGGAGATGCAGGTCGTTATTTCGCCCTACGATGTTCGTCAGACCAACTTTATCGGTGGTGGTGTGAACGCTATCACCAAGAGTGGTACCAACAAGTTCCGTGGCAGTGCCTATATCTTCCACCGCAACGAGAACATGCGCGGTGACGCTGTACAGCGCACCCAGATTGGTCAGGCCCGCGAGAAATTCAAGGTGACCACCTATGGTGCTACCATCGGCGGCCCGATCATCAAGGACAAACTGTTCTTCTTTGTGAACGGTGAGATGACCAAGCAGCCGACTATAGTCAACTCATGGGTTGCTTCACGGGACGGTGTTGCCATTCCCGACCAGTACGTCTCGCGCACCACGCTCGCTGACCTGGAGCGCGTGAGCAACCACGTGAAGAGCAAATATGGCTATGACACGGGTTCATGGACCAAATTCCCTGCCGACGAGAACAACTATAAGATCCTCGCCCGTCTGGACTGGAACATCAACCATGACCATCACCTGGCCCTGCGCTACAACTACACCAAGAACCGCTATTGGAGCAATCCCAATGCGACCTCGATGGACGGTGGCACGCGTATGGCAACTGCCCGTGTATCTCAGAAGTCCTTCTCCTTCGCCAACTCGATGTATGGCATGGACAACCTGGTACACTCCTTCTCTGTAGACCTGAACAGCCGTCTGACCGACAACCTGTCGAACCAGTTCCTGGCTACCCTGTCTAAACTGGACGATATCCGCGCCAGCAACTCGAGCGAGTTCCCCTTCATCGACATCACGATGACCGATGCCGACGGCAACAAGGACAACTACATGGCTCTGGGTTATGAGTTGTTCACCTGGAATAACGCCGTTCACAACACCATCTGGAACCTGCGTGACGACGTGACCTGGTACTATGGTAACCACAAGATCATGGGTGGTCTGTCGTTTGAACACCAGATGGCCGACAACCAGTATATGCGTAACGGTACCGGTTACTACCGCTATAACAGCGTTGACGACTTCATCAACGGCGCTACGCCCGAGGTTGTCTGCTTGACCTACGGTTACGGTAGCGAGACCAAGCCTGCTGCCCGCGTGCAGTTCAACAAGGCTGGTATCTATGCCCAGGACGAGTGGAACGTGACCAAGCGCTTCAAGTTGACCTATGGTCTGCGTCTCGACGGTCTGTTCTTCAACAACGGTGACCTGATCACCAACAACGCTATTCTGGCACTGACCTATTATGACAATAAGGGTAATGAGCGTCACATCGACACTGGCAAGTGGCCCAACAGCAACCTGATCGTTCAACCTCGCCTCGGCTTCAGCTGGGACGTGCTCGGCAACAAGGTGCTGAAGGTGCGCGGTGGTACGGGTCTCTTCTCGGGCCGTCTGCCCCTCGTATTCTTCACCAACATGCCCACCAACGGCGGTCTGGTACAGTATCAGGCTCAACTCAACGCCAACACCAAGATTGGTGGTATGGTTAAGGATCCCAACACGGGTGAAATGGTCTACAAGCCCAACCGTGGCTTTGAGAACTACACTGGTGCCTACACTACCGATGCCAACGGTAACCGCTACATTGACATGAGCCAGTTTGCCGGCGGTCTGGTGACCGAGAACGGCCAGGCTTCGATCAATGCTCTGCGCAACAAACTCATCGCTATGGGTTATCCCGAGAACGTGACCTCTGACATGGGTACTGTTCCCTCGGCCGTCAATGGCGTGGATCCCAAGTTCAAGATGCCGATGGTCTGGAAGACCTCGCTGGCTGTTGACTACAGCATCCCCGTTTCGTTCCCCTTCAGCGTAACCATCGAGGGTATCTTCAACAAGAACATCAACGCTGCCAGCATCAGCGACTGGTCTATCCCCAGCGTGGGTGGCTATGCCCGCTTCAACGGTGCTGACAACCGTCCCATCTATCCCGCCGGATACCGCACGGGTACCAAGGCTTTCGTCCTGGAGAACACCAGCCGTGGTTATGGTTGGATTGGCAACATCACCTTGAATGCTGAGCCCACCGACTGGCTGAGCCTGATGGCCGCTTACACCCACACCGTACAGAAGGAAGTTACCGGTATGCCCGGTAGCGCTGCCGAGAGTGCCTTCACCTATGTTCCCACCGTTGAGGGTCCCAACAACATCAAGTTGCACAACTCGCAGTATGTAACTCCTGACCGTTTCATCGCTTCGGCAACCGGTCATGACCGCAGCGGTAACCACTATGGCCTGATCTATGAGGCATGGCGCGGTGGTTACAACTACTCCTACATGATGGCCAACGACATGAACGGCGACGGCTACAACTACGACGCACTGTACATCCCCACCGACGAGCAGGTCGCTAACGGTGAGTTCCGCTTCGTGAGCGAGGGCGACAAGAACCGCTTCATGGACTATGTACATGCCAACAACTACTTGAAGAACAATCAGGGCAAGTATGCCGAGGCTTACAGCCTGTACAGCCCCTGGGTACATCGCATCGACCTGAGTTACAAGCATGACTTCTCGGTGAACGTGTGCGGTGCCAAGCACACCCTGCAGTTGCTCCTTGACGTGAAGAACGTGCTGAACTTCTTCAACTCGAGTTGGGGTGTGAGCAAGTACCTCAACCCCGAAATCGGCAGCGATCCCCGCATCCTGAAGTATGAGGGCGTTGACGCTCAGGGTTATGCCACCTTCTCGACTCCCAAGTCGATTGACGGTGCTACCAAGACCTTCGTTCCCAACAAGGCCATCGGTCAGTGCTGGAACGCATCTATCGGTATCAAGTACATCTTCAACTAATTCCTAAAGACTAAGACAATATTATGAAACTGAGATATTTTATTTCGTTTTTTGCACTGGTTGCCATGTTGTCGGCTTGCTCCGATGACGATGCGATGACCCTGCTCGATGAGATTCAGGTTTCGTCTTCCTATGTGGCCATTGACGAGGCTGGTGGCTCAAACACCATTACCCTCAACGCCAAGGAGGCCTGGTCATTTGACCAGGAAGAACTTCCCGAGTGGCTGACCGTGAGCCCGATGAACGGCGGCGCTGGTGAGACCAAGGTGACCTTCAGTGCTCCCGCTACCCCCGACGGACGCACCGCCGTGCTGCATGTCGCTTGCGCTGGCAAGAAGCAGACCATCAACGTGATCCAGGGCCTGGCTACCGTTAGCGAGGCTACCTGTGCCGAGGTCATTGCCGGTCCCGAGAGCAAGACCTACCGCGTGACCGGTACCGTAAAGAGCATTGTCAACACGACCTATGGTAACTGGTATCTCCAGGATGAGACCGGTGAGGTTTACATCTATGGTACGCTCGATGCCAAGGGCCAGACCAAGAACTTCCTGAGCCTGGGCCTGGAGGTCGGTGACATCGTTACCGTCGAGGGTCCCAAGACCGTGTATAACGGTACTGTCGAACTGGTTGACGTTACCGTTGTCAAGATTCAGAAGTCGCTGGTTAAGGTCGAGGGTTATGACCCCGAGGACGCCACCATCCCCCTGGAGGGCGGCAACGTGACCGTTAACCTGACCTGCAAGACCAACAACGGCATCTCGGTCGAGATTCCCGACGAGGCCAAGAACTGGCTGGGTATCGTGTCGGTAACCGGTGGCGCTGAGCCCGTGGTTGTCTTCCACGCCAACGCCAACAATGGCGGCGACCGCAGCACTACCGTTGTGTTCAAGACCACCGACGACAGTGGTAAGGAATATACCGCTCAGGCAACCATCAACCAGAAGGGTGCCATCGTGGCTGCTACTGTAGCCGAGTTCCTCGAGGCTCCCGTGGGTGACACCTTCTACCGCATCACCGGTGTGATCACCAAGGTGGCCAACGCTACCTATGGCAACGTCTACATCCGTGACTGGTCGGGCGAGACCTACGTTTACGGCATCGGTTCTCAGGGCGACTTTGAGGCTGCTGGCCTGAAGGCTGGTGACGTCGTTACCCTCGTGGGCAAGCGTGGCGAGTACAAGGGCACCCCGCAAATGACCGGCGCATCGCTCGAGTCCTTCATCCCCGTTACCCCCATCAGCATCGATGAGTTCCTGGATCTGGAAGACAATCCCAATGCCTACTATATGATTACCGGTACGATTACCGAGATCGCTAACCCGACCTATGGTAACGTCTACCTGGACGACGGCACCAACAGCGTCTATGTCTATGGCTGCTATCCCGGTTGGGGTGCTACCGGCGACAACCGCAAGGGCCTGTTCGAGAGGGAAGGTATCGAGGTTGGTGATATCATCAGCATCATCGGCGTCAAGGCCACCTATCAGGGTGCAGCACAGATGTCCAACGGTATCTACTTCTCGCACGAGAAGCCTGAGTAACGCTCGACAGAAAAAGGATTTTCTAAGTCCTGTTACTAAGCGAAATTTCATTTAATTCATGAATTAGCCAGGGGGAATACCCATCACGGATATTCCCCCTTTTTATAAAACATAGAATGATGAAGAAATTGCTATTGCTATTGTTGGTGGTGTTGATGCCGGTGTGCTCATGGGCTGCCGGTCGTGACACCTACACCGTGATTGTGTCGCTTGACGGGCTGCGGTGGGACTATCTGGATGCCTATGACGTGCCGTTCCTGAACCAACTGGCCCACGACGGTGTCAAGGCGGTGATGCAGCCGTCGTTCCCGAGCAAGACGTTCCCCAACCACTATACGCTGGCAACGGGCCTCGTGCCTGACCATCATGGCATCATCGCCAACAGGTTCTGGGACCGTGAGCGTGGCGTGGAGTTCTCGCTGAGCAACAATGACACGCGCAGCAAGGGCTACTATTACGGTGGCGATCCCGTGTGGCTCACGGCCAAGCGCCAGGGCGTGAAGACGGCGACGGTCTTCTGGGTGGGCAGCGATGTCACGATCAAGGACGACCATCCTACTTACTGGCGCGACTACCAGACCGAAAAGATTGACTTCCCGGGACGCGTCGACGAGGTGATCCGCCTGCTGAAGTTGCCCGAGAAGGACCGTCCTCACCTGGTGATGGCCTACTTCGAGGAGCCTGACCATAGCGGCCACGATTACGGCCCTGTGAGCCGCGAGACGCGCCAGGCGCTGGAATACCTGGACTCGTTGCTGAGCATGATGTGGACGCGCATCCAGATGCTGCCCATCGGCTCCCAGGTGAACCTGATCATCACGGGAGACCACGGTATGACCAGTGTGGACCCTGCCCGCTTCATCAACATCAACGACTACCTGCCGCAGCGCTGGGTAGAGCGTGCGGTCAACGACTATCCCACGCTCGTCTATGCCAACAAGCCAGAGTATGTGGATTCCATCTACAACGCGCTGCAGGGCGTGGACCACATCCGTGCCTGGAAACGCGGCGAACTGCCCGAGTACCTGCAATACGGCCACAACGCCAACATGGGCGACGTGGTGGTGCTGCCCGACGTGGGCTGGCTGTTTGACTACAAACCGAGCAAGAAGCAGCGCGGCAGCCACGGCTTTGACCACATGGCGGCCGACATGCAGGTGGGTTTCCGCGCCATCGGCCCCGACTTCAAGGTGGGTTACACCAAGCCTGAACGTTTCCGCAACGTGTGCATCTATCCGTTGCTGTGCTATCTGCTGGGTGTGACACCGTCGCCCAACGACGGCAACCTTGACGAGGTGCGCGACATGCTGCGGTGATTAACGCACTGTCGTGCGTGCATAATGTTTAAAGGATAATGTTTAGTGCTAAACATTATCCTTTATCTTTTATCCATTATGCAGTGAGCGAAGCGAATTTTAAATAGGGGTACAAAAAAAGGGCAAGTGAACTACAGCGCGCCGCTACAACCTCGTTACCCTTGCTTCGGTCAAGACCTGGGGGATTGGGAGGGAGCTGGCCGTGTAGGACTTACCCGGCTGCAAAAGTACTGCTTTTTCCCAATATGGCAAGACTTTTTCGGGAAAATATTTTATCACAAGGGCTAACGTGCTGGCTGACAGGGCCTGTGCATGCCAGGGGCTTGCAATGCCGCGACGGGTCCTGCTGGCGTGGTGGGACAGTCCGGTGTGCCGTGGCATTGCCACGGCATGCAGGAGCGGTAAAGGGGGGGGACGTTAGTTGTCCTGGTCGGGAGCGTAATCGTTAAGGCGGTTGCCCCAGAGATAGTGGCGTGTCTCGCGGGCGATAACGCCGCTCAGCAGCAACAGGGACAGCAGGTTGGGGATAGCCATCAGGGCGTTCATGCAGTCGGCGGCGTTCCACACGACATCGAGGCTGATGATGCTGCCCACAAAGACCATGGCGACGAACACGATGCGGTAGCCGAGCATCCAGCGCTTGCCCTTGAGGTACTCGACGGCGCGCTCACCATAGTAGCACCATCCCAGGATGGTGGTGAAGGCAAACGTCAGCAGTCCGAAGGTCAACAGTGGGGTGCCCACATAGGGAATCTTGGAGAAGGCAGCCTTGGTGAGTGCTGCTCCGTCGTTCACGCTGATGTCGGGGTGGGCGATGATGGAACTGACAATCACCAGCCCCGTGAAGGCGCAGATGACCACCGTGTCCCAGAAGGTGCCCGTCGAGGAGACGAGCGCCTGGCGCACGGGGTTGCGCGTTTTGGCCGCTGCCGCCACGATGGGTGCTGAACCCAGACCGGACTCGTTGCTGAACAGACCGCGGGCGATACCGTAGCGTGCCGCCATGATGACCGTGGCGCCGACAAAGCCGCCACCGGCCGCCTGTGGCGTAAAGGCCGACTTGACGATGAGGATGATGGCGGGCAAGACGTACTGCCCGTTGGCAATCAGGATGTAGATGCAGCCCAGCACATAGAAGAAGGCCATGAAGGGCACCAGGGCGCCGCACACGCGAGCGATGCTCTTGATGCCACCCAGCAGCACCAGGGCTGCAAGCAGGCAGATGGCAGCGCCTGTGAGCCAGGCGGGGATGCCGTAGGAGTCGTAGGCTAGGGTAGAGATGGCGTTGGCTTGAACGGTATTGCCGATGCCGAACGAGGCCAATGCGGTGAACAGGGCAAACAGCACGGCGAGCCATTTCAGACCCAGACCGCGCTCCAGGGCGTACATCGGGCCACCGAGCATACGGCCGTCGGGGGCCTTGACGCGGTATTTGATGGCCAGCAGGCCCTCGCCGTACTTGGTGGCGATGCCGAACACACCCGAGAGCCAGCACCACAGCACGGCGCCCGGTCCGCCCATGGCAACCGCCGTGGCGACGCCCACGATGTTACCTGTGCCGATGGTTGCCGCCAGTGCCGTGGCTAACGCGCCGAACTGCGACACGTCGCCCGACGACTCCTTGTCGCGGCTGACCGACAAACGTATGGCCGTAAAGATTTTGAACTGCGGAGCGCCAAGCCTTAAAGTGAGGAAGATGTGCGTTCCCAGCAGTAATATGATAGTGGGCCAGCCCCAAAGGTAGTTGCTCAACGTCGAGAAAAAGGTGTTCAACGTCTCGTTCAAGACCTCAAGGAGGCTGCTTATGGTTTCCATCGTCATAGCACAAAGAGGTTTTAAGGTTGAAAATGCAAAGTTAGGGAATTCAGTTGAGAAAAGCAAGTTTTCCCGCCATTATCCACACCAAGAGAATCGCCGAAGCAGTCTTGCTCCGGCGATTCTCATGATGCGTGATATCCTGGATTACATCTCGACGATTTTGCCGAAGTAATCGTTCCAGTCCGAGTCGTGGTAGACGTCTGCCGTACCGGCGGGCACGTGCAGGGTGCGTGACGAGTAATCCTCGCTCTCCAGGTAGAAGGCATTGTAGCCAAGGGTCATCTCGTATGGGTCGTTGATGAAGCAATACACGTCGGTCAGGCCGGTGCAGTTCTGGAAGGCCCACATCTTGATTTCTTTGACGCCGGCGGGAATGTTCACCTGGGTGAGGCCTGAGCAGCCTTCAAAGGCAGCCGTCTCGATCTGTTCGAGCACGTCGGGGAGTTGCAGTGCCGTCAACGACGTGCAGTTCTCAAACGCATGGTCGTTGATGACGGCAACCGAGGCAGGGAAGGTCACGCCGGTCAGCCCTGCGCAGTTGCTGAAGGCGTAGGCGTTGATTCTGATGACCGGATAGGTCGTGTCGTCATGGGTGACCTCAGCGGGAATTGTCACTTTGCCGCTGTAACTGGGGCCGTCTTCGCCTTTGTCGCATACCATAGCGTATTCGCCCCACATGTCTGTCATGAAGTAAATGCCGCCAATCTCAAACTCGTAGGCCGCGGCCTTCTGGGGCAGCCACATTGCCAGCAGCAATAATGATGTCGTGATGAGATGTTTCATAGTCAATACTGTGTTATTAGTGATAATGTTATTTTTGCAGTTACAAAACTATCGATTTTTCTTCAAATGGAGAAATTTTTCCGTTTTTTTGTTTAAATTTGCACCAATATTATTTAAGATAACCAACTATTTTTAATCATTAACCGACCAAAAGCGTATGAAGAAATTATCATTACTTATCATGTGTGCGGTTCTCGCCTTGGGTGCATCGGCCCAGGTGAAATCGCAGGGTAACTCGTACCGTCCTCAGGGCAAGACCGCACCAGCAGGCAAGGCTCACTCGCGTGTGGATATCATCACCGAGCAGCCCGAGGGCACCGTGGTGAACTACACCCGTGAAGGCGAGTTCATGTTCACGAGTTTCTATGGCTTCGAGACCGACTATCAGACGGGCCGTGTCAAGGTGGTCTATGCTCCCGACGGCCAGACGGTCTACATCCAGGACCCCCTGTGTTACGGCGAGGGCGTGGGTGCCTGGGTTGTGGGACAGTTGAGCGAGGACGGCCTCACGATTTCGGTGCCTCTGGGACAGTATGTCTCTTATAATGAGGAATATGACTATGGCCTGATCCTGGCTTGGGGCTCGACCGATGTCCTTGACTTGGGTGACGACTTCTACTGGGTAGACTTCTATGTTGACGAGGACATGGATGCGGCTGTCTATGCCGTCAATCCCGAGACTGGCACCATCACGCTCGAGGGCACCGATGGCAGCCTGGACAATCCTTTCCCCTATAACTGCGTTGCTACGGGTCTGACCGGCGTGTGGAGTGATGACGGCTCCATTGCCACCATCGAGTGGGGCTCGACGTGGACCGTTCGCGGCGATGCCGTGCCCGCTGTTCCTGCCAACCCCGAGGCTGTTGAGTTCTTTGACTGCGGTGACGAGAGCGGCTTCACTCGCTTCGACTTCAACATCAACCTGGTGGATGTTGACGGCAATCCCCTTGATGCCGACTGCCTGACCTACAGCATCTTTACCGATAACGACCAGTTGTTCACCTTCGACTACGAGACCTATGGCGCAGGCAACGGCTTTGAGACCGACATGACCGAAATTCCTTATGGCTATAGCGGTTATGACTTCTACCTGCGCCGTGTATACTTCTACCGCACCAACGAGGGCGACAATCCCATGTTCTCGTGGCGCATCGGCATCCAGTTGAACTATACGGTCGAGGGCATCACCAACAAGTCGGATATCGTTTATCTCGAGGTTTATCCTCACACGGCTGTTGATGAGATCAATGCCGGCAAGACCGTTACCGGTGTGCGCTACTTCAACGTGGCCGGCCAGGAGATGGCACAGCCCAGTGGCCTGACCATCCAGGTGACCACCTACAGCGACGGTACCACCAGCGCTGTCAAGGTAATCAAGTAACGACGTGATTCTTGTCTTGATAAAGATTTAAGCCACAACCAATAAACGGTTGTGGCTTAAATCTTTTGTTTAAATAAATCTTTTGTTTATTTCCCGGCCAGGATGTCCTGTGCTACGGCAAGTGCCGACAGCAGCGACACGCCTGTTCCGTCACCCATCTTGACCGCGTTGTGGCCGCTGAGCACCGACCCGATGGCGTGCAGATTCTCGATGCGCGCCCCCTGCTTGAAGCACCGCAGGGTCTCGTCGGTGGTGACGCCGTAGGTCCAGTAGTTCTGTGGCTCAAGCACGCCGAAGTGTGTCCAACGGTCGCGGTCCTCGTCAGCGTCCACGTCGAGGTCGAGCACGGTCTCGTAGATGTGCCGCGCGTCGGCCGCGAGGCCGCGCGAGACGAACGAGCCGGTGGCAAGCACGTAGTTGTCGGCCGTGAGCACCGGGGATCCCGACTTGGCAGTAGTGACTCCGGTCAGCCGTCCGCCCTCGATGATGCCACCGGTAGCGGCCTCGCCGGTGCGGTAATCGCCGCCCAGCATCATGAAGTAGTGGAGCAGTTGGGCCTGGATGCGCATGCCGACCACGGCGGGAGGCAGTGTGGCAACGAGGCGCAACGGCTTGTCGCACAGGTCCTGCAGCAAGCGCACACTGTCGTCGTTCTTCTGCCCGAACACGCTGGGCAGCAGCACGAGTTCGGCATCGCCTGACAGGCTGTTGACCTGGTTGGCAATCCGTTGTAGGGCGTTGTGGCTGAGCAGGCGCTTGGCCAGCGTGGTGGCGCGCATCTCGGTGGGGCTGCGGCGCAGCGAGGCAATCTCGTCGGTGGTGAATTCCACTACTTTTACCTCGAAGCCCAGGTCGCGCAGGCCTTGGGCCAGCATACCGTTGGGCTGGTCAAAGAATCCGCGTATCGCCATCAGTGCTATCTTTTTGATAGGCAGATGACTTAAATTGTCAATTCTAAAGTATTCATTTAAGGTAAGCCAGGCGGGTTTGGCAATGCCCATGGGAGTGATGCGCCAGTGGTTGGCGGTTGCATCACCCGCCGTGGTGATGCCTACGTCGTTGAGCAGTTCACGGGCTTGGCCGGCAAGGTCGGCGATGCGTTCGGCGCCGATTTTGCGGTAGGGATGGCAGTCGGGCAGCGAGGCGATGGCGTCGAGCGGGGCGGTGACTGGCTGGCCGTCGATGGCGCCCAGCAACTCCATCGAGCCGCCACTGAACATCAGGGTGGACGGCCCGCCCGACAAGACGGTCACGTTGTGGCCTCGCTTGGCCAGCGCCAGGCCGCAGGTCAGGCCGCTCAGGCCTCCGCCGATGATGATAGTGCTGCTCATATCTTGTTGTCCTGTTCTTGTTGTTGGTTGATGGCTGTGTCGAGTCCGCACAGGCCCTGATAGATGCTTGCGGTGAACTGTGCCTCGCGCAGGGTGTCGCCCCATGCCACGGGCCTCATGCCCTTCCAACGCTCGTCCAGGAAGTTGGCCAGGTCGGTCTGTGCACGCCTGATGTCGTGGTGGAACAGTGCCAGCAGCGATGCGGCGCGGCAGGAGCACAACTTGCCCTGACAGTTGCCCATACCCAGACGCGTACGTCGCCTGAGGTTCACCAGGTTATAGACGTGCAGGTCCTTAAGGGCATATTTGATTTCGCCCACGGTGACGCCTTCGCATTCACACACCAGGGCATTGTCGATTTCGTCTTTGCTGTCGCATTTCGCGGCCAGTGTGCCGTGGCGGCCGATGGCGGCACGTTGTGCAAAACTGTAGCGTGTCGTGTCGTCGTCCAGGCCCTTGGCGGGACCGTCGGAGCCGGGCAGCGGTCGGTCGGCAGTGGTGCACGGGGCTGTGTTGCCCAGTTTGGCGCACACGGCGTCGGTGGCGGCCTGTGCCATGAGTCGGTAGGTGATCATCTTGCCGCCGGTGATGGTGACCAGGCCCTCGATGCCGTCGCGCTGGGCGTGGTCCAGGCACACGATGCCGCGGCTGATGCTGCGGCCGCTGGGGTCGTCATCGCTGGCGACGAGCGGGCGCACACCGGCGTAGGCGCGGATGATGCGTGTGCGGGTCAGTTGGGGCGACAGTTTGGCGCCCTCGGTCAGCAGGGTGTCCACCTCCTCACGGGTGACGCGCATGTCGTCGATAGCCTCGATGGGGATGCGGTCGCTGGTGGTGCCCAGCACGCTCACGGTGCCGTCGGGCACGAGGATGTCGCCGTTGGAGGGCTTGCGGCACCGGTTGATGACCATGCGGTTGATGCGGGGGCCGAAGATGAGCAGCGCGCCGCGGGCCGGGAACATGGGGATGTCCACGCCGGCCATGCTGGCCAGCCGGTGACCCCAGATGCCTGCTGCGTTGACCACGACGTGGCCGTGCACCTCGGCACGCGTGTCGTCGAGTTTGTTAAACAGTTTCACACCCTCGACGCGGCCCTGGCTGGTGACCACGCCCTCCACCTCGTGGTAGTTGAGCGTCACCGCGCCGTGCAGGCGGGCGTCGAGCAGGTTGGCTACGGTCAGGCGGAACGGGTCGATCGACGCGTCGGGGACGCGCACGGCGCCGATGATGTCGGGATTGACGGCGGGATCGAGTTGCAGGGCCTCGGCGGGGTCGATGGCCTGGGCGTCGATGCCTGCGTTGCGGCATGCCGTCACAAAGGTGTCCTGATATTGCAGGTCGTCGTCGGGAAGCGTGATGAACAGGCCGTCGGTCGGCTCGATGCAATGGCGGGCAATGGTGCGCATGACACGGTTCTCGGCGATGCACTCGGCAGCGCTCTCGCCGTCGGTCACGGCATAGCGTGCGCCGCTGTGCATCAGGCCGTGGTTGCGGCCTGTCGCCCCAGTGCTGTAGTCATTGCGCTCGACGAGCAGCACCTTGAGCCCACGCATGGCGCAGTCTCTCGCGGTGCCGGCGCCGGTGACGCCACCACCCACGATAATCACGTCATACGTAGTGCTATAGATATCGCTGGTCGTCATAGATTCGTTTCAGGTAGCAAAAATAATCATTTTTGGCCACATGACAGTCTTTTTGGCCGTTTTTTTAATCTCACCCTCTCGACAATCTCACTCTCCTCTCCTGCAACCTTATACGACAACCGCCTGCGGATTAACCGAATCGGCATCCGCGTTCCTGCAATAACTGCCGGCGGATTATACGGATTAAATGGATTGTGCTACCGCGCTTAGACGGCTGGAGGGCGGATACTTCTCTAACCTCTAACCTGCGAGCGCAGCGAGCATCAAAGCGGATGCCTCTCTAACCTCTAACCTCTAACCTGCGAGCGCAGCGAGCATCAAAGCGGATGCCTCTTTAACCTTTAACCTCTAACCTGCGAGCGCAGCGAGCATCAAAGCGTCAGCCTCTTTAACCTCTAACCTTTAACCTCTAACCTGCGAGCGCAGCGAGCATCAAAGCGTCAGCCTCTTTAACCTTTAACCTTTAACCTCTAAACTGCGAGCGCAGCGAGCATATTGTGTCAGTGTGTGACGATGCGGTCGGCAAAGGCGGCGTTGCTCCACACGACCAGAGCACCGCTCACAGTGTCGGCGCTGATGGTCAGCACGCCCAAGTCGCGGCGTGGCTCCATCATGGCTTGCGTGGCGCTGTCGCCCATCACCATGCAGGCCGTCGCCCACGCGTCGGCAGTCATGCAGTCGGGGGCTATGACGGTGACGCTCAGCAGGGTGCCCACGCGGCTGTCGCCGGTGCGCGGGTCTATCAGGTGCGATAGCCGGTTGCCTCCCTCGTCGCGCCACTTGCGGTAGCTGCCGCTGGTGGCCACTGCCAGGCTGTCGAGCGTGATGGTCATGGCGCTCTCGTGGACGGTGGTGTCGGCCTGCTCGCTGGGCAGGTCCACGGCGACGTTCCATGGCTTGCCGTGGGTGTTGACGCCGTGTGCCACCACCTCACCGCCGATTTCGACGAGCCAGTTGCTGGCGCCGTTGCGGGCCAGCAGGCGGGCGATTTCGTCACAGGCCATTCCCTTGGCGATGGAGGAAAAATC
The DNA here is from genome assembly GCA_900320245.1 of uncultured Prevotellaceae bacterium. Classification (GTDB taxonomy): domain Bacteria; phylum Bacteroidota; class Bacteroidia; order Bacteroidales; family Muribaculaceae; genus Sodaliphilus. The sequence continues at coordinate 24,675 of ONRP01000028.1, forward strand.
GAGCATCACGCGCGGGTCGCTCTTCACCAGGCTGTCGCCGCGCAGGGTTAACTTGTCCATGCCGACGAACTCGAGGATGCTGTCCACCTGGGCGCGCGAGGGCAGGGTGCCGCTCTTGTAGCCAAAGCCCCACGCGTTGACCAGCGGCATCACCGTCGGATCATAGGCGCCGCCGCTCTGCTCGTGGATGACGCGCGAGGCGCCAATGAGCCGTCGCAGGTAGGCGTCGGTGCGGCACGTCTGGTTCTCGTTGAGCGCGGTGATGAGCGACGCCTTGTTGTAGGGCGACACGCTCATGTCCAAGGCGTGCAGCAGCATCTGGATGCTGTCGCCCAGGTCGCGGTCGGCCTCGTAGGTGATGTGGTACTCGGTGGTCCACACCACGCCCTCGTGGGAGTAGTAGCGCTTGCGGTTGCGCGAGCACAGCATCATCACCACGGTGACAATCAGGACGACCAGTATGGCGGCGTAGCGTCGGTTGAACATATCCCTAGTGTTTAAGCGGAAATGACTTAAACAATCAGTTTAAATATGTTATTACAACATACTTTTACTCAACGGATTGGTTAAGTCATTTCTGTTATTGTGGTTGCCTCGTCGGTCGAGGTGTTGCCTTTACTTTAAGAAGTAGGTGAGGTTGATGTACCACGTGCGGTTCTTGGCCACGTTCTCGTCGAGGAGTTTGGTGTGGAACGTCTGTCCCACCGAGAAGTTGTAGCCGCCGCGCAGTTGCCAGCGCTCAAACAGTTCGCAGCCCACACCCATGTCCAGGTAGACGTTGACAGGGGGGTAGGAGTTCAGGCTGCCGTGTGTGCCATGCAGCAGGAACGAGAACTGCGGGCCGACATAGGCCATCGGCATGATGGTAGTCTCGGCGCCGCCCAGGCGGTTGAACTTGAGTTTGAGGTGCAGGGGCACGTCCAGGTAGTGCATGCCCACGGTCTCGGTGCCGTAGCCCAGTGAGGACCACACCGTGCGGTCGCCGTAGCCCAACTTGCCCTGTTTGAGCGTGTAGAGCAGCGATCCGTCGACGCCAAAGCCGATGCCGCTGAAGTTCATCTCGCTCGTCACGCCCAGTTGCGGCCCTACCATGCGGGTGCTGACCCACCATGCGTTTACTTGACATGATGTCGGTTTGCTTGAAGTGGATTTCGTTGAAGTTGGCGCCGGCGGTGATGCCCCAGCGCGAGGTGGATTGGGCCGTGGCTGCCGTGACACACAGCAGCAGGGCCAGGAGCAGTAATGAGGTCTTTTTCATTATCTTGAATTGTTTTTTAATGTTCTGCCAATAGGGGCGTCCGCGGTGGCGGCGCGATGGTTAGAAGAGCCAGGCTGCACTCAGCGTCCAGTGCCGGTCCTTGCCGTACACCTTGTCGCCGTTGTACTCCTTGTCGATGTAACTCATGGCGCGGGAGATGCCCAGGCCGTAACTTGCCGTGATCCTCAAGTGGTTGAACAGGTCGGCGCCGGCGCCCACGTCCCACGACACGTAGGTCTTGCGGCTCTTGTATTCCTTGGGTGCGTCATCGCTGAACATGACGGCAAACGTGGGGCCCGTGAACACCATCGGGGCGAACACGTGCTTCACTTTGGGGATGTCGAGCCGGTAGCGCGCCATCACGGGAATGTCGATGTAGTTGCGCTTGAACACCACGTTGCCGTCGCTCAGGCGGTTGTCGCGGTGGGTGTACATCACGCTGGCCTCAACGCCCAGGCCCACCACGGGGATGTTCAAGTCTATCAGCAGGCCACCGCAGTAGCCCGCGCGGTTGTCACTGTCGATGACGTCGCGGTCGAAGCGCAACTCGTTCAGCGTGATGCCGCCGCGCACGCCCAGCCGCACCTGTGCCGCAGCGGGCAGCACCGATAGCATCAACAGGCCGATAAGGAGAACCTTTTTCATCTTCTTGTCGTTTTTGTTTGTTTCAAACTCACAAAACTACAAACTTTTTTCCAATCCCACGCCACAATGGGTGACGAATTACACTAATTTAACGAATATGCTCGCTGCGCTCGCAGTTTAGAGTTTAGAGTTTAGAGTTTAGAGAGGCTGACGCATTGATGCTCGCTGCGCTCGCAGTTTAGAGTTTAGAGAAGTATCCGCCCCCCAGCCGTCTAAGCGCGGTAGCACAATCCGTTTAATCCGTTTAATCCGCATGCTGTCAAACCTGGGGTGCGGATGCCAATCAGAATATTCAGAATATTCAGTTGTTGAAAAAAGGCGGTGTAATTCGTGCGTTCAGACCATGTGTGTTGAGGGGTGGGGGAATAAAGCAAACGGGCCCTGCACCGTAGTGCTGGACCCGTGTTGGTGGGCAGTGAGGGATTCGAACCCCCGACCCTCTGCTTGTAAGGCAGATGCTCTGAACCAACTGCGCTAACTGCCCGTTGCTGTCAAAAGCGATCTGCCCGTTGCTGTCAAAAGCGATGCAAAGGTACTGCTAATTTTGAAACCACCAAAAAAAATCTCACTTTTTTTTCAAAAAATGATGTTTTTTTCAAAAAAACGGGTCCTTGAGGCGGTTTTTTAGCCGAAAAATGACTAATTTTACGACCGCTTGGGGCACAAAAGTGCATTCGGCGGTGCTTCACATCCCTGCTGTCCGCTTTGGCATCAGGGTGCGAGATTCAGGTTCCATGTGTGCATCATCGACAGCCCTGATGCGCTTTACCATGCACTATGTGCTGTCGTTCCTGAGCATGTGCTGTGGGTAATGTTGATAATTACACTATTAGTTAAGACATTTATATGAATACGACTTTTGTTTTTCTGGCTGACGGCTTCGAGGAAATCGAGGCCTTGACGTGTATCGATGTGTTGCGTCGCGCGGGTATGCCCGTGACGACGGTGTCAATCAACCCCGGCCTGGAGGTTACCGGCGCCCATGGCGTGACGGTGCTGGCCGACAGCCTGTTCGGTGACAGCGACTATGAGGGTGCCGAGTGGCTCGTGTTGCCCGGCGGCATCCCCGGTGCGCCCAACCTGGCGGCCTGTGAGCCCTTGTGTGACCTGCTCACGGCCCAGGACGAGCGTGGCGGCAAGGTGGCTGCGATCTGTGCCTCGCCGGCAGTGGTGCTGGCTCCCCTGGGGCTGCTGCAGGACCGCCGTGCTGTGTGCTATCCCGGTATGGAGCAGGGCATCGAGGGCGTGCGTTGGGCCGAGGGGCCTGTCGCCGTCGACGGCAACGTGGTGACGGGCAACGGCCCTGCCGCCGCTGCACCGTTTGCCCTGGCGCTGGTCGAGCAGTCGATGGGCCGCGAGACGGCTGCACAGGTGGCTGCGGGCATGCTGTTGGCACTGTAACGGCGTGCCATTATCGGGTGACAAGAGCATCCGCTTTGTCAAAACAAGAAGTTTACATAAGGGTTCAAGCGATTGGTTTCCAGTCGTTTGAACCCTTGTTGTTGCGTTTGCTGACCACGCCGGGCCATGGGGCTGCTCCCGCTCTCTGGTTCGGCCCGTTATGGCCGTTGTATTGCCGTCATTGTTTCATATAGAAGTTGTGAACAAGTATGTGTTTTTTTTATTAAAAATGTTGCGGAAATGAAATATTTGGCGTAAATTTGTCGCATATTTTGAAATGAACTGTCCTCATTTCAAAATGTAAACCTGAGAACGAAAGAGAAAACAACTGAATATCATTATTTTATTAACCATTTTTTTATTAACTCAAATCTATTGATTTATGAAAAAATTTTTAGCACTTATGTTTGTGTGTGCCGGTCTGACCGCAATGGCTGCCGCACCTCATGTAAACAACACGGCTAATATCACCAAGCAGGCTACCCATGCCCAGGTGATGAAAGCCTCTAAGGCAATTGACGCAAGGGCAAAGGCCAAGGTTACCTCGCAGAAGAATTCTTTGACCCCCAAGTCATTCTTCAAACAGTATGGCGTAACCCCCGAGGACAACATGCTGCTGAGCAAGAGGGCTCCCAAGCGCGTCGATGACGGTATGTTCGGCGAAGGTACCCACATCGACTTCCGCTATGTTTACACCTTCGACGACGAGGGTTATCTGACAAAGCAAGACCCCTTCTATGATGGTGCCAAGGGCGTTTACTTCATGTTGGATAATGACACTATGTACTGCGCAGGTCTGTACTGGAATCCCATGGGCTCGTCGTACTATCTGCCCATCAACTTGGACTATAACAACATGACGGTTGAGTTGGAGACCGGCTTTGGCCTCGACAACAAGACCTATTCGGGCAGTTGGAAGTACTACAGCGCTCAGAATGCTCCCGTTTCTGGTGGCCAGGGTGGTTACTACAAGATGGATACTACCCTGAAGACCTACTTCGTTAACGAGCAGTACTTCTACAGCGAGGAAGGCAACTTCGACAACGTGACCGGTAAACTCTACAGCGACGGCTCGATTGAGTTCAACGACTCGATTGGTTATGCCTACTTCGGCACCATGGCCGTTCAGACCAGTTATAGAAAAACCCAGACTTCTACCGTCTCGGTATTGGCCAATGATACCACCGACATCTATGACATCTTCCGTGGCACCCAGTTCCTCGTTCCGACCGGTACCCACGAGTACAAGTACCAGGGCTCGAATGCAACGGCCACGACTTACACCGACAAAGTTTATACTTACCAGTATGACGACACCACCGTTGTTGTCTTCAACCTGTGGGGCTTCGGTACTCCGGGTAACTACATGAACATCTACGAGCCCAGTGAGGATATGGCCTACAACATGTACATGCCTGGTCAGGTGGTCTATGATGCTGAAGGTCGTGACTTCATGAACTCGACCTTCGAACTCGACGCCAACCACGGCTTCATCTTTGATGACCAAGGTTACGTTGACGGCTTCCAGGGTCTCGGTACCCTTGGTGACGCTACCAACGAGTATATCCACTGGGATGCTACCATTGCTCTGGACACCGCAGTGGGTTCGCTGCTGTATCCGTTGTTCGACAACTACCTGCGTCTGAACGAGGGCATGTGGCTCCTTGGCAATGCACAGACCCCGACCATCCAGATGGCTCCTGGTGACGAGGTTTACACCTTCTCGGGTGTGAGCGAGGAGACTGGTGCTGAGGTTTACCTCTTCACCCTGGTTCTCAACGAGGAAGGCCAGATTCTGGACTATGCAATGGTAACCAACCCCTATCAGGTAACCCGTACCGATGCTGACCAGGTAGTCACCTTGGGCGCTATCGCCGACGGCGTTGCAGGCAAGAACCCGAGCGACTTGTATGTTGCCCAGTTCACTGTACCCGCTAAGGAGACTGTACCCGAATTTGTTCGTGGTGATGTTGATGGCAATGGTGTCGTTGATATCAACGATGTTACCCGTCTGATTGACGTGGTTCTTGGTAAGGCTGTTGAGTTCGATGAGAATGCTGCCGACTGCAACGTTGAAGGTGGCAACGGTATGATCGACATCAACGATGTTACCGCTCTGATCAGCCGCGTGCTGTCTGGTGCATGGTAATCAATATTGATTCTAACATCAATCATCCATAAAAGGGGCCTCCCGCCAGGGAGACCCCTTTTTTCGTAAGGAGAGATGCTGGTGTGTACGTTGGCAAGACACAACGCGTGTCCCCTCCCGTGAAGGGGCTCTCCAAAAACTGTTGAAAAGAAGTTTTTTTTGGTAAAACGACGTGCTGGTATCAAATTAATGAGTACTTTTGTACTCACATTATATAAATAAGGTATTGACTAAAAATTGATTGAAGATGATGAAACAGATATTAGCGCTTGTATGTGCCGGTGTGTGTCTGCTGTCGAGTGCCGCCACCGCTGTGACGGGCAACAAGATCAGCCTGCTCAACCTGTATGATTGGAGCACGGATGCCAGCGGCAATGTGACGGTGAGTGCCCATGACCCGTTCTATGTGGGCGGGTGGAGTGCCAACATCGTCGAGGGCGCCGATGCCGGTACGCTGACGTTTGCCGACGGCTTCACGATGTATCAACTGCCTCAGTCCTTCAAGGTGAACTATAATGCCCGCACAGTGACGCTCGAGGTGACTGGACAGCCGTTCTACTCGCGCGAGGGTCACAAGAGCACTACAAGCGGACAGGTGACGACCGCTGTGGACAGCACCATGAACTACTACTTTGTCAACGAGGCTTGGCTGGTGGGTACCGGTGCGATGGCCGACGTCACGGGTACCATTCAGGACGACGGCTCGATTGTGATCGATGGCGGCTTTGGCTACTATATCGAGAAAGTGAAGACCACCACGATGAGCACACCTCACCAGGTGCTGATGCAGACCAGCGACACGACGCACACGACGTCGCTGCTGATGCGCAATGCCCGCCTGCTCACGCCCAACGGTGTGCATGAGTACACCGACGAGTATGACGGCAAGCAGCGCCATGTAGACGTCTACATCAACCAGCACGACGACACGGTCACCGTGGTCAACCTGTTTGGCCTGGGATGGCCCTCCAACTATATGGTGCTCTACGAGGACGGCACGATGTCGTTCCCGTGCCAGACCATCTGTGACATCAGCGATGCCGAGAATCCCGGTGGCGAGGGTGTGTGGAAGAACATGAGTGCTGACGGCACCCCCGGCAATGTGGGCAACGTCACCAGCCAGGCCATCACCTGGGACCTGACATCGCCCAGCGACGGTCATGACACGTGGTGGGGATACGACAACAACCGCCTGTATTACACCGACGGCACCACGTTTGTGATTCCCGGCTCGCCCGGCTCGTACTTGCGCGGTGACGTTGACGGCAACGGCGTTGTTGATGTCAACGACGTGACACGCTTGATTGACTTGATTTTGGGCAAGCCCGTTGAACATGATCCCAATGCATCCGACTGCAATTACGATGGCGGCGACGGCACTATCGATGTCAACGACGTGACGGCATTGATTGATTTTGTGCTCACCGGCCAATGGCGCAACTGATGAGCGCAGGCCGCCAGAGCGGCCGCAACAGCATCACCAGCGGGTCCCACATCTCGGGACCCGCTGGTTTTTTATAGTGGCTATGGAATCATAGATGCTGTAGGGGATTGATGGCGGTGATTGTGCTTTTTGTGCTTGTGTGGCGGGAACGGGTAGGGGTAACTTTGCGGTCGAAAACGTTTTTGTTTTACACATTATTTATAACGTACCATGAACAAACATCCAAGCATGAGAGAGGTCCGGGTTGTCCCCCGGGCCATGGTGCCGCTTGCCAATGGCGAGGCGGCACGTTGCGGCGAGGCCGACCTGGCACTGAATGTGCGCCAGAGCGAGCAGTCGCTGCAGGTGACAGGCAACCCTGCCACCGTGGGCGCTATTGCCGCCGGCGAGCGGTTGTTGCTGCTGACCGACGGGCACCGCGTGACCTGTAGCGGTGCTGTAGTGAAGATTGACGGCGCCGCCGTGGCCACCATTGCCGGCACGATTGTCAACGTGCATGCCGTGGGCGACCTGCTGGTGGTTGTGGGCGAGCACGGCATGACCTATATTGCCCGCCGTGAGGGGGCTTGGGTCGTGCTCGACATGGCCGATGCCATCCCGCAGTTGTCGTTCACCGCCACGGCCGTCACCAGCAGTGCCGAGATTGCAGCCTATGCCTTTGCCGAACCTTATAGCACATGGCGCGCCCCGCTGGCCAGTGCCGACTGCCAGGTGCTGGCGACTGCGCTGCGCACGGCGTGGAATGCCCTGACCGCCGATGCCGCTGCCGAGGGACTGCACAGCGCGCCGATGCTGGTGCGGTGGGGCGTACGCCTGGTTGACGACAGTTACCTGTGGCTGAGTGAACCCCAGCGCGTGGGCGATATCACCTTGGGCAATGCCGACCGCGTGAGCGCTGTGGTCACGACCAGCAGCAGCCGTTTCACTGGCATCGAGGCGTCGACGATGACATTGACCCACTACCGCCTGGGCGTGGACATCACGCGCCCCATTGATGCGTCATGGCTGCCGCTGGTCAAGAGCATCGACGTGCTGGCCACTGCCGAGGGCCACCTGCTCACGTCGAGTCGTTCGCTGGATTACCGGTGCATCACGCGCACGACGGGTGGCAGGGAGTATATCCTGGAGATGGGATTGTCGCGCCGCAGTGCGGGAGCCATTGCTGCCGAACTTGCCGCCTCGTCGTGGCATCTCATCGCCACCGCACCCGCCTCGCCGTCGCCGTCAAGCAGCGACTTCGTGCCTCCCGCCGAGCCGTTGTCGCTGACCAATGCCCAGTGTGGCGCCGTGGGGGCCTTGTTGCGCACCGATGGCGTAGTGTGCTCGACCACTGCCGGAGGCCGTCTGTACTGCTGCACTGCCGGTGGCGACGTCATCGTGACACCGCCCGGCAATGCGCTTGTCGAGGCCCATCGCCGCAGTGTGACCGGCACGGTGCCGCTGGCCATGGCGGTGGTGACCAAGCCGTTGTATTCGGGTGGCTTCGGCCGCTATCCGGTGTATGTGTTCACCGATGACGGCATCTTTGCCGTTCCGCAGAGCACGATGGGTGCCTTGGGTGAAGCGCGCCTGGTGGACCGCACCGTCGTTATGCCCGATGTGGCACCTGTCGAGGGTGGGGGAGACGTGTGGTTCGTGTCGCGTCATCGCCACCTGTGCCGCCTGACCGGAGCGCGTGTCGAAGTGTGCCGCCGCGATGCGGATTGCCGCGCCCTGGCGTGGTGCAATGCCTACAGCGAGTTGTGGATGCTGCCCAGCGAGGGACTGCCCGAGGTGAGGATGAGTGATGCAACCCTGAGCCGTCGCAGCGTCGGGGCCGTGCAACTCTACAGCGATCCGCGCCATGCCGTCGCCGTCACCGCTGCGGGCTCGCTGCTCGACTTGGAGCAGGAACAGGCCGCGACGATGGAGGTGGCCTGGCGCAGCCATCCCGTAGCACTCGACCCGCTGCGGGGACGGGTCCTGCATCGTGTGGTGTGGCACGTGGTGAGCGACGGCGCTGACCTTGAATTGCGGGTCACCGGCCAGCAGGGTATCATGGCACGGGAGTTTGTGGCGAGCGTCATCACCGTCAATGGTGCCATCGACCAACCGCTGGCGGCGCCGACGGTGGCTGCGCAGCCGCGCTCCGTCAGGTTCTCACTCACGGGTACGGCATCGAGCGGCACCCTGCTGCTCCCCAGCCTGCTCTACACCTGAAACACTGACATAAAATGAATGTGATTGACCATGAAAAATACACCTATCGAACATATTATTGCCGAGAACGAGCGCCGCAAGGCAATAGCGGCAGCCGACCGTTACGACCAACTAACGGGCGAGGGCTGCTACGGCGACCGGGTGGAGGCCGACGGATGCCGCGTGCCGCGCGCTGTGCTCGCCCGCTGTCCCGACTACCTGTCGCTGCCGCCGCTGGAGCGCGACCGCTGGCGCATCCAGGAGGACTTTGAGTACTGGTGTGTCCGCTGCGTGACCATCAAGGACAAACTGAGCGGCCGCAACGTGCCCCTGCTGCTCAACCGCCCGCAGCGCCGGCTGCTCGCCATGATGGAGGACCAGCGCACGGTGGGCCGCCCGGTGCGCGTCATCCTGCTCAAAGCACGCCAGTGGGGTGGCTCCACACTGGTGCAGATGTACCTGGCCTGGATGCAACTGGTGCGCCATCAGGGTTGGAACAGCCTCATCTGCGGTCACCTGCATGTGACAAGCAAGAGCATCAAGCGGATGTACAACCTGCTGCTGCGCCACTATCCGCGTGACCTGCTCGACGGCGGGCGGCCGCGGTTCACCAAACTTGAGGGCCAGCCCAACGTGCAGCAGGTCGAGGGCCGCGATTGCCTCGTGATCACTGCCAGTTCGCGCAGCGAGGATGCCGTTCGCGGCTATGACATCAAGATGGCCCACCTGAGCGAGGTGGCCTTCTGGCAGTCGAGCGCGATGCACAGTCCCGACGAGGTGGTGCGCAGCGTGTGCGGCAGTGTGGCCCTGGAGCCCGAGACCGTCATCGTGCTCGAGTCGACAGCCAACGGCGTGGGCGACTACTTCCATGACGAGTGGCTGCGCGCCCAGATGGGACGCAGCGACAAGCAGCCGGTCTTTGTGCCCTGGTACGAGATCGATATCTACTCGCACGAGGTCGATGACCCCGAGGCGCTGTGGCGTGAGATGGACGAGTATGAGCACACGCTGTGGAACGACGGATGCACCCTGGAGCAGGTGAACTGGTATCATCACAAACGACGGGAGTACCGCCGCCACGAGATGATGATGGCCGAGTATCCCACCAGCGCCAGCGAGGCATTTGCCACGAGCGGCAACCACCCGTTTCCGCGCGAGGACCTGGACCGCCTGGAGCAGGGCTGTGCAGGAGGACCGCTGCTGGAAGGCGACATCCAGGGCGACGGCATGAGCGGTGAGGCCGCCAAGCGCAACATCCACCTGGTGAAGTCGGCCGGCGGCCTGCTGCGCGTGTGGGAGGCCCCCGAACGCCAGCGGCCTGTCAAGACGCGCTACATGGTGGTCGTGGACGTGGGCGGCAGGGCCGACAGCAGCGACTACTCGGTCATCGCCGTGTGGCGCATGGCCGCCGGCGGCCGCAAACCCGCTATCGCGGCACAATGGCGCGGCCACATCGACCACGACGAACTGGCGTGGAAGGCGATGCAACTGGCCAAGTACTACAACGACGCGCTGCTCGTCGTGGAGAGCAACACGCTCACCAACGAGGCCGCGCGTGCGGGCGAGAGCGATTATATCCTGGAGAAGGTGTTGCACGTCTATGGCAACGTGTACCGCAGGGAGTCGGGGCGGCTGGGATTCCACACCAACGGCAAGACCAAGCGCAAGGCCATCTCGGCACTCATCGCCGCACTGCGCGACGACAAGTATGTGGAACGTGACATCGAGGCGGTGAACGAGATGCGCTTCTATGAGGAGCACAACGGGCGCTATGCCGCCCGGGCCGGCAAGCACGACGACATCCTGATGACGCGTGCCATCGGCTTGTACCTGATGGAGGACCGTCGCGTCAATCCCGACTGGCAGCCGCCGTCGGTGTCGCTCAGTGTCGATACGTGGTGCGTCGAGCACGTCGCTACCGGTAGGTGAGGTGGTGGGGTTTTGCAGCCCCGTTTACGTGAGTGCACAAAAAAAACCGTGGGTCCCAATGGGACTCACGGTTTTGTCATATCCAGATAAGAGGAGTTTCTTACTTGATGACCTTGCAGGTGCTGGTGGTACCATCGTTGTAGGTGGTCACCTTGATGTTAACACCGTCGAAGGGCATGTTGCTCTCCATACCGGCAACGTTGTAATACTTCACGTTGTTGATGGTCTTCTGGTCCAGGTTCTCAACTACACTGCTGCTGCCGAAGAGGGATCAGCGGTGAAGGCCTCACGGAAACCGAACTCCTGGTTGGCGATGATAATGTCGTTGAGGCGACCCTCAACCTCAACCTGGTTGTTGTTCTGCAGATAGATACCAATCAGGGGAGCGTCGTCTTTCTTCAGGGCGCCGTTCTCGCGATACATCTTGGCGTTCTTGCTGCTGAAGTGGGTGCCGTTGTTCTGCTTGTTGGAGATGATCAGGGTGTAAACGCGGTAGGTGATACCGTCGATAACCTTGCTCTCCTTCTCACCATAGGTGAACTCAGCGCTGTTAGGCATACGGTTACCCTGCTCGAACTGTACGAGGTCGCCGTCTTCGTTCTCAATCTCAACCATCTCGATGGACTGAGGAACATAGATGTCGAACTGTACCGAGTTGTAGGTGATCTCGTTGTAGGGCTCAGCATTGTTGGCAATCAGGGTGGGAGTCAGGGCCTGAACTTTCTCGTTGAGATAGATCTGGTCGTCATCCAGCCACAACCAAACGGTTTGGGGAGTACCGGCCTTGAACGATACGACGTTGTCGTAGGTCGTAGCCTCGCCCATGTCGCTGTAGTCACCACGAACGAAGAGGTGGTCGAGGGTAGCCTGACCAACCATAGCGGGAGTACCGTCGCTCAGGGTAGCATACTCGCCGTTGCTCAGTTCATCGGCAAAAGCAGAAAGGCTCAGCGATGCTGCGGCAGCAAAAAGAAGTAAATTTTTAATCTTCATAATAAATGAGTTAAAATGTTAGTAATAATGTTAATTAATATTTTTTGTTTTTAGTCGTTTCAATTCGTTTATCTACTGCACTGGATGCCAATATGGGCAAAAGTGCATAAAAACTACAATAAATCGCTGAAAATGAGAAAACTACACAACAAAAGCGCAAAATTTCCCCCTTTTCAGACTACAATATTACGAACTTTTTTTGAACTGGCAAAATTTTTTTGAAAAATCGCTGAAAAAACTATTAACAGGTGCATAATTGGACCGTAACGATTCACCAAAACCCAGCAACAATAACTCACGCAAAGATCTTGGATCTTGTTTCTTGATAAAAAAACTTAGCGCCTTGCCGTCTTAGTGTGGGGCTTCGTTACAATTGGGTCTTATGCGCCTGTCGTACTTCACTTAGTGTTTGGGGAAAGCCCCGCTAGGGGCGTCTAGGGTATAGGCAGGGGTGTAACGAAGCGAAGCCGAGTGAAACCCCTGCAGCAGTTGAGAACACACGTTCAAGCCCCATCGGGGCGACAGTAAGTCAATGACACATGATCTGTCACCCCTAACGGGGTTAATTGATGATTGGATGTACATTTACAGGGGTTCCGCTGCGCTCCACCCCTGCCTAAGCCCTGACCAGCCCTAATGGGCTTCAAATTAAGCCCTTTCAAGCGAAAATGCCATAACGGCATTGATATTGAGGCGCTTATGGAACTTTAGCGCTTTTTCCCCGGACACAAATAGTCGTTTTTCAGCGCTCATGGCGGCTCTTGAGTGTGTCGCCGGAACGCAGCATCGCCGTGAGTTGGCGCAGCCGTTTGTACCAGCCGGGACGGGCGGCAGGTCGCAGGGTGGGGATGCGGGTGCGGCGGCGCGGGGTGTTGAAAGGCTGCTTGATCATGGCTTGTCAGTGTTGCTGCCGCGGTGCAGCGGCAAGGTGTAGTAGAGTGAGAGCGAGAAGCCCAGCGAACTGTTGCGCGGTCCGTAGCCCGGGATGAACCAGGGCCGTGAATGCTCGTTCTTGCCGTAGTTGAAGATGCTATGGTAACGGATCATCCATCCCAGCGACCACGGCCCGGAGAGTTTCACCTTGAGTCCTGCGCCGGCCTCGCCCCACAGGGCGTGTGAGTGCTCACCCCGGATGTCGAAGGTGAGGTACTCTTGCCAGTAACTGTTGACGTAGCGGGCTTCGGTGATGTCATAGGTGAACGGGCTGTAGCCCAGCCTGATGCCCAGCAGCACCTGGTAGTCGGGGCTGTTCTTGAACAGGAAGTTGTAGTTCACGCCCACCTTGAAGTAGGGTGAGGGTTTGCCCTTGTAGGTGAAGTTCAAGTCGTCGGCCGACGACTTGGCCCATCCCAGTCCGACCTCGGCGGTGGGTTGCAGGCGGTTCCACATGTTGAGCGTGACGTTGACATCGGCGCTGGCATAACTCTGTCCGAAGGCCATGAACAGCGGCTCGGCCAGGTTGACGCCCACGGCGATGTCGGTCAGTAGGGGGTAGTGGTAGTAGACGCGGCGCAGCGAGTCCTTACGGGCCTCGGCGACGGCCGCAGCACTGTCACCGCTGATGTACTGCTGGATAATCTTCTCGTCGGTGCCCTTGGGTGGCGGCTGCACGCGGTTGGTCTCGGGCTTGACGGGTGTCACATGGCGCTTGTCAGGCTCCTGGGCACTCATGCCCAGGGCAACGATGACGGCCATCGCCGTCAGGACGATGACCTTGGGGAGTGTCGCCAATATGTTGTCGGTCAAGCGTTTCATTGCGACAGGTCGGTGAAGTGGATGCGCAGTGCCGGGGTGCGCGAGTTGGTGATATGGGTGGTCATCATCACCACCGAGTCGATGCCGTGGGTGGTGTGGGTTACCTGATTGATGTCGAAGTTGTACATCGCGCCGCACTCGCTGGAGTGGAAGTAGGGCACGGCCTGATAGTCGAGTGTAATGGTGTCACGCACGACAAACGTCATCGAACTGCTGTTAAAGGTGCGCCACAGGGCATAACTCGTCGACGTCGCGTTGGCGCGCAGGGGCAGGAAGACCTCTTTGATCGACTTGCCGTCGGCCAGCAGGCTGTCGCCGGGCACACCGATGCCCATGATGGACAGGCCCGGAATCGACTGCTGGGAGTTGCCGATGTAGAACGTGGCCAGCGGCAGGCTGCTGCCGTTGTCATAGCAACTGTCGTTGCTGCACGCGGCCAGGGCCAGTGCGGCAATCAGTGCGGCTATGTGGAGCAGGCGGGTCATAACTCCTCGTTGACGACGGGTTGTTCGCGAGTGATGGTGAGGGGCGTTTCTACGCGCTGGCGGGCCTCAAGGGCGGGAGCGCCGGCGGCCGTCTCCTCGGTGATTTCCTCGTTGATCTCGTAGTGGTTGCGGTCGTTGCTGTGGCGGATGATGAGTTCGCCCAGGAATCCCGTGAGGAACAGTTGTGTACCCAGCAGCATCGACGTCAGCGCCAGGTAGAAGTAGGGCGACTCGGTGACGAGGCGGTAACTGTTGCCGCTGTGCATGTTGTAGAGTTTGATGGCGCCCACGACAATCACGGCGATGAAGCCGAGCAGGAACATCAGGCTGCCCAGCAGGCCGAAGAAGTGCATCGGCTTGACGCCGAACTTGGCCTGGAACCACAGCGTGATCAGGTCCAGGTAGCCGTTGACGAAGCGGTCCAGACCGAACTTGGTCGTGCCGTACTTGCGGGCCTGGTGTTTCACCTCCTTCTCTCCGATGCGTGTGAAGCCGGCAATCTTGGCCAGATAGGGGACGTAGCGGTGCATGTCGCCGTAGACCTCGATGTGCTTGACCACCTCACGGCGGTAGGCTTTCAGGCCGCAGTTGAAGTCGTGCAGGTTGTGGATGCCGCTCACGCGCCGTGCCGTGGCGTTGAACAACTTGGTGGGCAACGTCTTGCTCAGCGGGTCGTAGCGTTTCTTCTTCCAACCGCTCACCAGGTCATAACCCTCGTCGGTAATCATGCGGTAGAGCGCGGGAATCTCGTCGGGGCTGTCCTGCAGGTCGGCATCCATGGTGATGATGACGTTGCCCTTGGCCCGTGCGAATCCCGTGTTCAGGGCCGGCGACTTGCCGTAGTTGCGCCTGAACGAGACACCCTTCATGCGCGGGTTCTTGTCGTGCAGCCCCTTGATGACCTGCCAGGAGTCGTCGGTGCTGCCGTCGTTGATGAACAGCACCTCATAGGAGAAACCGTTCTCGTCCATGACGCGCTCGATCCACTCTGCCAGTTCGGGCAGCGACTCGGCCTCGTTGTACAAGGGTACTACTACTGAAATGTCCATATCGTCAGAATGATATTGTTTTGAATAATCTCACATATTTATAAATTAACGGCTCCATGGCAGCATCACCGGCGCTTGGGCAGGCTGCGCCGTGCCACCAGGGCCGTGACGGCGCTGACCAGGCATCCGCCGAAGGTGATGAACCAGAAGGCGTTGAATACCGTCTCGATGGGGGTGGGCAGCAGGCGCCGGTCGACCATCTTCTGCAGTATCTCGAGCATCTCGCTGTCGCGCATCTGCGGCAACTGCTTGTAGGTGTCGATAGCCATCTGTGTCTGCTCGTAGATGTAGTTGGGCCTGAGGTACTGCAGCACCAGATAGACCACCAGGCTGGAGATGATCGTGCCCAGGATGAACAGCATGATGCCCAGCATCCACAGTCCCGCATACTCGGTGAAGCCGTTGTCCTCGATGAACTTGCGGCGCTGGAAGGCGTAGGCCACAACCGGCGTTCCCAGCAGCAGGATGAGGAACACCAACTGCAGCGGGGCAAACCAGTCGGCGTAAATCGATGCCACGGCGGCACACGATAAGTACAGGCCAAAGGGGAGGCCCCACTGGCCGGCACACTGGAAGATGCTTCTCTTAGGTTCCATCATTACAAACTGCAAAGTTACTCTTTTTAATCCATAATGTTGCCCAATTGGGGATAAAAAAATGAAACGCCGCCGCAAAAAGCCCCTGAAAGCAGATTATTGGCCCCGAAATCGAGAAAACGGCCCTTTTCTTGATGAGATTGGCCGAAAATGCCTATATTTGCAGTTCTATTGTTTGCAAAATGACAAAACAGATACCGAGACGGCTCATCGTGTGGGCTGCTGTGGCGATGGTCGCCGTGGCAGCGCTGCTGCTCTCGGTCTTGCCCACGAGTTGCCACAAGACTGCGAACGCTCCCGCAAGGGACGCCCATTATATCTTGACCGACAGCCTGTTACGCACGGTGACCGATGTGGACAGCCTGGCGGTGATGGCCGAGCGTTACCATCAGTCGGGCGATGGCGTGGGCGAGATGCTGGCCCGCAGGCATCAGGGCAACAGGCTGAGGAGCGTGTGGCAGTACAAGCAGGCTGTCGAAGCCCACAGTCGGGGCTTTGACGTTGCCGTATCGCTCGCCGACACCCTGGAGGCATCAGCCGCCCTGAGCAATATCGGCACCGACTACCGCCGCATGGGCGACCTGAGTACCGCCAACGGCTACTACTACCGGGCCCTGAAACTGTGTGACATCTATAAGCATCCTACTGATTCCGAGGTGGTTAAGTGCCGCATTGCCGCCCTTGACGGCATCGTCCTGATCGAGACAGAAATCTGCAACTACACTACTGCCGACAGTCTGTTGCGTGAGACCCTCCAGGCTGAAATCGCATTGGGCGACCCGGCTGGCTTGGCCAAATGCTACGGCAACATGGGCCTTGTGAAGCACAACGTAGGCGAGCGCGACTCGGCGTGGTACTATTACCGCAAGTCGATGGACTACAACATGCAGACGGGTGAAGTGCTGGGACAAGCCATATGCCACCTGCGCTTCGGCAAACTGCATGAGGACGAGCGCGCCTACTTCCATGCCCTCGAGGAGTACAAGCAGGCCTATGACCTGCTCAAGGGTCAGGACAACCAGTGGCACATCATGGACGTGTGCCTGGCATTGGCCAGCCTGCAAATCAAGTTGGGAGAGATGGACGAGGCTCAGCGTTATCTGGCCGAGGCCGAAGCCATGGCCGATCGCACTGGCAGCAAGGTCCACCAGGCCGCCGCCCACGAGGTGCATTATGAACTCTCACTGGCTCAAAATCATCACGAGGAGGCGTTGCATTACTATGTCAGGAGTAATGAACTGTTTGACAGCATCTATGGGCTGAATCGAGATGATGAGATGCGCTCCCAACGCATTGACTACCAGGGGCAACGCCTGAACGGCGAACTGAGTATGCTCAACGACGACATTGCCCGCCTGAAGCGTGTCCGCAATACCCAGGTGGTGCTGACCCTGCTGTTACTGCTCATGGCCGGCGCCATTATTGCCGCCCTGGTCTATGCCATGCGTGTGCGTGCCCGCACGCAGCGCCTGATGCGTCAGGTCGAGGAGACGCGGTCGCTCTTCTTTACCAATGTGGTGCACCAGTTGCGCACACCGTTGACGGCCATCATGGGCTCTATCGACGCCATCCTCGATGATGTTGCCGCATCGGGAATCACCTTGTCGTCATCCCAGCAGGAGAATGTGGACATCATCCAACGCCAGGGCAATAACCTGCTCGTGCTTGTGGACCGCATCCTCGAGGTGGGCAGCGTGCGCAGTGCCTTGAAGGAGCCCGAATGGCGTACCGGCGATGCTGTGACCTTCATGCGCATGGTGCTCGAGAGTTACCGCGAGCAGTGCGTCGAGCGCCACATTGAACTCGCCTATGCTCCGCGCGAGAGCAGTGTCACTATCGACACCGTGCCGCCCTACCTGAACACCATCGTGGGCCGCCTCATCGAGAACGCCATCCAGTATAGCCGTGACTTCAGCAAAATAACGGTCACCTCGCGCGTCGAGGGCGACCTGTTCGTCATCAGGGTCGCCGACAACGGCATCGGCATCAGTCCGACCGACCTTCCTCATGTGTTCGAGCCCTTCTATCGTGGTGCCGCTGCCGAGCAATTGGTCGATGGCGTGGGCATCGGCCTGACGGTGGTGCGCGACATGACCATGGCCATGGACGGCACCGTCGCTGTCGAGAGTTCCGAGGAGCAGGGCACGGTGTTCACCGTCAAGTTGCCGTGCCGCCATGGCGGTGGAGAGAAATTGCCATTCAAGAGTGCCCTGGAACCTATCCGTAAAGTCCTTGGCGAGCGCGTCACCAAGCGTGTCGCCATGCAATCGGCTGACCGTCAGGGCGGTAATCTCCCCATAGTGATGATTGTCGAGGACCACGACGATGTGGCTCGCCTCGTGGGCAAGGTGCTGGGCGATGATTACGAGGTGCATTATGCCCAAGATGGTGCCCTGGGCCTGGAGATGGCCCGGCAAATCATGCCCGACCTGATCATCACCGACGTGAAGATGCCCAATGTGGACGGCTACGAATTCTGCCGCTCAATACGCCAGACGTTGAGCCTGAGCCACATTCCCATCATCATGCTCAGTGCCCGTACCAAGGTCACGGACAAGGTGCGTGGTGTCGAGGCCGGCGCCGACGCCTATCTTGTCAAGCCGTTCAACCCCGAGGAGATGCGCGCTTGGGTCAATCACCTGCTGGAGTGCCGCAAGCAACTGCGTGAAGTCTATGGCGCCTCGGCCCAGCCGGCTGCCATGGCTGCTGCTGGGAGCCAGTCCGCCGACAGCGCTGCCGACGATGACCGCCGCTTCCTGGATGCCTTGGCCGCCGAGGTGGACAAGCGTATGGCCGAGGGCATCAAACTCGACCTCGACAAAATCGCGTTGACCTTAAAGATGGGCGAGAGCCAACTGCGGCGCAAGGTGCAGAAACTCACGGGCAAGAACATGGCGGCCTACCTTATGCAACTGCGCATGGAGCGGGCGATGTCGTTGTTGCGCAACAGGCCCGGTATGCTCATCGGCGAGGTCGCCGAGCGCTGTGGATTTGTTGATGTGGCTTATTTCTCGCGCGTCTTCCGCCAGCATTACGGCATGACACCCACTCAGGCGCGCAGCAACCCGCTGTGATGGCGGACTTCAACTGCGGCGGCTCAAGGGCGGCTGAAAGGCGTTGGGGATGAATCGGATGTCAAAGGCCGGCCCGGTGCCAATCATGATCATCACGTCAAATTGTACAGGCATCTGCAGGTTGTAGTGGCCGACATATCCGTTGGCCGCGCGCACCAGGTTGCGGATTTTGGCCGGCGTGATGGCTTCCATCGGGTCAAATTGAGGCATGGCCGTCGAGCGGGTTTTGACCTCGACGATGTGCAGCACACCGTCCTGCTGGGCGACGATGTCGATCTCCAGCGGTGCCATGCGCCAGTTGGTCTCGCGGATGGTCATCCCCTTGGCGATAAGGTATTCGCAAGCGGCCTGCTCTCCTTGTTTGCCTAATTTATTATGCTGGGCCATAAATTATTGATGCGTGCGACTTAAAGCGATTGTTTAACTTTCTTCCTTGGGTCCGTGCCCGGCATTGTCGCCCCAGCGGCTCTGCTGGCGTGCCGTCATCTGGTTCTCGGCGGGGTTGTCCTGGGGGTGCCAGATTTGGGGGTGGTGCAGTTCCTTGGGCATGTACTGCTGGCTGACGAAGTGTCCCGGGAAGTCGTGCGCGTAGCGGTAGTCCTTGCCATATCCCAGTTGTTTCATCAGTCCCGTGGGCGCGTTGCGCAGGTGCAGCGGCACGGGGGCGTTACCCGTCTCGTTGACGAGGGCCAGCGCATCGTCGATGGCCAGGTAGGCGCTGTTGCTCTTGGCGCTGGTGGCCAGGTAGATGGCGCACTCGCTCAGCGGGATGCGTCCCTCGGGCCACCCGATTTTATTGATGATGTCAAAGGTGGCGTTGGCCAGCAGCAGGGCGTTGGGGTTGGCCAGGCCGATGTCCTCGGCAGCGAGGATGCACAGGCGGCGGGCGATGAACTTGGGGTCCTCGCCGCCGGCGATGAGGCGTGCCAGCCAGTAGACCGCCGCGTCGGGGTCGCTGCCGCGGATGCTCTTGATGAAGGCCGAGATGATGTCGTAGTGCATCTCGCCGTTCTTGTCAAAGGCCAGCGGGTTCTGCTGCAGGCGGTCGGTAACGATGTCGTCGGTGATGACAAAGGGCTCGCCGTCCTTCAGCGACTGCAGTATCAGGTCCAGGATGTTGAGCAGTTTGCGGGCATCGCCGCCCGAGAAGCGCAGCAGCGCCTCGGTCTGCTCGACGCGCACCTCACGGCCCTGGAAGGCCTTGTCGGTCTTGAGGGCATGGTCCAGCAACTGCAACAGGTCGTCGCGGTCCAGCGGATTGAGCACATAGACCTGGGCACGGGAGAGCAGGGGACGGATGACCTCGAACGAGGGATTCTCGGTCGTCGCGCCGATGAGCGTGACCGTGCCGTGCTCCACGGCACCCAGCAGCGAATCCTGCTGCGACTTGTTGAAGCGGTGAATCTCGTCGATGAACAGGATGGGACGTCCCTTGGCGAACACGCTGCGGGCATCGGCTTGGCAGCGGTCGAGCACGTCGCGCACGTCCTTGACGCCTGACGTCACGGCGCTCAGCGTGTAGAAGGGCACCTGGGTCTGCTCGGCAATGATGCGTGCCAGTGTGGTCTTGCCCACGCCCGGAGGCCCCCACAGAATGAACGATGAGATGTTGCCGCTCTCGATCATGCGGCGAATCACCGCACCCTCACCCACAAGGTGTCGCTGCCCGATGTAGTCGTCGAGCGAGCGGGGGCGCAATCGTTCAGCAAGCGGTTGGTAATTCATTGTGAATGGCTGGATTAACTGGGTTAACAGGACTAACTGGATTAACTGGGACGGCTGGATGGGGTGAAGACGTGGCGCTCAAGGACCTGGGCGATGATTTCGAGCCAGTGGGCATCCACGTCGTCAAATGCAGCCACGTCCTTGCTGTCGATGTCGAGCACGCCGGTGATGTTGCCGTCACCGTCATGCAGGGGCACGACAATCTCGCTGCGCGACAGGCTGCTGCAGGCGATGTGCCCCGGGAACTTTTCCACGTCGGGGACGACAATGGTGCGTCCCTGCTCCCATGCTGTGCCGCACACGCCGCGTCCACGCTTGATGCTGTAGCAAGCCACGGGGCCCTGGAAGGGGCCTAACTGCAACGTGTCGCCGTTGACCAGATAGAATCCGGTCCACCACCAGCCCATGGTCTCCTGCAGCAGTGCTGCGGTATTGGCCAACTGGCCTGTGGCATTGTTCTCGCCCTCGATCAGGCTCTCGACCTGCTTGACGAGTGTGCTGTAGGTTTCATTCTTGTCCATAGCACAAAATTAGTGCATTTTCGCCAAAGAAACAAGTCACGACCCCATCACCGTGCTGTCGCACGGGAAATTTATCAAATTTTATAAATAATTTTGTTTAATTTCCCGAAACTGTAACTATTCAGCCATTTCCCTTACGCTAAGTCGCTAAGTGTTTAATATTTAAAACGTTATGTAATTTGTTTATGATATGTCAGACGAAATGAAATACTTCAATCTATCAAAAAGTTTCCCTGTCGGGACTATGACGATTGTCTGAAAATCAAAAAAACTTAGCGTCTTTGCGTCTTAGCGTGAATAGGGAGTGTGATGCAGAGTCTGGGAGTGGGACAAAAAAAGTGGAGACGCAAGTCTTGCGTCTCCACCTGTTGGTTGTTGGCTAAAAGCCAATGGCTATGATTACTTCACAACCTTAACAGCGTTGGTGGTACCATCGGTGTAGGTGGTAACCATGATGGTCAAGCCGTTGGGCTGAGCCATCTCCTGACCGGCTACGTTGAAGTAGCGTACGTTGGCAACGGTCTTGCCAGCGAGGGTCTCGGCAACGTTGGTGTCGATGTCATACAGCCATGCAATCTCACTAGCATTCTTCACGCCGTTAACGGTGTAGAATACCTGGATACCGATGTTCTCGGTGAACAGGGGGTTGTCACCCTCGTTAGTGCGATAGAAGTAAACGGCGCCAGTGTAGAAGTCCCAACCACCACTGTAGATGTAGTAAGGAATCTCGGTCATATCCTGGCTGATGTCGGTGCTGTAGTGCTCATAGTCGAAGGTGAACAGTTCGGGACCATTACCATTGTCAACATAGATGCTGTAACTCATGTACTCGGGATCCAGAGGATTGCCATCAACGTCGGTGGTGGGCAGGGTGAAGCCGAAGCGGCTGTAACCGCTCTCGTCACCGCAGTCATACCAACTGTCAGCGGTCGGGTTGGCGGGAACAGCGGGAACCAGGTTAACGATCTGGCCGAAGGGAGCAGCGTAGCCATACTCGTCGAGGTTAGCGAACTCGATAGCGGTCATGCTCAGGTCGTCGCTCCAGTAGGTGTACATACCAGTTGCCTCAGCCCACTCGGGGAATTCGGCATTGAGGTCACCCTGGGTGCCCAGCAGGTAGATGTTGTCACCGTCGATCATGAACTGGATCTCGGTGGTGCGGTCGTCGAGCTCGCTGCCCAGGTAGTACAGGGGCTCACCGGTCTCCTCGTCTACGCCGTCCTCATATACATAGGTGTCGCCCCATGCGAGGATAACGCCATAGCCGTAATCATCGCTCCAACTCAGGTACTGGCCGCAGGGGATGGTGATGATACCAGTCGTCCAGTCATAGGTACCCTTTACCCAACTGTTGTAGCCGTCGTGATACCAAGCGGGATTCTGCATGTAAACATCGCCGTTGCTGTCGAAGGCAACAGTGAACTTGCCATCGGTCTGGGTAGCGCCAACACCAAAGATGCTGCTGTAGATAGAAGAACTGTTGCGGTAGTAGGTGTAGGTCTGGCAACCATCGGGAATCTCAGTGATTACAGTAGGAGTCTCGGGAGCCTCATCGGGAACGAACTCACCAATGGTCACGTCGTCGATGTTCAGACGGAACATGTCGGTAACGTTGTAGTGACGGATGGCGATGCAACCAGCCTGACCCTCATAGTCGCTCAGGTCGAACTCAAAGGCTTGCATCACGCCAGAGGCGGTGATGTCATCAGAGATCTTCACGAAGTCGTTGATGTTGGTGGGGTCACCTACGCAGATGTAAACTGCAAATACCTCGCTGGCATAACTGGGATCCTGGCCAATGTAGTAGAAACCGAGTTTACCGGTCAGGGTAACAACGGGCGAAATCAGCCAGTTGTCCGGGGTAAGAGCGGTGTAGGTGGGGTTGTCATAACTGAACGAAGCCATGCAGCCAAGACCACTATGGGTTTTGTTGCCGCCATCTTCGCTGTAAATGTACTCCCAACCGAAGCCGTCGCCGTCGTTGTCGAGAGTCATCCAGTCATTGAGTTGAGCCTCATCCTCAAAGTCCCAAACGATGGTGTTGCCATCCTTCAGAGCGTGGTTGCTGTGCTTAGCATTCCAGTCCATTGCCTGCAAAGCAGTGCCGGGCATTACATTAACGTCGCCCTTCTTTGCAAACTTGCTCTCGCGGTCCATAGCCTTAGCCTCCTTGACGTTAATCTTAGGAAGTTGCTTGGTTACCTTTACACCTGCCGATGCGCCAAAGGCAACTGCAGTTGCAATCAAAAGTACAAATAATTTCTTCATAAAATTGATGAATTTAGTTAGTAATTAAATGAATTAATACACTATAAAATAGTTGTTTATAGGTCCTGTATTAATGTTGATTTGGTTTCCACTTACAGTCAAGGTCTCCCTTTTCAACTCACAAAGATACATACAATATACGAATAAACAAAATTTACCCACCATTTTTTATAAAAAAATTTACGGAAAATGTTGCCGCCGCTGCTTTTTGGCTCGGAAATCACCTGTTTCCAGCCTGTTACGCCGGCAGGCGGCCATTTGTTGCGAAAGATTGGATAAATCGCCCCATCCGCTGGTGATGCAACTCTATCAGCAGTTTGCGATGGCTGGCGTTACGCGGTATCCCATCGGGCTCCCAGTGGGTGCTGTCGGCGTGTGATGCCGTTTTTTTTCTTGCCCATGGCTTGGTTGTGCAGGATTTGTTGTATTTTTGCATTTATGCTCGCTTTGCTCGCAGCATCTATGCTCGCTTTGCTCGCAGTTTAGAGTTTAGAGGTTAGAGTTTAGAGGGGCATCCGCATTTGATGCTCGCTTTGCTCGCAGTTTAGAGGTTAGAGGTTAGAGTTTAGAGGGGCATCCGCTTTGATGCTCGCTTTACTCGCGTAGGCGTTGGTGCACTTGGATATTGTTTAAGTAAAACTAGAACAAATATAGTAAATATTATTAAAATTAAGACAGTTATGGAAATTAAAGCAATTCACATGTTTGATGGCGGCTTCATGAACCAGCCGTTCGCTTTTGGCGGCGAGGAGGGTAGGGAAGCCTTCGACGACCAGATCATTTATCGCAGCAGTCTGCAGAACTTCCTCATCGACACGGGCAACGAGGTCATCCTCGTCGACACCGGCTTCAAGACGGGCTATGCCGCCCCAGCCAAGAAACTGGGCGCTCCCCTGTATATGGGCGAGAAAGTGGCCGACTACATGGAGGCGTTCGCTGCGACAGGCTATCAGCCCGAGCAGGTGACCAAGATTCTCATCACCCACAAGCATCCCGACCACAGCGACTGCATCGGCGAGTTTCCCAACGCCAAGGTGTATATCGCTCCCGAGGATGCCGACGCGATGAAACTGGAGGGCGCGAACATCGTCCGTGCCGAGTACGGCCAGCCCTACCACAACTTCCCCAACGCGATGCAGGTGGCCGAGGGCATCTGGTTCATCGAGGCTAAGGGCCACACCCGGGGCAACAGCATCGTCATTGCCGAGATGGACGGCCTCTACTACATGTTCCACGGCGACGTGACCTACTGTGACGCCGCATTGAAGGCCAACAAACTCTCCATCGTGTTTGAGGACGTGGCGGCAGCCCGCGAGACCCTCGACCGCGTTCGCGACTTCATCAAGCACAATCCCACCGTCTATCTCTCGACCCATTGCCCCGAGGGCTATGAGAACCTTGAGATGAAGCGCGTGATGAAACTGTGAGGCCACTACTGCACGAAGGCGGGCAGTCATCGCGATGGATGAACTGGTGCCAACAAATACGTTACCCTTCACTGCTCAGGTGAAGGGTAACGTATTTATGTCCTGTATTATCGTCGGGATTATTCCTCGATGCTCATTGAAGACCGGGCTACGATGGCGCGTGGAACGGGCTTGCCGTCCACGTTGTCCTGGCCGCGGGTGCTCATGGGTGTTGTGGCGGCATCGCCAAGGGTGCCGCGGCGGTAAGCCGTGTAGGTGATGAACTGCTTGTCGAGCGCCAGCAGCAGATAACCATTCTCGTCAATCTTGTAGTACAATTCCTCGTGGTCGCTGTCATCGTACCAGATGTATAGACGTCGGAATTGCTGTTCCCACTTCAAGCCAATCCATGATAAGTTTTGATGAAAGTAGTAGGAATATTGGCCATTATGGTTGTCCTGGAATTCAAAACTCACGGCATCATCATCAGGTATGTCGTATTGGCCGTAATAGTCTGCGCTGTATTCCGAAACCCAACTGCCGTTAATGCTTACATACTGGTAGTCCCCCATGATGGCACCGATAACGGCGTTGACATCGGCAACATTGACCTCGTCGTCACCGTTCACGTCACCATAAATGTAGTCCTGGGCATAGCCGCAGTAGGGGAGGACCAACAAAAGGCCTAAAATGAGTAATCTGATTTGTTTCATGATAGTGTGAATCTATCTTTTGGAATTTGCCATCAATCTGTTGATGAGGCCTGAATCATTGTCTGTTTGGGCGGGCTTGCAGCAGGGGCCGAAGCGGTGGCGTTTGCCGGGTGGACTCCCTCCCTTGGGCTGGAGATTGCGGATAAATATATCCAGCCGCTTTGAGGTTTGGACGGTATGAGCCTCACGGTTTTTTCTGACGACGGGTCGTTAACTGTCACCTCGGCCTTATCATATCCCGCATAACTGACGACAAGGGTGGAACCCTGCCGCGCCTTGATGCAGAAATTACCTTCGTAATCCGTAACGCAGCCCAAACGGGTGCCTTTAACCACAACAGTCGCTCCGATTAACGGCTCGTCATCATTCACACTGACCACCTTGCCGATTACCGTGATGACTTGGCTGGTGTCCACAGCCTGTTGGGCTGATGTGGCTCCAATGCCAAGCACCAGCAGCAGGCAGAATGTGACGGTTATTTTGATGTATTGTTTCATAGCAGTCCTGATTTGGTTATTAATTCCGCAAAAATAGCGATTCTCGCCATAAATACAACCGGTATTGCAAATTCTTACAGAATATTAAGATTTTTTTACATGATGGCGAGGCGCTGGTAACGATTCAGCCATTTCCCTTACGCTAAGTTGCTAAGAGTTTAATATTTAATACGTTACATAATTTGTTTATGATATGTCAGACGAAATGAAATGCTTCAATCTATCAAAAAGTTTCCCTGTCGGGACTATGATCATTGTCTGAAAATCAAAAAACTTAGCGTCTTTGCGACTTAGCGTGATATTTGGTAGCGGGTGTTTTGGCTGAATAGTTACGAGATGGTGGGAGAATCCGGTACATGGGCACCTGCCGATGGTTGTCACTCGCCGCAATCAGGTTGCGTGTCGTAGATGGCGGCGGCCCGATTGAGTTGGTCGCGCATGTAGGATACTGCCAGGCGTGGCGACAGGATTTTCACCCCCGCACCGTAACTCATGAAGACGGAATACATCTCGTAGTTGATGACGACCTCGATCTGGAAGATACAACTGCCGTCATCGGGATTCTCGCTGATGAGACGCTGCGAGGGGTGCATCGGCTTGGTCTTGATGTAGTTGCTCTGATCGTGGTCGGCCCAGAACTTGACGCGGCGCGGAAGAGAGCCTCTCAGGTTCTTGCTCACCCCGATCACGTTGTCAAAGAAGTGCTCAGCGTCAAAGTCAGGATTCTGGCGGAAAGCGATATCCTTGGCGGGCGTGACACCCACGATACGGTCCAGCGCCAGGTTGAACAACTGCATCTTGTCGTCGGTGCAGCCGAACAGGAACCAGCGGTTGCGGAACTCCTTGAGCAGATAGGGGTGCAGCACATACTCCACCGGGTCTTGTCGTTTGAAGGACTGATAGATGACGCGCAACACGCGATGGTGGGCAATGTGGTCATAGAGGGGGCTGAGTAACTTCAGGCCCCTCAGGTCGGGCACGTTGTCGTAGTGGACAATCGGGCTGCGCTCCTGGCGCGTGACCGAGAGTTTGTCCTGCAGACGGTTGATGACGTCGGCCATCTCGCCGAACTGGTCAAAGTCCTGCAGTTGCTGCAGCATGTCAACGGCCTCCTGCAGCACGTCGACGTCGTTGCGCGACAGCGGCATGCCGGTGATGGTGTAATCCGGGTCGCTGTAGCGGTAATACTTGAGGTCATACACCTCGATGGGGGCGTTATAGCCCAACTTGTCGGAGCGCATCATCTGGATGTCGCCCTGCACGGTGCGCACCGACACGCCCTTGGTCATGCCCTCCATCTCGCGGAGGGCCATGGAGCATTCGTCCACCAGATCCTCGAGCGTCCAGCGGCGGAAACGGTTCGACAGGCACCGGTCAATCGTCTTGTAGCGGATTAGCGCGTTCTTGTTAGCAGGCATTTTTTTCAGTTAAGAGTTAAGAGTTAAGAGATAAGAGATAAGAGTTAATAGATAATAGATAATAGATAAGAGATGTTTGATACTATACTATGCTAAACCATACTATGATATACTATACTAACTATCGATACTATACCATATTAGTCCTTATCATATTATACCTTATCTGAGGTGATTCTCTCTCAGGTGATATCGGTCACGGGTGCAAATGTAGGCATTTTTGCGCAATCTATTTGCGTATGTGTTAAAAATCACACTTTTTGCCGTTTTTTTCGCGATTATTTTTTGCTACGCAAATAGATTGCGCACTATGGGCTTTACCTTTGCACCACGACAAATCAAAATGTGCCCTAGGAAAAATTGCATTGTTGCCGGTTTGTCATGACAACATTATAGTAATTATTAAACAATTGAACTATGAGTGTATTTCTAACTAAAGCAGGTGGTATCACATCCACTTCGGCCAACACACTGGCCAACTGGGCAAAGAATGAAGCATTTGCAGCCACGATTGAATTGGCGTCCTTGACTTTTGTCAACACACGCATTGAACTCATCAACGGTGAGAACCCCAAGACTATGGGCATTGGTGTGAAAGACACAGCCAAGGTGGGCACACTCATTGAGAAGATTGCCAGACTGAATAGTTTCAGCGCCTGGGTGCGTGAAGGTATCAAGGCCAAGGAGCAACTTCTGCGTGACCTCGATGATCTTGATGTTGAGGACTATGCTGAACTCAAGGGCATCGATATGCCCAAGGTGCCTGATTACCCCGAAGCCGTACAGGTTGCAGATGTCATCGCCGAGATGGATGTCAAGAAGCGCAACAACTACCTGAGACTGGAGGCTTTTGCCGCGACATACGGTAAGTATGTCCACAGCACAAGCGACTCGACTGGTGCCGTAGCACGTGCCCGCAACGAGTTGGTTGAGAGAATCGCTCGTCCCACTAAGGTCGAAGGCTCGGGTAGGGATAGTGTCCTTTACTCCTACACACCCTCTGTCCCCATGGAAGAGGTCGATGCTATGTTCAACGCGCTGCAGATGACACAGCGCTCCTATGAGCAGCAACTCAACGCTATCAAGTACAACATTGAGAGCGAAGTGAATAAGCGCAATGCAAATGTACAGAGCGAGTATAATAATGCCTTGGCCGCTTATAGGGCTGAGATGAAAGCCCTGCGTGAGGCTCTCCATGAGTATAAGATTAAGGAAAGAGAACGCATCGGCCGATTGAAAATCGTTGTTCCCAACGAGTTGGAAGAGATCTACGAGTATCTGAACTCGCTGGGCAAGGAGAAGTAAATCCGCCGCATGGATAGGTGAGTATTACCTGGCATACGTGTTTGCCTATTTTACTCTTTATGAATATAGGGAATGGCAGTAGATGCGGACATATAGTCCTCGTTATATTAATAACATTTTGGAAATGTCAATTGGAGACATTTAAACAATTCAATGTCTGCCCCTGTTGCTGCTAACTTTAGCCTTTGTCTTAGTCAGACAGGGGCAGGTCTTAGACTTCGACTGTGTCTTGGGCTTTGAAGCCATTCTCTATATTTGACTATCTTTTACTTTACATCGTATAGCGATAACCCCTAATAATAGCGTGGGCTTGTGATTGAAACAAGTCCACGCTTTTTTGTGCGGGTGGCTCTAGTTTCTGCTCTCAGTCGATGTTCAGGGTTCTAATTTCCAGCCGTGGTCGCCGTGGTAGATCATCTGGCGGGTCATGCCGCCGTCGATGCAGATGTTTTCGCCCGTGATAAACGTGGCCTTGTCCGAACAGAGGTACAGCACCATGTTGGCGATGTCCATGGGGTTGCCCACACGGCCTGCCGGCTGTTGTACGGCATCAGGTCCGTCATAGACGGTATAGGCGGTGTCAATCCATCCAGGCGAGATGCTGTTCACGCGCACTTTGCCCGCAAGACTGACGGCCAGGGCGTGGGTCAGGGCCGCGATGCCGCCTTTGGCCGCCGTGTAACTCTCGGTCTGCGGCTGGCTCATGCGGTCACGCGATGACGAGATGTTCACAATCGCTGCTCCCTCGGCAAAGTGCGGCAAGAAGAGTTTTGACAGATAGAACGCTGCTGTAACGCCTACGCTCAGGGCATACTGGAACTCCTCGTAGGTGCACTCATAGATGCCTTTCATCAGCGGAAGGGCATTGTTGATGAGGAAATCCACGTGGCCATATTGCCCGATGACCTCCGTGGCAAACCTCTCTAGGGTCCCCTTGTCGCTGATGTCGCCAACGAAGTGGTCGCCCTGCTGCTTGTCAATCACGCAGACATGGGCACCGGCCTTCTGGAACTCCTCGGCGATGCATCTGCCGATACCTTGTGCTCCACCGGTGATGACGACGGTTTTGTTCTTGAAATCCATAGACTTACTCTAAAGTGTTTGTGAGGGCAAAGATAACCCTTTTTTTCTGATATTATTTGTTTCGTGCGGCCGATACCCACACGGGGTCGGTGTCCATGACGGGCTTGTTGACGGCCATCACGCCCGACAGGTTGTGGGACACGTAGGGCTCTTCCAGGTAGCGGATGTCGTCAGCGGTCAGGTGGATGTCAAGCGCGCGCACGGCGCCCTCGATGTGGTGGAGTTTGGTGGCTCCCACGATGGGCGACTCCACCTTGGTCAGCAGCCAGGCCAGCGAAATCTGCGTTATCTCCACGCCGTAGCGGTCGGCCAGTTCCACAACGCGCTCCACGATGCGGTTGTCCTGCTCGGCGGTGGCATCATATTTGAAATGCATGAAGGCGTCTTTCTCCTGGCGCGGTGAGGTCTCGCCCGGACGCTTGGCCAGTTTGCCCGAGGCCAGTGCGCTGTAGGGTGTCTGCGCGATGTTGTCCTCGCGGCACAGCGGCTGCATCTCACGCTCCTCCTCGCGCATGATCAGGTTGTAGTGGTTCTGCACACTGACAAACTTCGCCCAACCACGTTTCTCGGCCAGCGCGTTCATCTTGGCCAACTGGTAGGCATAGGCGTTGGCGATGCCGATGTAGCGGGCCTTGCCCGAGCGTACGGCCTCGTTCATGCCCTCCAGGATTTCCTCGGCAGGGGTCTTGTAGTCCCAGATGTGGTAAATGTACAAGTCGACATAATCCATGCCCAGGTGCTGCAGGCTGCTGTCGATGTTGTTCAGCACATGCTGGCAGCCATCGATGCCGGCAGCAATCTCCTCATCGGTGCGGGGGAGGAATTTGGTGGCAACCACCACGTCCTCGCGCCGTGACATGTCGCGCAAGGCCCGTCCCACATACTGCTCGGACGTGCCCAACTGATAGGCGATGGCGGTGTCAAAGAAGTTCACGCCCAGGTCGAGGCTACGGCTGATAATTTCCCGTGTCGGCTCCTCGCCGATGGTCCACGAATGCTGGCCGATAGTCGGATCACCGAAACCCATACAGCCCAGACAGATGCGCGATACGCGCAAGTCAGAATTTCCCAGTTTGACGTATTCCATATTGTGTGTCAGTTGTCAATCTAATGTATAGCCGTCACTAATCTTCGCTTTCTTGGCGGTGATTTCTACATGTTGGGCAGGCCTCTTCCTCGTCGGTGGAAACCTGCTCGCCGTCCTTGACCTCGCGGGCCTGGTACTTGATTTTCTCAAAGCCCTTGATGATGTTCTCGACGGTGGTCTTGTCGGCGTCGTAGGTGATGGTGACGGTTTGGTGCTCGACGTCGGTGACGATTTTCTTGACACCTTTCTCGAAGCGGATGTTTTCCTTGATGCGCTTCTCACAATTCTCGCAGTGCATCTGCGGAACGGTGGTGAGCACAACGGTCTTGATGTCCTTGGCGCTGGCCATAGTCATGGTCAGGGCTGCGATGAGCAGTAAAAGAATCTTTTTCATTGTAGTTATCTGAATGATTTGGTTGTTGTTGAATTATCTGAACAGGTTGATGCGGATGCCCAGATAGGCCATCGCGCCGCTCACGGGGCCCCACACCATGGTGGGGTCGAACAGTTGGCTCCAGGGCTGGCCGGCGGCGATGATGGGGTTGGGTTGGCGGTAGTTGGTCAGGTTCTCGCCGCCCAGATAGACGGAGAAATGCCTGAACCAACGGGTCACTTGGGCGTTAAGTTGGCAATGGGCGGGGAAACGGGGATCCCATGACAACCGGGTGGGGTCGTCGATATAATAGGGGTCGGGCATACGGCCGCTGCCGTTGAGTTGCAGCGTCACGTCAAACTCCCACAGTCCCAGCGGCGTCTTGTAGGACGCTGCCACCAGGCCCTTGTAGCGCGGCGTGAGCGGTTTCTCGCGCAGTTCGCCGCCATAGGTCGTCTTGACGTCGTTGTGACGATAGGCGACGGTCAGTTCCAGCCCCTCGACAACAGGATAGGACAAGTCCACCTGCCAGGTGTGGGACCGGGACTTGCCGTCCAGGTCGTAAATGTTGATGATCAACGGGTCGCTGTCCATGTCGATGACCATCTGGTGATTGAAACGGGTGTAATGGTACTCGGCATTAACCTTCAACAGTTTTCCCCACAGCGGAATGTCCCATGCTGTGGTCCAGCCGGATGCCTGCCATCAGGGTCATCACGTCGCTGGCAGGCGTGAACGTGTACTGGCCGTAGGCTCCCGTGACGGTCTCTTTCTCCACCAGACGGGTCAGAGGGCCGTCGGCAATGTGGTCCAGGCGGTAGTCCTGCTTGAGGCGGTCATGGTTGAGGCTCAGGCCCAGCGACAGGGTGTGCGGGTCGGTCAACCGGGTCTCGAACATGAGTTGTGCATAGGCATTGGTCTCGTTGACGTCATACCGCTTGTGGCCATAGGCCCCGCCCAGGTCGTGATTGGCAGCCGAGGCCATCAGCGCGATGTTGGTACCGCGCTCGGCATTGAGCACGACGGCGTGCTTCATGTATCCCTCGTAGCGGTGCGTCTTCAGGTTGATGGCAAAGGGTTCCGCTCCCTCGTGATGGGCCTGAGTCTGCCCGCTGTGTCGCTTCTCATCAATCATGGCCAGGCCGCCGTGGAAGATGTAGCGGTCGCCCAACCAGTCCCAGCGGCTTTGCAGGTTGACCTGCCGCACATTGGGCTGGTCCAGGAAGTGGTCATGGTTGTGGTCCATATCGGCCAAGTTGTCCTCGTAGTGGGCCAGCAGGTTGGCATTGAGGCGAGGGGTCAGGTGCAGATTGCCGTCGGCATTGGCCTCGATGCGGCCGTCGCTGTTGCCGTACAGGTTGAGCGCCACGCCCTGCTCATCCTCGGGCTTGAGGTACTCCACGTCGATCTGTCCAGTGATACCCTCATAGCCGTTTCGCACCGACGAGGCGCCCTTCGACACCTGGATGCTCTTCATCCACGGCCCCGGCACATAGCCCAGGGCGAAGGGTAGGGCAGCGCCCCGCCAGTTGGGCAGGTTCTCGGCGAGCATCTGCACGTAGGTGCCGCTCAATCCGAGCAATTTGATTTGCTTGGCGCCCGTGGCGGCGTCGCTGTAGTTGACGTCCACCGAAGGGTTTGTGGTGAAACTCTCGCCCAGGTTGCAGCAAGCGGCCTTGAACAGTTCGGCCTGGTTGATGCGCATCGTGTTCTCGGCCCCCGCAATGCGGCTCATGCCGGGACGGCGCGTCGTCACCGTGACCTCGCTGATGGACTGCATGGGAATTGAATCGCCGTGCTGGCTCACCGATGTGGTATCGGCATTGTTGGCAACAACGCGTACTTGACCGGCTGCCTGCAATAAGACTGCCGCCATGCCCAGTGCCACTATAATCCGGCGAAACATCACACTCATCTATAACAATCGTAATACTGTGACCAAAGTACAACTAATTTGCGTACTATCGGTATTTTCTCCTTAAGAATTACCCACTTCAGGCATTGCCAAGCAGTTGTTTTTAGAAAAAATACACTATCTTTGCCGCAGTGTTATCTTGCAAGTTTATTAATTAAGGATAAGATAAAGATTCATGTATTGCGCACTGGCGAGGTGAGGGTATCGCCTTACCTCCCCTTTGGCGGAGACGATTGCAGCATCATTAAGGCCTCGGGTGTCACGACTCCCAAGAGCAAATGGATTTGGTTGCCTGTGTTCAGTTTCCTCATCGAGCATCCCAAGGGAAAAATCCTCTTTAACACGGGATGGCACAGGGAGATGTCGCCCGAGGGCGTGTATGACAGGAGGGCGCAGATCAAATCCCTCGGTTCGTTCCTGCTCTATCAAATTATCCTACACGCGCAGCGAGCATGAGAGAAAAATCCAGAAATAATATGGGATTATGTTGAATTTTTTTTCTTAATTTTGTGGCTTGAGAACAAAATCAACTATTAATCCACTTAAATTTATACAGACTATGAAGAAATCAATTTTCACCTTGGCACTGATGCTGGTGTCAGTGTTCGTCCTTAACGCCCAGAGCCTGACCGCCCATCAATGGGGCACGAAACTCATCTCCGAGGACAACCAAGAAGTGCTCGTATCGCTGTACTTTGATAAAAACGGGACCTGCGAACTCCTCGTCGGGGCTGAACATCAGATGAAAGAGGACGGTGTGCCCATCGACATCATGGGCAGCGTGACCGTTCCAGGCACCTACACCCACAAGGATGATGACCTGACATTGAACCTCAACCGGGGCAAAGCCGAGGTGGATTTTGACTATGAAATCAAGGGCATGGACGCTAAGACCAAAGCCAAGATGGACAAGCAGATCAGGGGCGAACTTAACGGCCTGAAAGGAGAGTTCAAATCGACGATGCTTGACGGTATGCCCAAGATGCACAACATGAAGATCGTCAAACTCACCAACAAGGAACTCACCCTCAAGAACGACGACGGACACGAAATCCCGTTCTACGCATTGTAATATGCTCACTGCGTTCGCAGGTTAAAGGTTAAGAGGGCTGCCGCATTCCTGTATTGGAGTGCGGCAGCCAATCTGTTTAATCCGTATAATTCGCCGGCAGTTACTGCAAGAGCGCGGATGCCCATCAGAACACTCAGAACCTTCAGTTGTTTAAAAAAATCAAGTTGTTCAAGTGGTTCGAACGTTGTTTCAGTTGTTTGAAAGTGGGCTGCGGATGCCTCTCTAACCATTACCTTTAACCATTAACCTGCGAGCGCAGCGAGCATATTATGTTGTTTGCCCCCGTGGGGCATGGTGTTTCAATAATTTTCGCTATCTTTGCCCATTCACAGAACTAATTCGAGGTATTATGGATATTGAATGGGTAGACGGCTTCACCATCAGGGTGCGCAGCGACAGCGATGGCACGGTAGTGGTGTCGGCCAACCGGGAGGGCCTGCTCTCCTTGGCCGGGCAGTTGACGGCCCTTGCCGATGCCGAAGCCGGGAGCCACATCCACTACGATGAATACAATTCGTTGGAAGAAGGCTCCTCCCAGATGATAATAGAGAAAACAGAATAGATAGCGAGATATGAAACATATTGTCAAAACCACCGTACTGATCATTTTGCTCTTGTGCTCGTGCAAGCCCAACGCGTCTAAGGATGCTGTCACGGCAGCGATGGCCTACGAGGGCGTCAACAACTATTGCCACAGCACCTATGACTGGAGAGTGGCCGACGAGAACCCCTCGCTGATGTCTGTCACGATGGGCGACTCCACGGCTGCCGAGTACCAGGTCATTTTCCGCAGTTACACCGGCGCGCTGGTCTATTTCCACGTCGACAAGGCCAGCGGCAAGACGCGCCTGGTCGAGCATGTCCCCGTCCTGGACATCGACAGCGCTGCCGGCACCATCGACCTGTTTGATTACCTCGACAAGAAACAATAGGGCGCCGAACCTTCCATTTTCAGCGATATGATCACCATTAGGGCATACACGCAGCAGGACGCCGCAGCGGCCATGGACATCTGGAACGAGGTCGTGCGCGAGGGCGTGGCCTTCCCGCAGGTCGAGGAACTGGCCCCTGACGAGGCCCACGGCTTCTTCGCCAGCCAGTCCTATACCGCCGTCGCCTGGGACAGCGATACTGCTGAGGTCGTCGGCCTCTACATCCTGCACCCCAACAACGTGGGCCGCTGCGGCCACATCTGCAACACCAGTTATGCCGTCAGGTCCGACCGCCGTGGGCAGCACATTGGCGAGCAACTCGTCAAGCACTCGCTGGCCATGGGCGCGCGGCTGGGTTTCCGCATCCTGCAGTTCAACGCCGTCGTCGCCGCCAACGTCCATGCCCTGCATCTGTACGAGCGCCTGGGCTTCACCCGCTTGGGCCGAATCCCGCGCGGCTTCCTCATGCGCGACGGCCACTACGAGGACATCATCCTCCTCTACATTCAACTGTAACAATTCAGCATTCACCCCCAAAACTCATTTCATCATGACAGCATTCCGACCCATGCGCCGCAACCGGCAGCAACTGTCAGCCGAAGAGTGTCAGCGCATCCTCGGCCGTTGCACCTCGGGCGTGCTGGCCCTCACGGGCGACGGCGGCTACCCTTACGCCGTGCCCCTCAGTTACGTCTATGCCGACGGCGCCATCATCTTCCATTCCGCACTGCAGGGGCACAAGGTCGATGCCATCAAGCACGACAGCCGCTGCTCGTTCTGCGTCATCGACCGCGACGACGTCAAGCCCGCCGAGTTCACCACCCATTTCAGGAGCGTGATAGCCTTCGGCCGCATCCACATATTGGAAGACGCCGACGACAAAGTCCAGGCCCTGCGCCTGCTGGGACGCCGATACGCCCCCGACGACGAGTCCGGCCTGCAGCACGAAATCGACAAATCCCTCGACCGCGTCCTGCTCCTCCGCCTCGACATCGAACACCTCTCCGGCAAACAAGCCATCGAACTAACCCATCACGAGGACTGTAAACCCATTCAGTGATAAAACCGCCAAACTGTCAACCCAGATTAGGCGAACGATAATATTAGTGTAAACCAACTTAGTTAATCGCTTTCAAATCTGTCATCGTTTTCTAGGGAAAAACAACTGAAGATTCTGAGTATTCTGATTGGGTGGCGCGCTCTTGATAAAAGGAAAACAAGAAATACAAGAAATACTATGGCTGACGCGTCCCAACACAGGATTGCAGCAACCCTCTCTAACTCCTAACCCCTAACTCCAGACCTGCGAGCAACGCGAGCATCAATGCGGATGCTTCTTTAACCTTTAACCTCTAAACTCTAACCTGCGAGCGTGGCGAGCATCAATGCGGATGCTTCTCTAAACTCTAAACTTTAAACTCTAAACTGCGAGCAGCGCGAGCATAAACGCGAGCATTTTAACAAAGAATAACACGTTTCGTTTAAGAGTTTAACCTGTTAAGGTGTATTTTTGAACATTTTTTCAGTGGCGTGTCCGTTTGATACTCTGTGCCACCACCCGACATGGCATGTGCGGGCAGGCTGGATTAGCGCTAATTGGATTTTTGCTTCACGGTTGGCCGTCGAAGCGCAGAATGTGTGATAATAGTTTAACCATCATAATAAAATAACCGTCAACGATATGGAACTGAACCCTTTGCTCCAATCCCAACTGGGAGTCTTCTATGACTGTATGAAGTATCCTGATGTGATGCAGTACAACATCCCTTGCATCGTGCCCTTGACCGGCGACATCGACCTTGACCGCGTGGAGGCCGCCATACAGACCATTTTCTCGGCGAGGGAGGAACTGCGGATGCGCTTTATCATCGACGACAACGGCGAGCCCCGCCAGTATGTCGACGAGCAGAAGACGCTCAACGTCGTGCGCCGCGAGATGTCCGAGGCCGACTTCCAGGACTATGCCTACCACGGCTTTTGCCGTCCCTTCGACATCATGGGCGACGAGCCGCTCATCAGGGCTGAACTGGTAACGACGCCCGAGAAGAACTACCTGCTAGTCGACATCCACCACATGGTGACCGACGGCACGAGTTATCTGGTGCTATTCCCGCAGCGCGACTTGCCGCTGGCCTACGAGGGCAAGCCCCTGCCCGTGCAGCAGTACGGCTTGCTGGAGGCTGCCGCCGACGAGTATGCCCGCCTGGGTGACGACGAATACCAGCGTGCCCAGAGCGTGATGAAGGAGAAATATGCAGGCATGGACTTGGCCACGTTGTCGGCCCGCCCCGAGAATCCCGTGGGAGAGATGGGGCAGGAGTCGGCCTACATCAGCCGTGCTATGGTGGACGGCTGGTGCCAGGAGCAGGGATTTGCGCCTTATCAGATATTCCAGGCCGCATTCAGTTATGTGCTCGCCAGAATCATGCGTGAGGATAAAGTGGCCTACACCACCGTGTATCACGGTCGCCACGACCCTCGCGTGCGCGAGGACTACGGCATGTTCGTGCGCACCATCCCGTTCATGATGGAAATCAAACAGGGGCAGACCGTGCGCGAGTACATCTCCTCGGTGCGTGACGAGATGAAGGACACGCTCTCGCAGTTGGCTTATCCGTTCTCGCACTTCTGCCGCGACCTGGGCGTGCAACCGGGCATATCGTTCAACTTCACTGCTCTGCCCGGGTGGGAGGAGGAATACCACTTTGGCGACAAGCATTGCCCGTTTGTGCAGCAGGACCGTGGCGACGTGTTCTACGACCTGCTGGCGCACATCTTTATCGTGGGCGCTGACGTGGCAGGCGACACATCGACGGGCGACGAGTATTACGACATCCGCATGGAGTCGAGCCTGGCCATGAACAGCCGCAAGACCATGCGCATGATGGCCGATGCCATCAAAGCGACCGTGCAGCAGATGATGGCGCGCCCCGACACCTCCATTGCCACCGTGAGCATCGTCAGCGACGACGAGGCCGAGCGCATCATCAGAATCGGAACCGGCAAGGACATCGAGGTGGACCTGAGCAAGACCTTTGCCAACCTCTTTACCGAGCAGGCCAAGCGCACGCCCGACGCCCCCGCCGTGGTGGACAAGGACAGCCAGTTGACCTACGGCGAGATGGACCGCTACTCCAACATGCTTGCCCACCGGCTCATCGACTTCGGCGTACGGCCCGACGACTTCGTGTGCGTCATGCTCGACCGCACCAAGGAGTTCCCGTTGTCCGTCCTGGCCATCCACAAGGCCGGTGCCGCCTATACGCCCCTCGACTTCGAGTATCCCAACGAGCGACTGAGTTATATGCTCGAGAACTCCGAGTCCAAGGTGCTCATCACCTCGCACGAGGTGCTGGCCGCCAAGCAGGCCGAGGGAAACTTCGACACCGCCATGGCCCGCACGTTCTTCATCGACGACTTCATGGCCTCGGCGGCAGGCGCCTCTCCCGTGGGGGCCATCGACCTGTCGCACCCCGACGGCCTGGCCTATATGATCTACACCTCGGGCTCTACGGGCAAGCCTAAGGGCGCCATGCTCCACCAGGCTGGCCTGCGCAACTTCATCGCCGTGGTCATCGATATGGAGAAACTGACCGCCGAAGACCGTGTCAGCGGCCATCGCTCATTCTCGTTCGACGCCCACATCGAGGATATGTACCCCGTGCTCACCCTGGGCGGCTCGTTCCACATCATGCCCACTGAAATCCGCAAGGACCTGAATGCCATACGCCAGTTCCTCATCGACCACCGCATCACCGGTGGCGGCTATTCCACGGCCATGACCTGCCTGCTGCTCAACACCTTCGACGATCTGCCCATCCGCTTTACCACGGGTGGCGGCGAGAAGATGGATGGCGTCTACAGCGACCACATCGAGATTATCAACGTTTATGGCCCGACCGAGTGTACCGACGACACGTCCTACTACAGCATCCCGCCGGGACAACGCATCGAGAACATTCCCATCGGCGAGAGCGTGGCCAACAACTGGAACTTCATCGTCGACACGGCCGGCAACCTGGTGCCCCAGGGCGTGGCCGGTGAGTTGTGCTTCGCTGGCATCCAGGTGGGACGCGGCTATTGGCGCCTGCCCGAACGCACGGCCAAATCGTTTGTCGACTGCCCGTTCGTCCGCCAGGACCGCTGGGGTCGGCCCGTGCGCATGTACCACACCGGCGACCTGTGCCGCTGGAACGAGGACGGACAGATAGAATACATGGGACGTATCGACACCCAGGTCAAGTTGCGCGGATTCCGCATCGAACTGGGCGAGATTGAAAGCAAAGCGCTCAACATCGAGGGCGTTCGCCAGGCTGCCGCCGAGGTGCGCAAGGTGATGGGCAACGAGCACCTAGTGCTCTACTACACCGTGGTCGAGGGGGCCGCCATCGACGACGAGAGCCTCCGCGCCGCCCTTGCCGCATCGTCGCTGGCCGAATACATGGTGCCCGACACCTATATGCGCCTCGATGCCATGCCGATGACTCCCAACGGAAAAATCAACCGCAAGGCTCTGCCCATGCCCGAACTGAAACGCAGTATCGACTATGTGGCCCCCGAAGGCGAGACCGAACAACTCTTCGCCCGCATCTTCTCCGAGGTGTTGGGCATTGAACAGGTGGGCGCCCTCGACGATTTCTTCGAGATTGGCGGTACCAGCCTCAACGCCATCAAGGTCATCGTGGAAGCCAGCAAGCACGGCGTGCAGATTGTCTTCAACGACCTCTTTAACCAGAAGACGCCAAGGGCATTGGCAGCCTTCGTCAGTGAAAAGGGCGAGGAAGGCGAAGAAACAGCGGCCAAGGCCGAAGAGTCGAGCGTGAAGGGCGAAGCCGCAGCGGCAGCCAACCCGGAACTCGCGGCCCTCAATGCCGAACTCAAGAAGAACACCCTGGAGGCCTTCCTCGGCGGCGAACGCCAACCCGTCGGCGACGTCTTGCTCACGGGTGCTACAGGTTATCTGGGCATGCACATCCTCAACGAGTTGCTCACGACCCACGACGGCCACATCTATTGCCCGCTGCGCGTCAAGGGCGGCGAGGACCCGATGCGACGTCTCAAAACCATGTACTTCTATTACTTCGGTGATGCCGAGGTCTTTAGCCGCTTCGACGAGCGCGTCACCCCGTTTGCTGCCGAGGTGACCCAACCGGGCGCCCTCGACAGTCTCCACTGTAAGGGCCTCACCGTGGTCAACTGCGTGGCCAACGTGAAACACTTCTCGGCCGGCAACGACATCGAACTGGTCAACATCGAGAGTGTGCGCCAACTCATCGACTTCTGCCTGCGCACCGGTTCGCGTCTCATCCATATCTCCACGACCAGCATTGCAGGTCTGAGTGTCGACGGCGTCCCCGGTCCCGACGTCAAACTCACTGAGCAGGATTTGTGGCTCGGCCAGAACATCGACGCTAACAAGTACGTCTACTCCAAGTTCAAGGCCGAGGAACTGGTGCTCGATGCCATCTACCACAACGGCCTCGATGCCAAGATTATGCGTGTGGGCAACCTTTCAGCCCGTCAGAAGGACGGCGAGTTCCAAATCAACTTCAACACCAACAACTTCCTGGCATTGCTCCGAGCCTACGTCATCATTGGTATGGTGCCCTACGATGCACTCAGCCAGACCTTCGAGTTCTCGCCGATTGACGATGTGGCCCACGCCATCATGCTGCTGGCCACGTCGCCCAAGGATTGCACCGTATTCCATCCCTATAACATCCACCACCCGTACTTCGCCGATATCTTGAATGGCTTTGCCGACGCGGGTATCACGTTGAAACGCGTGGAGAGGGAAGAATTCCAGGAGGCCCTGCAGCGGATGATGGACAATCCCGACCTCGTCACCCTGCTGCGACCGCTGATGGCCTACAACCTGAGCACCACCCACCAGATGCGCTGGATAGAACCCGAGAACACCTACACCACTCAGGTGCTCTTCCGCTACGGCTTCCAGTGGCCCACGACCAACCGCAACTATGTCCATCGCTTCGTCGACACGATCACAGGCTTCGACTACTTCAACAGTTGAGTATGCTCACTGCGCTCGCAGGATAAAGGTTAATGGTTAAAGGTTAGAGAGGCATCCGCGCTCCTTAGTTCTCAAACAACTGAAGATTCTGATTGTCCTGATAAGCAACCGCATTCCAGTCTTCTGGAATGCGGTTGCTCAATTAGTATAATCCGTTAAATTGGCTTCGCTGAACTAAAGTTCGTTTATCGTCCGTTTTGTATCTATTGTTTTCATTTTCTCTGGGGTGTTCAAGTCTTAACAAAACATAAAAGTGAGTTTTTTAATCCGCTGATTTGTCCATTTCTAACATCAAAGTGCGTAGCGAACATTTCGGGTGGTTCATTGCGGTTCGGAACATCGTTAGTAACTTTGCAACCGAAACAAGAGAAAAGTTAGTATAACTGATAATCAGAAAGAAATATGTTACGAGACATTATAGTTGATCCATACTTTCCTGATTGCCCGATACGCAATATCCTGTCGCGCATCAGCGACCGGTGGTCGATGTTGATATTGTATACGCTCGACGGTAAAGATACGGCGATGCGGTATTCCGACATCCTCGCAGCCATCCCCGACATCTCGCAGAAGATGCTCACCGTGGCTCTACGCAATCTGGAGGCCGACGGGCTGGTGTCAAGGCAGGCCTATGCCGAGATACCGCCACGCGTGGAGTACAGCATCACCGAGCGCGGCAAGTCGCTCATGCCGCACATCAACAGCCTGATTGAGTGGGCGTTGGCCAACCTGGCCGACATCTTGAATGACCGCAAGAATTATTCATCCAATAAAAACCATTAATCACATTTACTACACAATGAAACAGATTGAAAAGATTGCACAGGGTGCAAATTTTGCCGCCATCAACGTTGGCCGCATCAGCGAGATTATTGAACATGAGTTGCCCATGGGCCCGGACTTCACGATTCAGGGCAAGGTATTCGGCGGACAGGCCGTTGGCGCCGCAGCCAGCGAGTTCTCTTTCCAGACGCTTGTCCCTGGACAGGACAGCGGTTTCCTGCACACCCACAAGACCCACGAGGAACTCTACTTCATCCTGCGTGGCGAGGGCCAGTACCAGGTCGACGGTGAGATTTTCCCCGTCAGCGAGGGCAGTGTCATCCGCGTGTCGCCCAATGGCAAGCGCGCGTTGAAGAACACGGGCAGCGAGGACCTGACGATGCTGTGCATCCAGTACAAGGCCACCCCGTTCACCGAGGCCGACAGCCCCATGACCGACGGCAACATCCTGCAGGAGCCCCTCAACTGGTAAGGCTCCCTTGCAAACGGATTCTAAACCACGCCGGGCGCTCCTTTAATGAGGAACGCCCGGCTTTTGTCTTTTACATGGGTTAAATATTCATTGGTGGCCTAGGGGGCGGTTAAGATAAACGGCTATGCTATCGGTATCTGAATGATTGAAAGCCATTTCTCGGGGTCCTCCTGGTTCCAGACTCCATCAACGTAGCAGGTGCGGAACTGACCAACAGGCTTGTAACCATGCTCCTCGATGTAACGGAACGCCTCTACATACGATTCGTG
The DNA here is from genome assembly GCA_900320245.1 of uncultured Prevotellaceae bacterium. Taxonomy (GTDB): domain Bacteria; phylum Bacteroidota; class Bacteroidia; order Bacteroidales; family Muribaculaceae; genus Sodaliphilus. The sequence goes on from ONRP01000028.1 coordinate 67,501, forward strand.
GAATCTTTCATACGGGCCGACGTGCTTCATGCAGAGAGCCTTGGGCACTGCGGGCAGACGCTTGAACTGGATGATGGCACTGTCCTCACCCATCTCCTCTACCTGTTCGCAATACTCAATGTCCACGTCCGTCGGCTTGTACTCCCTGTCATGTT
>ONRP01000030.1 GCA_900320245.1 uncultured Prevotellaceae bacterium
AGCACTGAGCGATGGTCGGGGCCACAGCCACGTCGTGGGTGCGGCGCTTAGCGGTACGAGTCTTAGACTGTCTTCTTTTAGGATGTGCCATTTTCTTGTTGTTATTTAAAAATTATTGTTCTTTCAGTTTTTTAAGCGCCTCCCATCTGGGGTCGGTGCCGGTTGTTTCACTCACGTTGTCATCGTCGTCGGGGACGGCCTCGGCGCGGTGTCGGTCCAGGGCGTCGAGCATGTCGGCGTTGCAGTCGTCCTCGCTCTCGTGACAGCGCGTCATCGGCAAGGCCAGCAACACGGTGTCGCGCACGAGTGGCGCGGCATCCAGTTCTCGCCAGTCCGATGGCACAATCAGGAGTTCGTCGTTACTGTCGTCGACCTCGGTGCCCATTTGCTCCACGTTCAGGCTATAGTCCACGTCCACCGGCAAATCCAGATCGTCGAGGCAGCGGTCACAGGGAATCGTCACTGTACCCCTGCACGAGATCTCCAGGTGGTAGGTGCTCTCGCTCTTGCGTGTCACCTCGAGGGTGGCATCGACATCGGCTCGTCGCACCTCGGTCTGCTCGTCAATATTGAAAAACGACTCGTCCAGATGACATTCAACCGTATGAGTGCCAAATGGTAACGTCTTGATTTTCAATTTCAAAGCATCTACCATCTCCTGATTTTTTCGTTAAAGCGCCACAAAGGTATATCAAATTCCGTTAATAATCAACGATTTTACGTTTTTTTTTAAGATAAGGGGTGGCACAAGGGGTTGGCGTCATCGTTGACTGTCAGGACTGCTGCTCGCCGAAGATGTGGTCGTAGATGAGTTGGGTGCCGCCCAGGTGGGACTGGATGTACTGGCCGGCGGTGTTGCCGCACTTCAGGCGCAGGGGCTCGTTCTCGAGCAGGGGATCCATCGCAGCCGAGAAGGTGTCGGCATCGTGGATGCTCATCGCGCCGTCGAGGGCGATGAGGTCGGTGGCCTCCTGGAACTTGTGGTGCTTGGGACCGAAGATGACGGGAATGCTGTAGACGGCGGCCTCGTTGATGTTGTGGATGCCGGAGCCGAATCCGCCGCCCACATAGGCAGCCTGGCCGTAGCGGTAGAGTGATGACAGCAGGCCGAAACTGTCGATAATCAGGCAGTCGGCGCTCTCGATATTCTTGGCCGTGGCCTCGCTGTAGAAGCGTGTGGGACGCGCCAGTTTGGACATGAGCACATGCAGGCGGTGACGGTCAAACTCGTGGGGGGCGATGATGAGTTTCATCTCGCGGTGGGCGTTGAAGTAGGGGATGACGATGTCCTCGTCGGGGGGCCACGAACTGCCCATCACCAGCGTGAATTTGGCTTTCTCGACAAATTTGGCCACCAGGGGGAATTCCTTGGCTGCTGCGTACACGTCGGCCACGCGGTCGAAGCGGGTGTCGCCGGCCACAACCACGTTCTTGACACCGATGCCGGCGAGCAGTTCGCGGGACTGCTCATTCTGGACGAACAACGTGTTGAAGCACTTGAGCATCTTGCGGAACAAGCCGCCCCAAGGCTTGAAGAAGATCTGGCCCGGGCGGAAGATGGCCGAGATGATATAGGTGGGGATGCCACGGCGCTTGAGGGCGCTCAGGTAGTTGCCCCAAAATTCATACTTGACAAAGATGGCGACCGAGGGCTTGACCAGGTCCAGGAAACGTTTGACATTGCCGGGCAGGTCAAAGGGGAGATAGACCACGGTGTCGACCATGCTGAAGTTCTTGCGCACCTCGTAGCCTGAGGGGGAGAAGAACGTGAGCAGGATGCGGGCGCCGGGCTGCTCCCGCTTGATTTTCTCGATCAAGGGGCGTCCCTGCTCAAACTCGCCGAGCGACGAGGCATGTACCCAGATGTAGCCGCCGGCCGGGTCGAGTTTGCGCTGCAGGGTGCGGAAACAGCGCCGCTGGCCGCGAATCAGCAGTTTTGCTTTGCGGTTGCGTGTTGCCGCCAGGCGGACGGCGTTGCGGTAGGTGGCGACACCCAGATTGTAGAGTGGGTCCATAGTCGGGTCTTGCGTTGATGGTTAGTGTTTGGTTTTGGCTGCCTTCCACAGGCAGTTGTCGAGGTAGAAACGGCAGGTGAACTGCTGCCAGAATCCTGTGAACTTGTCGGTGGCGTGGTAGGCCAACGACAGGGCCATGTCCACGTACTGGTTGCTCAGGATGTGGCCGATGAGGTCGGTGCGGCTGTATACCTTGTGGTTGAAGTACGGGTCACCCAGGTTGAGCAGGCTGCCATGCTGCGGGTAGAGCGGCATCAGGGCCTTGCCGGCGTAGAAGGTCTCGTCGACCTGCAGCCAGCGCCATCGTGCCGTAGCCGTAGTGAGCAGTCCTGCCTGGTTGAGCCATTTCATGTCGCCGCGGTCGCGTTCCATGGTAATGAGAGCCCCGGCATCGAAGCGCAGCGAGTCGAGCGCGGTGCGATGTGACAGGTCGAGCCCCAGCATGGGGTTGATGAGGATGTCATCGTTGACGTGCTGGTACTCTTTGCCGACGTTCGACATGGCCAAGTGGCTGTACTGCAGGTGTCCGCCCAGCCTGAAGGGGCCTGCCACGCGCCAGTCGGTGTTGACCATGACGGTGAAGGCCTCGCGGCGGACGTCGGTCGGTATCTGGCGCCAGTCCACGGCCACTTCGGTATAACCGGCGGGCTTGATGAACTGTGCCATGATGCCGCGCACGTTAGGCTGGCAATAGTCGAGCGAGTCGCTCCACATGTATCGCGTCGCGCGCTGCACCATGAGCGTGCGGGGGAACATGCCGGCCGTCACATGCCATCCGTTGTCGCCATTGTAGCGGTAGTAGAGCGTAGGCAAGACCTTGAAGCCGCTCATCTCGTCGGTCATGGGCTGATACCATGCCACACCGCCCTTGAGCACGTGGGCACGGTCGTTGAGCGAAATGCCCACTTCGGGGGCGAGGCGGGTGAATATGAACGTCTGGGCGGGCGTGTATACATCGCCGCCCTCGCGGTTGTTAATCACCACGTTCGCGTCGATGCTCCATTCCACCTCTTGCGCGGCAAGAGGCGAAATGGTGGCAATGGTGAGCAATATGGCCGTCAGCCATTTAAGCATCGGCGGGCAATTGGATGTTCTGGATGCCGGCATTGATGCGGGCGATGGTCTCGTCGCGTCCCAGCAGTTGGGTGATGTCGAACATGTGCGGGCCACGGCATTCGCCCACCACGGTGAGACGGAAGGCATTCATCACGTTGCCCTTGTGCAGGCCATTCTTGTCAATCCAGTCCATGACGAGGGCTTCGCAGGCTTGGCTGTCCTCGAAGTCGGCCGTCTCGAGCAGGGCGATGAGTTGTCGCATGAGTTCGGGCGTCTCGGGTTTCCAGCGCTTGCGGATGTCCTTTTCGCTGTAGGCGTTGGGACGGATGAAGAAGAAGTCGGCCTGGTCCCACAGGTCGCCCACGAAGTTGGCGCGGCTCTTGACCAGCGCTACCACGCGGGTGATGTATTCGTCGCTGAAGTTCTCGACGTTCACGCCATGTTGCTCGAGCACGGGCTTGAACAGTTCGGCCAGTTCCTTGTCGTCCATATTCATCAGGTACTCGTGGTTGAACCACTTGCCCTTCTCGAAGTCAAACTTGGCACCCTTGCGCGAGCAGTGGTCGATAGAGAATTCCTTGATGAGTTCGTCCATCGAGAAGATTTCGCGGTCATCGCCGGGATTCCAGCCCAACAGGGCCAGGAAGTTGACCACGGCCTTGGGCAGGTAGCCGGCCTCGCGGTAACCGCTGGAGCGCTCACCGCTCTTGGGGTCATGCCAGTCGAGGGGGAACACGGGGAAACCCAGACGGTCGCCGTCGCGCTTGCTCAGTTTGCCCTTGCCGTCGGGCTTGAGCAGCAGCGGCAGGTGCACAAACTCGGGCATGGTGTCCTCCCAGCCGAAGGCTTGGTACAGCAGCACGTGCAGCGGGGCACTGGGCAACCACTCCTCGCCGCGGATGACGTGTGACACCTCCATGAGGTGGTCGTCGACGATGTTGGCCAGGTGGTAGGTGGGCAGGTCGTCGGCACTCTTGTAGAGCACCTTGTCATCGAGGATTGACGAGTTGATGGTTACGTCGCCGCGCAACAGGTCGTGTACCACCACGTCCTGGTCGGGTTCGATGCGGAAGCGCACCACCCATTTGGCGCCCTGGTCCATGAGGGCCTTGACCTCCTCAGGCGGCAGTGACAGCGAGTTGCGCATCATGCCGCGGGTGCGTGCGTCATACTGGAAATTCTTGATTTCCTGACGTTTGGCCTCAAGTTCCTCGGGGGTGTCGAAGGCATAATAGGCCTTGCCGGCGTCGATGAGTTGCTGCGTGTACTTGCGGTACAGGTCGCGGCGCTCGCTCTGCTTGTAGGGGCCGTAGTTGCCGCCCTCTCGCACGCCCTCGTCGATGCCGATGCCCAGCCAGTTCAGGGCCTCGTTGATATACTCCTCGGCGCCGGGCACAAAGCGTGTGCTGTCGGTGTCCTCGATACGCAGGATCATATCGCCGCCGTGCTGGCGGGCAAACAGGTAGTTATACAGCGCGGTGCGCACGCCGCCGATGTGCAGCGGTCCGGTGGGTGATGGCGCAAAGCGCACTCTTACTCTTCGTTCCATGTGATTGATGTCTTATATATATTATTTAATGTAATGTTCGTTTTGGCATTGCGGCCCAGGTGTCAGAGCAGCAGGTCGGAAATCTGCTGCATCGACGCGAAGTCGGTTTGGTCGACGTGGGTAGGCGTCACGGTCACGTAGCCGCGCTGCAGCCAGTAGTAGTCGGTGAGGCCCTCGTCCTTGTCGGCAATTTCAAACTCGCCCGTGAGCCAGTAGTAGTCGCGGCCCGTGGGGTCCACGCGGTGCTCCCACTCGTTGACCCAGCGCCCCATGTCGCCGGTGGTCACCTTCATGCCGTTGAAGGGGCTCTCCATCTTGGGGATGTTGACGTTGAGGCACACATCCTTGGGCAGGCCGCCCTTGAGCACCCGCTCGGTCACATGCTTGACGACGGGCTCGCACACGCTGGTGTCGGCATCGGCGCTGTAGTCGCCATAGGAGAAGGCCACCGAGGGCACGCCATGCAGGATGCCTTCAAAGACGCAGGCCATCGTGCCGCTGTAGAGCGTGTTCAGTCCGCTGTTGTAGCCGTGGTTGATGCCGGCGAGCACCAGGTCGGGCATGTTGTCGGCCATGAGTTGGCTCAGCGCGAGTTTCACGCAGTCGGCCGGTGTGCCTGTGGCCAGATAGGCGGTGAAGCCGGGCTCCTGGGCGATGCGCGTCGTGCGCACGGGGTTGACAAACGTGATGGCGCTGGCCTTGCCGCTCTGGTGCACGGCAGGCGCGACGACAAACACGTCGCCCAGCGTGCGGGCCACCTTGATGAGCGACTGGATGCCGTTGTAGTTGTAGCCGTCATCGTTGCTGATGAGGATGAGAGGTCTGTTCTTGTCCATTTGACAGGTTCACATTATTTTGGCCGCAAAGTTACTATTTTTTATGGAGATTTCGCAGAAATGGGTTAACTTTGCCATGTCAAAATACATCAAATTAATAATTGAATTATGAGACTGATTATTGAACCGGATTATGAGAATGTGTCGAAGTGGGCGGCCCGTTTTGTGGCTAAGCGCATCAATGATGCCTGCCCCACGGCCGAAAAACCCTTCAAACTGGGATGCCCCACGGGCAGTTCGCCCCTGGGCATGTACCGTGAACTCATTGAGATGAACAAAGCCGGTAAGGTGTCCTTCCAGAACGTCATCACGTTCAATATGGATGAATACTGCAACCTGCCCGAGGATCACCCCGAGAGTTACCACTCGTTCATGTGGAACAACTTCTTCTCGCACATCGATATCCGTCCCGAGAACGTCAATATCCTGAACGGCAACGCCGAGGATCTGGTCAAGGAGTGTGCCGACTATGAGGCCCGCATCCGTGCCGCCGGCGGCATCGACCTGTTCATGGGCGGTGTGGGCCCCGATGGTCACATCGCCTTCAACGAGCCGGGTTCGTCGCTCACGTCACGCACCCGCCAGAAGACGCTCACCCAGGATACCATCATCGCCAACAGCCGCTTCTTTGACGGCGACCTGAACAAGGTGCCCAAGACTGCCCTCACCGTGGGCGTCGGCACCGTGATGGATGCCCGCGAGGTGATGATTATCGTCAATGGCCATGCCAAGGCGCGCGCCCTGCAGCAGGCTATCGAGGGTGGCGTGTCGCACATGTGCACCCTGAGTGCACTGCAGATGCATCCCCATGCCGTCATCATCGCCGACGAGATGGCCGTTGATGAACTCAAGGTGAGCACCTACCGCTACTTCAAGGACATCGAGGCCCACAACCTCGACCCCGACACCTTGCTGTAAACGCCATAACAGGTGAGAATATAACAATGCTGGCAGGTCGCGGGACCTGCCAGCATTATATTTTTGCCCGATTAGGGACAAAAAGAAAGCTGCTCAACCCTCGCGGGTGAACAGCTTCAAACGTTCTGTAAAGCCTTTGCTTACTTGGCGGGCTGCTCTTCAGCCTTCTGCTCCTCGGCGGGAGCCTGCTCGGTAGCGGCAGCGTCAGTGGCGGGAGCCTGCTCACCTTCCTTAACCTCGGTACCCTCAGCGGCGGGAGCCTGCTCAGCGTTCTCAACGGGAGCGGGGGTTACCTGCTCGGTAGCGGTGGTGTCCTGAGCGTTCTCAGTGTTCTCAGCCTTCTGTTCGCATGAAGCCATGCACATAGCAGCGATAACGGCAAAAGCCAAAACTAACTTCTTCATTTCTTTGTAAAATTTAAATAATAAAACAATTAATATTCGTTGTTGAAATCGGCTGCAAAGGTATAACAAAAATTTCACCTGCAAACTTTTTTCGGTTTTTTTTTGCAAGAATTTTCAGACCGGTTTTTTGTCAGAGATCGATTTTTGGTGTTTAACATGTTGATAATCAGATAAAAATATTAACGAACACCGCCAACGCGGCATTCGTTAATATTTGTTAAGAACGTGTATATAGGGCCAAAGAAACGTGATTTTTGGCCCCTGTACTATCAGTTGCTGTAGAGGTAGCGCTTGATGCTGCGTTTGGGTGTCTTGTCAAATTCGGTAGCCATCAGTTGGATCTTGGCGATTCGCTCATAGGGGGCTACGAGTTTGTTGAGTTCGGTGCGTATCTCCTCCATCAGGTCAGGCAGTTTGTCGCGTGTAACGCCCAACTGGTCCATGGCGTCGTAGTCGGGATAGACGAGGGCGACAAGTTTGCCCTCGCGCATGACGACGAGGCTCTCGCTCACGTAGAGCATGTTGTTGAGTTTGGCCTCGATTTCCTCGGGGTAGATATTCTGTCCGCTGGAACTCAGCAGCATGGTCTTCAATCGTCCCCTTATAAATAATGTGCCGTCGGCATTCAGGGTACCCATGTCGCCGGTGTGCAGCCATCCGTCCTCGTGGAGCACCTTGTCGGTGGCCTCGCTGTTGTGGAAATAGCCCTGCATGACGTTCTCGCCGCGCAGGCAGATTTCGCCGGGGATGTTCTCGGGGTCATCGCTCAGGATCTTGCACTCCATGATGCCGGGCAGGATGCGTCCGGCGCTGTGGGGCACGAACTCGCGCCACGGGGTGTGGCTCACCAGCGGTCCGCACTCGGTCATGCCGTAGCCCACGGTGAAGGGGAACTTGATCTTGTAGAGGAAGTCCTCGACCTCGGCGTTGAACGGGGCACCGCCGACGATGACCTCCTCAAACTCGCCACCGAAGGCCTCGATGAGTTTGTTGCGTATCTGGCTGTAGATGCGGCGGTCCAGATAGGGGACAGCCAGGGCCCAGCGCAATGCGCCCTTGCTGATCATGGGCACAATCATCTTGCTGTAGATTTTCTCGAGCACCAGGGGCACGGTGAACACCACGTTGGGCTTGATCTCGGCCATGGCCTTGACCAGGATTTTGGGCGACGGGATGCGTCCCAGCAGCGTGATGTGCGAGCCGACGGCCAGCGGGGTGAGCATATCGAAGGCGCAGCCAAAGGCGTGTGCCAGCGGCAGGAAGGCCAGGTCGCGCGTCCCTTTGTAGTGCAGTTGCGAATTGATGCCGTAGACGACGTTACCGGCCAGGTTGTTGGCCGTGAGCATCACACCCTTGGAGAAGCCTGTCGTGCCCGACGTGTAGTTGATCTCGACCAGCGCGTCGTTGGGGATGTCGGCATAGTGGATGTGGTTGCGGTAGAAGCCGTCGCCGTATTTCGTCTTAAAGGCATCTTCGAGCCCGGCCATAGCCTTGGCTACCATGTCCTCGCCCTCCTTCTCGGCCAGGAGTTTCTTGTCCTCGAGTTGGATGACAGCGCGCACGCGGGGCATCTTGTCAAACTCCAGGTTCTCCCAGATGCTCTTGCTGATGAACAGCATGGTGGCCTCGCTGTGGTTGATGATGTGCTGTGCGTCGGCGGGGTTGAACTCCTGCAGGATGGGCACGATGACGGCGCCGTAGGTGATGGTTCCCATGAAGACAATCACCCAGTTGGGGATGTTCTTGCCGATGAGGGCGATGCGGTCGCCCTTCTTGACGCCGCAGTTCTCGAACAGCAGATGTAACTTGGCGATGTTGCGTGCAAAGTCGCCGTAGGTCAGTTTCTCGCCGGTGTTATAATCGGTCAGTGCGGGCAGTTCCCAATTGTCGATGAAACTGCGCTCATAAATCTTGATCAGGTTTTCCTTCATCATGGGCGTATAGGGATTTTGACTGCAAAGATACTGCTTGCCGAAAACAAAACAAAGGAATTGGGCCCTTTTTTTGTTCAGACGACACTGGCCCGGTGGCCACGATGGCAAAAACAATTGATGCGGCCCGAGTGTGGCCGCATCCCATAGCCCAGGCAGAACAACGCCTGCAAAAGGGCCGACAGTATGTCTTGGGTGGGTTAGATGTCGGGGAACTTGAGCCTTGCAATCTGCATCATGCGCGAGATGTCGAAGTAGAAGCCCTCGGTGCTCTTGCCCGCAACGGGCTGCACCTTGATGTAGTCGATGTCGCCGTCGAGCGTCTCGTGGTCGGTGGCTACGAAGCCCAGGAAGTTGATGATGTTGTACTCGTGCTCGGGCGAGATGACCACCCAGGGCTCCTCCTTGGTACCCCTGCCGCTGGACATGATGGCCGCGATGAGGCGGTCAAGGCGGTGTTGCAACATGGCGGCACTGGCATGTTTCTTCTTCTCCTTGAGGACGTAGATGTAGAAGTTCATCTGGTTCATGTCGAACATGTTGTCGTTGAGCGACAACTGGGCATAGTGCTCGATGGTGTCACACTCGGCGCGCGAGTGAGGCTGCTTGTAGTAGAGTTCCTCGACCTTGTTGCTGTAGATGCTCTCGCGGAAGGGGTTGTAGTCCTCCTGGAAGGTGTAGCCGTAGTAGAAGTTGCGCCACGCCTCGATCGACATCGTTGTGTCCCTCTTGTCGTAATAAGCCTTCATCAGTTTGGGGTAGTAATAGGCGTTCTTGGGGTTGGAGATGACCTCTTTGACATGGTCAAAATCCACCTTGGCGATGGCGAACTTGCTGGGCTGGTTGCGTTCCGGAACCTCTTTGGTCGCCTGTGCCCATGCCGTGGTGGCGGTGGCGAAGACGATCAGCAGTGCGAGGATATGAAGCAGATGTTTCATTTTGCGTAGTCGGTTAGGTTAGGTGATGACGATTCCCATGATGGCAATGCACACGATTGAGATGGCGATGATGGCCGGAAGGCACTTGGCGGCAAAATAGCGCGCAAACATCGTCGAGGGGTTGAGCATCCACTTGCCGGCCGGGGTGCGGCTGTAGGCCAACTGGCCAATGGCGGCTCCGACGATGACGCCGAGTACCATCACGCGCGGTGCGAGCAGGATGCCGAGCAGGCCGCCCGCCATCGAGGTGAGTCCCACATAGAAGTTGCTGGACCGGTTCCCGTCGGGCTCGCCGCTGGGCGTGAGGTAGAACAGTCCCACGGTGATGAGCGTGGCGATGCCCCAGAAGATGATGGTCGGCGTCTTGGCGTCGATGTAGTAACTCCAGTGCAGTAGCACGAGCCCCGCATAGGCCGGCACGGCAGCAACCCACCGTGGCCACAGCACCAGGATGAGTGCGGCGGCGAGGCAGATGATGCCGGCGATGAGCAGTATGGTGGACATTCCCATGGGTTGTCGTTCGGGTTCGTTTTACCGTTGTCTTTTATATAATAAACACGATTTAGGCTATGATATTGCCCGGACGGCCACATTAATTTGCGTCCTCGGCAGCCTGGGCGCCGGTCTCGGTGATGGCGTCGCTGGGATAGGACACGCGCATGTGGAAGGCCGTGCGCAGGCGTTCGACAAAGAGTTGCTTGACGGTCTTGACGTCGCTGAAACTGATGGGCGCCTCGCGCAGCAGGCCGTCGGCAATCTGGCCGTCGATGATTTTGTCGACCATGGCGGCGATGGACTCCTCGGAGTGGTCCTTGAGGCTCTTGGTGGCAGCCTCACAGGCGTCGGCCATCATCAGGATGGCGGCCTCCTTGGTCTGCGGATTGGGGCCGGGGTAGGAGAATGGCGCCTTGTCCACCTCCTGGCCGGGCCTCATCTCGCGGGCCTTGTAATAGAAGTATCGGGTGACGCCCTTGCCGTGGTGCTGGGCGATGAGATCCCTGATGACCTTGGGCAGGTCGGCCTCCTCGGCCAGTTTGAGGCCGTTGGCGACATGCTCGATGACGATTTTGGCGCTGTCCTCGGGCCTGACAAGGTGGTCGTGGGGGTTCTCGCCGATCTGGTTCTCGGTGAAGAAGGCCGGATTGACCGTCTTGCCGACGTCATGGTACAGCGCACCGGCGCGCACCAACTGCAGGTTGGCGCCGATTTTCAGTGCTGCCTCGCCGGCCAGGTTGGCCACCATCAGCGAGTGCTGGAAGGTGCCCGGACAGTTGGTTGACAGTTGGCGCAGCAGGGGGTTGTTGATGTCGGTGAGTTCGAGCAGGGTCATCGTCGAGGTGAAGCCGAAGATTTTCTCCACGATGGGGATGCTGAGGAAGGCAAACGACAAGATGACGCAGTTGGCCAGGAAGTAGGCGGGGAAGTGCTTGTCAAAGTTGTCGAGGTTGCCGTCGTTGATGAGCATCATGGCCAGATAGGTGATGAAGTAGGCGCAGAAGATTGCCGCGGCGCAGCGCACCAGTTGCGTGCGCTTGGTCAATTCCTTGACCGAAACGATGGCGATAATGCCCGCCAGGAACTGCATGATGATGAATTCGGCCTGGTCGTTGATGGCAATCAGCGAGCAGATGAGCACGGTGACGATGTGCACAAAGAATGAGGTGTGGTCGTCGAAGAACGAGGCCACGATGATGGGCACCAGTCCGAAGGGTATCACGTACAACATGTTGTACTTGAACTTGACGCACAGGAAGGCGACAATGACAAAGACCGTGATGAACGCGATGAGGAATACCATGCGCCGCATGCTGGAGAAGACCTTGTTGCGCTGCAGTTTCATGAAGAAATAGAATGCCAGCATCAGCGTGGCGACAATCAGGATCTGTCCCAGCAGATTGAGCGACTGGTCCACGTTGCGCTTCTTGTTGCGCTCCAGAATCTCGTTCTGGTAACTCTCGATGGCCGACGCCTTCTTGGGGGTGACGATTTCGCCGTTGCGGATGATGGCCTCTCCGGCCTGCACGGATCCGGGCGAGCGCAGGGCATTGCGCAGGTCCTCGCTGAGCCATTTCTCGTTCTCCTCTTGGTTTACCATCATATTGGGAACGAGGTAGTTGCTGATGTCCACGGCATGGAGGGCGTTCTGCAGGTCGGAGTTGCCGGCCAGCGAGTCGGTCAGCCATTCATAGGCCTGCTTCACCGTCTTCATGTTCTGGGCGTCAACGACTTGCAACTGGTTGTTGCCCACCATGAAGCGCAACTGCTTGCCTGAACGGATGTCGTTGGCGGCATCGTTGTCGACGATGCCGTCGTCATACAAGGTGGCAACGGCACGCAGGAGGGCCTGGCTGCCAGGTCGTCCGGCCAGGGCCCGCGTGAGCAGGGCCTGCTGCTGTTCGCCCTTGTTGCGGTCCAGGGTGTAGATTTTGGAGAAGTTCTGTTCTACGCTGTCGGTGATGTGTTTGCGGGTGGCTTCGTCAAGTTCGATGTCAAACTCGAAGTTGGCCTCCAGCGCCTTGTGCAGCCATGGCTTGCCCACCTCGAAGGTGTAGGTCCTGCCTTCCTCGCGGCTGAAGAACAGCATCGTTGCTATCAGTATCACCGAAAGAATGAGTAGCAGGATGATGACGATGTTGCTATGTTTGCTTGATATCTTCATGCTGGTATTTCGCTTGTTGTTGACTACTGCGGCGGTGATGTCACGACACCCTCGAGGCGCTGTTCACGCCCTTGACCTTCTTGATTTCTTTGCACAGGTTGGTAACGACCGTCGCATCGCTGATGAGGACGTCCAGGTCACAGTTGAATACGCCCTGGTCGGCAGTAACGAACATTTTCTTCATGTTGATGGACATGTTGGTCGAGATGATGTTGACGATGGTCTGCAGGATGCCTTTCTGGTCGATGCCCTCGATGCGGATGGTGGCCAGGAAGCGGTCGCTGTGGTCCTCCCACTTGGTCTCCAGCAGTCGCGAGCCGTAACTGGCCTTGAGACGTGCCAGGGTGGGGCAGTCCATCTTGTGGACGATGACTTCGCCCGCATCGTTGAGGAATCCCACCACATCGTCGCCGGGGATGGGATGGCAGCAGTCTGCTATCTGGTAGTTGCTCACGCCGTCGCTGGTCTTGAGCGAGTAGATGGCCTTGGTGCTGATGGCCTTGGCGGGCTCGCTGGTCGTCTGCTTGGGCGTCTCCTTGCCCTTGAAGGGGTTGCGGCGCCACCAGTTGAAGCGGGTGCCCTGCTCTTTCTTGATGACCATATCCTCGTTGAGGATAATCTCGTTGTTGCCGATCATGAAGAAGAGTTCCTCCTTGCCGGCGACGCGTTGCCGTCCGATGGCCTGCGAGAGTACCTCGTTGCTGAACTCGATGTTGTGGGTCTTGAGGAATTCCATGAAGCGTTTCTCACCTTCCTCCACAATCAGGCGCCGCTGGTGGCGCAGGGCAGAGCGCAGGCGCGTCTTGCCCTTGGCGGTGACGACAAACTTCTCCCACTCGGGCTTGGGCGTCTGGGTGTTGCTGGTGAGGATTTCCACCTGGTCGCCGCTGTTCATCTTGTAGGACAGCGGTTTGAGTTTGTGGTTCACCTTTCCGGCGATGCAGTGTGTGCCCAGGTCGGTGTGCAGCGTGAAGGCCAGGTCGAGCACCGACGCGCCTTTGGGCAGCGTCATCGTCTCGCCCTTGGGGGTGAACACGACGATTTCGCTGGCGAACAGGTTGAGTTTGATGGTGTCCAGGAAGTCGATGGCGTTGGGTTCGGGTTCCTTGAGGATGTCGGTGATGGTGCTGAGCCACTTGGAGAGTTCCTCCTCCTCCTCGCCCTCACCGATCTTGTATTTCCAGTGGGCGGCAAATCCACGCTCGGCGATGTCGTCCATCTTGCGGCTGCGAATCTGCACCTCGACCCAGTTGCCGTCGGGGCCCATGACGGTGACGTGCAGAGCCTGGTATTTGTTGACCTTGGGGGTGGTGAGCCAGTCGCGCACGCGGTCGGGATGCTTGGTATAGACCTCGGTGACCTCGTTGTAGATGTTCCAGCACAGCCGTTTGGCCAGGCTCTCGTCGTCGCCGCACTCAAACACGATGCGGGCGGCGTACAGGTCATAGACCTCCTCGAAGGGGATGCGCTTGCTCTGCATCTTGTTCCAGATGGAGAAACACGACTTGACGCGGGTGTTGAACTCGTACTTCAGCCCCATGTTGTCGAGGCGTTCGCGGATGGGCGCCGAGAAGCGGGCAAACAGTTCGTTGCGGCTCTCCTCGCTGGCCAATACCTGCTCCTTGATGCGCTGGTACTCGGTGGGGTGGTTGTACTTGAAACTCAGGTCCTCGAGTTCGGTCTTGATGGCATATAGTCCCAGGCGGTGGGCCAGCGGGGCGTAGATATAGAGTGTCTCGCCGGCAATCTTGTACTGCTTGTTGGCAGGCATCGACGACAGGGTGCGCATATTGTGCAGGCGGTCAGCCATCTTGATGAGCACGACACGCACGTCCTCGCTCATGGTGAGCAGCAGTTTGCGGAAGTTCTCGGCTTGGGCCGATGCCTTGTCGCCGAAGATGCCGCCCGATATCTTGGTCAGTCCGTCGACGATGCGTGCAATCTTCTTGCCGAACTGGGTCTCGATGTCCTCGAGGGTATAGTCGGTGTCCTCGACCACGTCGTGCAGCAGGGCCGCGCTGATGCTGGTCGAGCCCAGGCCGATTTCCTGGCTGACGATGGTTGCCACAGCGATGGGATGCATGATATAGGGTTCGCCAGAGCGGCGGCGAATGCCCTTATGGGCGTCGCGCGCGAACCTGAAGGCTTTGTCGATGACCTCCACTTTCTTGCGGTGGTTGCTTGACAGATAGCCGTTTAGAAGATTCTGATAGGCCTGGTCGACCATCTGCTCTTCCATCTCGGGCGTTATGTTGTTATTCTGAATCATGGGAACAATCGGTTTGTTTCAAAAGGACAAAGATAGTGCAAGCCGAACACAATGGCAAACAAAAACGAAGTTTTTTGATTTGCCATTGTTGAGTGGAAGCCGCCTGTTTCCAGATAATATAGATGCTCTAGATGTTCTAGAGGGGTGGCATTGGCTTATCCTTGGCCCTGGCTGGTGGGGCGGGTACCCAAGACGGGGGCTGTGACATTTAGGCGGCGACACCAGTCACTGGTAGATGTGTGAAGCCACACCATGCCTTCGGTGATAGTGACCTCGTTAACCGCGTCGATGCCTAGTGGCAGGCGCAGGATACCGCGCACCCGGCCATTTTGGTCGCAGATCTGCAGCCCTGCCGATGTGACGGCCCACAGGTTGCCGTTGCCATCAAAGGTGATGGCTTGAATGTCAAGTGCCTTGCTGTTGTCGTCGTTGTGCAGCCAGTAGAAGGGCTCGCCGCACGTCAGTTTCCCGTCCTGCAGGATGTATTGCCACACGGCATTGCCCGGTTCGGCGGGTATGACGGCGACATTGGTCAAGTCGGGATAGATGATGCTGGTCACTGCTTTGCCAGGAGCCCCGTTGCCGGTCTTCTGCCAGCCTTTATCATCGCTCGTGAGCAGGTTTTCCAGAAAATCGTTACAGGTATATCCGAGATTAATCGGTGCCGACCAGTCGCGCCACATCCATTCCATCACTTGGGAAAAAATCTCAGTTGAGCGGGTGACGTTGTGGCCGCCGTCGCTCCAGTCACACTCCACGTCATAGCCGGCGAACTTCAGCGCGCTGGCCAGCATTTGGTTGCCCTCGTACCAGTGACCGAACAATGGGTTCCACACGTCGTTGCTGCCGTCCTGAATGAACACGCGCAGGGGTAGGGGCTCGGTCTTGCGCACCAGTGCCTGCAGGTCGTTACCGCCGCGCATCGCCACGAATGTGCCCACGCCGGTAAACACTTTGCCGAATAGGTCGGGACGGTGCCATGCGGCGTTAAAAGCGGCGATACCACCGCTGCTCAGGCCGAAAATCATGCGTTCCTCGGGACGTCGCGACAGGCGGATGGGTTTGCCTTTGGCTGTGGTCTTCTGCTCAACGGCGGGCAGCACCTCGCTCTCGAGGAAGGTTGCAAAGGTGCCCGTGGTGCTGTCGAACTCATAACTGCGGTTGTAACGCAATACGTTGCCGTCCGCGTCCTTGATGACGCCCGGCTGCAGGAAGACGCCGATAGTGCAAGGCATCTTGCCCTCGGCGATGAGCGAGTCCATCACTTGGGGCGCGTTGCACAGCACGCCGTCCAAGCCCACATAGAGCGCAGCGGGTTCTTTTCCGTCATACTGATCCGGCACATAGACTTGGAGAGTGTGCACTGTGCCAGGATAGATGGCCGACTCTTCCAGCACACCGTCAATCAGCACATGGCCTGCTGCCATGCTTAGTGCCGCTGCGGCGAATATAGTCAACAGTGAAAATCGTCTTGAAAACATAGTTGTCGAGTTTTGGTTATTGCAAAGATAGATAATTTTGCGAATAACAAGACATGAACGGTGGTAAAATGAAAGCGTGCGCTCCCGATTGTGGGAACGCACGCGATGGTAGTTATAAGATGATTTGATTTACAGAACTCGGCAGGCGCCTACATAGCGGCGACTGTAATAGGATTCGGTGTTTTTGCTCTCGGTGACGCCGCTGCTGCAAGCCGAATGGATGAAGTGGAAGGTGTTGTCGGCGTTGACGCGGGTAACGATGCCCACGTGGCCGATGCCTCCACGTCCCGAGCGGCCCTGGAAGAACACCAGGTCGCCAGGCTGCAGGTCGTTGCGCTGAACGCGCACGCCGTCAGAAATCTGGCCTCTTGACGAACGGTCGAGGTTGATGCCGAAGCGCTTGAATACGTAACTGGTGAAACCCGAGCAGTCAAAGCCGCGGGGAGACGCTGCTCCATAGCGGTAGGGAGTGCCACGGAAACCGTAAGCATAACTGATAAGTTGGTCAATGACGTTGCTGCGGTTGTATTGCTCGATCTGCTCAAGCACGGTGCCTTGTTTGCGGTTGTTCAACATCTGCGCCTGTGCAGGGAGACTAGTGATGGTGATTGCAATAAGAACGAATAATGCTGATAAACTTATTTTACTCTTGATAAAACTCATAAAATGTTGTTTAATAGGACTGGAAAGTCACACAACCCTGTGCTCATTTCTTTATGGCCGTTACGAACGATTCAACGACGTGCGTCCTGGTTTGTTACTCAATGAAGATAAGCGTAAAATTATCTTCGACGCTGCAAAGGTAGCCCAACCTGCCAACCCGACCAAACTAATTAAACACTTGTAAACATTTACCGAAAATCGAGGTTTTAACAGATTGTTCCACGCAAACTCCCGCAGAAACGGGGCTCGCGGGCGACCTCAATGTTTAAATTTTGGAAAAGAAAAATGAAAAAGTTTACAAATTTTAACAATAAATGGCATCCTATAAGATTTATTTTTTGAATTTTTGCTACAAAAAGCGACCTCGAAGAATGAGAATCGGGCCTTCGAAATTGCAAAATGCAACCAAGAAGGCCCGTTTTATCAAAAAATGGATTTTTGGGGTCGGATCACGTGCCTGGACAGGGTGCCGGCGCGTGGAACATTGCAGTTTTTTTCGTCCCTTCCCGAAGTGGCTGTTCGGGGGTGCATGTTAGGCCTGTTACGGGCCAAAATCAGTTGACGATGATGTAGCCGCCGTTGTTGGGCAGGACGCGGTACTGGCGCATGCCCACTTTGTTATTGATGGCCACTCCCCTGACGGGACCACCGGCTCCGGTGAGGGGGTTGTAGTGCGAGCCGCACTTGGGGCAGACGGCATCGAGGTTCTCGTTGTCGATCGACAGGATGATGTCGTGGCTGGACTCGACAGGACAGGCGAGGTCATAGGCCAAGGGTTCCTCGGCGCCCATCATGAGCAGCACGCCGCCATAGCCGGTGAAGGTGTTGACGTTATAGGGGAAATTGGCGGGAATGTTCTTCTCGCGGTTGAAGATGCGGTACTGGCCCATGCCATGCACGCCGTAGGTGTTCCACAAGGCAAAATTGCCCAGGTCGATGCGTACGGCTAAATTGGGCAACGACTTGTTGTCGATGGTGTCGCAGGCCACGCTGCCAAGCAGTGCCAGCAGCGTCAGGAAGATGGCAAAACGGTTCATCTGTTTCTCATTATTATAATAATTATATGGTCTATTAACGTAAAAAAAGGTCATTTGATTGTAAATTTGTACGGAATTCTATAATTTTGCGTCCACAAAACTTGTGAGAACCGTGAGCCGCCGGCGTGTTTGCGTCGCCTGCGGTGGGTCGGGAGCAGCAAGTTGATTATCAACCATTATGACAGGCATGGAACCATTATTTTCCATCATTACGGTCACTTGGAACGCCGCTGCTGTGATTGCTCCGACGCTGCATAGCGTGCAGCGCCAGTCGAGCAGCAACTATGAGTTGCTTATCATCGACGGTGCGTCGAGCGATGACACGCTGTCGATTGTCAAGCAGGCTTCGATAACGTCGTTGCGCGTGTTCAGCGAGCCCGACAAGGGACTGTATGACGCAATGAACAAAGGTATTGCGCGCGCACGTGGGAAATACATCATGTTCCTGAATGCCGGCGACTCGTTTGCCGACGATACCGTGCTGGCCCGCCTGGCGCTGCTCACGGCCGACAATCCCGGCGTGATTTACGGCCAGACTCAACTTGTTGACGCGCAGCGCAATGTGGTGGGCAAGCGCCATCTGACAGCACCTAAGCGGCTGACAGTCAATAGTTTCATGAACGGTATGGTGGTGTGCCACCAAGCCTTCATCGTGCGTCGAGACCTGGCGCCCGACTACGACCTGCAGTACCGCTTGAGCGCTGACTATGACTGGTGCATCAGGGTGCTGCGCAAGAGCCCTGCCAATGCCTATGCCGGCAAGGCCCCCATCATCAGTTACCTGGCCGACGGCATGACCACACGCCATCACCGCGCCTCGCTGTGGGAGCGATTCCGAATCATGTGCCACCACTACGGTACGGGCACGGCGGTGATGCGCCACCTGGGGTTCATTCCCCGCTATGTGAAACGACGCTTGGGCCACAGTGCCAACAAGCAGTAGCCGGCAACGACAATCGGCTGGCAGTATCTCTCAGACTCTAATCAGCAACCATCAAACTTTACTATGAGCGAAAAATCTTCAGGTAATATCATCACACGCAACTGGCGGCGCTTCAAGAAGTGGTACAAGGGATTGTACCGCGGGCGTCCCTGGTGGGCCAAAATCCTGGCCGCTCTCGCGACCTTCATCGTGCTGTTCCTGCTCTACTTGATCGCTGTGGACATCAACTTCCTGTGGCTCTTCGGCAAGTCGCCGAGCACCTACAGCATCATGCATCCCAGCAATCCCGAGGCCAGTTACCTGTACAGTGCCGACGGCCAGACCATCGGCAAATACTATGACGAGAACCGCACGCCGGTGCCGTTTGACTCAATCAACCCCGAGTTCTTCAGGGTGCTCATCGACACCGAGGACGAGCGTTTCTACAGCCACCACGGCATCGACTTCAGCGGCCTGGGCGCCGCGGCCAAGGACCTGGTGCTGCATGGCCGCCCGCGCGGTGCGAGCACCATCACGCAGCAGTTGGTGAAGAACATGTTCCGCACCCGCAGCGACTACTCGACGGGCCTGCTGGGCTACATCCCCGGCGTGAAGATGCTCATCATGAAGAGCAAGGAATGGATCATCGCCACCAAACTGGAAATCTTCTACAGCAAGGAGGAAATCCTGGAGATGTATGCCAACACGGTGGACTTCGGCAGCAATGCCTACGGCATCAAGACGGCGGCCAACACCTACTTCCGGACCACCCCCAAGAACCTGAAAATCGAGGAGAGTGCCGTGCTGGTGGGACTGCTCAAGGCCACAAGCACCTACAATCCTCGCATCAATCCCAAGAACAGCCTGCGCCGTCGCAACCAGGTGTTGAAGAATATGGTCGAGCACGGCGACCTGACGCAGCAGCAATATGACTCGATATCGGCATTGCCCATCGACTTGAAGTACACCCTCGAGACCAACTATGCCGGCGTGGCGCCCTACTTCCGCGAGGCTGTAGCCCACGAGGTGGAACGCATTTCGGACGAGAAAGGCCTCAAACTCGACCTGGAGCGCGACGGCCTGAAGATTTACACCACGCTCGACTCCAGGATGCAGGAGTATGCCGAGCAGGCCGTCAGCGAGAAGATGAAGGTTGTGCAGCGCAACTTCAGGAGTCATTGGGGCAATCAGGACTGCTGGCTCGACGAGAACAACCAGCCCATCGCCAACTTTGTCGAGGACAAGGCGCGCAACACGCCTGTCTACCACGAGTTGCTGGCCCGCTATCCCAACGACCTGGACTCGGTCAACTACTACATGAACCAGCCCCACATGGTGCACCTGTTCGACTATGAGAACGACTCGCTGTATATGGAGATGAGTTCGATGGACTCGGTGCGCTACATGCTGCACTTCATGCACTGCGGCTTCGTTGCCATGGACCCGAGCAACGGCCACGTCAAGGCGTGGGTGGGTGATGTGGACTTCGACACGTGGAAGTATGACAAGGTGCGCGCCAAGCACCAGCCGGGCTCGACGTTCAAACTCTTTGTCTATGCCGCAGCCATGGAGCGCGGCCTCGTGCCCTGTGACCGACGTCTCGACGAGTACATCGACACGATGGTCAGGAATGATGAGACGGGCGAAATGGAACCCTGGCGGCCCACCAACGCCAACGGCACCTTCTCGGGCGCCGATATGACCCTGCGTTCGGCCTTCGCACAGAGTATCAACAGCGTGACTGTGCGTGTGGCTCAAGAAGTGGGCTTCAACAACGTCGCGCGTGTGGCCCGTGATATGGGCATCGAGTCGCCTCTCGAGGAAAAGCCTGCACTCTCGCTGGGAGCCAGCGATGTTGACCTGATGGAACTGGTCAATTCCTACTGCACCGTGGTCAATGACGGCATGCGCAACGACCCCATCATCGTCACACGCATCGTGGACCGCGACGGCAAGGAAATCTACCGTGCCCCCGAGCGCCAGGAACGCGGCATCAGTTACCGCACGGCATTCCTGATGCAGCAGATGCTCATGGCCTGCCGCACCGATGCCGGTGGCACCGCGATGGCACTGAACGGCTATATCACGCGTCCCCTCTATGACGTGGACCTGGGTGGCAAGACCGGCACGAGCAACCGCCATGCCGACGCCTGGTTCGTCGCCGTGTCGCCGGGCCTGGTTTGCGGCTCATGGGTGGGCGGCGAGTATCGCCAGATTCACTTCCGTTGGGGCTCGTTGGGCCAGGGCAGCCGCACGGCATTGCCCATCTGCGGCCGTTTCCTGCAACTCGTGCTGAGCGACCCGCAGTTCCAGAGTTACCACAAGCGGTTCCAGCCCGCCAAGGAGGTTATCAATGCCGACCTCTACTCGGGTTGCTCATCGATCGCTCCTGTCGAGGAGTTTGACTCCACGATGATTGACCAGGAGTATGACTCGTTGTTCCTCAGTCCCGACGAGGAAATTGATCTGACTGAAAAGCCCAAAATCGAGGAACCCGTGACGGCTCCTGACTCAATTTAGCGGAAACAGGAATTCGGGTAAGATTTCTTGCACATTTCGGATTAGTTAAGTTATTTTGCATACAAATTATGCAAACGGTGATTTTTGTTCATGTTTTTATCGCTGTTTGGATGTCGTGTTTCAGGGATTTGTTGGATTCTCGTCTATACTGATGAGATAGAATTTAATATTAACTGATATGAAAAGATTCTTATTGTTTTTGACTTGCGTATTGCTGATGTCGCAATTTCACTCTGCGGCCTATACCTTTCCTCCCAGCCAGGTGCGTTGCCTGGTAGTGTATTACACTTATAGCGGTGTGACCCGGACGCTTGCCCAGGCCATTGCCGATAATTGTGACGGCGAATTGCTCGAGGTTGTGGACCACGGTAATTATCCTCGCCCTGAGAGCCAGACAACCTATACCTTTGCCAACAACGAGCGCAGCCAGATGGATGCCGGCAACTGGCCCGAGATCAATACCAGCGTCGATGATTTTGACGACTGGGACTTTGTCATCATCTGCACGCCCCTGTGGAACGGCAAGATGGCCAACCCGATGCTCACCTTCCTGCACAACCATGCCGAGAAACTCGACGGTAAGCAGGTGGCACTTGCCGTGACCAGTTATAGCAGCGGTCACAGCGGAGTGCCCGCCGATGCCCGCAACACCCTGCCCAATAGCACCTTTGTGGGCAACACGTTGCACATCACCTATTCAAACCGTCCCAGAATGGCCGAGATGGCCAGTGAGTGGGTGCCGGGTCTGGAGGTTGAAGTAACCCCGAACACAAACAAGATTCATGTTATTGTGGGAGGGCAGACCTTTATGGCCACGCTTGCCGACAATGCCACGGGCAACTTCTTCAAAACGATGCTGCCCATGACCATCGACATGGACGAACTCAATGGCAACGAGAAGTATTATTACCTGAACGAATCTCTCCCCAGTGCCCCTGTAAACCCCGGTACCATCTATGCCGGCGACATCATGCTCTATGGGAATTCGTGTGTGGTGCTGTTCTATCAGACGTTTAATACCGGTTATTCCTACACCCGCATCGGCAGCCTTGACTACCCGACAGGGCTGGCCGAGGCTGTGGGCCCGGACAATGCGATGGTGACGTTTGAACTGGCCTACGCGTGTGACGTGAACTGCGACAACGAGGTGGACATCAACGACGTGACCGATCTGATTGCTATGGTCCTGTCGGGCCAAATCTCGGCTTACGGCGACGTGGACATCAACGGCGTGGTGGATATTAACGATGTTACCTGCCTGATTAATGTGCTGCTGGGCGTGAAGTAGTCGTGGCCGATGATGCCGTGCCGCATCGTCGTGACGGCATCGTTAGCCGACAAAATTTAATCGAGCGGGAATCCCATAGCGGGGTTCCTGCTCGTTTTGCGTGATGTGCCGGTGCCCGTTCTTGGGAGGGGGCGGATTTCTCAGGTGTTGGGCTGCTGGCGGGCGTCGGTGGCGAGCAGGCGGTGTCCCAGTCGGCAGTAGATGCACTTGCGGGCCTCGCAGTAGTTGCGGCGCAACTGGATCAGGGCCTGACTGGTGAGGGCGTCGTCACACTTGATGCCAGCATTGCGGAACAGGGTCACGATGCTGTTCTGCTCGGGGCGGATGTCCTCGAGCAGGGCGATGGCGCGGTCGGTCATCGCGTAGTCGTCGGTCATCTCGCCACGGGCATAGTAGAGCGGGGCAACCGTATTGATGAGCACGATGTCGATGCTGCCGTTAGACAAAGCGCGTCCGGCACCGGGCGACGGCTTGCCGAAGGAGTAGTGCGTGGTCCAGTAGCCGCTCAACTCGATGTCGAACAATTGGCGCAACTGCTTGGTGTCGCTGGCCTCAAGGATGTCGTTCATCAGGTTGAAGCCGCCCTGTACAAACTGCGCCAGCAGGGCGATGCGGCGGTAGGGGAAATTCTGCGGACGGCTGCGGAACAGGCGCCATGCCGAGCCCTCGATGGGGCGCAACGAGAATTTGTTGGCCAGGAAAGCGTATTCGCGTGTCAACTGCTGGAAGTAGGGGTCCTCGCTGTGCGCTCCGTTGAGCAGGCCCGCCTGGCCGAAGAGCAGAGCCTCGACCTGCAGGATGGAGTCGCTGTGCTTGTGCAGCAGGCGCAGCGGCGTGACACGGGCCAGCCGCTCAAAGGCATCGTTGTTGATGCCGAAACCCAGCGTGCGGGCCAGCATCACGTAGCAGATATCTTCCCAACTGCCATTGTAGCGGTCATAAAGTTCGCGCACGCGGTCCACCTTGCCGTGCAGCCGCTCGAAGGCCAGCGCCTCGATCCACTCGGTGACGGTGAGTGTGGGCACCTCGTTGAGGCGTGCCGCGCAGGGCAGTTCCACCTGGGCGTTGACCAGCCTGTCATAGCACTCGTTGAAGCGTGGCGACACGCGCAGTTCGACCTGGGGGATGCGCTCACCGTTAATGCGGGTGACGGGCGCATCGTCCTTCTCGACGACGTGCAGGATGACGCTGTCATAGGCAGGGTCCTCGTCGTGGTGGTGCCGCTTCCAGTCGCTGGCGCGCACGTGAATCTCGACATTTCCGACCC
Source organism: uncultured Prevotellaceae bacterium (assembly GCA_900320245.1). Lineage (GTDB taxonomy): Bacteria > Bacteroidota > Bacteroidia > Bacteroidales > Muribaculaceae > Sodaliphilus. The sequence continues at coordinate 23,754 of ONRP01000030.1, forward strand.
ACAGGCGGCCGTCAATCTCGATCTTGGCGTTGAAGAAGTCGGGTCCCGCATCGGTGTTGAGCAGGCCCGGGTCAATGACCCGCACCTTGAGGCCGTCGCCCGTCACCATGTCCTCGCTGAGCCACAGGCGGTGCTGCCAGATGTATTGCAGGAGTCCTTCCATCGCGCGTCATTTGGGTTGACCGGGTTGGTAGAGGATGAAGTGGGTGTCCTCGTAGATGATATGGTAGCCGTAGCGCTCAAGGAAGTGGTTGAGCACCTTCAGTTTGCGGTTGTCGCGGTAGGTGTCCTGATGGCCGTAGTCGAAGCCGAAGTTGGCCGTCGGCTCGCTCCAGTACGGCCCCAGCGTGTTGAACTTCTGCTGCAGCACGAGCGGCAGCCCCGACTTGGGCGCGTAGGCCAGTTTCTTCTCGAGCATGGGGGCGCTGAGTTGCTCGACCCACGAGCAGCCGATGTAGGGCCGGGTGTGTGTGAGGTAGTTGATGAGCGGCGCGCTGCCGTAGACCATGAGCGTGTCGCCGGCCTTGACGTGTGGCTCGATGCCGTGGAGCACGGTGTTGAGCACGTTGGCGCGCTCGCGTGTGGTATAGATGTGTGCCGCGCGGTCGTTGTCGATGGTGTATCGTTTTTCCCACAGCGGCCCGCCGTCAAAGTAGGCGCCGCCGGTGACCATACGCACTGCGCACACGGAGATAAACGTCAGCGGGAACGCCAGGCGCACACGGCGCATCCACCACAGGGCCGCCACGGGAGCGATGGCCCAGGCGATGATGGAGCCGTTGTTGTAGGCCCCGTCGCTGCCCAGGGGCATTACCAGCATCATGCCGATGCCCAGCACAGCCATCCAAGCCAGTCCGGAGCGCTTTCTCCAGCGTTCGATGATGATCATGATGCCGCCCGCCAGACACATGACCCACAGCGGCTGCAGCGGGTGCATGCGCATCACCAGCCAAATGAAAAGTGCCAGCGCTGCGACCTTGGCGGCCCACATGAGCCATGCCTGCCGCAGGCGGGTGTGTGCCAGCCAATAGACGGCGACGGGCACGGCCAGTTTGATGGCGACCCATGCCTCGGTGGCATAGAAGCGCAACTGCACCATTATCATCTGGCCCGTGGTGTGGGATGCCGTGCCGCTCTCGTCGGCAGCGATGTCGCGCAGGTCACGCAGCACGTTGAGCAGGCAGGTGTTGTGGATGCCCGGCATGACGACCAGCACAAAGCATACGGCCAGTCCGGCGCTGGCCAGGAACAGCATCATGCGGAAGACGGGACGCACCCAGTAGATGCGCAGGAAATGCCGCACCGATACAAACCTGATGACAGGCAGCACGGCCATCGACAGGCCCAGCACGTTGGGTATGCGCACCAGGATGTTCAATCCCGCCACGACGCCGGCCACGGCAATCACCCATGACTTGTTCTTCTCCAGGCCGCGCCATAGCAGCGTGATGGCCAGCACATACAGCAGGGCGGTGCACAGGTCGTAGCAGAAAGTGTAGGGCGGAGCGATGAACGAGGTGACCACCAGGGCGCTGCCCAGCGCGATGGCACGCTCGTCGAGGTGGCGGCGCAGGGCATAGTACAGGACGATGGCACAACAGGTGTTGAAGGCCACGCCCAGCAGGCGCATGCCCGCCATGCCCATCGACGGGAACAGCGTCTGGAACGTGCCGCCGATGACGCCGCTCAGGTAGTACATGAAGTTATACTCCACACTGCCGGGGTGGGAGAAGATGTTGTCATAGAAGGTGAGGTAGAAGCCCGCATCGGCCACGTCCATGCCGTAGAACACGCCCAGCAACTGGTAGAGCACCAGCAGGGCCAGGACTGTCCAGAAGATGCGGCCACCGCGCCCCATAGCATTGGGGCGCGACATATCGGTCGTGTGGTCAAAGTCGCGCAGGTAGGCCTTGTCGGCATGGCAGAGCATGACCTGGTCACCGCGGCTGTCACCATAGGCCACCAGTTCGCGCTGCTCCACGTCGGGCACCTCCTGCACGATGCGTCGCCACTTCTCGGCCCCGTTGCAGTTGGGCTGGGCATACCTGCCCGTCAGCAGTCCCTCGTCGTCGACCTCGAGTTCGGTAGCCAGCACCGTCACGTCCTGTCCCTTGAAGAACGGCTCGACCCACTCGCGGACGCTGGCGGTCACCACCAGCACCCGGTCGCCCGCCTCGAGGGCCTCGTCCATGGCCACGCGGGCCTGGTGACGCACCAGGTTGGGGTGGGCGGGAGCAAACTCCTCGCACAACTGCTGGAAACGGCTATAGGGCATTCCCTTGAAGAAGTGGGACAGCAGCCGCTGTTTGGCCTCTCCCCCCTTGAGAATGCCCAATTTGAACATGATGATCCACGGCAGGCACATGAGCAGCCCCGCCAGATAGCGCTCCCAGCCGAAGGCGTGCTTCAGCATCAACGGCAGGGAGTCGTGTCGCGTGTAGGTGCCGTCAAAATCAAATGCCACCGTGCGTTTCATCGTCAACAATAGATAATCAGTAGGAATGCAATGGCCCAACCCAGCAGGCACACCTGGATAAAGCGGTCACGCAGCAGCACCCGTGTGGGGCTGCCGCTGCGGTTCTCCACGACCGAGATCTGGAGGTAGCGCAGGATGCCGGCCAGCACGAACACCGCCGTGCTGTAGACGTGCCGGTTGTTGAACCGCGCCATCACCTCCTCGCTCATCGTGTAGATCATATAGGTGACAATGGTGACCGTGGCCACCAGGGTGAGCGCCATGTTGACGAACTGCAGGTTGTAGCGGGCCGCGCCGCGCCTGACCACCGTGCCGCTTTGGCTCTGCAGCAGCACGTCGTCGCGCCGCTTGCCGAGCACCAGGAACAGGGCCAGCAGGAAGGTCATGACGATAATCCACTGCGACGCCACGATGCCGCCTGCCAGCGCACCGGCCAGCACGCGCATCACGTAGAAGGTGGCCACCACGAGCATGTCGACCAGGCTCAGGTGCTTGAGCCACGTGCTGTAGGCCAGGTTCAGCGCCATGTAGCACAGCATCAGCCATGTCACGCTCGCGGGCAGGAAAATCCACGACAGCCCGATGGCGGCGATGGCACACACGGCCATCACCACGGTGGCGGTGCCCACGCTGACGGCCCCCGAGGCAATCGGGCGCTTACACTTCACCGGGTGCTGGGCGTCGGCCTTGCGGTCCAGGATGTCGTTCAGGCAATAAATCGCGCTCGCCGCCAACGAGAAGACGGCAAAGCAGATAAGCGTCAGCATGAGCAGGCGGCCATCGGTGAATTTCTTGTCGAAAAACAGCGGCAGCAGCACAAACACATTCTTGCACCATTGTTCGGGACGCAGCAATTTGATGATGGGTGGCAACATATCCTGACGCTTTAGTGAATTATCATATCACAAAAGTAATGCTTTTCGTCGAAAAAAAGAAAAAATTAAAATTTTCCTCAAAAAATTTGGTCACGTCAAAAAGTCGACGTATCTTTGCAGTCGCTTTTGAAAAGGTACCTTAGCTCAGTGGTAGAGCAGTGGACTGAAAATCCGCGTGTCCCTGGTTCGATCCCCGGAGGTACCGCAGCCGGCCGTTTTCTTTTGTGTGGATGTATGGGAAATGGGCAACTATTCAGCCAAAACATCCGCCACCAAATACCACGCTAAGTCGCAAAGACGCTAAGTTTCTTTTAATTTCCCGTGCGATTGCACGGTTAAATATATTGTCGTTCCATCGCAGGGTCAACTGCTATATCGTTCCCTTATTTTATTTCGCTGACTGATATTTACTATGGACGCTATTCGTTCATAGCAGTTGCTTTAGTGTTGTACTCGCCCAAGGGGCGAGCCTCTCAGTAACCCGTGGTAATGCTGGCAATCGAGCGGAGCGAGAGAGTCAGCATCACCACGGGTTAGGCTGTACGCAAGACTGTCGCTGAAGGCGACCCCCTTGACGGTCGTGGGTATTGGGGTCGCCTCTGGCGACGACATGGCTGGATTACAGTTCCAGGGGTGCCTGCCACTTCACTCGCTTCGCTCGTTTCATTAGCAGGTACCCCCGGTTACTCAGATGACACCCTTCGGGTGTTTCGCCCGCATCAAAAAAATGTCCTTGCCGGCTACATTTTAAACGATGTTTACCGGACACCAATAGGCCCTCCTGCTGCCCGCACTCGCCACGGCCCACGACTTCGAGGTCGATGGCATCTATTACAAGATCAACGGCAATGAGGCCACAGTGACTTTCAGAGGTTACAATTGTAGTTCATTCTACAATGAGTATTCAGGCGCTGTCGTCATCCCTGCCGCCGTCACCTATAATGGAACCACCTACCCGGTGACTTCTATTGATGCGTTGGCGTTCATTTACTGCGAAGGCCTGACCAGTATCGTCATCCCCAACTCGGTAACTGATATCGGTCAAGAGGCGTTCGCGTACTGCCCTGGGCTGGCCAGCATCGTGGTAAAAAGTGGCAATCCAAGATATGATTCGCGCAACAACTGCAAAGCGGTTATCGAGACCACCGATAATGAGTTGATTGCTGGCTGCAAGAACACGATTATCCCCAATTCGGTGACTAAGGTCGGTAACTTTGCGTTCAAAGGCTGCGAGAGCCTGACCAGCATCGTCATCCCCAACTCGGTAACTGAGATCGGTGATAGGGCGTTCTATAGTTGCGATGGGCTGACCAGCGTCAACATAGGTAACTCGGTGACTGAGATCGGTGACTGGGCGTTCGAGGGCTGCACAGGGCTGACCAGCATCGTGGTAGGCAGTGGCAATCCAAGGTTTGATTCGCGCAACAACTGCAATGCAATTATCGAGACTGCCTCTAACACGTTAATTTATGGCTGCAAGAACTCGACTATCCCCAACTCGGTAACTGCAATCGGTAACTTTGCGTTCGACTGTTGCTATGGACTGACCAGCGTCAACATAGGTAACTCGGTAACTTCTATCGGTGACAAGGCGTTCGAGAATTGCAGTGGTCTGACCAGCATCGTCATCCCCAACTCGGTAGTTGTGATTGGCGACGAGGCGTTCAAGAGTTGCTGGGGAGTGACCAGCCTCAACATAGGCAACTCGGTAACTTATATCGGTGACGGGGCGTTCGAGGGCTGCGCTGGACTGACCAGTATCGTCATCCCCAACTCGGTAACTGATATCGGTGACAAGGCGTTCTCTGACTGCAATCGGCTGACCAGCATCGACATCCCTAACTCGGTAACGTCCATCGGTGAAAGGGCGTTCTATAACTGCCCTGGGCTGACCAGCATCGTGGTAGAAAGTGGCAACCCGATATATGATTCACGCAACAACTGCAATGCAATTATCGAGACCGCCTCTAATACTTTATTGTTGGGCTGCAGGAATACGATTATCCCCAACACGGTCACTGAGATCGGTGACTATGCGTTTGTTTACTGCGCTGATTTGACCAGCATCGTCATCCCCAATTCGGTGACCAAGATCGGTGACGGGGCGTTCTCTTGTTGCAAGGGGCTGACCAGCGTCGACATTCCTGACTCGGTGACTAAGATCGGTATCGGGGCTTTTGAGGCCTGCACTAGACTGGCCAGCATCGTCATCCCTAACTCGGTGACTTCTATCGGTCTCTCGGCGTTCTATAATACAGCATGGTACAATAACCAGCCAAACGGACTGGTCTATGCCGGCATGGTCGCTTATGAGTATAAGGGAACGATGCCAAGCGGAACGAATGTAACTTTAAAAGAAGGAACATTAGGCATCGCCGGCTGTGCGTTCGAGAGTTGCACTGGTCTGACCAGCATCGTCATCCCCAACTCGGTGATTGATATCGGTGACGGGGCATTCTATTGGTGCACAGGACTGACAGATGTGTATTGCTACATTGCTGACCCCTCGAGAGTATCGTACGGGAATGAACAATTCAATTTGAATGATGGTGATTACTCGGGCCGTACGCTTCATGTGCTGAAGGGGAAGGCTGATGCCTACGGGGCTGATGAGAACTGGTATCCCTATTTCGGGCGGATTGTGGAAGACCTGAATCCTGTGATTCCGTCTGGCGATGTGAACGGCGACCTTGAGGTCAACATTGCTGATGTGAATGCCGCCATCGACATCATCTTGAATGGTGGCGAGAATCCCAGCGGTGACGTGAACGATGACGGCGAAATCAACATCGCCGACATCAACGCTGTCATCGACATCATCCTGGGCGGCACCCAGAATTAGATATAACTGGAGCCTGCTGCAAAAGGTACCACATCCAATAACACGAAGCGACCGACTGCCCACGCAGCCGGCCGCTTTTTTTGTGTGGATGTATGGAAAATGGGCATGCCTGTGATGATAATTGAGAAATCTTTCATTGTCTGGGGAAAATCTATTCAATTATTCTATTTGGTTGACTGATATTTACTATGGACGCCAATCGTTCATAGGGCTTGTTTTAGGGCCGCTCTCGCCCAAGGGGCGAGCCTCTCAGTAACCCATGGTAATGCTGGCAATCGAGCGGAGCGAGAGAGTCAGCATTACCACGGGTTCGGCCGTACGCACGAATGTCGCTGGAGGCGACTCCCTTGACGGTCATGGACATTGGGGTCGCCTCTGGCGACGACATGGCTGGATTACAGTTCCGGGGGTGCCTGCCTCTTCACTCGCTTCGCTCGTTTCATTAGCAGGAACCCCCGGTTACTCAGATGACACCCTTCGGGTGTTTCGCCCGCATCAAAAAAATGTCCTTGCCGGCTACATTTTAAACGATGTTTACCGGACACCAATAAACAACTATTCCGCTTTTCTGTATTGCTGCTGGCACTCCTGTTGCCTTTAACGGCTACGGCCGCCGACTTCATGGTCGATGACATCTGTTACAACATCCACGGCAACGAGGCCGCCGTGGCTTCCCGCCGTGTTCCTGGTTTTTTATTTATCGGGTATAAAGGCGATGTCGTCATCCCGGCCACCGTTACCTACAATGAAATCACCTACCCGGTAACTTCTATCGAAGACATTGCGTTCTATGGTTGCCATGATCTGACCAGCATCGTCGTCCCCAACTCGGTAACTGAGATCGGTCAAGAGGCGTTCGGGAACTGCCCTGGGCTGACCAGCATCGTGGTAGAAAGTGGCAACCCAAGGTTTGATTCGCGCAACAACTGCAATGCAATTATCGAGACCACCGATAATGAGTTGATTGCTGGCTGCAAGAACACTATTATCCCCAACTCGGTAACTAAGATCGGTAACTTTGCGTTCGGTGCCTGCGTCAGTCTGACCAGTATCGTCATCCCCAACTCGGTGACTGAGATCGGTCACTATGCCTTCTATAGTTGCGACAGTCTGACCAGCATCGACATTCCCAACTCAGTAATTGAGATTGGTTACGGGGTGTTCGAGAGTTGCCTTGGTCTGACCAGCATCGTGGTAGAAAGAGGCAATCCAAGATATGATTCGCGCAACAATTGCAATGCAATTATCGAGACCGCCTATAACACATTACTTTATGGCTGCAAGAACACGACTATTCCCAACTCAGTAACTACTATCGATGACTATGCGTTCTATGGTTGCGACAGTCTGACCAGCATCGTCATCCCCAACTCGGTAACTGAGATCGGTTACGGGGCGTTCTATGATTGCATAGATCTGACCAGCATCGTCATCCCCAACTCGGTAACTTCTATCGGTGACAACGCGTTCTGTAATTGCTGGCGGCTGACGGATGTGTATTGCTACATTGCTGACCTCACGAATGTATCGAGCGGGAATCGTACATTCTATTCTAATAGTTATGGTTACTCAGGTCGCACGCTTCATGTGCTGCAGGGGATGGCTGATGCCTATCGGGCTGACGAGAACTGGTATTCCTATTTCGGACAGATTGTTGAAGATATATTCATGGGTGACGTTAACGGCGACCTTGAAGTGAACATTGCTGATGTGAACGTCGCTATCGACATGATTCTGGGCGGAAACAGTAGCGCTCCTGCTGCCGATGTGAACGATGACGGAGAAATCAACATTGCCGACATCAACGCCATCATCGACATCATCCTGGGCGGCACCTGGAATTAGAGATAACTGGTTGTCAGAATGACAACCGAGATTGCAACCTTGGTGATTCAAAGTGTGCATTGGTGAGTGACTGAGACTCATCCGTCCGAGAGCGGAGGCACCTCTTCAAAAAACAGACGGCCGACTGCCTTGCAGCCGGTCGTCTTTTTTGTATTGGGAAAAACCGAATTGCTTACTAATCTCTGGCTTGTAAGTGAAATATCGAGAATTAAAGTAATAATTCGCCGAATTTATATTGGATTTATAAATAATTATCATTAAATTTGCGGCATTACTAAAGAATTGGAATACAAATTTATTAACTAATAAAACGATAACGATCATGAAGAAACTATTACTTTTTTCATTGGCTGCACTGATGGCTGCACTCGCAGTCCACGCCGATGTGACCATCAACAGCACGAACTTCCCTGACGCGACCTTCCGCAACTATCTGTTGAGCGAGTATCCCAGCGGCACCATCACCACGGCGCAACTCAATGCGCGCGACACGTTGAATCTGCCTTACAAGGGCATTTCCAACATGACGGGTGTGCAGTATTTTACCCAATTAAAAAGATTGGATCTCTACTCCAATAATCTCACCTCGATTGACGTGAGCGCCAACACCAAGCTGATTTACCTCAATTTGGGTTACAACAAGTTGACGTCTATCAACGTGACCAGTAACACGGTGTTGCAAGAGCTGTATCTCCAGAATAACCAACTCACCACAGTCAGTGTGAACAATCACAGCAGTCTGAGAACGTTGTGGGTTCGGGGCAACACCACCTTGACGGGCTTCTACTGCTGGCGTGATGCGCTGACCAGTGTTGACGTGACAGGTTGCACAGCACTGCTGTATCTCAAGATTTACAACAACTATAACTTGACGAGTATCTATGGCTTGGAAGACTGCACCAATCTGACCTGGCTGGATGTCGAGGACACGTCGTTCAGCGACTTGAGTGCTGTTACGGGCATGACCAAACTGGAGACGTTGCTGGCGGGCAATACCCAAATCAGCGCCCTCAATACCAGCCATAACGGCAGCCTGAAAAACCTGCAAGTCGCTGGCGACACGCGATTGACCGAACTCATCTGCTACAGTGAGGACTTGACAACACTCAAAGTGACGGGTTGCACGGCATTGAGCACGCTCAAGTGCTACTACAATGATAATCTCGAGACTATCACTGGCCTTGCCAGTTGTAAAGCGCTGGCCTATGTGGACTGTGAGGACTGTGCCATCACCGAGTTGCCCGGCGTGAACGACATGACGAACCTGGGGACGCTGTGGTGCCGCAATAACCAGTTGACGGGCACCCTTGAAGTGAGCGACAAACCTCAACTGAAATATCTCAGGGTTAGTGGCAACAAGGGGCTGCAAGAGCTCAGATGCCCCCGCAACGCCTTGATATCGCTTGATGTGACAGGCTGCACCGCGTTGAACTTATTACATTGTGAAGTAAACAGCAATCTTTCGTCAATCCTGGGACTGACTGGTTGCACAGCGTTAAATTGGTTGGGCTGCGATTATTGCGCACTCACTTCACTTGACGTGACATTCTGCCCTGGCCTCGAAAGTCTGTATTGCTACAATAACCAGTTGACCTCGCTCAACGTGACGGGTCTGACTAACCTTTTGAACTTGAACTGCATGAACAACCCTGACCTTGGCAGCATTACCGGCCTGAGTGACTGCTCGGCCGTGACTTATTTTGGGTGCTCTGACTGCGGCCTCAACAGCTTGGATGTGAGCCACATGAACAATCTGGGAGAACTGTGGTGCAGCAACAATCTGTTCACCACACTCTCGGTAATTAATAAACCCCAGTTGACGGCATTGGTTGCCAACGATAATCCATTCCTTGAAGAATTAGAATGCTACTCTTGCGCACTGACCCGTTTGGATGTTTCTGATTGCCCTGTACTGGATTATATCGATTGCGAGGAAAACCAATTGACTGAACTGGACGTCACCACTTGCCCGGCGCTCATATACTTCCTCTGCTCATACAATCAACTGACCGAACTCGACATCAGCCGCAACTCTGAACTCCTTTACCTCTGGTGCCGAGACAACCAGTTGACAAGTGTGGACCTGAGCTCTTGTCCCGACGCTTTCCTTTCTCTTGACTGCCGTAACAACCAGGTTTCGGGCACTATCGATGTCTCGAGGTTTGCCAACTTGATCCATCTAATATGTAACAATAATCAGATATCTCAAGTGGTACTCGGTAACCATGACCAACTCACTTACCTTTGGGTCGCTGCCAATCAGTTAACGAGTCTTGATGCCAGTGGCTGCACTGCACTGCAATCATTACGTGCTCAAACCAATCAACTGACGAGCCTGCCACTGGGAAATTGCCCTGATTTGAAAGAATTGCCCATTTTCTATAATCAAATCAATGCCGCCAAGATGGGTGAGATTGTCGACGCGCTACCCATGCGCAGCGCCGATAATCGAGGAATACTTTATGCCATTATCGATTATAATCCCGAAGATGATACTGTAGAGGGAAATGTCATTACTGCAGCCCAGGTTAGCCAGGCCAATGCCAAGAATTGGGATGTCTACCATTGGTCTTGGGCGGAAGGCGAAGGCTGGGAGCCTTATGCCGGCAGTTCGTTCCAGCGTGGCGACGTAAACGGCGACGGCCATGTCGACATCAACGATGTGACCGCCCTGATCAACTATGTGCTCACTGGTAATGCCACAGGTGTCAACATGACCAATGCCAACTGCGACCTGCAGGGCGGCATCGACATCAACGATGTGACCGTCCTGATCAACTACGTGTTGAAAGGCTCCTGGAATTAAATGACCGACATCGCCAAGATATTTCCCTCATGCCCTCTCCTGGGGCGTGAGGGAATTTTTATCCTATTTTATCGGCCATTAATGGAAAATATTACTAAATTTGTGGCAAATATTAACTTTTAAAGCCAAATTACTATGAAAAAGAAGAATTTACTCCTGCGTCTGGTCGTCCTGCTGGCGGCCATGATGTGTGCCTTCGGCGCCGCTGCTGCCGAGGCCTATGCCAACTACACGCCGTCGAACACGACGTTGACGTTCTACTACGACAACTACCGCAGCAGCCGCTCGGGAACGACCTACGACCTGAACACGCTCAACAACAGTCCCGGCTGGTACACTGACGGCACCAATGCCAATGTGACCAAGGTGGTCTTTAACTCCTCGTTTGCCGATGCCCGCCCGACGACCACCTATTTTTGGTTTTACAGAATGGAGAACCTTCAGTCCATCACAGGCCTGAGTTACCTGAACACCAGTGAGGTGACTAATATGTCTTATATGTTTGCGAGCTGTACAAATCTGACGAGCCTTGACTTGAGCAGTTTCAACACGTCCAAGGTGACTAAAGCAAACGGTATATTCCGTGATTGCAGTAGCCTGGCAAGTCTTGACTTGAGCAGTTTCAATACGTCCAAGCTTACTAATATGAATTACATATTTAGTAACTGCACCAGTCTAAGGACCGTCTATGCGGGTTCGGGTTGGACAACAGCAGCCGTGACAAGTTCCTACTACATGTTCCAAGATTGCACCAACCTGGTGGGCGGCAAGGGCACGACCTATGATGCCAATCATATCGATGCCACCTACGCCCACATCGACGGCGGCACGAGCAACCCGGGCTATTTCACCGAATTCAAAGAGGCCTATGCCTGCTATACACCGTCGAACACGACGCTGACGTTCTACTACGACAACCAGCGCGCTTCACGCACGGGCACGACCTACGACTTGAACACGGACGACAACGACACCGGCTGGGATACCGACGACACTAATGCCAGTGTGACCAAGGTGGTCTTTGACCCCTCGTTCGCTGGTGCCCGCCCGACGTCCACCTGCGGTTGGTTCTATTATATGCCTAACCTTGAATCCATCACGGGCATGGAGTACCTGAACACCAGCGAGGTGACCAATATGAATTGGATGTTCATGGAGTGTTATAAATTGACAAGCCTTGATTTGAGCCACTTCAACACGTCCAAGGTGATAAGTATGACTCAAATGTTCACATATTGCATTGGCTTAACGAGCCTTGATTTGAGCCACTTCAACACGTCCAAGGTAACCCAAATGAATAAAATGTTCTATAACAGCACTAATTTGCGGACCATTTATGTGGGCAATGGCTGGAGCACGGCTGCCGTGACGTACTCCGGTGATATGTTCAAATACTGCACCAGCCTGGTGGGCGGCATGGGCACGACCTATGATGAGAACCACATTGATGGTGCGTACGCCCACATCGACGGCGGCACGAGCAACCCGGGCTACTTCACCGAGAAGGGGCCAGAAGCCTATGCCTGCTACACGCCGTCGAACACGACGCTCACGTTCTACTACGACAAACTGCGCAGCAGCCGCACGGGCACGACCTACGACCTGAACGAGGGCGACAACTATACTGAATGGGAAACCGACGGCATCAATGGCAGTGTGACCAAGGTGGTCTTTGACCCGTCGTTTGCGGGCGCCCGACCGACAACCACCAGCGGTTGGTTCTATGATATGCGGAACCTTGAATCCATCACGGGCATGAGTTACCTGAACACCAGTGAGGTCACCAATATGTCTTGGATGTTCTACAACTGCTCTAAACTAACAAGCCTTGATGTGAGCCAGTTCAACACGTCCAAGGTGACCGATATGAGTTTCATGTTCTACAACTGCAGTACACTAACGAGCCTTGATGCGAGCCACTTCAACACGTCCAAGGTCACCATTATGTACGCGATGTTCTTGAACTGTAGCCGCTTGACAAGCCTTGATGTGAGCCATTTCAACACGGCCAAGGTGACCGATATGAGATACATGTTCGCTGGCGGCCTCAATCTGCAGACCATCTATGTAGGCAATGACTGGAGCACTGCGGCTGTGACGGAGTCCAGTGATATGTTTATGAACTGCTTCAACCTGGTGGGCGGTAAGGGCACGACCTACGATGCCAACCATGTGGACAAGACCTACGCCCACATCGACGGCGGCCCCAGCAACCCGGGCTACTTCACCGCGAAGAATGCCGGCCTGCGTGGCGACGTGAACAATGATCAGCGTGTCGACATCAACGATGTGACCGCCCTGATTAACTATGTGCTCACTGGTAATGCCACAGGTGTCAACATGACCAATGCTAACTGCGACCTGCAGGGCAATGTCGACATCAACGATGTGACCGCCCTGATTAACTTCGTGTTGAAAGGCACCTGGAATTAAGTGACCGACATCGCCAAGACATTTCCCTCATGCCCTCTCCTGGGGCATGAGGGAATTTTTATCCTATTTTACCGGCCATTAATGGAAAATATTACTAAATTTGTGGCAAATATAAATTTTAACCCGATACAATTATGAAACAGCAATCCTTGTTCCTTCGTTTGGTCGTCGTGGTGATGGCCGTGATGTGCGCCCTCGGCGCCAGAGCCCAAGAGGCTTATGCTTGTTACACATTGGATAACACGACGCTGACGTTCTACTACGACGACGATCGCAATATCCGCCCGGGCACAACCTACCTTCTGAATACCGATAACAACGATGCCGGTTGGGACACCGATGGCACCAAGGCCAATGTGACTCGAGTGGTGTTTGACCCCTCGTTCACTGATGCCCGCCCGACGACCACCTACGGCTGGTTTTATGGCATGACGAATCTTCAATCCGTTGAGGGCGTCGAGCATCTGAACACCAGTCAGGTGACCCGTATGGATTATATGTTCTATGACTGCTACAGATTGACAAACCTCGACTTGAGCCATTTCAACACCGCCAAGGTAACACGCATGTCTGCCATGTTCTCTCGCTGCTCTGGCTTGACGACGCTTGATTTGAGGCATTTCAACACAGCCACGGTAGACAACATGGAGTATATGTTCAATGCCTGCACAAATCTGAGAACCATCTATGTCAGCATCGGATGGAGCACAGCGGCTGTGACCGGGTCCCTTAATATGTTCTATAACTGTACCAGCCTGGCCGGTGGACAGGGCACGACCTTCGACCCGGGCCATGTGGATGCCTCCTATGCCCACTTGGACGGTGGTACGGGCAACCCGGGCTACTTCACCGAACTGAAGGAGGCCTATGCCTGCTACACACCTGAGAACACGACGCTGACGTTCTACTACGACGGCCTGCGCATTGGTCGCCCTGGCAGGACCTACGACCTGAACGAGGGAGAGTACGATACCGGTTGGGACATTGATAATACCAACCACGAGGTGACCCGGGTGGTCTTTGACCCCTCGTTTGCTGATGCGCGACCGACTACCACCTGGGGTTGGTTTTACAGGATGTGGAATCTTGAATCCATCGAAGGCTTGACTTATCTGAACACCAGTGAGGTGACCATTATGGCTTTCATGTTCGATAGTTGTTATAAATTGACGAGTCTTGATTTGAGCAGTTTCAACACATCTCAGGTCTACGAGATACGACATATGTTCATCCACTGCAATAATCTGCGCACCATCTATGTGGGCGATGGCTGGACGACGGCTTCCATGCGCTACACTTGGGACATGTTCAAGGATTGCACAAGCCTCGTGGGCGGTAAGGGTACCACCTACGATGTCAATCATGT
>ONRP01000031.1 GCA_900320245.1 uncultured Prevotellaceae bacterium
ACATCGACGAACTGCGCCGATTCGAGAAAGTCAACAAGATTCCCCCACTGGCTCCGAACATCCAAGAACAGATCAACAAATTCATCGATAAAGACTAAACCCGAAGAAGAAAAAGTGGAAGGTTCTCTTGATGTAGTAGACAATCGACGATAACAGTTTCAGTTTCAATTCATGACCCTAAATCAACGCACAAAACCCGCTGGGATTCAGCGGGTTTTATTGTTCTGTGCGCCTGATAGGACTTATTTTCGAACCCTCCCAAAACCTTTAAAAATCTCCCGGCGCCTGATGGACAGTCCTTTCCAGCAAACCGATGAGGCGTTAAAAGGCGTCTAAAGGCGTTGAACGGTGCAAAAAGGGGGAGCGCACGCTCCCCCCGGAAAGCAACTCATACACCCACAAACTCTTTGAGCCACCAGTGTTCGAGAATAAAAAACACAGCAATGGATACTGGTTCTGATAAATAATATATATCTTTGCATAAGAAATGTAAAAATCATTGTTATTGTTATGAGAAGAATTTTTATTATTTTGCTCCTTCTTTCATCTGTACTTTTAGTTGCAGCAGAAGAAAGTAAACTTATTGACTCAAAATGGGATGAGTTAATTAGTCCATCAGCAACCTATTCGTCATCAAAAGCAATCGAAATAACTAAATTTCCAAATCTTCTTGTTGGAGAAACGATTTACTTTAAAGTATCTGGCAGCTCATATCGTGCAAGAGAACTTCAATGTTTTTTAAATATTATGCCCGATACTATTTGGATAAAAAAGAAACCTAAAAAGAATGCTGAACTCAATAAGCACTACAAATTAATGCCTTTCTATCATGGAGTTGAAAGTAGTTCATATACAAATCCTCAATATACCCCTGCACAAGAAATAGAGGGTATTAATTTTTTCGTAGATTCGGTATCCACTTCAAAATCTGATGGCCGTTCATACTTACCGACCTATTACTGTGATGTGTACTTAATTAATTCACGAACAAACGAACGGTTAATTTGGCGGTATGCTTCTGATAATTCCTCAAGTGATTTGACTTTGTATTCTGCAACAGTAGCAGAGAAAATGATTGCACCTGGCACGAAAATCTACAAGAAAATCAGTTCTTCATATTCTGATAAAGCTAGTGACTTTCAAGAATTCATTGTTAAAAGTGCAGTTTACGAATGTCATATTTCTTCAGTGGGTGGTTATGGTAAATTAAATATTGCAATGCTTTCATCTGATGAAGGGCAGAATACATCTTTTGTTTACTCAAAGAACATGTCGTATAGTAGTCCTAGAGTTATCAATAGAGATGATTACCTCTCATTGGTTGAAAGTGATCGCGTATATGAAATAGACTCAAGTTTGCCATCTGAAGACGAAGATTATATATTCCCATTTAATTTTAGTTTTATTCTTGGTAGGACTAATGCTGGTTATGTCTATCAAACAATTGCAAAATCGACTAACAGTTATAGTTATTATAGCTCTTCTGATCGTGATTTTATTGGCTCTAATAAAATCATTCAAATAGCAGATAAGCAGCGAATACATGGAAAAGATTATTACATTGGTTTATATGCTAACAAGTGCTTCTATATATCAACATCAGATGTTGAGTTGCCTTATGAAGAACAGATGAAACTTGATTCATTATTGGCATGTTCAACGGATATTCGTAATAATTTCTTTATATCGAGTAAAATACTTGAACATGAAAGTTATATACTTAATATTCGAGAAGCTATAAAAGAACTCGAGAGTTTTAATAAATATGGATTGTCAATTATTTCATGGGGTGTTTACGACCAAAGTGAGTACACAGATGGTACCGGCTTTAGGATAAAGTTTTATAATCCTACAAATAAAACAATCAAATATATCACTATAAACCTTGTAGGTTATAATGCTGTTGATGACGCTGTTTCATCAAGAGGGAAATATACACTTTCCCCAAAATGTGTTGGTCCGATAGAACCAGAAGATGCTGGCAGTTATGATTTTGAGTATTTGTGGTTTACAGATCTTGTCGAATATGCAAAAATTAAATCAATTGTCGTTCAATATACTAATGGAACAACAAAAACTATTTCTAACATTTCAAATATAGAATGGTCTGATAAACTATATGAAACATACTTTAGTAGTGAATTAGACAAACTTCAAAAAATGGAATAGAAACAATGTCTTTCAAGCATCGAGGCGGTTACCGTACCTTCCAGAGTATAGTAACCGCCTGTATTATGCAACAAGACAATCTTAAATTCAACCCCACTGTTCCCACGGAGTTCATCATCGTGGCCGAACAAGGGGGAGCGTGAGAGGGTATAAAATAACATAACTCGCTGATAATCAGCGAGTTATAGTGCGCCTGATAGGACTCGAACCTACACAACATGAGTTACCAGATCCTAAGTCTGGCGCGTCTACCAATTTCGCCACAGGCGCGGAATTCGGCTGCAAAGGTACTGAAAAGTTTTAAGTTTTAAGTTTTAAGTTTTAAGTAAATTATACCTTTGCCCAACAGGATATCCATAAGTGTCTCAATCTCAGCATTATCCTCATTGCTGGATGGTGGCGAGGATCTGCTTGAGTTGCTCGTCGGCTGCGGTGAGTTTCTTGCGGCAGATGTCGAGGAGTTCCTTGCTGCGCTTGGTGTAGGCGCTCAGGTTGTCGATGCTGCACTGGGGGTCCTGCATCTTCTGCACAATCTGCTCTAGTTCGGTCACGGCCTCGGTGTAAGTCATTTCTTTGTTCTCTTCCATATTTTTAAAAACTACGAATTTAACGAATTATACTAATGTTGGCATCCGCGTTCTTGCTACCGGCGGATTTTACGGATAGAACTGATTATTGGCATCTGCGTTCTTGCTACCGGCGGATTTTACGGATAAAACTGATTATTGGCATCCGCGCGCTTTTCTGTCGGCGAATTTAACGAATTTTTTGGCTGCCACACTTCTAATTCCTAACTTCTAACTCTTAGTTGACAGTGGCATCGGTGGAACCTTCGGCAAACTGGACGTGGATGTGGTCGCCGGGTTGCAGTTGGCTGCCTGCGGTGACGCACTTGCCGCCTGCTGTCACGAGGGCGTAGCCTCGCTGCAGGGTGTTCTCGGGCGAGAGCAGAGCCGCCTTGTCGCCCAAGGCTTGCAGGCGTTGCTGCTCACGTTGCAGGGCATGCTCGATGGCCTCGCCCATTCGCTCCAGGGCACGATCGAGACGGGTGCACTGGGCGGTAATCAGGTTGTTGGCTGCCAGCGGAATGGCTTTGGTGTAGTTGTCGAGCCGCAGCATGTTGGTATCAATGATGCGCCGCGACGCGGCAGGTATCATACTGGTGTAATAGGCCAGTTGTTCTCGGGCGTGTCCCACGGTGTCGCGCACGGCGGTAACGACGGTTTCCTGCAGTTCATCGAGGTGGGCCAGTGCGTTGGTGCCCCGGTTGATGAGCCACTCGGCGGCTGCGGTAGGTGTCTTGACCCTGATGGCGGCCACAAAGTCCAATACCGTCTCGTCGCGGTCGTGCCCAATGCCGACGATGACCGGCAACGGGAACTGGGCCACGGCGGCTGCCAGGTCGTAGTTGTCGAACGAGTTGAGTTCGGACGTCGCGCCGCCGCCACGGATGATGACTACAGCATCGAACCGGTCAAGGTGCTCATTGATGCGGTCGAGAGCGGCCAGGACAGTGGGGACAGTCTGCGCTCCCTGCATCGATGCGCCGAACAGGCAGGTGTAGAACTTCAGGCGGTAGGGATTGTTCGCCAACTGGTTCATGAAGTCGCCATAGCCGGCAGCACCGGCGGCCGAGATGACGGCAATGCGCTGCGGCACGGCGGTGATGGGCAGTTCCTTGTTCATGTCGATGATGCCGTCGGCCTTGAGGCGCCTGAGAATCTCGAGGCGCTGCCGTGCCATGTCGCCCATGGTGTAACTGGGGTCGATGTCGTTGATAACGGCCTTAAAGCCAAACTGGCTATGGAAGTTGGCCGACACCTTGACCAGCACCTTCATGCCCGTCTTGAGTTCAGCACCCGTCGCAGCCATGAATTTGGCAACCAATCTGGGGTAATTGCTGCTCCAGATGACAGCGTTGAGTTTGGCCACAGTGGTCCCTGCGTCGTTTTTCTCGACAAGTTCCATATAGCAATGGCCACGCACGACACGCAGGTCGCTCGTCTCGGCGACGACCCATTGGTTCTGCAGGCCAGGTGTTGAGTTGATGGCCTGGGTGATGAGTTCATTAAACCGGCTCAGGGTGATGCCCTGTGGCTGGCTAGTGAAAAGAGACTGTTCTTGCATGGTTACTTCTTGACCGGCTTGATTTTGAGGCCATTAAAACGGTAACGGACTGACGGCTTGAGGTAAGTCGCAAAACGCTTGTACTCGACGGGTGCGAGGAACTGCTCCAGGCCATGCGAGGCCTCGATGGTGTCGTGGTTCGCTCCCGTGAAGGAGAGCCTGATGAGCGGGAAAACCATCGCGTCCTGCAGGTCCAGCCTCAGGTCACGCGGCATCTTACCGACGATGAAATCATCGATGGCGGGCATCGTGAACAGCCGGTCGCTGATGTACTGCTGCCAGTGGACGTTCCACTGGGTCAAGCGGCTGTCGGGCACGGGTGTCATCACCGTCTCGATGACGGTGATGACCGTGTCCTTGCCCGCTTTTCTCATCAGCATCTCCACCACACGACTGCCACTGGTCTGCACCTTGAGGTAGGTGCTGTCCAACTCGATAAGCCGGGCCTCGCCTGCCAGATTATTGGGCACATCCACCACCTGGCCGCTGTTGTAGTAGTCGACCATATCCAAGCGGTGGGTGCGCGTCAACAGGGTGAAGATGTTGCCCGGTTCGCTGGCAAAAAAGTCAGCAATCGTGCGAGCCGCCAATGTCGATGGCATCAACACCAACGACAAAACAAGGATGCTATAGAGGCGTTTCATTTACCTGGTACCGTACTTCTGCTTGACCTCGGGCAACCACTTCCGAATGTCGGAGATGCGGGTGGCATGGCTCGGGTGCGAACTCATGAACTCCGGCGGCTCCTGGGTTGTGGTGGCGGCCATCTTCTGCCAGAAGGTGACAGCGACATCGGGGTTATAACCGGCAATCGTCATCAGCACGAGGCCCATCTTGTCGGCCTCGCTCTCATGCTTGCGGGAGAAGGGCTGCATCACGCCATACTGTGCACCCAGGCCGTAAACCTGCTGTGCAATCTGCTGGGTGGCGGCACTCTTGCCGCTGGTGAAGATGCCGACAGCGGCAGCGCCATACTCGGCCAGCACCTGCTGGCTCATACGCTCGTTGCTGTGCTTGGCGACGGCATGTGCCACCTCGTGGCCAATCACCACTGCCAGTTCATCGTCGCTGCTCACGAGGTTCATGATGCCCTCATAGACCACGATCTTGCCGCCAGGCATACACCAGGCATTCACCTCATCACTCCTTACCAAATTGAACTCCCAAGCATAGTTCTGCAACTCATTCTGCATACCATTAGCCGTGAGATAGGCCTCGGTAGCGGCAGCGATGCGCTGTCCCACGCGGGTAACCTGGGCACTCTTGGCCTTCTCGGTCGAGATCTGGGCCGTCTGCATGAAACTAGCGTACTGCTGAAGGCTTGCAGCCAGCACCTCCTGATCACTGACGAGAAGCATTTGTTTGCGACCCGTGATGGGAACCGAGCCACAACTGGTGAGCAACATCGCTGCTACAGCCAGCATTGCGATAATCTTTTTCATAATCGGTAGATTTTGGTTATACAAATAACGGATTATTCTTAGTCATTAATGGGTTTGCACTACCTCGGTGGGGGGCAGCGTCTTGTTGCGCTTGTCCACCGCCTCGATAACGCGGGTGGCGAGTTGCTTGAATGCCACGCCGCTCACGTCGTTCATCCTCACAACGGGCAAGCCATCGTCGCTGCCCTTACAGATGCCGGCCACCAGCGGAACCTGTCCGAGCAGTTCCACATCCAGTTTCTCGGCGAGCAGTTTGCCGCCGTCCTTGCCGAAGATGAAGTACTGCTCATCGGGGTGGCTGGCGGGCGTGAACCACGACATGTTCTCGACGATGCCCAGCACCGGAACCCCCACATGCTCGCCCATGAACATGCTGATGCCCTTGCGGGCGTCGGCCAGAGCGACCTCCTGGGGTGTGGTCACCACGATGGCCCCCGTGATGGCGAGGGTCTGCACCAGGGTCAGATGAATGTCGCTGGTGCCCGGTGGCATATCGATGAGGAAATAGTCCAGTTCGCCCCAGTCGGCCTCGGTGATGAGTTGCCTGAGGGCGTTGCTGGCCATGGCGCCGCGCCACAGCACAGCCTTCTCCTTGTCGACGAGGAAGCCGATGGAGAGCATCTTCACACCATATTTCTCGAGGGGGATAATCAGGTTCTTGCCGTCGACCTCGTGCATGTAGAGTTGCTCCTGCTCGGCCCCGAACATTTTGGGCATCGAGGGACCGAAGATGTCGGCGTCCAACAGGCCCACACGGTAGCCCTGCATGGCCAGCGCCACAGCCAGGTTGCAGGCAACGGTCGATTTGCCCACGCCGCCCTTGCCTGAACTCACGGCGATGATGTTCTTGACGCCGGGCAACGGGTTCTCTATTTTGCGCACGGGGTTGTCCTGGCGGGTTTTCACCCCGATGTTCCCCTTGATGTCTACATCACTGCCCACATGGGCCAGGATGGCTGCCTCGGCAGCCTTGACCACGCTCTTGATGAACGGGTCGGTGGGTTTTTCAAAGGTGAGCGAGAAACTCACGCGATTTCCGTCGATGCGGATATCGTCATTCAACATGCCCATGTCAACGATGTCCTTTCCCGTGCCAGGATAACGGACCGTTCTCAGGGCGTCTACGATTAACTGTGGATATATGGTCATTTCTTCAGATAATAGATTAAATGGATTATCGTGTTATTCCTTATTCTCGTCGTGCATGAGTTGCGGCATCTGGATGTAGCCGCGGTTGTAACTGCGGTAGGTGTCGGGCTCGATGTCGATGTCGGGTTCGACGAGTTCAACACCGTGAGGCAGGGCAAAACGGATGTACTTGATGGTCAGTCCGCGCTGCAGCCACTGCATCTCGTAGTGCGTCTTGATGTCCAGGATGTCGTCGGCCATGCCGCTGGCATACAGGTCATCGGTGTCGGCCTCGACGGGCAGATGGTTCTCCTCGACGAGGGCGTGGGTGTAGGTGTACAGGAAGGGACTGTCGGTCTTCAGGTGCACGAGTCCGCCATCCTTGAGAATGTTGCGGTAGTTGTCCAGGAAGCGGGTCGAGGTGAGGCGCTTGTTGACCTTCTTCATCTGCGGGTCGGGGAAGGTGATCCAGATCTCGGCCACCTCGCCGGGAGCGAACATGCGGTCGATAAACTCGATGTTGGTGCGCAGGAAGGCCACATTGGGCAGTCCCATTTCGGTCGCCATCTTGGCGCCGGTCCACATGCGTGCACCCTTGATGTCCACGCCGATGTAGTTCTTGCCGGGGAAGCGCTGCGCCAGTCCCACGGCATACTCGCCCTTGCCGCAGCCCAACTCGAGCACGATGGGGTTGCCGTTCTTGAAATACTGCTCATTCCACTTGCCGCGCATGGGACATCCGCCCTGCTGCTGCACGACGGCAAAGGGGAACTGGAAGACGCACTGCATGCGCTCCATGTCGGCAAATTTCTTGAGTTTGTTCTTTCCCATGAGTTCGCTGATTCTATTTTATGGCGATTTTGTATGTCCTTCCGTTCAGCAGAACGACATAGATGCCGGGTTCAAGTTGATAGCGGTTAACACCTGCCGTGACATTCCAGTCGCGCGACATGCCGTTGATGGCCACTACCTGGGCCACACCGTCGGTCCGTGCATCGATGCACAGGGAGCGTCCCTCGGCCCACACGCGGTCGGGAGCGGCAGTCAAGTCCTCGATGCCCGTGCTGTTGGACACGCGTGCCACACAGTCGGCCACATGCCAAGCCACATCGTTGTCGTCGGCCAGGACGATGTTGGTCAGGGTGATTTGTCCCTCGGTGGGGAGTGAGGCATCGGCCTGGACCGTGAGGGTGATGACAGCCTCGCCCTGTCCGTCGAAGCGCTGCTTGCTCATCGAGTAAACCACGGTGCGCGTGGTCGAGGCATCCATGCCGCGCGAGTCGGTGACATGGCCGGCTGCGGCCTGTCCGGCGGCAACAGTGCCGTCCACGAGCGTCAGGCCCTGGGGCAATGCGATGTCACACTGCATCGCGCTATAGGCCTCGGCATTACTGAGGCGCAAGGTCAGCGTGCGCTGCTCGCCCGGCTCGATAGCCAGGTCGTCGAGGAGCAACAGGTCGTCGGTATTGACACTTGCCGGGGTATGGCTGCCCGGCGACAAGATGATATCCATCACGGAATTCACGTCGGCGATACCAATCTCACCGTCCTGGTTGACATCGGCGCGGCGCATCGTCGCCTCATCGGCCTGGCCACCCAGAATGATGCCCAGCAAGGCATTGATATCGGCGATATTGACCTCGCCGTCACCATTCACGTCGCCCCGCAGCCATTCCTCTCCATAGAAGAACTCCTTCCACTGCTCAGCCGTCTTGTACAGGTCCTTTGACCCGGCTGGTACCGTCATGCTGACTGACTGCTGATTCACGCCGGCCCAGACGTCCTCGCCCAGGGCAGGCACGTCGGTTGCATCGCAGGTCATCGATTCCAGACCCGTCATCCCTGCCATGGCATAATCGCCCAGCCATGACATCGATGCGGGAAGGCCCACCGTCGTCACTGCTGTGGTATTGTACAGGGCATATTCGTCCATTGACTCCAGGGCCTCGAAGGCGATTTCGCCGGCAAGACCCGAACAAGCAAACACGTATTCGTCGAGCCGTTGCAGCCGATTGCCCATCTCAACGCCCGTCAACTCCTTGTCACCCAAGAAGGCACCTTGTCCCAGACGGGTCAAGTTCTCGGGCAGACGTATCGTGGTTACCGGGCTCTGCACCATCATCCAGTCGCCCAACGAGGTCAACCGATTGCTGGCGGTGAGATCGAGTTCAGCAATACCCGAACCGGCAAGCAGGCGCTCACCCATCGTGGTCACCTGGGGGCCCAGGGCGACAGTAGTCAGCGAGGGGCAATCCATCAGGGCGGCTTCGCCGATGGTGTGCAGGCGGGCATCGGGCTCAACAATGATGCTCTCGAGCGAGGTGCACCGCATGAAGGCGCCATCGCCCACTATCGTCACGCTGGCCGGCAGCGACACCGCGGTCAGCGCCGAGCATCCCGCAAAGGCATAGTTGCCGATGCTGTCGAGGGCGGCGGGCAGCGTCACCGTCACCAGACTCGTGCAACCCGCGAAGGCGGCCTGCTGGATGACAATGGCCGTAGCGGGCAGAACCACACTGGTCAGGCCCATATCGGCAAAGGCACCAGCGGGAACCGCTGCGCCGGGGAAGTCGTGACGCCAAAAATGGAATTTGGCTGTTCGACACGGCTCAATGGTCACATTGGCGAGGTCCAGTTCAGTAAGGTCGTGCAGATGATTGCCGATGAAATAGAAATCCTCGGCATTCATGGTACCCGTCACAGTCAACACAGTGACTGAGTGGTCGGTTATGTTATCGGCCAGATTGCCAGCGGCATTGTTCACCTCAATCGCCATGGACTGCAGCGCCCACGCGAGGAGAATGGCCAATATAGTCACATTTTTCATAGTCGTTCAAAACCTGATATTAAGTGTTAAACACGCAAATATAATGCATTTTTGAGAAACATCGGCCGAATTTAACAAAAAATGCGCCATTGTGCCATGCGGGGACTATCCGCGCCTGCCCGAGCAGGCGCCCACACAAGAAAAACGCCGCCACCCGTCAGGGCGGCAGCGTTTTGTCAAATAGACCTTTACTGATTGCCGATCACTTGACCACCTTGGTCGTGGTCACTGAACCGTCGTCATAGGTGGTCACGACGATGTTGACACCATCGAACGGGGTCTCACTCTCCTGACCTGCTACGTTAATGTAGCGTACGCCGGTCACATGCTTGCTCGAGGCAACCTCCTCGACACCCGAGCCGTCGTTCACCTTGGCCAGCACGTCGGCCGACAGGTAAGCATCAACGGGAGTGGCAAGCAATACGTTGACAAACTGAACGTAGGCGTCGGTCATCGAGAAACTGTCGTCGGCGGCAAGCGTCAGGCGCAGCACCAGTCCCTCGTTGCCCTCGAACATAGCCATCGCCGTCGAAACACCCATCACGTCGTAGGCATTCTCCTCGACCTCGTGCTGACGCACGTAGAAGGTGTGGTTCTCGCCACGGCCCACACCAGCCACTTTCAGGAGTTTAACGCCCTCGGGCAGTACCACCTGGTATTGCATAGCCGTGTAGGCATGCTCATCATTGGTCAAGGTGACATCCACGGTGCGGGTCTCGCCCGGACGCAGGATAACGGTCTGGATATCCAACTGGTCGGCAGTGGCAGCGAAGCGTGCGCCCCATTCTGCGCCGGCACGATGCAGCGACTTGCTCGCAGCACCCGTGAGCACATAGTTGATGAGGGCGGTCACGTCGTTGATGTCCACATGGCCGTCAACATTCAAGTCGGCAGCACGCAAGTCAACATTGGAGCCTTCGCCGCTCAAGACGAAATTGATGAGGGCGGTCACGTCGTTGATGTCCACATGGCCGTCGCCGTTCACATCACCGAGGGTGTAATCGGTCTGGATGGGGATGTAGAAGTACATCCACTGGTCGGCCTGCATGTAGAGATTGGCAATGTCGTTGCTGGGAGTGAACAGGGATACCGACTGCTGGTCGACTCCCTCCCACACATTCTGGCCCAGGGCAGGCACTTCGGCCGCACCGGTCTTGAGCGTGGCCATGCCAGTCATGCCGGCCATGGCATAGTCGCCCAGATAAGAGATTGACGAGGGCAGACGCATGGTGTCCATAGCGGCACTGACATTATAGAAGGCGTAGTTGCCGATGTAGGCAACGTCCTCCTTGAGCAGGTACCGGGCGTCCAGCACGGTGTCGCCGGCAAAAGTATAGTCCTTGATGCGTTCCAGCGTGTGGATCGGGGTAGCAGCCTTCTTGGGGCGGCCCTGATTATGCACACCTTCGCCCGAGGGATTGGAGTCGAGGTCCAGTCCCGGCAGTTCGACAGCGGTGAGTTGCCTGTTGTGTGCCAGGGCACCCTCGCCCAACTGCGTCATGCCATCGGCCATATAGAACGACGACAATTGGGTCTGAGCAAAAGCCCAGTCGCCAATGGTGCCGATGCCGCCAGCGGGCAGGGTGATGTTCTCCAAGCCCGAATTGATGAAGGCTTCCTCGTCGATGCGTGACAGGTTAGTGGCCTGCTCCAGATTGATGGTCTTGAGGGCGGTGCAGCCGTTGAAGGCACCCTTGAGGATGTAATTCACGCCAGCGCCTATCACCACGTTGCTCAGGTTGGTGTCACCCAGGAAGGCAAAGTCGCCCAAGACGAAAGAACCCACCGTAGCCGTCGTCATCTGCTCGCAACGGGCAAAGACGCCCTTGCCCATATAGACAACCGTCTGCGGCAGCACTACCGACGTCAGTCCCGAGCCGGCAAAAGCATAATCGTCGATCATGCTCACCGTTGCCGGCAGGGTGATGCCACGCAACTGGTCACAGCCCGCAAATGCGGCAAAGCCTATCGTCTCGAGGTTGGCAGGCAGCGTTACCGTCGACAACTTCTTGCCGAAGAAGGCCGTCCGCGGAATCGCATTGCCCTGGTAGTTGGTCACAGTGCCATAAAGGGCCCTGCCCTCGTTATAGGGCACGATGGTGACCTGGCTCAAATCCAATGACGTGATTTCGTTCATCTTGTCGGTGATGAACAGGAAGTCACGGGCATCCATTGTGCCACGCACCACAAGCGACGTCACGGCCGTGTTGTCGTTAACGGCAACTGCCAGTCCGCCAGCAGTGTTGTTGATGGTCAGTGCCGAACCGGTCAGCAATGTCGCTGCCACGAACAGCATAAAAAACAGTTTACGCATCTTGCTTATAGTCTTTTGTTGATGATTATTATCTCGTTTTAACCTGCAAATGTACATATTTTTTGGCGGGCGCAACTAGTTTTAACTATTTTTTTGCTTTTTAGGGTATTGCGTAACTATTCAGCCATTTCCCTCACGCTAAAGCACTAAGTCGCTAAGAGTTTAACATTTAATACGTTACGTAATTTGTTTATGATATGTCGGACGAAATGAAATGCTTCAGTCTATCAAAAAGTTTTCCTGTTTTGACTATGATAATTGTCTGAAAATCAAAACTCTTAGCGTCTTTGCGACTTTGCGTGATATTTGGCGGCGGGTGTTCTGGCTGAATAGTTACGGTATTGCACAGCCAGGGCCCGCCCTAAGGGGCTGCAGTGACGGGGCGGATATGGAACGAGGGCACTCCCCTGCAGGGAATGCCCTCGTCTTTGCTATCTATCGGATAAAAATCCTTTAGAGTTGGGGACCGGCGGCTACCAGAGCCTTGCCTGCCTCGTTGTCCTCGTACTTCACGAAGTTCTTGATGAAGCGGCTTGCCAGATCCTTGGCCTTCTCTTCCCACTGTGCGGCATCGGCATAGGTGTCGCGGGGATCGAGGATACCGGTGTCAACGCCCTCGAGTTCGGTGGGCACTACCAGGTTGAAGTAAGGAATCACCTTGGTGGGAGCCTTGTCGATGCTGTGGTTGAGGATAGCGTCGATGATACCGCGGGTGTCGCGAATCGAGATACGCTTGCCGGTACCGTTCCAACCGGTGTTCACCAAGTAAGCCTTGGCACCACTCATTTCCATACGCTTCACGAGTTCCTCGGCATACTTCGTCGGGTGCAACTCCAGGAATGCCTGGCCGAAGCAAGCGCTGAAGGTGGGGGTGGGCTCGGTGATGCCGCGCTCGGTACCAGCGAGTTTTGCGGTGAAACCGCTCAGGAAATAGTACTTGGTCTGCTCCGAGTCGAGAATCGATACGGGAGGCAGCACGCCAAATGCGTCAGCACTCAAGAAGATCACCTGCTTGGCAGCGGGAGCGTGGCTGATGGGGCGCACGATGTTCTTGATGTGGTAGATGGGATAACTAACGCGGGTGTTCTCGGTCACGCTCTTGTCGGCGAAGTCAATCTTGCCCTCGGCGTCAACGGTGACGTTCTCGAGCAGAGCATCGCGGTGGATGGCGTTGTAGATGTCAGGCTCAGCGTCCTTGTCCAGGTTGATGACCTTGGCATAGCAGCCACCCTCGAAGTTGAAGATACCGTTGTCGTCCCAGCCGTGCTCGTCGTCGCCGATGAGTTTGCGCTTGGGGTCGGTGCTCAGGGTGGTCTTGCCGGTACCCGACAGACCGAAGAAGATGGCGGTGTTCTCACCGTTCATGTCGCAGTTGGCCGAGCAGTGCATGGCAGCAATGCCCTTCAACGGCAGGAAGTAGTTCATCATCGAGAACATACCCTTCTTCATCTCACCACCGTACCAGGTGTTGAGGATGACCTGCTCGTTGCTGGTCACGTTGAAGACAACGGCGGTGTCGCTGTTCAGACCCAGTTCCTTGTAGTTGTCCACCTTGGCCTTGCTGGCGCAATATACGGTGAAGTCGGGCTCCTGGTCAAACTCTTTCTCGTTCTGGGGACGGATGAACATGTTGGTCACAAAGTGAGCCTGCCATGCTACCTCCATGATGAAACGCACCTTCATGCGGGTGTCCTTGTTGGCACCGCAGAAACCGTCAACGACAAACAGGCGCTTGCCGCTCAACTGCTTCACAGCGAGATCCTTCAGGGCAGCCCAAGTGGCCTCGGTCACGGGCTTGTTGTCATTGGGATAGCCGGGGGTGGTCCACCACACCTTGTCGTGGCTGTTGGCATCGTCAACAATGAATTTGTCCTTAGGCGAACGGCCGGTGTAGATACCGGTCATCACGTTGATGGCACCCAACTCGGTCTCCTGACCTCTGTCATAGCCTTCCAGTTCGGGTCTCATCTCCTCGTTGAACATTACCTCATAACTGGGGTTGTAAAGCACCTCGGTAACACCAGTGATACCGTACTTCTCTGCTAAGATAGCCTTATCAAATTTAGCCATAATAAAACTTTAATTATAAATGTTTTAGAAATTCCCTATTTGAGTTTTGTGCTGCAAAATTACACAATAAATCATAACCAATAGCACGAATTAAAGAAAAATTTCCTTAATTGCTGCCTTATTAATTATTTTTAGCAGTCTCTCGGTCGATGGAACTACTGGTTGCCAGCGGATGTGATTTAAAAAATCTTTATAATCCGCTTAATCCGCCGACAGATAGTCTCTCGGTCGATGGAACTTTTGGTTGCCGGCGGATTATGCGGATTAAATGGATTTTTGCATCCGCATCTTTGGCCGACTGACAGGATAAAATACATTACCATTTTTTATCACATGGAATCCTTTTATATTCCAAAGATTTTTTACCGAAGTTTATGAGCATTCCTAACCGCAAACCAGTTGCTTTTAAATAATTATATACCTGAGAATAGTGCTCGTCAACAAGATCCTGTACGGCTTTTAACTCAATAATGATCTCATCATAACAAACGAAATCAGGCCTGAATTCCTTATTGAGTTTTTTGCCTTTATATACTACATGAAACGTTTTTTCTCGTTGATAAGGAATACCTCTCAAGCGAAGTTCTTCTTCAAAAGCCTCTTGATATAGGGGCTCAGTGAATCCGCATCCAATCGTATTGTGCACCTCCATCGCGGCACCAATAATTTTGAAAGTTTTATCACTGAGAATCAATTTCTCGCTCATAACTTAAAAGGCATGGTAATTATTTTACCAGTTTAAAATCTTTATAATCCGCTTAATCCGCCGACAGATAGTCTCTCGGTCGATGGAACTACTGGTTGCCAGCGGATTTTAGGGATTATCGCACCTGTGTTATCCGCTGACTGATAGTTGAGTTAGCAGCCGCCACAGCCGCAGTCACAGCCGTCACCGTGGTCGTGTCCGCAGCCGTCGCCGCAATCCTCGCAGCCACAGCCGCAGCCATGGTGCTTGGGATTGAGTTCGTCGGGGGTGGCGTCACGCACGAGTTGCACATAGCCGCTGTAGCGTACGGTTTCACCAGCCAACTGGTGGTTGAAGTCCATAAAGACCTTTTCGTCGGTCACCTTGACGACCTGTCCCTCGATGCGCATACCCTCCTGAGTCATCATGGGGATGCGGGCGCCGGGACGCACATGCTCGTCGTCAAACTTGCCGTCGATGTGGAAGATCTCTTTCTCGAGTTCGTAGACCAGTTCAGGGTTCTTCACGCCAAAGGCCTCCTCGGGCTTGAGGGTGAAATCAAACTTTTCGCCCTGCTCCAGGCCCATAATGTGGTTCTGGAAGCCCTCGATGAGCGAGAGGTCCATACCGAACACAAAGGCATCGGGATGCTCCTTATTGAACTTGAAAACACTGACTTGGCCTTCCTCGTTAACCACAAAAATCTCATACACGAGTTCGACATATTTGCCGGCTTGAATTTTCTCCATTTGAATCGCTTGTTAGTGAGTTATCAATAATTTTCGGCAAAGGTAGCATTATTTTCTCAAAGTTAAGGAATTTTGAAGTATCTTTGCCCTATCCTATCATTATCAAGCACCTGTTTAATACTGAATCCGGTGAACCGGTTTTTTTCATCTTTATTGATTGCTATGCAAACCAGACTAAACACTTCACTCACACGCATCACCTTGCTGGTTGGACTGATGCTCATCGGTTTAACCCTGCAGGGCCAGATTGCCGTTAATGGCAAACTGTCGATGACCACCCAGATGTTTCTTGACGAGATGCGGGGTGTCATCAGTTTTGATGCCCCGGCCGACCATCTGATGTTTTCGTCGCACCAGGAAGAGTGCCGCGCCATCGAGCGCCCCTTCGCTTCGCCCGAAATTGTCAACGGCAAGACCTGTGTTGCCGCCTTCGTGCACGTTGACGGCGAGAGCGCCGTCAGTCAACTCGAAGCCATGGGCGTGGTCGTGGAATGCCGTTTCAAGGCAGGCACCCTGCTCACTACCCTCATCCCCGTCGACATGATTGAGCAAGTCGCCGCGCTGCCCTGCGTCACCCGCGTGAATGTGTCGCCCGTGATGCAGACCGAGAGCGACCAGTCGCGCCATGTGACCAATGTCGATGACGTGCTCACGCTGTCGAGCGATGCCATCGGCGCCGGCCTGGACAAGCACTACGACGGCACGGGCGTTGTGCTCGGTGTCATCGACAGGGGCATCGACTTCCAACATCCCGCCTTCAGGGACAAAGACGGCAACTCGCGCATCAAGCGCGCCTACGTGTCGCGCACCGAATACAGCAACATCGACGCACTGACCACCGATAACGCCAACATCGACCACGGCACCCACACCAGTGCCATCGCCGGCGGATCGAGCGTCATCGTCAACGGCAACGAGGTCACCGTCACCGACGACCACAGCCATGCCACCTATGGCGGTATGGCCCCTGGTGCCGACCTCTATCTGGCCGGTCTGGGCAACATGACCGCCACATCAATCTGCAATGCGTTCCAGTTGATGTCCAATTATGCTGCCCAAGAGGGCAAGCCGCTGGTTGTGAGCAACAGTTACAGTTGGCTCTATGGCCCGCACGACGGCACGAGTGATTTCTCGGACGTCATTGCCGAATACTTCGGCGACGAGCATCCCAACAACTTCTGCGTGTTTGCCACGGGCAACGACGCCAACGCTGCCGACCCAGCCGAGGGTGGCGGCTTCTACATCAGCGGCACCGCCAGCAGCACAGCACCGCTGCGTTCCATCCTGCGCTGCAGTTACCTGGCCAATGCAGGCAAGGGATATTTCTATTACGGCTATCTGGCCGATGCCTGGTGCCGCTCGCTCGGCGACACCGAGATGGGGTGCACGGTGCACGTGCTGGATGCCCACACCGGCGAAATCCTCACCACATCGACCGTCATTCCCACCGGTGCGCGCACCGAGATTCCCGGGCTGGGCGACTATTATAGCGGCATCCTGTATGTCTACAAGGATTACGTCACCGCCGACAAGACCGAATTGATGCTCTTCTCGAGTAACCTGAAGTCGCTGAGTTATGATGAGGAGCGCAACAGCGACTACACGCTTGCCGTGGAGTTCTTCCCCACGACGGGCTCTGCGGTCATCGACGTGTGGGGTGCCGGCAGCGGCTACTTCACCGATTTCCTGACCACCGAGGGTCATGATTGGGTGTGCGGCACCGACGACATGAGCGCCGGCACGTTGTCTACCGACCCCAATGTCATCGCGGTAGGCTCCTACGTGAGCCGCGTCGAGGCCGGTTCCAACGCGCTGGGCGACATCTCCGACTTCTCGTCCTATGCCGTGGCGGGAGCAGGCCCACTGGGTGTGCAACTGCCCTGGATCAGCGCTCCCGGTCAGGTGGTCGTGTCGGCCGTCAACCACTATGTGACCCGCAACTACACCCCCGTGGTGAACAATGCTTTGGCCCCCTATGATGCCATGTCGGGCACCTCGATGGCGACGCCCACCGTGGCGGGCATCCTCGCCCTGTGGATGCAGGTAGCCAGCGAGTGCGACTTGAGTTTCACGCTCACCGACATCAAGGACATCATGGCACAGACGGCCATCCGCGACGAGTGGGTGAATAACGGTCCCCATGCCAGCCACTTCGGCAACGGCAAGATTGATGCGCTGGCAGGCATCAATTACATCCTCAACTATTACCATCAAACCCAAATTCACGAAGTCGGCGATGTGAACCACAACGGCGTAGTCGACATCAACGATGTGACCACCCTGATTGGCTACGTGCTGGGCGTCGGCTCTGAGATATGCACCGAATGCGCCGATATCGCTGAAAATGGAGAGATTGACATCAACGACGTGACTGCGCTTATCAATAAGATCCTCGGCAAATAAGCGGTATCATCTCATCGCTACAGGTTGGGACAAGGGGCTTTCTTTTGTCCCAATCATTTTTCTGTCCAACGGGTACAGGTTGCTGCGTCTCGGGATAAAAAACAAAAAACTTTGTTTCTTGTTTTGTTCTCCGCTCGACTTGCACCGGGATAAAAAACAAAAAACTTTGTTTCTTGTTTTGTTCTCCGCTCGACTTGCACTAACGGTGGCTCGGAGTTATCTCTCCTCGCCGAAGATAGGCTGCGTCTCGGGATAAAAAACAAAAAACTTTGTTTCTTGTTTTGTTCTCCGCTCGACTTGCACTATCTTTGCAGCACTAATTAATATTAGAACATGATGACTGACAAATTTGACATGGTGGCCAAGACCTTCCTCGGACTGGAAGGAGTCCTTGCCGACGAGTTGCGCGCCCTGGGCGCCGAGGAGGTGGCCGAAGGGAACCGCGTGGTTTACTTCAAGGGAGACCAAGAGATGCTCTATAGGGCAAATTTTGCCTGCCGCACGGCAATACGCATTCTCAAACCGTTCATCACCCTCAAATCGACGAGTGCCGACGACCTGTATGAGCAACTGAAGACGTTCGACTGGGAACAGTTGATGACCGTTAACACCACATTTGCCATCGACGCCACTGTCTACAGCGAGGACTTTAACAACTCGCGTTTCGTCACCTATCGTGTCAAGGATGCCATTGCCGACTTCTTCAATGATAAATACGGCAAGCGTCCCAGCATCCGCCTGACCAATCCGCAAATCCGTTTTGACGTCCACATCTCGGGCCGCGAAGTGACCGTGTCGCTCGACAGCAGCGGTGAACCGCTGTTCAAGCGCGGTTGGCGCGTAGCACAGACCGAGGCCCCGATCAACGAGGTGCTGGCGGCCGGCATCATCCTGCTGAGCGGTTGGGACGGCAAGACCGACCTGATTGACCCCATGTGCGGCTCGGGCACGTTCCTGATCGAGGCAGCCCTCATCGGCGCCAACATCGCCCCCGGCGTATATCGCGACCACTACGCCTTCCAGCAGTGGCCCGACTATGACGAGGAACTGTTCAATAAAATCTATAACGACGACAGTGCCGAACGGGAATTCACCCACAAGGTTTACGGCAGCGACATCGAGGGCAAGGCCATTGCCATCGCCCGCGCCAACGTCAAAAACGCAGGCCTGAACAAATACATCGAACTGGAGCGCCGCGACATCAACGAGATAGAACTCGTGCCCGAAGGCGGCACGCTCATCACCAACCCGCCCTATGGCGAACGCCTGGACGTGGAGGACATCGACCAGTTCTACCGTGACCTGGGTTTCAAACTCAAGCACACCTTCAGGGGCTACAACGCCTGGCTCATCTGCTACGACAAGGAACAGTACTTCAAAATCGGCCTGAAGCCTTCGGTAAAATATGCTTTGAACAACGGTGGCTTGGATTGCGAACTGCTGCAGTACGTCATCTTTGACGGCAAATATGACCAGATGCGCGAGCGCGGCGAACACATCCGCAACGAGGAGTTCCGCGCCAGCGAACGCAGCAAGGGCAACTACCATTCACGCCGCGATGCGGGACCACGTGACGAACAACGTCCGCGCCGCCGCTTTGATGACGACCGCCGCGACGAGCGCCCCCGCCGACATGACGATGACCGCCACGATGAGCGCCCCATCAGTGACGAGGAGCGTCAGCGCCGCGCTGCCGTGGCACGCGACCGCCGCCTGATGGCCGACGTGGACAACCGTGACCGCAAGGGCCGCTACGATGATGACTTCGACCAGGAGTTCCGCCACACGTCCACCTTTGCCAAACGCATCCTGCGCGACCGCAAGCCCACCCTCAGTGCCGACAAGGAAGTGCCCATCATCCACGGACGCCGCAAGAGTTGGAAACGCCGCGACCTGGACACTCCCACCGACCAGGAGCCCAAGGACAACCAAGACTAAAAAAACATAAAGACAAGAAAGACAAGAATAATCCTCAACAGCGGAAAAGATGATTGTCTTTTTTGTCTTTCTTGTGTTCTGAATCCAGAGCAATGTCGACAAGGGAACATATCAACGAATACTTCAACGGACGTCCTTTTGCATTGTTGTGTGCTTTGGCGCTCATGGCGATGTCGGCCGTTGCTTTGTCGTCAGGGCTGCAGCCGCCCACCGGCCACAGTGCGGGCATCTTCTTTACCCTCAAGGATGAACTCATCGAGAGCGGACCGCTCGCCGTGGCAGCCAACCTGCTGTGTATGCTGGCCATCGGCGGCATCATGCTGGCGGTGAACAAGGTGTACAACTTTGTGCGCTCGGTGACCCATCTGTTTGTCTCGTCCTTCTTCCTGCTGCAACTGGCCAACCCCTGGAGCCTCGCCACATTCAACGTGGGCTCGCTGCTGGTCCTTGTCACGGCACTCTCGATACTGCCCCTGTTCGCTTCCTATCAGGACCGCCACAGCCAGCGCAACGTGTTCGTGATTTTCGCGATGATTGCGACGGGCTGCATGTTCCATTATGCCTTTCTGATTCTGATTCCCGCATTTTGTCTGGGATTCCTCTATATGGGCGTGTTCAACTTCAAGGGCGTGCTGGCGATGCTCTTTGGTCTGATCACTCCGTTCTGGATTGTTCTTGGCTTGGGACTCGTGTCGCCCGCCGATTTCAACCCGCTCCAACTCAACGGCATCTGGCAACTCATCGGGCAGCCGGACATCAACCGCTTGCTGCTGCTTGCCGTGGCAACGGCCGCGACAGGCATCATCCTGGCCGTGTCCAACCTGTTCACTATCATGAACTACAGGAAGCAGACACGCGTCTATAATTATTATTTCGTCGTCCTGCTCGTGGCCACGGTCATCGCCCTGTGTGTCAACTACCGTGACGTGGCCGTCTACCTGCCCCTGCTCAACCTGAGTGTCGCCGTGCAGGTCGCCCAGGCCCACACCCTGAAGACGTCGTTCCACAACCGCTACATCCTGCTTTTGCTGTTTATCGCGGCATGTGTGGGATGGGGTGCAAGCAGCCTGTTGTTGTCATGAGAATCATCGTCGATAGCCACATCCCGCACATCCGGGGCCTCATCGAGCCACGGGCCGAGGTGCTGTATCTCGAGCCGCACGACATCACACGCGAGGCCGTGCGTGAGGCCGATGCCCTCATCGTGCGCACCCGCACCCGCTGCAACGCTGCCCTGCTCGACGGCAGCCGCGTCAGGTTCATCGGGTCGGCGACCATCGGCACCGACCACCTCGACCTCGACTACTGCGCCATCCACGGCATCACCGTGCGCAACGCCCCCGGCTGCAACGCCCCCGCAGTGGCCCAATGGGCCATGGCCGCCATCCACGCCTGGATGCAAGCCCGCGGCATTGCCACACCTGTTGGCCTCACCCTGGGTGTCATCGGCGTGGGCCACATCGGCTCCATCGTCGCCCGCTGGGCACGCCAACTCGGCTTCACCACCCTGCTCAACGACCCCCCGCTGGAAAACAGGGACGGTTCTCATGATGACATTTTCTCCCCGCTCGACGAGTTGCAGCGCCGCTGCGACATCATCACCTTCCACACACCGCTCACCCGCGACGGCCAGTGGCCCACCTGGCACCTGTGTGACCAGCGGTTCCTTGACAGCCTGACGCGATGCCGCCTGATTCTCGATGCCGCGCGCGGCCCCATTGCCGACAATGCCGCCCTGCTGGGCTGGCATGGTGATATGGGCCTCGACTGCTGGGAAAACGAGCCCAACATCTCCCGAGAATTACTGGAAAAAGCCATCGTCGCCACGCCTCACATCGCCGGCTACAGCGCCGAGGGCAAGCAACGCGGCACCGCCATGATGCTCACCGCCCTCAACGAGTTCTACGGCTGGGACATCCCCGTCCCCGAGATTGCCAGCCCCGCCACAGGCGCGACACAGGTGACCCTCGACGGCATTGCCGCCAGTTATGACATCCTGGCCGACACCGCCCGCCTCAAGACCGACCCCTCGGCCTTTGAGTCGCTGCGCAACCACTACCCCCACCGCCCCGAATACCAATAATAATTCAATCATCAGACCGCTATCGGCGAAATGTGCATGAAAAAGTGATGCCTCTTGTGCAATGGGCTATAAAAAATCACTATCTTTGTAGCACTGAAATAATGACATCAAATTAATCACTAACTAATCACTATCACAATGAAAGAGTTGAAAGGAACCAAGACCGAAAAGAACCTGATGGAAGCCTTTGCCGGCGAGTCACAGGCCCGTAACAAGTACACCTACTATGCCTCTAAGGCCAAGAAGGACGGTTATGTGCAGATCGCTGCCATCTTTGAGGAGACCGCCAACCAGGAGAAGGAGCACGCCAAACTGTGGTTCAAGCACCTGCAGGGTGGTGCCGTGAAAGGTACCATCGAGAACCTGGAGGATGCCGCAGCCGGTGAGAACTTCGAGTGGACCGACATGTACAAGCGCATGGCCGAGGAAGCCCGCGAGGAGGGTTTCATCGAGATCGCCGAGCAGATGGAGGGCGTTGCCGCCATCGAGAAACTGCATGAGGAGCGCTACCTGAAACTGTTGAACAACATCAAGGAGGGCATCGTGTTCTCGCGCGACGGTGACACCATCTGGCAGTGCAGCAACTGCGGCCATGTCGTTATCGGTAAGAAGGCCCCCGAGATGTGCCCCGTGTGCAACCATCCCCAGGCTTACTTCCAGATCAAGGCCGAGAACTATTGATCGGCTTGCCACAGCATAAAAAAGCAGGAGCCCCAGCGGGGTTCCTGCTTTTTATATTGCAATGATATAGAAGTTGGCCCTGCGAATGAACCACGTATCATTTAACCGTGCTTCGCACGGGAAATTAACCAAATTATATTTTAAAATTTAATTTTCTTCTAATTTCCCGAAACATGGCGGCACCTCAGCAAATCGAACAAGTTCGTTTGCCTTAGGTTTGCACATGTTTTCCCGCCCGCAGGGCGGTTAATATAACTGATGGGCCAACTGCTACATCGTTACCTTTTTTATTGCCTTAGTCAGGCAGTGTGCGGGTCAGAGTTCGTCAAACTGCTGCTTGGCCCACTCCTTGGCTGCACGGATGGCATCATCGGTCACGTCGTTGACCAGGGAGTCAACCTCGTCGGGCACCTCGATGCCCATAATCGTATCGGGCAATATATTGGTTCTGGCCGACTTGTCTTCCTGTCCAAATGACGGAATCAGGCTGTTGGAGGCCCAATAGTCATCCCAAGCCTTGTCCCACAAGACATCGAGGTCCTGCTCGTCGAAGGTGAACACGTGCCCGAAGATGCCAAGCGACACCATTTTGTCCTTGTCCCCCAGACTGATGGTACCTACCGAGCACACCATGTAATTCTTCACCTCGAGATAGTGTGAAATGGCATAATCGGTCCCTTTGCCGGTGAAATCCGCAACAAGTTTGGAAATGACGTCGCGCAGGTAACTGCCCCATCCCTCGTTTCCGGTGAGGGTTTCCAACTTATCCTGCAACTTGTGGTCTACCCAGTTTCGGGCCACCTGTTGGATGGCCTGCTCATGGTCCTGCTTGTCAGGGCAGGTGAACACCATGGCACCGAACAAGACAGCCAAGATGAGACCTGCAACGAGCCACGGCATGCAGCCTCTCTTCTTGACCGGCTGCTGCAACGGCACCTGGGGCGGAGCCTGATAGGCGTAGCCGTAGGGCTGCTGTGCGGGGGGCTGCGGGTTATAGGGCTGTCCCATGGTCGCCTGCCGCTCGGCAGCGCGCGAAGCCTGTTGGGCGGCCTCGAACTCGGCACGCTGCAACACGGCGGTCAACTCAGGCACGTCGCCGGCCTGCTGCCAGCCGTTCATGCCCTGGGTCCACACTTCGCTCTCGGGAGAAATCCCTTTCTGCGACAATTCCTCGACGGTGAACGGGCCTTCCTGTCGGCCACCAACATTCATGTAGAATTCCATATCCGATTCGTTATTGATGATTGATCAGTTACACAAAAATCTGTCCTAAAAGGCGGCAGTACAAAAACTATGCCAAGCGCTGCGACGCAGCCCTTATCCGAAGGTGCGCTTGAGCCAGATGCTCATGAAGCGGTCATAGACGATGTAGCCGCGTGGCGTGCGGTAGACTATCTCCTTCTCGGTAAGGCCCCTCAAGGCCGACTGCACGACGCTGGCCGAGGCCATGTTGTGCTGCCTGATGAAACGCCCGCCCGTAGGTTCGGCAACGATGCCCTCGCTGGCGATGGCCTTGAGCAGGTTGAACTGGTTGGACGACAGAAACTGCGCCAGACTCTCGTATTGCGGCGCCCTGGATTCCACCACATGGACAATCTCACGGTTCACCTCCTTCATCGACTTGACATGGATGCAGTTGTCATAGAGACGGTTGAGCACGCTCTGTATGTACCAGGTGTGGCCCTCGAAACAGTCATAGAGTTGGATGAAGGAGTCATGGTCCAGGCTGCCGCGCTTCTTCTCAAAGAAGTGTTTGGCAAAGTCGTAGTACACCTCCTTGTCGAGCGCCTTGAGGTCCATCATCTCGGTGCTCTGGAAGAAGGGGCGCTGCGGCGACCCGAACATCTCGGCCATCAGGCGGAACTTGCTGCCGGCAAAGATGAAATGGACACCGCTTGCAAACTGGATGTGGGAGCGGAGCAAGGCCTCGGTGCCCGTCTCGGGATAATTGGCAATCTGCTGAAACTCGTCGATAGCGATGTAGATGTCGCGCTTGCTGGCCGACAGCAGGTCAAAAATCTGCTGGATAGTCAACTGCGAGCGCGAGGGTTCGACGGTAATCGACATCTTGGGCAGTCCCGTGAAGGGGTCGTTGGTAAAGACCGGGCGCAGGCTGCTCAGCACGTGGGCGGCCTTCTGCAGAAAGGATCTCTCCTTCTGCGCAAAGCCATTGAAGACCACAGCGCCGAACATCTCGGTAAAATCCTGCAGATTCTTGGTCGCAAAGATGTCCAAATACAGGCAAATCGCGTTCTTATTATGCTTTTCAATATGGTAAAACAGGTTCTTGATAAGACCCGTTTTGCCTATTCTGCGTGGCGAAACAAGGGTAATATTGCGGCCATTCTCGAAATGATTGAGCATTTCGGCCGTCTCCCGTTGGCGGTCGCAGAAATATTCAGGACTCACATAGCCCTGATTAACAAATGGATTCTTGATTTTTATCGCCTGTTTCTTTGCCATAAATCATTATCAGTAATCAATTATTAAATTTTAATAATGCAAATTACGTAATTATTTTTTGATTACACAAATTTTTCAGACGATATTTTGGTGCAGCGGCCGCCAGGGCCGGGGCGTCACTTGTTGTTGATGAAGTCCTGGAAAGCCTGCTTGTAACTGTCGCCGATGGGGATGTAGACGTCGCCAAAGACGATGCGGTTGCGCTCAATCTCGCGGATCTTGCTCTTCTGGACGATGAACGAGCGGTGCACCCTGATGAAACGCGAGGCGGGCAGCATCTGCTCGATGGCCTTCATGTTCATCAGCGACAAGATGGGATGCGGCGACTGCTCGGTGTAGATTTTCACATAGTCCTTCAAGCCCTCGATGTAGCGGATATCGTCCAGGTCTATCTGCAGCAGTTTGTACTCGCTCTTGACAAAGATGCTGCGCTGTTCCTCCTCGGGCGCGGGAGCGGCGGCCTGTGCCTGCTGCTCGTTCTGCTGCACGAGTTGGAACCACTGCAGGGCCTTGTTGCTCGCCTCAAGGAAGTCGGCGTAACTGATGGGTTTCAACAGATAGTCCAACGCATTGACGCGGAAACCGTCCACGGCATACTGGTTGAAGGCGGTGGTGAAGACGATGCGTGTGTTCTCGGGCACCATCTTACTCAACTCCAAGCCGTTGAGTTCGGGCATCTGGATGTCGAGGAACAGCAGGTCGACAGGCTCCTCGCCGATGCCGTGGAGGGCATCGGTGGCGTTGCTGTACTTGCCGCACAGTTCCAGAAACGGTATCTTTTTCACATAACTCGCCAGCAGTTCCACCGCCAGCGGTTCGTCGTCGACTATGGCACACTTGATGATCATGACTTTTGTTCTTTCTTGATGATTATTTTGGAATGATACTGCTTGCCGTCGGCCGTCGTGCCCTTTTCCCAGGTGTAGCGGTCGGGGTACATCAGTTCCAGGCGGCGGCTCACCTGCTCCAGGCCGATGCCCGATCCGCTCTTGTCGTTCTCGCGCTTGGGATAGCAGGTGTTGGTGATTTCGCAGGTGATATCCCCGTTCACCTGGTTCAGGTCGATTTTGATTTCGCCGGAGCCCTGCGGCGAGATGCCGTGCTTGAAGGCATTCTCGATGAGCGAGATGAAGATGAGCGGCGCCACGGGAGTGGAGTCGTTGGGTGCGACATTCAGGTTGGCATCGATTTTCACGTTGTCGGTCACGCGGATTTTCATCAACTCGATATAGTTGCGCATGAAGTCGGCCTCCTTGCACAGCGGCACGAAGTCCTGCTGGTTCTCGTAGAGCACATGGCGCAGCAGTCTGCTCAACTCGCCGACGGCGGTCTGTGCCTTCTCCTGGTCAAAGGCGATGAGGGCGTAGATGTTGTTGAGCGTATTGAGCAGGAAGTGGGGGTTCAACTGGTTGCGCAGGTTGCTCAGTTCGGCCTCGGCTCGTGCCGCCTCGGCCTCCTTGCGGGCCTCCTCGATGTGTTGCCAGCGACGATACATGCGCACAGCCACCGCCAGGGCGATGCACAGGACAAGCCACACGATAAGATAGAAGTAGCGCGCCATGCGCAGTGGACGTTTGCCAGCGGGACCAGGAGCCCTATTGGCCAATTCGGGCAGCCACTGCTGACACATGAGGTGCCACACATCAATGAAGAGCAAACACAGCACCAACGCAAGCAGGTTGATGACCACAAAACTCTTCCAGTCCCGCTTCTTGATCATGAAACGGGGCACTACCCACAAATAGTTCAGATAGAACATGAACATACAGGCCAATGGTCCTCCCAGGCCTCGTATAAACCGGTTCCATGCCATCGCCCACGTGTCTTCAGAACTGTGGAAAAACAGGGGGGCAACGATGACCACCGCCCAGCACAGCAGGTGCAGAACCAAGTAGCGGTAACTTGTCTTGTGCGTATCAAGTCCGTTATTCATCTCCATAACAGTTTTTTATAACATATCGCAAAGATAGTCAACGATTCCCGCCTTTACAAAAATAATAGACAAAAAAAGGAATTTATCACGACGAAAACCGTAAAACCCCATGACAAACAAGGCGATGCCTCACGGCCATCAGCCGCTGACACTACCCTGCCACAGCGGTACCACGACGAGCGGCAGGCCGACAACAGGCGGGGCAGCCGCCGCAATGGTGACTGCCCCGCTTGATGATGGATTGATGACCGATTACTTGACCTCCTTCACGAGATAGATCATCGTGGGGAAGTGGTCGCTGTAGCCATTGAGGAAGACGCCTCCCGAGAAGGTGCGCAGGGGATAACCCTGACGGTCGCCCTCGCTCGAGCGCAAGAACTTGCGGTTGAGCACCTCGGCACGCAAGAAGGTCAAGGTGGGCTTGTCCTTGCTGTCATAGTTGCGCAGGAAGTAGTCGGTGAAGATAATCTGGTCAAACAGGTTCCAGTTGCCCCTGTAACCGAGCGTACCGATGCCCCTGTTGAGGATGTTCCACCACGGGTTGAAGCAGGTGCCGTCGCCCGGGCAGTCCTTGATTTCCCTCTTGGCGCCGATGGCCTCGCTGCAACTCTTGTTCTGCGGGTCATCGTTCAAGTCACCCATGAAGATGATGCCCTGGTTGGGGTCGTCGCGCAGCAGTGAGTCCATGGTCTCGCGGGCCATGCGTCCGGCAGCCTCGCGCAGGTAACTCGACTGCTCCTCGCCACCCAGTCGCGAAGGCCAGTGGTTGACAATCACCGACACCTTCTCGCCGGCAAGCATACCGGTGACACACAACTGGTCACGGGAACGGAAATCGGGATTGTCGGGCAGGTACTTGTTAATCCTCTGGTTGGTGACATTCAACACCTTGAAGAACCTGGGATTGTACAGCAGGCCCACATCCACACCGCGGCGGTCGGGGCTGTCGTGGTGCACAATCTGGTAGTGGCGGTCCTTGAGTTCGGGCTGGCGCACGAGGTCCTGCAACACGGTGATGTTCTCAATCTCGCTCACACCGATGAGGACGGGACCCACGGCAGGCGAACCCTTGACCTCCATCTGGGAGATGGCGTAGGCCATGTTGTGCTGTTTCTGCCAATACTTGGTGCCGTTCCACTGACGGGCGCCTTGCGGCGAGAACTCAAAGTCATACTGGCCGTTGTTATTGATGGTGTCGAACAGGTTCTCCAGGTTGTAGAACATCACGCCATACATCGTGTAGCGACGATCCGTTTCCTGGTCTTGGGCTTGGGCCAGCACCGGTGACAGCGTCACCAGTGCCAAGGCCATGTATAATAACTTTTTCATAGTTCGTATCTGTATTTAGATGTTAGACTTCAAAATTTTACCTTATGACAAGCGGTCAAGGCTAAAGTTTAAAGCAATTATCCTATGAATGATTATTCTGCAGCATCCCAATTAACGTTCCAGATCGAGACGCGGTCACGGGTGTTGCCCGTAGCGTTGGAC
Organism: uncultured Prevotellaceae bacterium; assembly: GCA_900320245.1. Lineage (GTDB taxonomy): Bacteria > Bacteroidota > Bacteroidia > Bacteroidales > Muribaculaceae > Sodaliphilus. The sequence continues at coordinate 28,504 of ONRP01000031.1, forward strand.
GGACACAGGTTGGTGAACTCGATGGTGAAGTCGCCATTGACCGAAACATTCTCTTCGAAGGCATAAGCGTTCTTCTGGGTCACGTTGTCGTTGGAGATGGTCCAGGTCTTAACGACATTGCCGTTCTGCTTCACGTCGACGCGGAACTTGAGCACCTTGCCCGAGTAAGCACAGCCATAGTTGAAGCGCAACTTGGTCATGCCACCCTTCAGGACGGGCGACTTGATGGTGCCCACGCTACCGGTACCGCCGTTCATGGTCGGAGCCTTGGCGTACTCGGTGCTGGAGCCCAGGGCGTAGCCGATGAAGGAGAACACGGGGTTGCCGTCGGTAGCGCCTCCCTCGAGCAGCGTACAGTTGCTGGCAACCCAACCCTTGGTCGAGGTGTAGGTGCCCAGCGTGGTGGTGCGGGCAGGCATCGTCTCGAAGTCGGACGAGGTATCCAACTTGGGAGCGAGACCGAAGGTCACATCGTCAACACACCAGGTAGCATAGTTGGCATCCTGGGTAGCATAGAAGCGGAAACCGATGTAGTAGCAGCCGTCGGCCCACTGGCTCAGGTCAACCTCACCAGACTCCTTCCAGTCACTGTAAACGGGCGTGCCGCCAGTGGGAGTGGCGATAGCAGGATTCAGTTTCACCTTGACAGAAGCCGTGCTCGGGTCGCGGGAATCGAGGATGTAAACCTCAAAATGGCTGGTCGTGCTGCCGTAGCCGGCCACCTGGGTACGGAAGGTCAGGATCTTGCTGGCGGCATTCTGGATGTCCAGATAGGGCGTGATGAGCCAAGCATCAAAGGGAGGATTGGTGCCCTTGTAACCCGTCATGGCGGCATAGCCGTTACCCGTCTGGGTGAATACCGTCTGGTACCAAGCCTTGTCACCGCTAACCGTTACGTTGAACCAATTCTCGGGCAGTGCGGTGTCAAAGCCCTCTTCCAGCATGAGGATGGGTACCTCGGGACGCTCATAAGCATCCAGCGGGTTCAAGCCAGCCTTGCCCATGAAGGATACCAGCGGACCTTTCACCATAATCGGTTTCTTGTACAATGCAGGATAAGCCTTGAGGCTGAGTTCTTCCCTGGCCTTGGAGCCCTGGGGCAGCGGGATGATGATGCACCTGTTGATATCGGTGCAGTTGGGATCATCGGCAATCACGATGGTGTTGTCGAGTGTGGTGGGAGCCTTCCACTCGATGTCGGCATTGCCGCTGACGGTGGTCACCTCGGGACCTACAGCACCCACGATATAGCCGGTTACCCAACCCTTAGCGCCGCTATTCTGGGCTTCTACAGCCTCCACGGTCGTGTAAGGATTGCTATGGGTACCCTTACCGCCACCGCCAATCACGTCGTGGGCATCGCGCAGGTAGAACTGCCAGGTGCCCGACGAATTCTGACGGGTAGCGTAGAAACTGAGCAGACCCACAACGTCAACGTCACCCTCGGGGAGGGTATCGGCACGGAAGTCGGCATAGTTGCTGTTGCGCACGATGAGTTGGTTGCCATCCTCGTCGGCGATGGTGCGGTTGGTCGTTGCACTGGCCTCGGCATAGGTGGTTTTACCATTGGCCTCGGTGAAGTGTACACCGCTGATGCGCACGAGTCGGCCCTGATACTTGAGCAGCGTCTCGGCATCGGTCTTGCCCTGGAAGTCGCTGATGCTGACATCAAGGGTGTCAATCTTGCTCAGGTTGGGGAGGCCGTTGAGTTCTACCATCGACTCCCACATGGCCTGGGGCAGGAAGGTTGCCTCCCACACGCTGCCGCTGGCATACCATGCGGGGTAACCCAACTGCTGCTGGCCATTGTACTTGCCCACGAAGTAATCCTTCATCGGGATCACGATTTCCTGGCCGAGGCGGTAGTTGTTGTACAGGCTGTTCTGGTTGATCGAGATGTTGATACCAGCGCCCGACTCGTCCATGATATAAAGCGACTTGTAGATGTTGCCGCTCTCGTCACTACTGGTCACCCAACCGTGGATGACGATGTCTTCCTTGACGGTGTCAATGTAATTGACGGCGTCCTGCCAGTACTTGGCCTTGAATTCAGCGATGGTCATGTTGGGGGTGTGCTCGGCGGTGGGAATCACCATGGGCGGCTGGTCAAACTCATCATTGCAAGCAGCGGTGAACACCAACAGAAGCATCAGGCTGAGATAATAATTAAAACGTTTCATAGTGGTTGTATTGTTTGTTTTATTAATATCTGGTTGATTGTTGAAATTGATGAATGATTAGAACTTCAGACCCAAGTTCAGGAACATCTTGAAGCCCTGTGCGTAGTAATACTTGTTGGGGAACTTGTTGGCGGTGTTGGTGATATCCTTGGTGTCGATACGACCCTGCTGATAGCCACCCGTCTGGATGTTCCTGTTGTCAAGAATGTTGTTCAGGTTCAGGTTGATGTTGAGCGATGCCGTGCGGTTGAGATAAATCACATGACCGATGCTTGCATTGATGACCAGAGCCTCGTTGAGTTTCTCCTGCTGGGTGATGTCCTTGATCATCTGCTGGAGGTGCTCTTCGCTATTGGCCATCGTGTACAGAGTGGGCATCTCGACGTGGCGCACAGGCGAGATGCTCACATAGGAGCGGTTCATCCAAGCGCCATTCAATTCAACAAACCACTGCTTGGGGCCAGCCCAGTTGAATGCCAGCATGTAGCACTCCTGGGGCGAGCCAGCCACATAGAAGTTCTTCAGATAAACCATCTCGGTGACGTCTTCCTGCACACCGTTTTCATAACTGCGGGTGCCGATGGGACGGTTCTTGTACTGATAGCGGGCAATGTTGGCAGCGGCACTCATGGTGAGCGAGGGCGAGAGTTTGTAACTCAAACCTACCTCGACACCCTTGTACTGCTTGTGGACGCCCGTGAGCGCGAAGTTACAGAAGGTGCTGTACTGGTCGTCATAGAATGCCGTGCGCTCGGTGTTGTCACGCTGGTCGGTGAAGAATACGGTCACGATGCTCTTGAAGTTGCGGAAGTTCATCGCATAACTCAGGTCGGCCGAGAAGGTCTTCTCCACCTTGAGGTCGATGACGTCGTCCTTGGTGCGCGACGAGATGTAGGCGTCATAGGGACGCGGGGCCTCGGTGCCATAGTAGGCATGGCCCGTGAAACTGTTGCGGCCATCCAGTTTGAAGGTGATACCGGCCTTGGCGCCATAGGTCAAGAAACGGTGGGTGTCACCCTTGCCGTAGGAGTTCTCGGGAGCACGTCCGTTGCGCATCTTACCATCGCGCTGGAACTGGAAGTACTCACCCTTGACACTGGCAAACAATTCCCACTTGGCCAGGTTCAGCACCCACTGGTGCCACAACTGCGCCTTGAGGGTCAGGATATCGTAGTCGTAACCGAAACGGTCACCCTTGCCCACCTTGCGGTTGGGGTTCTCCATATCGTTCTGGGCCATGTCGGGATTCTCGGGGAAGTCGCGCTCGCTAAAGTTGTCGATGTCAAGCCAGTAGCGACCGCCCAGCAGGTCCTTGATGGTCTTGTAGTAGGACGACAAGGTGTAGTTGGCGTTGGCACCGGTCTGCATGGTCAACTGGTTGGAGAAGCGCATGTTGAGTACCGATGACAGCGTGAAACTCGACTGGTTGCTGTGGCGGTTCTCAAGGATGTAGGTCGAACCCTTCTCCACACCCGTCTCGTCGGCCTCAAGGTTATTCAGGTAGTTGGTCTGATAGAGGTTGTCCCAACGGATCTGGGTGTATTCGCTCTCACTGCGCCAGCGGTCGTAATAGACGTCAAACGCCTCGGTATTCACATCATAATAGGACGGCAGGTAACGATAGTAGTCGGGGCGCGGGTCGGCAGCCTTGTGCCAGTTGAGCGCGGCCTTGCTGTAGAACGACTTGTGATAGGCGAAACCCGTGTTCAACGCAACATGGTCGTTGGGTTTCCACAGCCAGTTCAGGATAGCGGTGGGGTCAAAGGATTCAACCACCTTGGAGTTGCGTTTCTTGCCCTCTTGCCAGCCCCAGTCAGGGCTGTACATGTTGCTGCCCACCAGTCGGCCACACTCCTCATAGATTGCCGAGTTGGCCGCGCGCTTGGTCGGTGCGCCAAAGGTCGTCAACGTCAACGAGTGCTGCGGGTTGAACACCTTCTGCAACGCGAGGAAATAACCCACGCTGTTGTAGAACGAACCGGGATACACACCCTCGTCGGCATAACGGGCCACTGCCGAAACGGTCATTGCCCAGCCGTGCTTGTTCAAGCCCGTGGCATGAGTCACCATGCCGCGCCAACGGTAGTTACCGTTGGTATAGGCAAGACTCAAACGTGTGCCGGGCGCATAATCAGCAGCAAAGGTCTTGATGTTGTTGGCACCGCCAATGCCACCAAAACCGTAGGAATTCTCCTCCAGGCCCATACCGATGGTCTTGTTCCTGAAGGCCTGATTCATACCGCCGGTCATCGAGTAGTTGAACGAGAAGCGGATTGCATCATTGAACGGAATGCCGTTGATGTAGGTCTCGGTCTTCTGGTTCTCGTAACCACGGATGCGGAAACGGGCGGTGCTGAAGGTGTAACTCGAGGCCTGGTAGAAGGGGTTGTCGGTCGCACCGCTCAGCAGCGCAATCTCTTGGGTATTTCCCTCCTCATCCTCAAGTTGCGACTCTGACAGGGCCATGTCGGCCATGGCATTGCGGAACTCCAGGGCTTGAGCGCTCTCGAAAGAAACAGGCTCAATCTGAATGTCGCCCATGTTCTCCACCATGCCGTTGACAATGGTGATGTCACGTGACCAGTCATTGTAGCCATAAGCGAGAATCAGCAGTTGGTCAGAACCGGGGACTGCATCATCGATGATGAACAGACCCTCTGAGTCCGTCGTCGCTGCATTGCCTTGATGGTCAAGGATTACAGTCGCCCCTACAACGGGCAACCCGCTTTTGGCATCAAACACTGTGCCTTGCACACCCTGACGCTGCGCCAGCATCGGCAAGGTGGCAAAGAGTGCTAATAGCAAAAACAGTTTAAGTCTCATAGATTACTATAGTATTTAAAGTTACGTATATTTGCAGTACAAGAAGTCTCCCTTATTTTTAAGTTAATTTAATATAAGGTTAAGCGTCGCTGCCGTTGGGGCAGGTATTGATTTGTCAAAAGTACAGGTTTTTTTCTGATTTGCCAAAGAAAAAAACCGCTTTTTATACTTATGACAACATCGTCAGAAGAATGTTTTGCCACATCGGCGGGCATCACTCTTTCTTGTCCTTCTTCCAATAGTCGTTATACATCTTGATGCCAAAGACGATGGCGCTTGCGGTGGTGGTGATGACATTGGTGATGAGCAGAGGCCAGTTCTCGAGCAAGAGGCCCTGGATGGCAAAGAAGAGGCCACCCACTCCCATCATCAGGAAGGTGGGCAGTGCGATCCCGTCGGTGTCATGGGTGCGGATGGTGTAAATTGCCTGAGGCATGTAGCCCAGCACCATGCAGATCGACGCTGCGTAACCGACGATGTCGGTCAAGTTGTTGGTAATGAAATCAGACATGATAGAGAAACATTTATAGTAATTAAAAAACAGAATGGGACCCGATTTCCGGGTCCCACGCAGTCACATATTCTTCTTAGCGTTATGGAAGTTCTTGAACAGAAAAGGCACAGAGAAAAGCAGCGATTGACGCATGAACGTTTGTGATATTTTACTACGGACAAACATCTTTGCTCTGAATTTGGCTGCAAAGGTACAACTATTTGGTTATATAGCAATTAGCCTTTCTGCATTTAACCAATTTTAATAATCACTTGAGTCCGCACTCGCGCATCAACTCCTCGACGGCGGCCTTGAGTTGCAGGTCCTCGCCGTTGATAACGGTCTCGGGATTGTTGGCAATCTTGATGTCGGGCTCGAGTTGGGTGTTCTCGAGGTAGTTGCCCTCGGGCAGCAGGTAGCCGATGATGGGGATACCGAAGATGAGCGACGAGTCCTGCAGGCGCTCCCACGACACGCTGGTCATGGTGCCGGGAACGGGCATGCCGACGAGTTTGCCCAACTTGTCATGGCTGTACACCCAGGGGGTACCGTGTGCGTTGCTGTAGTTGGCCTCGCACTGCAGCATGATGCTGGGCTTGTTCCAGCGGCGGCTGGGCATGTCACAGGCCTCGCGTCCGCGCACGACCTGTGTGAAGTACTTCTGGCCGCTGAACAGGACCTCGATGTCCTCGTGCAGGCGACCGCCACCGTTGAAGCGGGTGTCGATGACGATGCCGGCGCACTTGTTGTATTTACCCAGCACATCGCTGTAGATGTCGCGGTAACTGGCGTCGTTCATCGACTCCAGGTGCACATAGCCCAAGCGACCGCCCGACAGGCTGTCCACGATGTGGGCGTTGCGTTTTACCCAGCGCTTGTACATCAGATCGCCCAGGTCGCCCTTGCTGATGGGCTTGGTCACCTCTTCCCAGCGCTTGCCGGTCTTGGGGTTGTAGAGCGAGAGCAGGGTCTTCTTACCAGCCTGGCCGTTGAGCAGTTCGGTATAGTCGTTCTCCTCGTCGATGGCCACGCCGTTGATCTTCTCGAGGATGGTGCCGGGCTTGATCTGGCTCTTGGCCTTGGCCAGGGGACCTCCCTCGACCACCTCGTCGACCTTGAGGCCGTTGCCGGTGTAGTTCCAGTCATAGATGAGGCCCAGGTCGGCCGTGCCCTCGCCGCCGGTGGGATAGAAGCGGCCACCGGTGTGTGAAGCGTTCAGTTCGCCCAGCAACTCGCTCAGCAGGTCGGCAAAGTCATAGTTGTTGTTGATGTGGGGCAAGAACTTGCGGTAGGTCTCCACGTTGGCCTTCCAGTCACAGCCGTGGTAGTTGAGGTTGTAGAAGCGCTTCTCGATCTGCTTGTCGACGTGGTTGAACATGTACTCGCGCTCGGCGAACAGGTCCATCTTCATGTCGGCCTTGTAGTCGATGCCCGTGAGTTTGTCACCGGCAACGGTGAGTTTCTGCATCTTGCTGCCGCCAAGCACAAACAGCGTCTTGCCGTCCTTGCTGGCCTGGATGTCGGCACCGCCGCCGCCCATCTTGTTGAGCAGTTTGGTCTCGTGCTTGCGCAGGTCCATCTTCCAGAGGTCATAGCCTTTCTCAAAAGCCGACAGGTAGTAGAGCGACTCGCCGTCGGGGGTGATCATGCAGCCCGAGATGTTGCTCGAGTTGGGCGTCACGCGCACGATGCGGTCCTCGATGCCTGCCAGTTCCACGTTGATGTCCTTGCTGGCGGGCTTCTTCTCGTCGGCAGCGGCTTTTCCTTTCTTCTTGCTGTTCTTGGCTTCCTCGGCTTTCTTCTCCTCAGCCTTCTTGGCCTCCTTCTCGGCCTCGGTCAGCAACTCATAGTCCTCCTTGTTGAGGTTGTAGCGGTCGAGAGCCTCCTGGTTGACAAAGGCCAGGAAGACGTCATCCTGCGAGCCCCATGAAGCGTGGCTGCGCATACCGTAGCGGTTGCTGCGGAACATGATGGCGTTGCCCTCCATCACCCAGCGGGGATCCTCGCTGATGTAGGCGCTGCCGGTGATGTTGGTAATCGGTCCGCCATTGGCCGAAACGATGCCGATGTCGGTATAGGGGTCACGCTGGTTGCCGATGAACTCAAGGGCGAACCACTTGCCGTCGGGCGACCACGAGTAGTTGAACTCGCCGTTGGTCTCATACCAGGTCGAGCCGTCGGTCACCTGGGTCACCTGCTTGGTCTTGAGGTCCAGCACCTTGAGGCAGAAACGGTCCTCGATGAAGGCCAGTTTCTTACCGTCGGGCGACAGGCAGGGACGGGTGCGCTCAACGGTGGTCGAGGGCAGGAGGATTTCCTCCTTGATGAGGGTGGCGTTGGCAAAGTTGGGGTCGTCCTTGCGGTCCATAGTCGCCAGGACAAGTTCCCAGTTGCCGTTGCGCTCGGTGGCATAGGCCAGGGTGCGGTTGTCGCTGCCCCACGATACCCAGTTCTCGGCAGCGGTGGTGTTGGTGATGCGCTTGGTGGTACTGTACTCCACCGAGGTCACAAAGACCTCGCCGCGCACGATGAAGGCCACCATCTTGCCGTCGGGTGACACCGCAGCATCGGTAGCGCCACGGGTGTGCGACATGCGCTGCACCTGGTCGCTGTCGTCGTGCCACAGGCTGATGTCCACCTTGCGGGGCTGGCTGCCGGGACGCATGGTGTAGAGTTCACCGTCCTGGGTGAAGCACAGGGTGCCGCCATTGTCGATAGACAGGAAACGCACGGGGTTGACCGTGAAGTTGGTCTCGGCCTTGAGTTGGCTGGGACGGTCGATGGGGAACGAGTAGACGTTCATCGAGCCGCCGTTGCGCTCACTCAGGAAGTAGACGGTCTTGCCGTCGGGGCTCAGGACGGGGTTGCGGTCCTCACCGCCGATGTCGGTCAGGTTGGTGTGATTGCCTGTCTTGGCGTCATAGCACCAGATGTCGCGCGTGATTGACGAGGTGTGGTGCTTGCGCCACTCGTCCTCGCCGCCCTTGCGGTCCTGATAGACGAAGTAGTCGCCGCCCTTGTTCCAGGTGATGTACTCGGCGGGAGTACCCAGTTCGCGGGTGGCACGGCCGCCCTCGACAGGCACCTTATAGACCTCGGTCAAGCGGCCGCTGGGGAACAGCATGCTGCTGGCGGGGTCCTGAATCGAGGCACTGTAGTAGATGTACTTGCCGTCGGGGCTGAAGGTCCACGGCGTCTCGGCGGCACTGTTGCGCGTCAACTGTTTGGGCTGTCCGCCGGTGGCCGGCATCACAAAGATGTCGAAGTTGCCCTTACGGTCGCTGGCAAAAGCCAACAACGAGCCGTCGGGCGACCACACGGGCATGGATTCATAACTCGACTGTGAGGTCAACTGCACAGCCTGTCCGCCGGTCGAGGGCACCACATAGATGTCGCCCTTGTAGCAGAACGCAATCTTGTTGCCGTCGGGCGAGATGCGGGCATAGCGCATCCACATGGGCGTGTCGGCCACTGCCGTCATCGTCGCCATCAAGGCGATAAAAAGCAAGAATTTCTTCATCATAATTGTAATTTAATTTGGGTTTTATCCTGCAAATTTACATAAAAAGTCGGCACACAGTGGCACTTTCGGTAACAAAATATCTGATAAGCCGCCCAAAATCAGCATCAGCCGCTGTCATGATCAATCTGACAACGGCTGATGGATATCGTTAAGCGGATGTTCACCCGGCCATGGAGTTATTTGCCACGGCCCAAATCCTCAAGATCCATATCGAACCAGGATTTTTCGGGTGCTTCCTCTTCAGTGCCGAATAGATCGATACCTGAGGAAGCGAATATGGATTTCAAGAATTCCATAGCCACTCCGGGATCCTCGCTGGGCGTAGCGCCTTGTTCCTCCATCCATTCCATATATTTGACCAGTACATCGCCCCATTGGCCGGCATCACGATCTAAATTGCCCAAGTCTCCAAGCCTGCAAAAGGCATCGTTGGAATAGAGCATACCGGCATAATCAAGGTCTTCGGGGGTCAAAGTGCCGTATGCGCTATTCAGGAAGATTGTGGGCAAACTGCTTTTCCACCACTTGGCAAAAAAATCATGGTATTTTTGTTCATCGGGGTCAGAAACCGTGTCATTCTCGTACCCCTCCATTATCTGATCTGTCATGTTCTTGACAAAAGTCGATTCCATGATCGTATTCTTGAATTTTTCGGCATAGGCGGCATCAATATCCTCTCTTGGCTCAACAATCTCCATAACGGATTCCAGTTCTGCGTACGGGTCCTCGGCGTCCACCACATCCTGTGACATGGCCATAAGGGGCAACATCATGTCGGCGAGGAGTTCCGATAGCCATTCTTGCTGATGCTCTTGGTAGGCCTTGCCCGCAGGGCTGGTTAGCAGCGACACCACCTCTTTCAAATCGGCTTCAGACACACCCTTTTCCGTCATCTGGAGCACGAAGCAGTCTAACATGTCTTTCTCATATTGCTCGTCAAGATAGCGTTGCGTCAACTGGTCAATGTCCACCTGGCCCTTACCGTCAAACAACATACCCATACTTGATATGATCGACTTGGTCTTCTCAAACTGGTCATTCGCGGTCAGGTAATCCTTCACGGCCTGGCGATAACTGTCCTGTGCATGACCGCTGGCAGCGACCAGCATGAGCAGCATAGCAATAAGTAATCTGGTTTTTTTCATCATAGATATCGTTTTAAAGTTAATATCCTGCGGATTGATGGAGCAAATATAAACACTTTTCCTGGATAATCCGTATTTTAATCACATCATATTCACAACAACCCTACAAATTTTCCGTTTTAGGACATATATAACAAAAAATGTTCCTAACTTTGCAGGTTATACGTTCACCCATTTGTAATAAGACAATGGCAAAAAGATTATTCATAGCGTTTTTCGCAGTGTGCCTGATGGCACTCAGTGCCGTGGCCGACGACAAGCAGGCCGAGGCCACCTTTGAGGTTAAGAGCCACGACTTCGGCACCATCATGGAAGCCAAAGGTCCCGTCACGTGCACCTTTGAGTTCACCAACACGGGCGACAAGCCGCTGCTCATCATCGATGCGACGGCCTCGTGCGGCTGCACACGTCCCGAGTTTCCCACCAAGCCCATCAAACCGGGCAAGAAGGGTAAAATCAAGGTGACCTACAGCCCCATCGGCCGCCCTGGCGCCTTCAAGAAGACCATCAAGGTGAAGACCAACGGCAAAGAACGCACCACCACGCTGCGCATCACGGGCACTGTAGTCCCCAAAAATAAGTGAGACGGAGTCTGACAATAACGGTACTCGCCCTGATGGCGCTGGCAGCAGCCGCCCAACCCCAGGTGACCTGGCTGGAGCGGCAGCATGACTTCGGCGTCTTTCTGGAAGCGGACGGGAAGGTCACCTGCAGCATGGCGCTGGTGAACACGGGCACCGAGCCGCTGATTATCGTCAAGGCCCAAGCCGGTTGCGGCTGCACAGGCATCACCTATCCCGAAAAAGCCATCCAGCCCGGCGACACCGCCAGCGTGAGCATCTCCTACAACCCGTCGGGACGACCCGGCCAGTTCTCCAAGGAGGTCCTCATCTTCACCAACACCGTGCCCAAGCGCACCATCCTGGAGATTACGGGCAACGTGATTCCCACGGCCGCCACCCTCGACAAGCAATATCCGCTGCAGGCGGGCTCGCTGCGCATCAGCCAGCAGAGTGTCCCCTTCGGCGAACTCACCAAGGGGCAGAACAAGACCCTGTACCTGAGCGCCTACAATGCCTCGACCGACACGATACTGGTCAAGGTGACGGGCGCCAAACCCCACCTCAGGCCGGCACTGGTGCCCGACACCGTGCCGCCCGCCAAGGTGACGGCACTGACGGTGCACTACCTCACGGGACACGCTCCGCTGTGGGGCCTCAACACCGACACGCTCACCCTGTCGTGCGAACCCCTGCACCAGCCCTCGACCGTGCAGACCGGCACTGCCGATGTCCACGTGATGGCACAGGTGCTGGAAGGCTTTGACCGCCTCACCGACGAGCAGCGCAAGCATGCGCCCGTCGTGAGCGTGGACTGCGACGACCGCATCGACTTCGGCACCATGGCAGCGGGAGAGACCGTTACACGCACGCTTACCGTCACCAACAAGGGCAAGGACGTGCTCGCCATCAGACGGCTGTGGGTCCCCGAGGGCGAGGGTATCGACATCAGTACCGACCGCCTGGAGGTCAAACGCGGCAAGTCGGCGACCGTCACCATCACCGTGAACACGGCACAAATCGACGGCGAACTGCTCAACGTGCCGCTCACGCTGATGTGCAACGACCCTGACAATCCGCGGCAGACCATCCGCCTGGTGGGCATCATCGACAGACAATGACATCAAATCAACATACTGACAATGGCAGATAAGACTAAAATCGTACAACATACCGAAGGTTGCCCCTCGATGGAGCACCCCGAGAACGACGAACAGTTCAGCGGGCTGCAGGTTAACAGCGGAGTGGAGCAACTGCCGAGCGTGAACCCCTACCTCAAGCGCAAGCGCAAACCCCAACTGACGCCCGCCGAGTATGTCGAGGGCATCCGCAAGGGCAACCGCGCCGTGCTGGGCCAGGCCGTCACGCTGGTCGAGAGCCGCAACGCCGAGCACCAGATCATCGCCCAGGAAATCATCGAGAAATGCCTGCCCTATACAGGCAACTCGCGACGCATCGGCATCACGGGAGTGCCCGGCGCCGGCAAGAGCACCTCGATCGACTCGTTCGGCATGCACGTCGTCAAGGAAGGACACAAACTGGCCGTCCTGGCCATCGACCCCAGCAGCGAGCGCTCCAAGGGCTCCATCCTGGGCGACAAGACGCGCATGGAACGGTTGGCGGTACAGCCCGACGTGTTCATCCGCCCTTCCCCCTCGGCTGGTTCGCTGGGCGGTGTGGCACGCAAGACGCGCGAGACCATCGTGCTGTGTGAAGCGGCCGGCTACGACACCATCTTTGTCGAGACCGTCGGCGTCGGCCAGAGCGAGATAGCCGTCCATTCGATGGTCGACTACTTCCTGCTCATCCAACTGGCCGGTACGGGCGACGAACTGCAGGGCATCAAGCGCGGCATCATGGAGATGGCCGACGGCATCGTCATCAACAAGTGTGACGGCGACAACATCGAGCGCGCCAACCTGGCCGCTGCCCAGTTCCGCAACGCGCTGCACCTCTATCCCCTACCCCCCAGCGGCTTCCTGCCCGAGGTCATCACCTACTCGGGCTACTACGACCTGAACATCGAGGGTGTGTGGGACATGATTGACCGCTACTTTGCCCACGTCAAGCAGAACGGCTACTTCGACAGCAAACGCCATGAGCAGGAACGCTACTGGATGCGCGAGACCATCAACGAGCAGTTGCTGGCGCGCTTCTACTTCGACCCCGAGATTGAGCGCCTGCTGGCCATCAAGGAGGACACCGTGCTCAGCGGCAAGCAGACCTCGTTTGTCGCCGCCAGCGACGTGCTCAACTTCTACTATAGCAAAATCATTCACGAACATAACAAATCATGAGAAAGTTAACCCTGATTCTTACCTTGGGGGCTCTGGTGATGCTGTGCTGCCAGTGCACCACATCGAAGCACCTGCGCGAGGCCCAGAAGGGCGCCAAAGCCGTGCCCTACGAGGTGCTCGACAACTACTACGTGCGCAACGACATCGACTGTACCAGCCTGCAACGCCTCATCATCGACAATGAGCGTGACTTCAACGAGTACTTCGGCGCCGCAGCCCTCATGGGCGGCATGCCCACCGACATCAACTGGAAGAGGCAGTATGTCATCGCCGTCCTGCTGCCCCAGACCAACCGGCCCACGATGGTCACCCCGATGGAAGTGAAGCAGAACGGGAACAGCGTCATCTTCAAGTACCGCGTGAACCGCGGCAACAAGTCCAGTTACACGCTGGTCCCCTTTGCCGCCGTAGCCCTCAACCGGCCCGAGAATCCGGAGGAACTCCAAATCTTCTTTGTTGAAAAGTAACGCCCCCTATGGAAGGAAATTACTGTTACCGATATCCGCATCCCGCCGTGACCACCGACTGTGTCGTGTTCGGCTACGACGGATTAAGGCTCAACGTGCTGCTCATCGAGCGCGGCGGCGAGCCGTATCTGGGCTGCTGGGCATTTCCCGGCGGCTTCCTGAACATCGATGAAGATGCCCCGGACGGTGCCCGTCGCGAACTGCTCGAGGAGACGGGCCTGCAAGTGAGCAACATCGAGCAGTTGGGAGCCTTTGCGACACCCGACCGCGACCCGCGCGAGCGCGTCATCTCGATTGCCTACTTCACCCTCACACGCGTGCAGGAGGTCCTGGGGGCCGACGATGCTCGCACGGCACGCTGGTTCCCCATCGGCGAACTGCCACCGCTGGCCTTTGACCACCAGCAGATGTTCGAGCAGGCCCTGCAACGCCTGTCCGACTGCCTGAAACTCAAGACGGGCAACTTCTTCAGCGGGGACTTCTCCTATGAGGAAATCGACATGATCTACTTTGCCACGCTCACCAAGCGATAGAGGCAAGAAACATTGTTAACAGATGTAAAATTCACGGTATTTCATTGGGATACCGTGAATTTTTGTTAAATTACGGTCGGTTTATGTCCTAAAAGTATGTTGTAAAACATATTTTGCACTATTTTTGCACTGGTTTTTCATGGTAATAGTTTTTAAGGTTAGGAAAATCCGAGTGTCGTGAGACAGTTGTATTTTCGAGAATGTTTAAGGTTTATGTTAATGGTATTAGAAGGTTAATTAGTTAAGCAATCCCCGACGTGAGTCGAGGATTTTTTTTGCATCTTACCAATATATCATTAACTTTGCAGTCACAACACTAAACAAATTACTGACTATGAACAAGAATCCCATTTTCGCCCTGTTGGCTGTGGCCATCATCATGATGTGCTCGTGCGGTGGCAATGCCCCCGGCAGCAAGAGCAGCAAGAGCAGCAGCGACAGCACGCTGTGCCAATTCAGCAACATCAAGTATGAGAAGATGTTCTCCTACTGCGATGACGACGGCGACACGCTCTACTTCGACAACTCCTTCACCGCCCTGTGGCCCGAGGTCATCAACGGCAAGCCCTGCGAGGCGCTCCAGCAGGCACTGTTCCGCTCCATGACCGACAGCGCCCAACTCAACCAACTGGATAAAGTGGTCGACTTCCTGCTCAATCCCAGCAATTACACCGAGGTCGATGCCAAGCGACTCGTGCCCGTCAAGGCCGTCAGAAATGATGAGAACAAACTCTCCACCAGCGAAGTGAAGATCATCATGGAAAACATGACCGACCGGCTGCTCACCTATCGCCTGTCCACCTATTCCTATATGGCGGGAGGAGCCCATGGCATCTATGCCAACAACTATGCCACCTACGACCTCAAGACCGACAAAGCCATCGTCCTGGACGACATCGTCGCCGACACCGCCCTGTTGCGCACCATTACGCTCACGGCCATCAAGCAGGCCTATGATTACGACAAAGATGACCTGTTCTTCCCTGACAACGGCTTGCTGCCGCTGCCCCGCGACTTCTGGCTCGACGGCTCGGTGCTGCATGTCGTCTATCAGGTCTATGAGATCGCCAGTTATGCCCAAGGCATGATCGACGCGCCCATCTACCCCTACATGCTCAAGCCCGAGCAGATAAAACGTCTGTACACCCCTTATGGCTTGGAATTGTTGGAATTGACAGAATAAGCAATCACTAAATCAACTGAGTTATGAACAAGAAAACTCTCATGGCGCTGGCTATCTCGTCACTGGCATGGATAGCATCAGCATCGGGCCAAATAACGTTAAACAACATGTGCCAGTTTTATCAAAGCCAGCAATCCGTCATCATACAATATACCCTGGACGGAATGACTGCCTACGACAAAAACTCTATCCAAGCCATGTGGCCCGTTATGCTTAATGGTCAAGATTGTGTCAGCCTGCAACGGGCGCTCATCGAGGAAGTGACAGGAAAGGATGATATCAGTGACATAAATCAAGCGATCAATTACTTCCTGTACACCGATATTGAAGGGAACAAGCATAATCTAGGCAAAGATTGCAAGTTGGTTGAAGAGGCCTCCCTCAATGGCCAAAGTGTCAACATATCAACGCGTATAATCAAACTCCAGGACATCAATAGCCGCTTTGCCACATTCCACATCTTTTATAACGACTATTATGCCGGAGCAGCACATGGTCTGTTTGCCAACGACTACCTGACTTACGACATGTTACTCAATAAAGTGGTAACCCTTGATCAAGTTGTCAACGACATGAATGCACTCCGGCCCATTATTCTGGATGCCATCACCGAGCAATTAGGTTATACATCAGAAAACCTCTTCCTGCCCGAGGACGGACTCCCTCCTGCCCCCTCAAGTTTCTACTTTGAAGACGGCGCCCTACATGCCGTTTATCAGCCCTATGAGATAGCCAGTTTCGCTCAAGGCTCTATAGACGTCACTATCTATCCCTATATGGTGGAAAACAAGACTAATCTCATCTACCCATATGGATACATGTTAATGGAAGCATCCAATTTTATTGACATGTACTAATACATTAAAAATCAATGGTTTGCACTGAAATCGAAAAAAATTTCGATTTTTTCTCACAAAATCCTTTGTCAATTCAAAATCTTGCAGTACCTTTGCAGTCGCTTTGGAAAAGAAATGCTCCTTAGCACTCACATGTTGGTGTGTTAGTTCAGTTGGTTAGAATACCTGCCTGTCACGCAGGGGGTTCGGCTGGTTGCCCATTCTTTTTATGCACACAGGGGCCTGCCCGGTGATACCGAGCAGGCCCCTGTGCGTTAACGACAACGCCACCACGCCTGTGGTGACAGGAGGCAAAGCCACAGCGCCAGCAGGCAAAAAAGCGGATGCCTCTCTAAACCCTAAACCCTAAACTCTAAACCCTAAACTTCGAGTCCCAGGCACTTGCCCGGGACTCGAATCATTACAGGGGTTTGATGGAAATGGCGAAGCCTCCGCCGGGAGCGCTGTGCATTTTGAGCGTCGACTTGGCGGTCACCTTCTTCTTGGTGATGACATAGGCCTGCGGATTGGTCTTGTAGTCGGCATTCTTGGCGTCGGCATAGATGGTCGCCTCATAGGTGCGTCCCTTGTCCAGGAAATCGAGCCTGATGACGCTGTCGTGGGGTTTGGTGTCGGTGACACCGCCCACATACCACGCGTCGCTGTTCTTGTCCTGACGGGCGATGGTGATATACTCCATCGGGGCAGCCTCCAGGTAAATCGAGCGCTGCCAATCGACGGGCACATCCTTGATGAACTGGAAGGCGTCCATGAAGCGCGCATAGTTCTCGGGCAGGTCGGCAGCCATCTGCAGGGGACTGTAGAGCGTCACATAGAGCGCCAACTGGCCGCAGATGGTCGACAGGCACTTGGACTCGTTCGACGGAGCGAACTTGGACAGGTCCATCTCAAAGATGCCCGGCGTGTAGTCCATCGGGCCGCCCTGCAGGCGCGTGAACGGCAGGATGGCCGTGTGGCCCGGCGTCGTGCCGCCAAAAGCCTGGTACTCGGTGCCGCGGGCACTCTCGTTGCCGATCAGGTTGGGCCACGTGCGGCACAGACCCGTGGGACGCACCGCCTCGTGGGCGTTGACCATGATGTGGTGCTTGGCAGCCTCCTCTATACAATACTGGTAGTGGTTGATGATCCACTGGCTGTAATGGTTCTCGCCTCGCGGCAGGATGTCGGCCACATAGCCGCTCTTGACCGAGTTGTAGCCATACTTGTTCATCAGCGAGTAGGCCTCCTCGAGGTGGCGCTCATAGTTGCGCGTGCTGGCCGAGGTCTCGTGGTGCATCATCAGGCGGATGCCCTTGCTGTGGGCATAGTCGTTGAGCATCTTGATGTCAAAGTCGGGATAGGGCGTGACAAAGTCAAACACATAGTCCTTGCTGTTGCCGTACCAGTCCTCCCAGCCCTCGTTCCAGCCCTCAACGAGCACCTGGTCAAAGCCGTTCTCGGCGGCAAAATCGATATAGCGCTTCACGTTCTCGTTGTTGGCGCCGTGCTTGCCGTTGGGCTTGAGTTTGCTGTAGTCGGTCACACCAAACTTGACAGAAGGGATCTCATCGGTATAATGCCATGTGCTCATGCCGGAAATCATCTCCCACCACACACCCATGTATTTCACGGGTTTAATCCATGAGGTATCCTTGATTTTACAAGGCTCGTTCAGGTTGAGGATGAGTCGCGAGGCCAGCATGTCGCGCGCGTCGTCAACAATCATGATGGTGCGCCACGGCGTTTGGCAGGGCGTCTGCATATAGCCCTTACAGCCCTGTGCATCAGGCGTCAGCCAGGACTCAAACACCATGTTCTTGTCGTCCAGGTTGAGGTGCATGCAGGGATAATCCACCAGTTGAGCCTCGTGCAGGTTCATGTAGACGCCGTCGTCTGTCATGAGCAGCAGCGACGTCTGCACACCGGTTTCGCTGAACTGCTGCTGCGACTGGTTGGCGGTGATGCGGCTCTTGAAGATGCTGCGTATCTCGCTCAGCCGTGAGCGCGTGTACTCATATTCCTGCGTGTCATAGTCGCCACCAATCCACCATGCCGTGATGTCGCCGGGCATGGCAAACTGGGTGCGTTCCTCCTTGATGACAAAGTAGGTGAGGTTGTCCTGCAAGGGGAACTCATAGCGGAAGCCTACACCGTCGTCATAGACCCTGAACCTCACGACGATGTAGCGGCTCATCGACGTCTGGTTCAGCGTCACCGCCATCTCGTTGTAATGGTTGCGGATGCTGCTTTCCTCACCCCACACCGGCTGCCACGTCTCGTCGAACGAGGTGTGCCTCACCGTCATCAATTCAAAGCCGTCACACAGGGAATTCTCGGCAATCGACACTTTGTTGTTGAAATTAGTGCCCTTGCCGCTGCCCTTAGCGCTCAGCAGGTCCAGGCCCAAGCGGCTGTCCCTGATCACCTGTTTGCCCTTGAACATGACGTTATAGACAGGCACGCCATCAGCGACCGTAAAGTTCACAGCGATGTTGTGATTAGGGGAATAGGCCGTCTCGACCTGGGCCGACACAGCAGCCGTGCCGCACAACATCACGGCCATCAACACCAAGACAATATTTCTCAATTTCATAACTATGCTGACATTTAATCAATTTATATCATTTCAACGTCGCTAAATTACAAAAAAAACCGATACACCACCTCAACCTCCCCACAAAATCACCCATCCAACCCAGTCTCTCCAGCCCGTCCGGTTGGTCCAGCCCGTCAGGTGCGTGGCGTTGTCAACGCCACGTACTGGACAGCGCAGCCAAGCCGCCAGCACGGTCTCCAGTTCATCCATTCTCTCCAGCCCGTCCAGTTAGTCCAGCCCGTCCAGCCCATGGGGCAACAAAAAAAACGAGGGAGCCGCTCTTTACGAACGACTCCCTCTTAGGGGGCGGTTACCTACTCTCCCACTTTCGCAGTACCATCGGCGTGGTGAGGCTTAACTTCTCTGTTCGGAATGGGAAGAGG
>ONRP01000046.1 GCA_900320245.1 uncultured Prevotellaceae bacterium
GAAAATCTTAAAACTTACAAGGGGTTACTTTGGCGCTCGCAAGAACGTCTGGACCGTTGCTAAGAACACCTGGGAGAAGGGTTTGACCTACGCTTACGCCGACCGTAAGAAGAAAAAACGCAACTTCCGCGCGCTGTGGATCCAGCGTATCAACGCTGCCGCTCGCATGGAGGACCTCTCCTACAGCAAACTGATGGGCCTGATTCACAAGGCAGGTATCGAGATCAACCGCAAGGTGCTCGCCGACCTGGCTATGAACAATCCCGCCGCTTTCAAGGCTATCGTTGACGAGGCTAAGAAGCACGCCTAATCAACAAGGTTCTTTCCAAAGTATTAATTCCGCAAAATGCTACCAGGCTCCAAGGGGGTGACCCCAAGGAGCCTGTTTTTTGTCATGACCAGAAGGTTGGTCGGGTTTATTTGTACTTCTCGTAAAGGTTGATGTACTCCATGATGCTGTCGATAGCCTCCTGTCGCATGTCAGGCTTCAGCGAACCGTCGTTCAGTACATTGGCCAGGGCGGGGTAAATCTTAGGCCACCCATTCTCGGTGTGCAGATAATCCTGGGCATCGATGAGGGCCGAAATCAGTGCCACACTGAGGCTCTTGCCCTTGTTCTTCTTCACGGCCAGATGTCCCAGTTCTTTGGCCTCGTCGACCTCAAGGTAGTCGCTCATGGCTAAGGCATAGGCATACACTGCCAGCGTGCCGGCATCGAGTTTGTTGACCAGATTCTCCTTGCTGTTGGCCTTGTAGCGGTCCATCAGGTAGTCGCCCAGTTGCCCACCTATCCAGGAGCCGGCAAAAAACCAGCCGATCTTGTTGATGACGGCCAGTCGCACATCGACAGGTAATTTCTTGTCGGCGAGGAACTCGAGCACGACTGATGGGATGTCGCCATCCATACCCTCATCAATCAACTGCACCATCGGGTGATCCTCGTAGGCACCGGCAAAGTAGGTTGATGTCAGGGGCGAATCGGCCCACGCTGCCGTAAATGCCAGCAGCACGATGATAGCGGAAGATAATCTTTTCATCATCTTCGGTGATTTGTCAAATCCATCAAAAAATGATTCTGCCCTTACATGAAGGGTTGCCTGGCATTACTCGTACTCCTTGTAGAGGTTGATGTACTCCATGATGCCGTTGATGGCCTCCTGGCGCATGTCGAGCCGCAGCGAGCCGTCGTGCAGGACTTTGGAAACCACGGGATAAATCTTCGACCAGTCGCTATCGAGATAGACTTGGGCATCGATGAGGGCCGAAATCAGTGCCACGCTGAGGCTCTTGCCCTTGTTCTTCTTCACGGCCAGATGGCCCATTTCGCTTGCCGCGGTGACATCAAAGTAGTTGCTCATCGCCTTGGCATAGGCATACACTGCCAGTGTGCCGGCATCGAGTTTCTTGACCAGTTTCGCCTCGTTCTTAACTTTGTAGCGGCCCATCATGTATTCGCACAGTTGCTCTCCTACAGGGGTGCCGTCAAAGTTCCAACTCAACTTGTTGATGATGGCCAGTCGCACATCGACAGGTGATTTTTTGTCAGCGAGGAAGTTGAGCAGGACGGTGGGCAGATCGCTCTGCATATCCTCATTAACCATCTGCACCATCGGGTGGTCCTCGTAGGCGTTGGCAAAATGTGTTGACGTCAGCGGCGAGTCGGCCCATGCTGCGGTAAATGCCAGCAGCAAAGTGATAGCGGAAAGTAATCTTTTCATAATCTTCGGTTGTTTAGAAATTGTTATTCTATCCGCAAAGATAAAACATTTATTCAAGTTTCAAGGGAAAATGCTTGAAAATTTGAAGATAATCCAGAATAATGATGCTTCACGAGTTTTTCCGGTAACTGAGGACGGCCCAGACTGCCATGACCGAGCCGATGCCCAGCAGGGCGAGCACCTGGTGCCAGATGCTGGAGAGCCCGCCGCCGCGGATGAAGACCGTGCGCACCGCATCGATGAAGTAGGACATCGGGTTGACATAGGTCGTGGCATAAGCCCACGAAGGCATCGAGCGGGTGGGGGTGAAGAGTCCCGAGAGTAAGAGCATCATCACCACAAAGAACCACATCACGAAGATGGCCTGCTGCATGGTGTTGCTGTAGTTGCTAATCATCAGGCCGAATGAACTCCAGAACAATGCCAATAGCATCACGAGCAGGTAAATCAGTGCCAATGGCCCTACGCTGGTGATGTCGTACACCGCCCATGCCAGCAGCAGGCATACGGTGATGACGAACAGGGCGATGATCCAGTAGGGGATGAGTTTGGCCAGGATGAACGACCACTTGCTCACGGGCGTGACGTTGATCTGCTCGATGGTGCCTGCCTCCTTCTCGCCCACGATGTTGAGTGCGGGCAGGAACCCCGTCATCAGCATCATCACGATGGCAAACAGGGCAGGTATCATAAACAGTTTGAAGTTCAGGTTCTTGTTATACAGGAACAGGGTGGTCACCCGCGACTGCATGCTGGAGAGGTCGGGATTGACGTGGGCAGTGACAATCTGGGTCAGGTAGGCCCCGCCCATTGCCCCCTTGGTCCCGTTGACGGCATTGGCGGCGATGAGCACCTGGGGCTGGTTGCCCAGGGTCACGTCGCGGCTGTAGTCCTGAGGAATGACCATCACGACGTCGGCCCGCGATTCTTCTATTTCCTGCAGGGCGGCCTGGTAGGTGGGCTGCTGCCCCTTGAAGATGAAGTAGTTGCTGGCCTCGATGCTGTGCACGAGTTGCTGCGACAGGCTTGAACGGTCATTGTCCACCACCGTGACCTTGATGTTCTTCACCTCCATGT
The DNA here is from genome assembly GCA_900320245.1 of uncultured Prevotellaceae bacterium. GTDB lineage: Bacteria > Bacteroidota > Bacteroidia > Bacteroidales > Muribaculaceae > Sodaliphilus. The sequence goes on from ONRP01000046.1 coordinate 2,796, forward strand.
TCATCACCCAGGGCATGACGCACATGATCATGATAGGGAACACGACGATGAGTTTGGGCAGGAACGCATTGCGGCGTATCTGCGTGAACTCTTTCTGTATGAGATATTTCAGAGTCATGGCGGCGGGGCTATTCGAGTCGTTTGTTGAACTTGACAAGGGCGAGCGTCATCAGCACGGCAACCATGCCCGTGAGAATCAGGACTTCACGGGCGACCTCCTTGATGCCCACGCCCATAATCATCAGTTTGCGCATCGCCTCGATGTAGTAGCGTGGCGGGACGATGGCCGAAATCCACTGCAGCACCCGCGGCATCGACTCCACAGGGAAAAGCATGCCACTGAGCATCACGATGGGCACCAGCAGCACCATTGCCGAGAGCAGCAGCGCCGCCAGTTGGGTCTTCGCGACATTGCTGATGAGCAGGCCCAGCGATAGCGCCAGCAGGATGTAGATGATGGAGATGACGATGATCCAGAACAGCGAACCCACCAGCGGCACGCCCAGCACAAACCGCGCCATCAGCAGGATGATGACCAGGATGGCAAAAGCGAGCACGAGATAGGGTATCGCCTTGGCAACGATGATCATCAGTGGCTTGACGGGCGACACCAGCAACACCTCCATTGTTCCCTTCTCCTTCTCGCGCACAATCGAGATGGACGTCATCATCGCGCACACCAGCATCAGCAGCATACCCATGATGGCCGGCACGAAGTTGTAGGCCGACCGCATCTGCGGGTTATAGAGCATCTTGGTGTTGGCGGCCCCGCCATCGGCATTCAGCAACACGCCAGTGGCATAGTTGGTCCACTGCTGCGACATGTTGGGGTCGGCCCCGTCGACGATAAACTGGACACCACTGCGTTTGGAGGCGAAGTCGGGACCGAAGACGATGGCCATGTCGGCCTTCTGCCCGCGGATAATCTGCTCGGCCTCACGGGGTGTGGCGGCCACCTGGACGATAGTGAAATATTCCGAGGCAGCGAGCCTGTCGACCGCCTGCTGCGTGAGGTGGTCCATCGAACTGGTCACCACCACGGTGCGCACATTCTTCACGTCGGTGGTGATGGCGAAGCCGAAGATGAGCATCAGCACCAGCGGCATGCCGAACAGGATGAGCATCGTGCGCTTGTCGCGCAGGATGTGCTTGGCCTCCTTGATGACAAATGAGATGAACTGTTTCATGGCTCCTTTCATTTAATCGCTGCTGCGCGTTGCCTGCCGTGCCAGATAGGTGAACACATGGTCCATATCGGGCTGGTTATACTTCTGTTTCAACTCATCGGGCGAACCCATGGCTTTGATTTTGCCGTCGACCATGATGGAGATGCGGTCACAGTACTCGGCCTCGTCCATGTAGTGGGTGGTGACAAATACGGTGATGCCCCTGCCCGCAGCCTCGTAGATCAGTTCCCAGAACTGGCGTCGTGTGGCGGGGTCCACACCGCCCGTGGGCTCGTCAAGGAAGACCACGCCGGGCTCGTGGAAGATGCTCACCGAGAAGGCCAGTTTCTGCTTCCAGCCCAGCGGCAGCGAGGCCACCAGCGTGTTCTTGTGGTCGGTAAACTTGAGGCGGTCGAGCAATTCATCGGTCTTGCGGTCGATTTCCTTGTCTTCCATGCCGTAGATGCCGGCAAACAGGCGGATGTTCTCGGCCACCGTCAGGTCCTCGTAGAGCGAGAATCGCTGGCTCATGTAGCCGATGTGCTTCTTGATTTGCTCGTGCTCGGTGCGGATGTCGTAGCCCACCACGCGGCCTGCTCCGCTTGTGGGCTGGTTAAGGCCGGTGAGCATGTGCATGGCGGTCGTCTTGCCGGCGCCGTTGGCACCCAGGAAGCCGAAAATCTCGCCCCGCTTGACGGTGAAACTGATATCGTCGACGGCATGGAACGAGCCGAAGGCCTTGACCAGGTGCTCCACCTCGATGACATTTTCAGGTTCACTATGCTGCGACTCTGTCGCAGCCTTGCCATGCTCGATTCCCGGTGGGTTGAACACGTCGGCAAAGCGTGCCAGTATCTCGTCGGGAGTGCCGATGCCGCGAATCTGCCCCTTGTCAAGAAACGCCACGCGTTCGCAGCGGCGCACCTCGTCGAGGTAGGGGGTAGAGGCCACGATGGTGATGTCGCGTCCCTTGAGGTCGCCGAGCATATCCCAGAACTCCTTGCGCGACACGGGGTCGACACCTGTCGTGGGCTCGTCGAGGAAGAGCACGCTGGGACTGTGTACCAGGGCACACGAGAGCGCCAGTTTCTGCTTCATGCCGCCCGACAGGGCTCCCGCACGGCGGTTCTTGAAACGCTCAATCTGGCTGTAGATGGCCTTGATGCTGTCATAGCCTTCCTCGACGGTTGTTCCGAACAGGGTGGCAAAGAACCGCAGGTTCTCCTCGACGGTCAGGTCCTCATAGAGCGAAAACTTGCCGGGCATGTAACCCACCCTGCGGCGGATGTCGGTCATCTGGCGCACCGTGTCAAAGCCGTCGACCGTTGCCGTGCCCGACTCGGGCAACAGCAGGGTGCACAAGATGCGGTACAGCGACGTCTTGCCGGCACCGTCGGGACCGATGAGGCCGAACACCTCACCCTGACCCACAGTGAACGACACCTGGTCAAGCGCCTTGACCGCCCCGTAGGACTTGGACACGTTATTTACCTCAATCGCGTTCATTGCCAATGCTGTTGATCTAGACAAACTAGATAATCTAGAGTTTCTAGAGATTTTAGAACTTCACTTCCCCGTACATGCCGATTTTCACATAGCCGTCGTTCTTGATGGCAATCTTGACGGCATAGACCAGGTCGGCACGCTCGTCATCGGTCAAGATGGTCTTGGGGGTGAACTCTGAGCGGCTGGAAATCCAGGTGACGGTGCCGGCATATTCCTTCTTCTGCCCGTTGCCGTAGTCGGCAAACACCTTGCAGGCCTGGCCCACCTTGATGTTCTGCAGTTGGGCCGAGGTGACATAGGCGCGGATGAACATCTGCTCCACATCAGCCATCTTGAACAGTGGCTTGCCCGTTGAGACAAATTCGCCCTGCTCGACATACTTCTCCAGTACGGTGCCCTTGTAGGGTGCCACGATGTCGGCATTGGCAATCTGGTCTTCGATTTGGCGCTGCTGGGCGTTAATGCCCGCTACCTGGGCGTCGATACCTTCCATCTGGGCCCCGATGCCTTTGCCCTGCTCGGCAAGGGCGGCATTGGCACTGCGTATCTGGTCGCGGGTGGCCTCCAACTGGCGGTTCAACACCTTGATCTGGTTGTCGATGTCGTCGAGTTGTTTGCGCGGCACGGCACCGTCCTTGACCAGTTCGGCATAGCGTTGGCGCTCCCGCTGGGCATTGGCAATCTGCTGCTGGATGGACGACAGTTGCTTGTTCAGATCCAGTTGTTGGCTGCTGGCTGCCGACCTGTTGGACGACAGTTGCCGCTTGCTGGCAGCGAGTTGTCCGCGCTGGGTCTCGAGTTGCTGTTTCTGCATCTCCAGTTGATAGGTGTCGATGCGTCCCACCTGGGTGCCGCCCTCGAGGACCTGCCCCTCGGTAACGCTGAAGGACTTCAACTCGCCCGTTGCCTTGGCCGAGATGGTGACCTCGGTGGCCTCGAACGTCCCCGTGGCATCAAACGCCTTCTCCTTCTTGCCGCAAGCGCTCATCACCAGTAGTGCCACGCTTGCCATGATAGTTATCTTTTTCATCGTTATGCTGATTAATTGTTCGTCGAATATTTCAGGTCATACATCTGCTTGAGCATTTCAATCTCGTGGATGGACTGCTGCACGCGGGCGGCATTCTCGCTGTTGATGTCGCGCAGCAGGTCGTTCACATCGATGATGCCGTGCGAGAGTTTGGACTCGGCGGCCTTGCGCACCTGCTCACGCAGGGCGATGATTTCCTCGTCCTGGGCCATCAGTTGGCGGTAACGGCCTATAGCCTCGTTCTGCTGCATCTGTTCCAAGCGGTTGTTGAACAGGAAGACTTCGCGCTGGTTGCGGGCCGTCTCGCGCTGCAACTGCACCTTGGCCTTGTCGTTGTGGTGGGTGTACAGCGCGCCGATATTCCATGTCAGGCGGGCACCCACCATGCCGTTCCACGACCAGTCACGGCCCATCATGTCCTTGAACATGTTGTAGCCCGGGTAGCCGTAGTAGCCCTGGGCAAACACGCCCAAGCGCGGCAACAGGGCGGCCTTGAGTGCACGGTCCTGGGCGTCGGCGAGCCGCAGTTGGCTGTCGATGAGCCGCAGTTCGGGACGGTTGTTGCCGCCAACGGCATCGATAGCGGCAGGTTTGGTCACATGGTTCACTTCTATTCCGCAGAAGGTGCCCAGCATCGCCGTCAGCACACGGCGCTGTGACTCGAGGGTGGTCATCTGCTGCACGACGTTCAGTCGCTCGGCGGTGACGTTGTTCAGGTCACATTGCGCTGCTGTGCCGTGCTTGACCATCGAGGTCAGTTTCTTCTCGCTGGCGGCAAGTTGCTCCTGCAGGTCCTGGTTGAGGCTGATTTGGTCATCGAGCAGCAACAGGCCGAAGTACATCTCGTTGACACGTTGGCGCACCTGGTACAGTTCCACGTCGAGCCTGGCCTGCTGAACGGCGCCCTGCTCGCGGGCCACCTGCTTCTGGGCGCTGATAGCGCCGCCGTCAAACACGGTCTGTTGCAGGTCGAGCCCCACGCGGTACTGGTCCTTGCCCAGACCCTTCATGTCCACACCCATCTGCCGCAACAGCCCCGTCATCTCGTCGGGCCACGCGGGCACGGCGCTCTGGTAGGTGGCTTGGGCGGTCGCCGTGAGTTGTGGGAGCCACCCTTTCTGGATATTGTCGACGGTGAGGTCGGTGGTGCGGGCAATCAGGTCATGCTGGGCAATAAGCGGGTAGTTGCGCTCGGCAGCCTGCTGGCACTCCTCGAGGGTCTGGGCTGTGGCTGTGAGCGTCATGCACACGCTGATGATGAAAAATAGCCGTTTCATGTCGTTGTGAATTGGTTTGACAGTGCAAAGTTAATGTGATATCGTGTACCGGCAAATATCCAAAGCAGGGAAATAATGTTCTATTTGTACAATTTTTGAAGTTTTTTTTGTTTTTTGGCGGCATTTGGTTATCTTTGCGTTCAAAAAAATTGATGACTATGGCAGAAATGAGACAATTAAGTCTGGCTCAACTCAAACAACTCATTGAGGGAAAAGATGAAGATTTGGCCAATAACTACATCTCGCGCAACATGGCTGTAGCGCGCAACGTGCGCCTCAACCTCATCAAGGATCAAATCGTTGGTCAGCCGACGCTCATGCCCGAGATGCGTATCCTGTTGATCAAGAACGGCTGGGCGGCTCCCGTGATCAACATGATGGAGCGGCGTTTCGAGACCGGTGACCTGGTGTTCCTGGGCACCAACGGCATCCTCCAGTATAAGGACGCTTCGAGCGATGTCCAGGGCATCGGCTTGTCCATCAGCGATGAGTTGTTCTCGTTGGCCATAGGCAACCGCATACCGCCGGCGTTTGACGGCCATTTGCGTCATTTCCAGTTGCACTTGCAGCCCGAGGAGCAGGAATACCTGGACCAACTTCACCTGATGTTGTACCGGCACCTGAGGCAGCAGGATGGCAGCAGCCAGGTGACGCTGCACCTGTTGAGCGCCCTGCTGTGGTATGTGGACCACCTGTGGAGCCGCCACGAGCAGACTTACCGCGAGAGCCAGACGCGCGAGCAGCGGCTGTTCGCCGATTTCATTCAGTTGGTGAGCGAGTTCACTCCCGAGCACCACACCATCGACTTCTATGCTTCACGCCTGTGCCTCACGCCCCGCTACATGAGCACCATCGTCCGGCAGGTGAGCGGCAAGAGTGCCAAGCAATGGATTGATGATGCCCTGGTCACCCGCATCAAAATCGACCTCAAACATACCGACAAGTCCGTTGCCCGCATCTGCGATGAGATGAATTTTCCCAACCCCTCGTTCCTCACCAAGTTCTTCAAACGGATGACGGGCCAGACGCCGAGCCAGTTCCGCCGATAGCAATAAAACAGTAATGGTTGGACATGAAAAATCCAACCATTACTGTTTTTATATATAAGGTATTGTCTTTACTCCTTGACCAGCAGTGTGCCGGTCTTGCCCTGCAGTGCTTCGCGGGCCTTGTCGAGCGAGGTGATCAGGGCTGTGCCGCCGGTTGTGTTCTCGACGAAACTGATGCACGACTCAACCTTGGGCAGCATGCTGCCGGGGGCGAAGTGACCCTGCTGGATGTATTCGCGGGCCTCGGCGATGGTCATGCGGTCGAGGTCTTTCTGGTCGGGCTTGTTGAAGTTGATCGACACCTTCTCCACAGCGGTGAGGATCACCAGCATGTCGGCATTCAGGTCGAGGGCCAACTTGGCGCTGGCGCGGTCCTTGTCGATAACGGCTGCCACACCCTCATAGTCGCCAGGGCCGTTCTCCACAACGGGGATGCCACCACCACCCACGGTGATGACCACGCTGTGCAGGCCTACCAACTGCTCCACGATGGGCAACTCGACAATCTTGACGGGGATGGGCGAGGGCACCACGCGGCGGTAGCCACGGCCGGCATCCTCGACAAAGGTATAGCCCGTCTCGGCAACGATGCGGTCAGCATCCTCCTTGCTGTAGAACATGCCCACAGGCTTGGTCGGCTTCTGGAAAGCGTCGTCGTTCTTGTCAACAACCACCTGGGTCACCACAGCGGCACAGGGCTTGTTGATGCCACGGCGGGCCAACTCGCGCTCCACGGCCTGCTGCAGGTGATAACCGATGTAACCCTGCGTCATGGCGCCACACTCGGGGAACGGCATGGCGGGAGTGCCGCCACCATTGTTGGCCGAGTATTCAAAGGCCAGGTTCACCATACCCACTTGCGGGCCGTTGCCGTGACCGATAACGACGTCATAGCCCTCCTCAACGAGGTCCACGATGGTCGAAGCGGTACCCTTCACCAGGTCCAACTGCTCCTGCGGAGTCTTGCCCAGGGCGTTGCCGCCCAGAGCGATTACAAGACGTTTGCTCATAATACTGTGTTGTCTTATTTTTCTTTTAATGAATGATGTTCAAGAAAGATTAATGATTAAAGTCCATGAGCAATCACCCATTAACCTTTAACCATTAATCTTTAAACTTCCAGTTCACCACTGTGAACCGGATTAAATTACTTCAGCGTGGCGTACATCACGGCCTTGATGGTGTGCATGCGGTTCTCGGCCTCGTCAAACACCTTGGATTGCGGGCTGCGGAACACCTTGTCGGTAACCTCCATCTCGGGCAGACCGAACTTCTTGTAGATGTCGGCGCCGATGGTGGTCTCCAGGTCGTGGAACGAGGGCAGGCAGTGCAGGAAGATAGCGCCGGGGTTGGCGTTCTTCATCACCTCGTCATTCACCTGATAGGGGCTCAGCAACTTGATGCGCTCGGCCCAGATCTCGTCGGGCTCGCCCATCGATACCCAGATGTCGGTATAGATGACGTCAGCGTTCTTGGTGCCCTTCTTCACGTCGGGAGTCAGGGTGATGGTGCAGCCGTTCTCCTTGGCAATCTTCTTGCAGGTGTCAACGAGTTTCTTGTCAGGCATGTTGTCCTTGGGACCGCAGGCCACGAAGTTGATACCCAACTTGGCCGATACGACCATCAGCGAGTTAGCCACGTTGTTGCGGGCATCACCCATGAAGACCATCGTCAGGCCCTTATAGTGACCGAAGTGCTCCTCGATGGTGAGAACGTCGGCAAGCATCTGAGTGGGGTGGAAGTCGGTGGTCAGACCATTCCAAACGGGAACACCGGCGTGCTTGGCCAGGTCCTCAACAATCTGCTGGTCGAAGCCACGGTACTCGATACCGTCGAACATGCGGCCCAGCACCTTGGCGGTGTCTTCGAGCGACTCCTTCTTGCCCATCTGCGATGAACCGGGATCGAGGTAGGTAACACCCATACCCAGGTCATTGCCGGCTACCTCAAACGAGCAGCGGGTCCTGGTGGAGGTCTTCTCGAACAAGAGCACGATGTTCTTGCCTGCAAGGTACTTGTGGGGAGTTCCGGCGCGTTTCATGCGCTTGAAATCCTTAGCAAGTTCGAGTAAATACTGAATCTCTTCGGTAGAGAAATCGAGCAACTTCAGGAAACTTCTTCCAGATAAACTTCTTGGCATAATTGTAAGTTGTATTAAAAGATTAATAATATATTGTTAGTTGTTTGTTTTTAGTTTTTAGTTTTTAGTTTTTAGTTCCTAGTTTCTAGTCCCTAGTCCCTAGTTGTTGGTTTCTAGTTTTTAGTCCCTAGTTTTTAGTTTTTAGTCCAGGTTCCGTTATGGTCGAGGGAGAAAATCTCTAAACCCTAAACTCTAAACTCTAAACTGCGGCTCCGCCGCATTAATCCCGCCACAGCGGCATGCTCATGCAGCGGGGGCCTCCGCGGCCGCGTGAGAGTTCGCTGCTCGGGATTTCGAGCACGGTGATGCCCTCGTCGCGCAGGATGGCGTTGGTCACATTGTTGCGCTCGTAGACGATGACTTTGCCCGGAGCGATGCACAGCGTGTTGCTGCCGTCGTTCCACTGTTCGCGTTCGGCGGTGATGAGGTCGCCGCCGCCGCACTTGATGAGCGTGACGTGCTCCAGACCCAGCGACTCGGCCAGAATCTCCTCCAGTGTTTCCTCCTTGCGCTCCAACTTGATGTCTTCGCCCTCGCCGCGGGTGAGTTTGAACACCTCCAGCGGCCCCAGGATACCGGGGTGCACGGTGAACTTGTCGTGGTCAATCTGGGTGAACACGGTGTCCAGGTGCATGAACGCGCGGGTTTCGGGAATATGGATGGCCAGCACGGTGTCGATGGCCGAATTACCGTTGGCAAAGATATTCTTGGCAATCAGTTCGATGCCGTCGGGCTCGGTGCGCTGGCTGATGCCGATGGCGAGCGTGTGCTCGTTCAGGTTCAGGATGTCGCCGCCCTCGATGCGGTAGGGCAGATCGCGGTCATAGTAGTGCTCCACGTCCTTGAAGTCGGGGTGATACCTGAAGATGTAGTCCCCGTAGATGGTCTCGCGGCAGCGGGTCACCGAGAACATGCGGTTGATGCTCACGCCCGTGCCGATGCAGGCGAACGGGTCACGCGTGAAGTACAGGTTGGGCATCGGCTTGACCACAAAGCGGCTGTCGCCGCGCACCTGGTCCACCAGCGAATTCTCCACCTCGCGCGGGTCGCGGGGCAGGTCCTGCAGGTAGATGCCTTCCATCGTCTTCAGCACCAGTTCCTTGCTCGAGGTGATGCCGTTCAGGTAGTTATAGATGATGTCGTGGTATTTCGTTGCACAGATTCCGGCCTCCTCGATGAACTGGCGCAGGAACTGTTCCCTGATGTCGGGATTCAGGTCCAGCACCTCGGCCATCAAGTCCTCCAGGTAAACCACCTCAACGCCATTGTCACGCAGCACCTGCGAGAAGGCATCGTGCTCCTCCTCGGCCACTTTCAGATAGGGAATATCGTCAAACAGCAGTTCTTCCAGAGTGTTGGGTGTCAGGTTGAGCAGTTCACGTCCGGGACGGTGCAACAAAACCTTCTTCAAAGGCTTTATCTCACTAGTAACATGAATACCTCTCATGACTTGGAAATTATTGCGTTCTTGTTTATGTTATGGATGTTCAAAATTCGGGGGCAAAGGTAAGCAAATTCCCTCAACCTTACATAATTTTTCACATCTTTTTATTAACACGGGTGATTGGCGACATGACCCCTCTGCCAGTTGATCTTTTTTGCTGGCTGAATTCAATAGGGGGCAGATGTTAAAATCGTGTGTTAAAAATGGGTCTTTCTCTTGCATCTATCGTCGGGAGTGTGTATCTTTGCCGTGTCGTTAAGACAATCGGTCATTGAAAAACTGTCCACATCAAAGTAGATCGGGATACTCTTCAAATTTTTTATGAAATGCCGAGTAAAGCGCTGCCCGCAATGGCGGGCCTCGACCGCAAGGTGCTTAACAGCCGGAGGATTACAAAGCAGGTGGCGCCCTCAAATCCTGTATTTAATCGGAGTTTCATCACATCCTTTGGTGTGGCTTCTTATAGCAAGGGACGGATGTTGCGCCAGCGGACATCCGTCCCCTGCCTTTTTTTAGCGGAAAAAACATATCGCGTTTGGCCGTTTGCGGGAAAAGGTGTACATTTGCAGCGTAAAACCAAAAACTGAACAAGACAATGAAGGCATATTTATATGAGGAAGAGGCGCAGCCCATCGAGCCCATCGATGAGCACAAACTGGCCATCGCCGACCAGAAGCCCGAGAAGTCGGACGTCCCCAAACTGTCGCTCTATGTGGTCAAGTACAAGCCTCTGTTGGCCGCCACTTTCATCGCACTGGTGATTTTCGTCATCTGGGCACTTGCAACCTGGCTGCTGAACTGATTTTTTTGTAACTTCGTCTAAACGGCTGGCATTGTGATAGATAATGCCTGCAGTGGTGGTGTGTCAATAATTTTTTTTGAAAAAAGTTGCCCAAAAGGCTTGCTAGTTCAAAAAATAGCAGTAACTTTGCACCGCTAAAACGAAAAAATGGTCCCTTAGCTCAATTGAATAGAGCGTTTGACTACGGATCAAAAGGTTACAGGTTTGAATCCTGTAGGGATCACTTAAGAGAAAGCCAATCGGTTGAAATTCAATCGGTTGGCTTTTGATTTTTTGGAGTGTTGCACAACTCCTTTGGAAATCTCAATTTTTCCGCTCGGTTTTTGCGGGTCTTTCTGTGGCTTCTCGTACCTTTGCAATGCCCCGGAGAATCCGGGTGTAACTCAAGTGTTGATCTAGGTCTGGTTTGGTCATTAGACTTGGATTTTTGCGGGGGTCGCTTTCTGGGCGATCCCTGCTTTCATTGTTCTATAAAAAGTTTGAGGAATGATCGCTCACTCCTCATTCTGGCGAGGAATCGGTAGTCATTAGCTACGGAATCCTCATTGCAAAGGTAATAACAATTAACATACCAATTGCAATCAATTCGGAAAAAAGTTATACCTTTGCAATTGTAATGTGAGAGGCGGATTAACCTCAAGAGACCGCGTCTCATTCCAGCCAAGCTAAATGCTTGGCTTTTCTATTTGAATGATACCCTTACATCTGCTAGAGTGCCTAATAGGCACTTGTTGATGTAATGACTATATAAAAATAAAGTGAGAGGTTTCCTATAAACGGAGGAACCCTCTCAGTTGAAGCACGGAGTATTATGACCGCTATAGCTTCGGGTGGTCAGAGACCGATACAAAATTATATCTTTTTCTTGAGTTGACAAAATAAGAGTGCTTATTAGGCACTCTATACGATAAAAAGAGTGTGCGCCAACACCATAAGGCAGCAGCGCACACAAGCAATGGAATCAAGCGGCTAATTCTTTAGGACAATAGCAGATCGGCAAATCGCTCTGGTGATGTTGATGTCATGTGATCACGCAAATCAATGCCCTCAAAAACCTTTGCTGTTGTCAAAAATGACAACCGAAATCTACTGTTGATTACACCTGCTTACAGGAACTTACACTTCAACTGTGTTGTAAATGTCTGGAAAACAGATGGGTGTTACGTATGTTTCTGTAATGTACTGTAATAAATCAAGCCTATAGGGATCACTAGAAGAAAGCGCAATCGCTGAGAAATCAGTCGGTTGCGTTTCTTGTTTTGTTGTTGGTGTCGTTTTCCGATGTCGATCAGTGCCAATAGGTGAGCCGCGCAATTCATAATTTTCAAAAGTCGTCTCATCATGTTACTGTTATTGTAATTAGTTGTTAATAAAAGTGTTAGTTAAATCTCAGTATATATATAAGGCGACTACGGGATGTGGATATTGATGATTTGAATGGGTGATAAAATAAAAATTAGTCGTATATTTGCGGTAAATTACATTGTTCATCTGATTAATTGCTTGCAATATGAAAAAATTATTACTTTTTCGGACGGTCGCCCTGCTGGCGGCCGTGATGTGCGCCTTCGGCGTCAGAGCCCAAGAGGCCTATGCTGTGTACACGTCTGAGAACACCACGCTGACATTCTACTATGACAACGATCGCAGTAGCCGCACCGGCACGACCTACGACTTGAACGAGGGCGCCACCGATACCGGTTGGGACACCGACGGCACCGATGTCAATGTGACCAAAGTTGTCTTTGATCCCTCGTTTGCTGATGCCCGCCCGACGACCACCTACGGCTGGTTTTATGAAATGAAGAGCCTTCAATCCATCACGGGCATGGAGTACCTGAACACCAGCGAGGTGACCAATATGGCTTATATGTTTAGTGACTGTGGAAATTTGACGAGCCTTGACTTGAGCCACTTTAAC
>ONRP01000032.1 GCA_900320245.1 uncultured Prevotellaceae bacterium
CAGACCACTTTCAACAATCCCCTTGCGGGACCGTCGATACTGGGCGTGTCGTCGGGTGCCGGATTGGGTGTTGCCATCGTCATCTTGGCTTTGGGCGGATCGCTCGGTGGTATGCTGGGCGAGGGTGTTGGCAGCCACATGGCCATTTTGGTAGGGGCCTTGCTAGGCGCGGGCGTGGTGCTGGTGGTACTGATCGCTTTCTCCGCAATCGTGCGCAGCAACACCATGCTGCTCATCATCGGCATCCTGGTCAGTTACCTCACCTCAAGCGTTGTGCAACTGCTCAACTCGGTGGCTACCGAGGAGGGCGTGCACAACTACGTCTCCTGGGGCTTCGGCAACTTCTCGGGTGTCGGTGCCGACCAGATGCCTGTTTATGCCGGGACCATTGTGTTGGCCCTCATCGCCTCGCTGTTGATGGTCAAGCCGCTGAACGCCCTGCTGCTGGGAGCGCGCTATGCCCGCAATCTGGGCATCAATGTGTCGCGCACGCGTAACATCCTGCTCATCATCACCGGTGTGCTGACGGCCGTCGTGACGGCCTATTGCGGCCCTATCGGCTTCATCGGCCTGGTGGTGCCCCACATCGCCCGCATGTCGTTGGGGACGAGCAACCACAGCCGCCTGTTACCGGCTACCGTCCTTGCCGGCGCCGTGATTGCCCTGTTGTGCTCTCTGGCGAGCGTGTGCAATCCTCACGGCATCATTCCCATCAATGCCATTACACCCGTCATCGGTGTGCCCATCATTCTTTACATCATTATCAATCGCCGACGCATCCAATACTTTAACTGACGATGACCGACAACACTATTTTATCGACTTGTGACTTGGCAGTAGGTTACCGTAACGGTAAACAGGAAACAGTTTTGCTCAAGGACCTGAACCTTGCACTCGAGAGAGGTAAACTTGTCGCGTTGCTGGGACAGAACGGAGCAGGTAAATCGACCTTGCTGCGTGCGCTCACCTGTGACGAGCGTCCCATTGGCGGAACGATTATGGCCGACGGCAAGAACCTGCTGGAGATGAGCCAGAAAGACCGCTCGCGGCTCATCGGCCTCGTATCGACCGAGCGCATCCAGGCCGGAGCCCTCACCGTTACCGAACTTGTGGGGCTCGGGCGTCAACCCCATACGGGATTCTTGGGGCGCCTCGATGACGAGGACCGTGAGATCGTCAGGCAGTCCATGACCGATGCCGGCATCATCGCCAAGGCCGACGAGTATATGGCTTCGCTGAGCGATGGTGAGCGGCAGAAGGCGATGATTGCCCGTGCCCTGGCACAGCAGACGCCCATCATCATCCTTGACGAACCCACCGCGTTCCTCGACGTGGCCAGCCGCATCGAGACGATGCGCCTGCTGCAAAACCTCGCACATGACCGCGGCAAGGCCGTGTTGCTTTCTAGCCACGATATCTCTCAGTCGTTGATGCTCGCCGATGAATTGTGGCTCATCACGACCGACAGGCAGGTGCTCACAGGCACCACCCGGCAACTGGTTGACGAGGGAGCGATGAACCGCCTCTTTGAAAACCGCGAAATCCATTTCAATCCGCAGATTTTGGACTACTCTTTCTGATAGGAATTTTGCCGTTTTTTCGTGTCTTGGCGATGCCATCGTAAAAGGCGAAAAATGGCTAAAATCGGCCGATTTTCCCAAATTCGCCCCTTTTTTTCACCATCTTGTCCCATGTGCCGCAAACGCCCGTGGTCACTTGCTTTGGAGGCATTTTGCACCGTCTGCGAGGGTCATTTTGTGGCCTGATTATTTGGTCAATTCAAATGATTATCATACCTTTGCAGTACGAACCAATTACTAACAACTTATGCTAAGACGATTATTTTTAGCGCTTGCTGTTGTGATTGCTGTGTCTGCCATGGGGCAGGATTTTAAGTTACACGCTACCAAATATCACCCGGGACAGGGTGGTGCTGGTTGGGTAACAGCAAGCGGAGACCGAATCAATTATGATAAGTTGAAAAACTATCAGATTCGATGGGTCGCCCTCTCACCTGACATGTTCTCGCAACATGGATTCAAAATGGGTGACGTGATTATTGTGGAGAGTGAGTCAACCCCGGCCATCAATGGCGAATGGGTAGTAAAAGACAAGATGGGCAAGCGCCTGCGCAAGCGCATCGACTTCCTCACTCCAAGAGGAGACAAGTACAATTTCCGTAACGGTGCGGTCACTATTCGCAAGAAACATTGAGCACCGCGGATTAAAAGATCTTAAAAGAAATGTAGATGACGGGACAGATAACCTCTGCCTCGTCATTTACGTTTTATCTGATTCTTCTTGATGGCCGTCTCAATCGCTGATGGGATAGGCGGCCTTGTGCTGGTTCAGCGCTTTGAGGGCCGCCAGCACGGTGTTGTCCTGGCGATTGACGATGGGATAGAATGCCTGGCTGCCGAATGTGTCGCGGGCAATCAGGGCTTTGAGGTTGGTCACGATGACGTCACGCGACAGGTTGATGTAGTACCAGCGTGGGGCGATGCCGTTGCGTGAAGCATAGTCGGCAAAGTCCTTGAGCAGGGCCTCGTCGCTGGGCGCCGTGCTCAGGAATTCGTTATAGTCCTTCATCTTGCTCAGCGATTTGCGGTGTTCGTTGCAGTAGTTGAAGGCATAGCGCTGGAGCAGGCCGGCATTGGCGATGTCAATATAGTAACTGGTGATGCCCGTGGTGTCGCGTGCCACAAAGATGTCGGGCACAATGCCACCGCCGCCATACACGGTGCGGCCAAACTTGGTGGTGAACACCTGGCTCTTGTCAATCTTCATGCTGTCGCGGCTGTAGAGTTCGCCGTTCATGTAGCGTTCCAGCACCTCTTTCTCGTAGTTGAGCATGCCTTCCTTGTAATCCTTCTGGATGCAGCGTCCGCTGGGCGTGTAATAGCGGGCGATGGTCAGGCGGATGGCACTCTGGTCGGGCAGCATGAACTCATTCTGTACCAGGCCCTTGCCAAACGAACGGCAACCCACAATCAGGCCGCGGTCGTTGTCCTGCAAGGCTCCGGCAAAGATTTCACTCGCACTGGCGCTGAACTCGTCGATGAGTACGGCCACCTCGGCATCCTGGAAGGACCCATTGCCGTCGCTCCACAATTCGGTATCCTTGCGCTCGTCGCGGCCCTTGGTGAAGACGATAGGCTGGTCGATGGGCAGGAATTCGTTGACCATCAGCGCGGCAATTTCCATAAAACCGCCGCCGTTGCCGCGCAGGTCGATGATGTAGCGTTCAGCCCCTTCTTCATTGAGACTGGCCATGGCTGTGATGAACTCGTCATAGGTTTGGCGTCCGAACTGATTGACCTTGACATAGCCTGTCGTCTTGTCAATCATGTAGTAGGCGTCTACCGAGTTGACGGGAATGTCGCCGCGTGTCACCGTGAAGGTGAGCGTCTTGGCGGTATTCTGGCGCTTAATGCCCAGTTTCACCTTGCTGCCCTTGGAGCCGCGCAGGCGTTTCATCACCTCGCTGTTGGTCATTGTGGAACCTGTGGCTACCGAGTCGTCAATCGTGACGATTTTGTCTCCTGCCATCAGGCCGACTTTCTCGCTGGGACCGCCCGAAATGACTTCCACCACGCCGATGGTGTCGTTGACCATGACAAACGAGATGCCTATCCCGCTGAACGTGCCGTTCAGGTCATCGTTGGCCGCTTGCAAGTCCTCGGCAGTGAAGTAGGTGGTGTGGGGGTCCAGATAACCCAATATCTCGGGGATGCTGAGTTCGATGAGGTCATTCAGGTTGGTGGTGTCCACATAGTTTTGGGCTATGAGGTTGAGGATGGCATTGAGTTTCCGGTCATTCTCGGCAACCTTGTTGTTGTTGGGGAAGCGCAGGCCGAAGAACATGCCCACAATCACCGCCGCTGCCAAGACGACGGGAATCCAGAGGGGTTGATATGTGGGCTTCTTGTTCATATCATTGTTGTTGTTACAGGGTCCTATGATGGTTTATATCAGCCAGCGCCTCTTGATTTCGGCGAGGAGGCCTTGCTCGTGGTGGATGACTGACGACAGTTTCAGGTTCTCGGTAATCGGGAACACAGCCTTGTGTTTGTTCAGCGCCTTGAGGGCCTGCTGCACGGTCTGGTCGTTGCGGTTGAGGATCGGGTAATAGGCCTCGCCGCCAAAGATGTCACGCGCTATCATCGCCTTGATGTTGGTCAGGATGAGGTCACGCGACAGGTTGATGTAATACCAGCGGGGAGTAACCCCGTTGTCGGCGGCATAGTCGACAAACATGTCAATCAGTTCCTCGTCGCTGGGAGTCATGCGCAGGAACTGCTTGTAGTCGCTCATCTTGCTCAGCGACTCCTGGTTGTTGCTGCTGTAGTCGAGCGCGAACTGCTGTAACAGTCCCGCATTGTAGACCTCGTTGTAATAGCCCGTCACGCCGCTGGTGTCGCGGGGCACGAAGATGTCGGGCACGATGCCACCGCCGCCATACACGGTGCGGCCGTTGGCTGTGGTGAACTTCTGGTTCTTGTCGATCTTGATGCTGTCGCTGTAGTCCATCTCTCCGTGGCGGTAGCGGTCGGCAAGTTCGTTGGCATATTCCTCGATATAGCCCCGCTTGTAATCCTTCTGGATACAGCGGCCGCTGGGCGTGTAATAACGGGCTACAGTAAGGCGTATGGCGCTGCTGTCGGGCAGGACAAACTCTTTCTGCACCAGTGCCTTGCCATAGGAGCGGCGTCCGATGATCAGTCCACGGTCGTTGTCCTGCAGTGCACCGGCAAAGATTTCGCTGGCGCTGGCGCTGAACTCGTCGATGAGCACGGCGACCTCGACATTCTGGAACTTGCCCGTGCCGTCGCTCCAAGCCTCGCTGTCGTCGCGCTTGTAGCGGCCATGGGTGCGGACAATCAGTTTGTTGGCGGGCAGGAACTCGTTGACCATGCGCACGGCAATCTCCATAAAACCTCCTCCATTGCCGCGCAGGTCAATCACAAAGCGCTTGGCGCCCTCGTCCTGCAGGCTCGTCATGGCCGACATGAATTCCTTGTAGGTGTTGCGGCTGAACTGGTTGACCTTGAGGTATCCCGTGTTCTTGTCGAGCATGTAGTGGGCGTCCACGGCATTCATGGGAATCGTGCCGCGGGTGATGATGAAGGTGAGCATCTTGCCGTTGCCGGGACGCTTGACACCTAGTTTCACCTTGCTGCCCTTAGGTCCGCGCAGGCGTTTCATGACCGATGCCTTGGTGATGGTTTCGCCAACCGCTGTCGAGTCGTCGATGGTCACGATGCGGTCGCCGGCCAGGACGCCCATCTTGGCACCCGGCCCGCCTGGCATCACCTCGATGATGGTGGTCGAGTCGTTGATGACCTCGCACTGGATGCCCACGTCGCTCGTCAGCCCGTTCTTGTTCTCGGTCGACGCCTTGAACTCCTCGGGACTCATGTAGACCGTGTGGGGGTCCAGATAATTCAGTATCTTGGGGATGCTCATCTCGACCAGGTCGTTGAGGTTGGTCGAGTCCACATAGTCACGGTTGATGAGCGTCAGGATGGCATTGATTTTGCGGTCATTGTCGGTGATATACTTGTCGGGGGCGATGCGGTTGCCAATCAACAAACCCAGCACTATCGCCACAGATATGGCGATAGGCAACCAGATCGGTTCACGTGCGGGCTTATGATTAGTCATGGCGATAAAGGGAATCGCTTGGGTTAGTTTGATGATGAGACAGTATAGTTGGCCACTTCACGATAATGGCTCTCGCTGTTGTCGGTGGTGAGGGCGACGGAGTGGTAGTCACCATCGCGCTCCCACAGGTGGATCACCTCGATGCCGGCGCGGCATAGCAGGTCAACGCCGTCGTGCATCCGGTAATACTCGCCGAACACCACGCGCCTGATGCCTGCCTGGATGATGAGTTTGCTGCACTCCATGCAGGGCGATGTCGTGATATAGAGCGTTGCACCCTCGCTGCTGTTGTTGCTCCGGGCCACTTTGGTGATGGCGTTGGCCTCGGCATGCAGCACGTAGGGCTTAGTGTGGTCGGCATCCTCCTCACACACGTTCTCAAACCCCGACGGCGTGCCGTTGTAACCGTCGCTGATGATCATCTTGTCCTTGACCAGCAGCGCGCCCACCTGACGGCGGCGGCAATAGGAATTCTCGGCCCAGATCTGCGTCATGCGCAGGTATCGGGAGTCGAGCAGCATCTGTTTTTTCTCGCGAGCGTCCATTTCTTTGTGTTTTAATCTACAAAATTAGTTATTTTTTTACTACCAATGCATCGGCTGTCGTTTTTTCTCTTGGAAAATGGGATTATTTTTTTGTTTTTGTCTGCCAGGCACGGCAAAAGCGCTGTTCAGGAGGATTCAGCCGACTGTAAAAAAGTGTCACAAAGGCACTATTTTTGGTTAAAACATTCAAACGCATGCAACATTCTTGCATTTTTTACGTCTAATATGAAATCAATGAATTGTAACGACGATATATCACCATAAAATTCATTATACAGATTATGAAGAAGATTGTTTTGATGATGACCCTGCTGGCAGGTCTTATGCTCGTGAGCAGTTGTGCCAGCAAGAAGGAATTGGAAGAGTGCAGGCAGCGCAGCATGGGACTGTTGCAGTCGCACAAGGAACTCAACATCAGTTACCAGGAGGCCAAGGAACAACTGGCTGCCGCCAACACGCGTGTCGCTTCGCTCGAGGAGCAACTGGCCGAGTCCAAGGCCGCCTATGAGCGCCTGCAGCAATCGCTCGACAAGAGCCTGGTTAACTCCAGCCAGAGCAACGTCTCGATCGAGAAACTCGTCGACCAGATCAACGAGAGCAACCAGTATATCCGCCATCTGACCGACCTCAAGACCAAGAGCGACTCGCTAAACCTGGCACTGACCAACAAACTCACCCGTTCACTCTCTAAGGAGGAACTCAAGGATGTTGACGTCCAGGTGCTCAAGGGCGTTGTCTACATCTCACTGGCCGACAATATGCTTTACAAGAGCGGCTCCTACGAGATCAACGAGCGCGCCGCCGAGACGCTGTCCAAGATTGCCAAGATCATCAACGACTACGAGGACTATGATGTGCTCATCGAGGGCAATACCGATGACGTGCCCATTCGCCGCGAGAACATTCGCAACAACTGGGACCTCTCCTGTCTGCGCGCATCGTCGGTGGTACAGGCCCTGCAGAACGACTACGGCGTTAATCCCAAGCGCTTGACCGCCGGTGGACGTGGCGAATACAATCCTGTGGCTGCCAACACCACCGCCGTGGGCAAGCAGCGCAACCGCCGCACCCAGATTATCATCACGCCCAAACTCGAAGAGTTCCTTGAACTCATCGACGAGGCCCCCGAGGATTAATCCGTCAACCCGTTAGCCGATAGGGGAGGCCCTGGCCTCACATCGGCTGGTACCAGAAAACAGCAAGTCCCTGACTCAGCGTCAGGGACTTGTTTTAACTAATTAACCTTCTAATACCATTAACATAAACCTTAAACATATTGGAAAACTTACTGGTCTCACGACGCTCCGTTTTCCTCAATCTTAAAAACTAATACCATGAAAACCATTGCAAATTTAAAGCCAATTCTTTTTATCAACCTAATTTTTCATCAAAAAAATGACCGTTTTTAACACAAATTTGCAAAAATGGCCCAAAAATCGCCGATATAACAGATAAAACCACTTAAAAATATCATTTCGAAACCCGAAATTTTCCACAAACCCCAATCAACTTCCACCAGCAAGATCTTTTTAGAAAGAATGGCTGACATCAGGTTGCTGGTGTTGTCTGATAAGTTGTTTCTGTTGTCTGAAAAGTGTCAGAGCGAATGTTTATCAGAGCAATAAGAATATTCAGTTGTCTGAAAGATTCGGTTTTGCCCTTCGTGGCAAAATGAAGCGGATAAATGCTTTTGCGATTGCTTGATTGGCAGATTTTTCCTAATTTTGCATATCCAAATTTATTACCTTGTCTTGGCGGCCCGCTGCCTGGCGGGGTATCAGTTAGCCTGTTAACCCATTAAAACTATACGATATGAAGAAACTATTCTTACTTTGTCTGTCACTTGTAGCAGCCTTAGGTGCTGTTGCCGAGATTACCGTTTGCGACGTGAGCCCCAATGCTAACGGGCATTTCGACTGCCCTTATATCAAGAGCGGAAGCATCATTTGGGACCAAGACAACCGCACACTCACACTGAATAATGCAGTCGTTGAATACACAAGCGAGTCACCCTACGATTACGTTTATCCTATCCGTCTTACTGAAGATGAGGCGACCATTGTCATCCAAGGAGAATGTAAACTGACCACAACGGGCTTTGTCGCTATAGGTTTTGAAGGCACTAATAGTAAAAACGTGACCATTCAAGGCGATGGCAGCCTCTACCTCTCCAGCATTATGCGTGGCATTTATTGCAAATGCACTCGCCTGACCATCAAAGACATCACTCTGCAGACAACCAAAGGCATTAATAATGGAGATGCAGTGCTGTGTGCTCTTAAGTTTGACAACGTACAAGCAGACATCAATGGTGTAGTAGAAAGATTCGGTGAATCCATTACGTTCCAGAACTGCGCTATCACTTTTCCGGAGGATGCCT
Organism: uncultured Prevotellaceae bacterium; assembly: GCA_900320245.1. Taxonomy (GTDB): domain Bacteria; phylum Bacteroidota; class Bacteroidia; order Bacteroidales; family Muribaculaceae; genus Sodaliphilus. Next base: position 8,590 of record ONRP01000032.1, read on the forward strand.
ATATCGAACACGAGGAATATGGCTACTTCATCGCTCAAGGAGATGGAAATCGTGCCACTCACATCATTATCTCGCGAAATGGTGGTAGTAGCATAACTGGCGATGTGAACAGTGACGGCGAAGTCAATATTGCCGATATAAATGCTGTCATTGACATCATCTTGAGCGGTAGTGGTAATCTCACGGCTGCTGATGTTAACGGTGACCACGAGGTTAACATTGCCGATGTGAATGCGGTTATCGACATCATTTTCGGCGGCGGCCCCGCTCCTTCTAATCATGAATATGTCAACCTGGGCTTGCCCAGTGGAACGCTGTGGGCAACTACCAATGTGGGCGCTAACAATCCCGAGGATTATGGCAACTATTTCTCATGGGGCGAGACCGCACCCAAGGAGGTTTACACATGGGAAACCTACAAGTGGTGTAACGGCTCCAGAAGCACTTTGACGAAGTACTGCACAAACAGCGCGTTCGGCAATGTCGACGGCAAGACCGAATTGGACCCCACCGATGATGCCGCCTATGTCAATTGGGGCCCGTCGTGGCGGATGCCCTCTCTGGTGCAGTGTGTTGAACTTTGCGAATCCTGTACTTGGCAGTGGACGGCAAGAAATGGAGTGGATGGTTATTTGATTACCGGTCCCAATGGGAACACCATGTTCTTGCCTGCCGCAGGCGACCGCTACAACAGTACGCATGGTGATGTGGGTTTTGGCATGTATTGGTCGCGTGACCTCTATAACGACATCAATAATACCTCCTATGCCGCTTACAACCTGTATTTCTATTCGCAGTTTAAGAACGGCGGTAATGGCAACGAGCGCTATTTCGGATTCTCTGTCCGTCCTGTGCGTGCGAATTAGTACACTGCAAGAATATTAAAGACGATAAAGGGCCGCACTCGAGTGTGGCCCTGTTTATTGGTGGAATAGGTGTAATTTGTAGTTTTAAAGACAGTGCTTCGCTGTTTACTTGTCGCTGTCGGGGGTGAAGGCGTTCCAGCCCTGGGCACGGATTTCCATTTCCTGATTGTCGCGTGTCACCATATAGGCGCCCAGGTCGGGCTTGGTGATGTGGCCGATGAGGCGGGCGGTCTTCATGCGCGCCACCTTGTCGTGGTCGGCCAGTGGCACGGTGAACAGCAGTTCATAGTCCTCGCCGCCGTTCATGGCTGCGGTGACCAAGTTCATGTTCAGTTCCTCGGCCATGAGGGCTGTCTGGTAGTCGATGGGGATGCGTTCCTCAAACACCCGGCATCCCGTGCCTGAAGCCTTGCAGATGTGCAGCAGTTCGCTCGACAGGCCGTCGCTCACATCCATCATCGCTGTGGGGCGGATGCCCAGTTCGCGCATTTCTTCGAGCACGTCGCGTCGGGCCTCGGGCTTGAGTTGTCGTTCAATGATGTATTCCTTACCTGAGAAATCGGGCTGGAAATCCTTGTCCCGCATCTCGGCGCTCACGCGGCGCTCGCGTTCCAGCAGTTGCAGCCCCATATAGGCGGCGCCCAGGTTGCCGCTCACGCAGATGAGGTCGGTGTCCTTGGCTCCCGAGCGGTAGATGATGTCGTCCTTAGCCGCCTCGCCCAGGCAGGTCACGCTGATGATCAGTCCCGTGACCGACGCGCTGGTGTCGCCACCCACGAGGTCCACACCATAGTGCTCGCAGGCGATGCGCATGCCCTCGTACAACTGCTCGATGTGCTCGAGCGTGAACCGCTTGCTGATGCCCAGCGACACGGTCACCTGGCGTGGCGTGCCGTTCATGGCATACACGTCGCTCAGGTTGACCACGATGGCTTTGTAGCCCAAGTGCATCAGGGGCACATAGGTCAGGTCGAAGTGGATGCCCTCGAGCAGCAGGTCGGTGGTGACCAATGTCTCTCGGTCATTGCCGTAGTTGATGACGGCGCAGTCGTCGCCCACGCCGCGGTGGGTGGAGGCGTTGCGCACGGGAAAAGACTTGGTGAGGTGCTCAATGAGCCCAAACTCGCCCAGTGTCGAAATCTCGGTTTCTTTCATTAGTCCTAATTATTGTAGTCTAGAAATCTAGATGGTCTGGATATTCCAGATGAAATCCAGATGGTCTAGGGCGATTACAGTTCCTCGAAGCGGTTGATCATCTCGCGCACGAGCATCGCCATGATGGGCTGGGCAGCGGCAGCGGCCTTCTGCACTTCCTCGTGTGAGGCTTCCTCGACAGCACCCTCGACACCCAGGTCGGTAATGATCGAGATGCCGAACACCTCCATGTCGCCATGGCGGGCCACGATGACCTCGGGAACGGTGCTCATGCCCACGGCGTCGCCGCCGATGCGCCAGAAGTAGCGGTATTCGGCAGGCGTCTCAAACGTCGGGCCTTGGGTGCCCACATACACGCCCTCCATCAGGCGGATGCCTTTCTCCTTGGCGATGTCGCGGGCCATCTGGATGAGGCGGGGGCTATAGGCGTCGACCATGGCCGGGAAGCGGGGTCCCAACTCGTCGATGTTCTTGCCGTGCAGCGGATGCTCGGGAAAGACGTTGATGTGGTCGGTGATGACCATCAGGTCGCCCACCTTGAAGTCGGGGTTCATGCCGCCCGAGGCGTTGGAGACAAACACGGTCTTGATGCCGATGGCCTTCATCACCCTGATGGGGAAGGTGACCTGCTGCATGGTGTAGCCCTCATAATAGTGGAAGCGGCCCTGCATGGCCATGATGTATTTGTTGCCCAGGGTGCCGAAGATGAGGCGGCCCTTGTGACCCTGTACCGTCGAGACGGGGAAGTTGGGAACCTCGCTGTAGGGGATTTCCACCTCGATGTCGATGTGGTCGACCACGGCGCCCAGACCAGTACCCAGAATGATGGCGGTCTTGGGCAACTTGTTGTTGACTCGTTTCTTGATAAAGTTGCTGGTTTCCTGAATCATGTCCAGCAGATTGGTTTCGTTGGCCATAGTAAAGTCCTTTCTTTTAGTTGATGAATTAGATTTGTCACACATCGCCCTGGTCGTCGATGCCTTTGACCAGGTTATCGATGAAGTTGGAACCTTCAAGTTCCAGGAATCCCACCTTCATGGGAATATAGTAGATGCAGTTGCGCTTGGTGGGAGGGTAGTAGGGGTTGTTCATGATGCGCACAGCATCTTTCTCGGTCGTGATGATGAATTTGCGCTTCCCCTCCAACTGGTTGTACACCTTGAAGATGTCGTTGAAATCCCTGCGTGTGAAGAAGTGATGGTCATCGAAGTGCATCACCTTGAGATGGGTGGAGAACTGGCGCAGGTAGCGAACCAGAGGCTTCGGCGTGGCAATGCCCGTCAGGCACAGCACGGCATCGTCGTCGTGTAGCCACTGCAGCGACGTCAGTTGGGGCGACTGCACCGGGAACACGGGAATCGGGTCGGCATAGCGGATGTTGCTGAAGAAAAGGCCCTGATAGGGGAACAGTGCCAGGTTCTTCTTCACCATCCTGATGTCCATGGCCGTGATGTCGGTCGGGCACTTGGTCACCACCACGATGTCGCCGCGCAACACGTTGCGGGCCGGTTCGCGCAGGGTGCCTAGCGGCATCATCCTGTCGTCGTAGGGGGGATGGTTGTAGTCCACCAGCACCACATTCACCTTGGGCTTGACATAGCGGTGCTGGAAGCCGTCGTCCATCAGAATCAGGTTGATGTTGGGGTCGATGCGCATGAGTTCGCGGATGCCCTTGCGGCGGCTCTCGCACACGGCGAGCGTGATCAGGCCGCTGTACTTGCGGTAGATCTGATAGGGTTCGTCGCCGATGTCGCGGGGCGTCGAGTTGTTGCTCGCCAGGATGAAACCCTTGGTCTTGCGCTTGTAGCCGCGGCTCAGCACCGCGATGTGGTAGCGGCTGTACAACTTCTCGATGATGTATTCCACATGGGGAGTTTTGCCGGTGCCGCCTACGGTGATGTTACCCACCGAGACCACGGGCACGTCAAACTCCTCTTGCGGCAACACACCGATGTTAAAGGCCGCATTGCGCAGCCACACTCCCGCGCCATAGCCCCAGGCAAACGGCGTCAGCAGTGCGTCCATGATGGATTTGCGCTGGTCTTTATTCAGTATTTTGGACAAGTCCATTCTTTGACTCTTGTCTGTCTGTCAGTTCAATGGTGTTAATCTCTCGGTTCAGAAACTGATTTCCTCGGTGGGCATCAGGCACAGCACGTGGTCACGGCCCATGATGCGCTGCAACTCTTTGTGCCACTCATACAGCACGCCCATCTCGCCCTGCAGGCGCGACTCGTAACGGGTTACCATATACTTATCGAGCATAACCTCGAAGGGATCCTCGAGGGCAGGGTAGTTCTGCGTCGGGCAATCTTCGGCAAGGCCGGCTTTCTGGGCTACCCATGCCACGGCCTCGCGGATGCCGCCGAAATCGTCCACCAGGCCGATCTGCTTAGCCGTGACGGCGTCCCACACGCGGCCCTCGGCAATCTGCTTGATGGAGTCCTGGCTCATGTGGCGGCCGTCGGCACAGCGCTTGGTGAACAGTTCGTAGCCCTGGTTGACCATATTCTGGAGGGCGTTCTTCTGGGACGGTGTCAGTTTCAGGCCCATGGCACCGAGGTCAGCATTCTCGTTGGTCTTGACCGTTGCCATGTGAACGCCAAGTTTGTTTTCAAACAGTTCGTTGGTGCTGGGGATGAGGCCAAAGATGCCGATTGAGCCCGTAATGGTCGTGCGCTCGGCAAAGATGCGGTCGGCGCAGCACGAGATGTAGTAACCGCCCGAAGCGGCATAGTCGCCCATCGACACGGCAACGGGTTTGCCCGATGCCTTGAAGTCCATGACGGCCTTCCAAATCTGTTCGCTGCCAAAGGCGCTGCCGCCAGGGGAGTTCACCCTGAAGACCATACCCTTGACCTTGTCGTCCTTCATGAGGTCGTAGATGGTCTTGCAGAGTTTCTCGCTGTTGATGCCCTCTTCGGTCGAGGCGAAACTGCCGCTGCCGTCAATCTCGCCCACGGCATAGACCACGGCAATGTGGCCGCCCGTTACAGATGATTCGAGGTCGCTGGCCAGGTCTTCAGGACCCACAAACTTCAGGTCGTCATCCTTGTCGATTTTGGTGCGTGAGCGCAGGATATTTTCCATCTCGTTGTAGTAGACCAGTTTGTCGACCAGTTTCTCTTTCAGGAGTTGGCTGGCTTCAAAGGTGACGAGGACACTGTCGCACAGCGTGTTCAGCGCCGGTGACTGCAACTTGCGGCTGGCGGCAATGCTGTCACGCAATTCGTTCCAGATGGAACCCAGGTAGTGTTCCTGTTGCAGGCGGTTGGCATCGCTCATGTCTTCGAGGATATAAGGCTCGACGGCACTCTTGAACGAGCCCACGCGGACAACCTGCATCTCGACGCCTATCTTGTCGAACAGTTTCTTCATGTAGGGCGTTACCGAGGCCATACCGTGCAGGTCAACCGCACCCACGGGGTTCAGGTAGATGCTGTCGGCAACACTGGCCAGATAATAGTCGGCCTGGTTGATGCCCTCGTGACCATAGGCCACAATCCACTTGCCGCTGCCCTTGAAATCCATGAGCGCGCGGCGCAGGGTCTCGAGCGTTGCAGGAGCGGCGCTCACCCCGTTGCATTCGATGTAGATACCCTCAATCTTGTTGTTGTTGGCGGCATTGTCGATGGCCGACAACAGGGTGTTGAGGCCCAGACTCGGGGTCATGTTGCCGCCGCCCATCATCATCGACATCAGGTCGATGGGTTCGTCACCACCGCGTTCACAGATTTCTGTGCCCAAGTCGAGTTTCAGGATAGAGTGCTTGGAGATGTTTGCTGTACCTTTGCCCGTATTCATCGAGCCCATAATGCCAATGCTCATGATCATGGCTGCAAACATGAAAAACAGGAATGCAAGAAACGCGCCGACAAACGAGCCGCACACGATAAGGATAAATTTCTTCATCATAACCTTGTAACGTATTTATTTGTTTTTGTTATTCTAACTTGTTTGTGGACAAAAAGTTGCAGGCAACAAGCCTCTACAATGCCGCCACTGCTTTTTCTCCAAACTACAAAGGTAACGCATTTTCGTGACAAAACATCAGAATCACCGCCTTTTTCGCGTTTTTTTTTAGCGGAGACTCAAAAGCCAAACCCATCGGTATGCTGTGGGGGTATATCAAAACTGTCCGCTACTATGAGCAGACAGCAATGATGTGGGCTTCAGATGAAGTGTAAGAATCAGAAAAATGCCCTGAAAACACTGTTCAAGATGCCGTTCAATGCTTCAGGGAACACCCAGAACAGCAGGATGATAACGACAAAGCCAACCCATCCGCACACTTTAGTAAACATGGGTGAGGGTTTCTTGCCGGTGACTATTTCATAGAGGGCGAATACGGCTGCCCCGCCGTCCAGCGGATAGATGGGCAGGATGTTCAGAACAGCAAGAATCAGTGACAACTGTGCCAAGGGACTGACGACATGACGCAAGCCCGGCGTTGTGAACGACATGATGACATACAAAATGAGGAAGGTGGCAAAATTGAAAAGCACACCTGCTGCCGAGATCAGCAGCCGTTGCCATGCGGGTTTGTCATCGATATAGGGAGACGTGGAGGCTGTCAGTTCCATGCCCCGATTTTCTGGTTCCTGGTAATACCACTGGCCTTTTTCCTGTTCTTCGGCTCCACGGGACTTAAACACCGTGACGCCGCCAAAGGGCAGAAGACCAAGGCTCCAGGTGATATCACGCCAAGAACTGCCGCCCGGAATCTGTTTGGGCTTGTAACTCATGAAGGCAAGAAAAAACACCTGCATCTCCTTGATAGCGCAGCCGAATGACTTGCCGACGATGACATGCCCTAACTCGTGGATGATGATGGCGATGGCGAGGTAGATGTAGAAAGTCCATTCGCCGAAGAGGCCACTGTCCCCATGGAATAACAGGAGCAGGAGGACCACTCCGAAGATGAGTTGGCCGAAATCGAAGGTCAAGTCACTATCGTTTTCGTCCTTGGGTTCTGGCGATGGTTGGGTTTGGCCAAGATAAAAGTCTTGCTGCTGATGACCCCTTTCGTCTGCGGGGATGGGATTTTCCTCACGGGTCTGGTTGTTGATGTCGTATTCGCTCATATTGTCGTGTGGTTTTTTGCGGTGACAGTAACATTTCTGCCAAAACCCCGCCGTCAAATATCACGCTAAGTCGCAAAGACGCTAAGTTTTTTGATTTTCAGACAATTATCATATTCAAAACAGGGATGCATTTTAATAGATTGAAGCATTCCATTTCGTCTGACATATCGTAAACAAATTACGTAACGTGTTAACTGTTAAACTCTTAGCAACTTGGCGCCTTATCGTGAGGGAAATGGCTGAATAGTTACGCTGCGACAAAGTTAATGTAAAAAATGATAGTTGCACATCTCGCCGGTCAAAATCTATGCTTAAAAGTAGCCGAAACCACCCATTATCGCCGCGGTGGAGGCATTGTTCCGTGCCTTCGGGCGGTTGGCGTTCATGGCCGTGAAAAATAAACCCCGCCGAATCTCTCGGGCGGGGCGCATGGTTTCTCGCTCACTGGGAGCCACCATCAATTTACCGGACGTTTATAAGATTACATTTTATAGGGTTGCGCTGGTTAGCGGTGCTTGTTGTCACGATAGGGCAGGATCTCACCGTACATGGTGATTTCGCGGCCACCCATGATAGTTGCCACTGCACGTTTGCTGTTGTGGTACAGGGTGATGAACACATCGACGTTGACCTTGCCGCTCAGGATGTGGAACTGCATGTGCATGTCACCGTTGTCGCTATAGGAGATGCGCTTGTTGGTCACGTTGCCCTTGCCGGTCCAGCCTCCCAGGCCGTTGTTGCCGGGATTTCCCGTGTTCAGCGCATACTGGATGATACCGTCTTCGGCCTGAACAAGGATGAAGTTGGCGTTGGGGGAGATATCATAGTGGCGGTATCCCATGTTGCCCAACTGGATGTTGTCGGCAACAAGGACAAAGTAGCCGCGGCGCATCGAGTTGGAAGCCTTGGCAAACGCCACGTCGTCGGTCAGTTCGCGCAGTTTTTTCTCGCGTTCCTTGATTTCCTCTTTGCTCTCCTGCACGGGCTCGGCCGGAGTAATCATCTGCAATTCAACATCGCTGGTCTCGATGTCTACATCTGGCGTGTCCTGGGCCGCAGCACATAGGCTCATCGTCAGTAACGCACTAATTGTCAGTAGGATATTTTTCATTGTCGGTTGAGGTTTTTGAAGTTATTGTTCACCCTTTAGACTAATTAAAGAAAAAAATGTTTAATTTTGCCGATGAAAAAAACTAGCAAACCGATGGAAAGAGGAACTCAACTCAAATTGGGCACCCGTCTGCTCTTGTTGCTGTGCATCATGGGCTTCGGGCTTATGGTCGCCTCGGTCGCGACAAAATTGTTGATAAAGCAGAGCATGCTGGCCATGTTGACGATACAGGATATTTTTGCCTTCATCCTGCCGGCGGTGGTGGCAATGGCTCTCTTCTATCTGCGTCCGTTTCACGTGATGGGCTTGACCCGCATGCCCTCGCTCAAAGCGCTGGCCGTGGTAGTCGTGTTCTATCTGGTGTCGTTGCCCGCCATGAACTGGCTGGTCGACTTCAACGGCTCGATGGTGTTGCCGTCGTGGATGAGGCAGGCCGAGGATATGGCTGCCGATGCTACCAAGCAGATACTGGATATCAACACCATCCCGCAACTTCTCTTTTGCTTGTTTGTGGTCGGACTGATGGCGGGACTCAGTGAGGAAATGCTCTTTCGCGGCGCTATGCAACGCACGATGCAGGACAGCCGGCTGGGTGCGCATACCGCAATTTGGGTGACGGCCATCGTGTTCAGCGCTTTTCACATGCAGTTTTTTGGCTTCTTGCCGCGCATGTTGCTGGGTGCTTGGTTGGGTTATTTGTTTGTGTGGACACGCAGCCTGTGGGTGCCTATCATCGCCCATACCTTGAACAACAGCACCGTGGTGGTCATGAGTTATCTGGCGGGCAAGGGCGTTGTGCCTGAAGGCTTCGGCGACAATCTCGGATTGCCAGCCGACGGCGCTTTCCCATGGATGGCGACGGCAAGCCTGGTGCTGAGCATTGCCATTGCCCTATGGGCAGCGCGCTCGTTCAGAAATGAAAAACACGGGGTCGAGGTCAGCGACGGCACCCACACTGAAGCAACGGCTTGATTTCACGGTCAAAGATGTCGCGTCGGACGATGCGGTAGTGAGGAGCGTAGGCTTCGCGGTAATCCGGAGAGTGGCTGATGGCATATTGTCCCTGCTCCAGCACCTGCTGGATGAATTGCTTGTCCTGGTCATAACAGGGTAGGGTAAGCCCCATCCGGTCAATCACGTCCTGGATGTCCTGCCAGCGGGCCGCCCAGTCTTCCACTGCCGGGCGCTCTGTACTGTTGGCGCTGGCGATAAAGGCGGCAATCAGCGTTTCGGCATCGACATGGCCCTCGATGACAGCCCTCAGGCTCACACGCACATATCTCCCGCCCACGCCGCACGGCTCATAGTACCATGGCTGCAGGTCGTCGATGTCGGTTGTGGCCAGTTCCTGCTCCAGATAGCCCCTCACACTCGCTGTGTCGCCCACCAGGTGCTCAGCGCCCATATAGTCCTGGAAACTGGATTTATAGATGTCGAGCAGGCGGGCCTTGGGGTACTGTTCCAGCAGGCTGCCTACCCAAGTCTCCACTTCCTGTCCCCACATGGCCGTGAAGCACGCGGCTGTCAAGATGATACTCATGATTCTTTTCATAACTTGAATGTCGGTTTACTGGGCAGACGTTATTGGATCATTGCCAGGAATTCGTCCTCGTTCAGGATCTGGATGCCCAGTTTGCGCGCTTTCTCGAGTTTGGCGGGACCCATGTTCTCGCCGGCAAGGACAAAACTTGTGGCACTGGAGATGCTGCTCACGTTCTTGCCGCCATTTTGTTCAATCATCGCCTTGTATTCCTCGCGTGAGTGCTTGGCAAACACGCCGCTGATGACGACCTTCTTGCCCAGCAGTTTGTCGGTTTGTCCGGCTGTTTCTTCCTCGGTCAGTGACATCTGCAGTCCCGCGGCACGCAGGCGCTCGACAATCGTTCGGTTGCGCTCGTCGGCAAAGAAGTCGACAATCGATTGGGCAATCTTGGGGCCGATCTCGGGGATGGCGGCAAGGTCTTCGGCAGGGAGGCTCATCAGCGTGTCCATGTCGCGCGTGTGGCGTGCCAGCACCTTGCCTGTCGTCTCGCCGACAAAGGGGATGGACAACGCGAAAATAACCCGTGCATAGGGCACCTGGCGACTCGCCTCGAGTCCGCGCAGGATGCGCTGGGCGCTACGCTCCTGGAACCGTTCAAGGGCGACGAGTTTTTCTTGTGTCAGGTCATACAGGTCGGCAACGTCGTTGACCAGGCCGCTCTTGTTGAGCATAATGGCCACCTCCTCGCCGATGCCGTCGATGTCCATTGCGTGGCGGCCCACGAAATGTTCGATGCGCCCGCAGATTTGCGGCCCGCAGCCCCACTTGTTGGGGCACACCCAGGCGGCCTCGCCCTCGATGCGCTGCAACGCCGTGCCGCACGATGGGCAATGTGTCACAAAGGCGATGGGACTGCTGCCCGGCTGGCGCTGTTTCTTGTCAACGCCCACGATCTTGGGAATGATTTCACCGCCCTTCTCCACATAGAGCATGTCGCCCTCGTGGATGTCAAGTTGCGCGATGATGTCGGCATTGTGCAGCGAGGCGCGCTTGACGATGGTTCCGCTCAGCAGCACCGGGTCCAGATTGGCCACGGGGGTGATGACACCCGAGCGGCCCACCTCAAACGATACCGACTGCAGCCGTGTGCATTCGCGCTCGGGAGCGAACTTGTAGGCTATCGCCCAGCGTGGCGACTTGGCAGTGGCTCCCAGGTTGAGTTGCTGGTGCAGGGAATTGATTTTGAACACCAGACCGTCGGTAGCGACAGGCAGACGCTTACGCTCCACGTCCCAGTGGCCGATAAAGTCCTTCACGGCTTCGATGCTGGGCAGGATGGACATCTCGCCCGTTTTGAAGCCCCAGCGCTTGAGCGCCATGATGCTGTCGTAGTGGGTGTCGAACGGCAGGTTGTCGCCCAGCAGGAAATAGAAAATCGCATCCAGGCCGCGGCGCGAAACCTCGGCGCTGTTCTGCAACTTGAGCGTGCCGGCGGCAGCGTTGCGCGGGTTGGCAAACAGGGGCTCCTCGTTGAACTGGCGCTCCTCGTTCAGTTTCTCAAAACTCTTCCACGGCAGGACAATCTCGCCACGCACCTCAAACTTGTCGGGCAGGTCGATGAACCCCGAGATTTCCAGCGGCACCGACTTGATGGTGATGACATTGGCGGTCACGTCGTCGCCCTGCACGCCGTCGCCACGGGTCACGGCGCGCACCAACCGCCCGTGTTCATAGGTCACCGAGATGGACGTGCCGTCATACTTCATCTCGCCCACAATCTCGCTCGGCTCGCCGCCCAGGCCTTCCTGGGCCCGCCGCAGGAAATCCTGTACCTCATCGATGCTGTAACTGTTGGACAGGGACATCATGGGCCGCTCGTGGCGCACTTGGGTGAAACCCTTGCTGATGTCGCTGCCCACGCGTTGGGTGGGGGACAGCGGGTCCTGGTATTGGGGATAATCCCGTTCCAAGTCCTGCAGTTCGCGCAGCAGGGCGTCAAATTCCTGGTCGCTCACCGTGGGGGCGTTCAGCACGTAGTAGTTGTGGTTGTGGCGGTTGATGATTTCCCGCAATTCCTTGATTCGCTGTTCAAATAGGTCCATCTCTAGGGTGATTGTTGGTCGTTTATTGCGCTAAATTAGTGTTTTTTTTTGAGAAAAAGCGACTGCCGATTCCATTTTTGCTTATTTTTGCAGTTGCTATTAATCATTACCAATGTTGAAGTATATGAAAAAAGTCATCAAATATCTGTTGTTGGTTATCGTTGCGGCGGGGTTCGCCGTGATGTCCTCGGGGTGCTTGCGCCAGGATATGCTGATTTTTGAGGACGGCGAATTCGACGGGATGGAGTTCTCGGACTACGACCTCATGCACAATGCCGAACTCGAAATGGACGACGTTGACCGCAATTGACGCCCCCTCGCGATAGGCCAGCACGTGATGCCTCGACCGGTGGCCGTGAAGTGGCTAAATGGCGATTTAAAAAATATTAACAGGGCGGGAGTCTATGTACAATAGACCCTTAAATATGTTTGCATATTAGTCAATGTGTCACTTTTGATGCCTTTTTAACATTTTGTTAAGGATTATTTTTATATATTTGCAGCCAATTTAAATTGAAAGTCGTTGGTGGCGTAGCCGTTGATGACGAATATTGATATTAAACTATTGAATATGAACTTATTAGAAAATAAGTTAGTGCGCTACGATGAGCCGCAGAAGGCCAAAGCCGCAGGAATCTATCCTTATTTCCGCGCCATCTCAAGCGAACAGGACACCGAGGTGCTCATGAATGGCAAGAAGGTGCTGATGTTTGGTTCCAACTGCTATTCCGGCCTTGTCAATGATGAGCGCATCAAGCAAGCAGCCATCGAGGCAACCCAGAAATACGGTACCGGATGTGCCGGTTCTCCCTTCCTCAACGGCACGCTCGACCTGCACAAGCAACTCGAGCGCAAACTCGCCGATTACGAGGGCAAGGAAGACGCGATGATCTACAGCACGGGCTTCGGCGTGAACCTCGGCGTGATTTCCACACTCACGGGACGTGACGACTACATCCTGTGGGACGAACAGGACCATGCCTCCATCATCGAGGGCCGCCGCCTCTCGTTCTCCAACTCGCTCAAGTACAAGCACAACGATATGGCATCGCTCGAGGCCCAACTCAAGAAGTGCGAGCCCGACCGTGTCAAACTCATTGTTACCGATGGCGTCTTCTCGATGGAAGGTGACGTCTGCAAACTCCCCGACATCGTGGACCTGGCCCACAAGTACAATGCCAACGTGATGGTCGACGAGGCCCACGGCATCGGCGTCTTTGGCGAGGGCGGCCGTGGCGTGTGCGACCACTTCGGACTGCGCGACGAGGTAGACCTCATCATGGGTACCTTCTCCAAGTCGTTCGCTTCGCTGGGCGGTTTCATCGCCACCTCCAAGATCATCACCAATTACCTGCGCCACCACTCGCGCAGTTACATCTTCACCGCCAGCATCACCCCAGCGTCGACGGCAGCGGCCATGAAGGCCATCGATATCCTCATCGAGGAACCTGAGCGCCAGGAGCACCTGTGGAAACTCACCCACGAGGCACTGCAGGGATTTCGCGACATGGGATGCGAGATCGGCCACACCGAGACGCCCATCATCCCCCTGTTCATCCGTGACAACAACAAGACGTTCGCCATCACGCGCGACCTCTTGAACGAGGGCATCTTTGTGAATCCCGTCGTTTCGCCCGCCGTGGCACCCAACGACACCCTCATCCGCTTCAGCCTCATGGCAACGCACACCCACGAGCAGGTGACCGTTGCGTTGGAGAAGATCCAGAAGGTTTTCCGTGCCTACGGTCTTGTGCCCTGAGGGCTTGAATCAGCGATTTGATTTATTTTTAATATAATGTGTGAAGCCGTGCCCAACCAGCGCGGCTTCATCGTTTAAGCGGCCAAGCGCCAGCAAACCCTTTCTTTTTCGTGCCTTTCGCTAAAAAAAATCCAAAAAACACTTGTCTGATAAAAATGTATTAGTAATTTCGCATCGTCAAACCTAAAGAACAAGGCTGATATGATTTACAAATTTGTGATTGTCTCTGACGAGGCCGATAACTTCAAACTGCACATCGCGATTGATTCAACGGCAGTTTTTATGCAACTGCGCAACATTATTCTTGATTCCGCTGGCTACGGTAAGGACCAGATGGATTCTTTCTACATCTGTGATGACGAGTGGAACAAGGAAAAGGAAGTCACCTGCATGGATATGGGCTCCGACTCCGACGAGGATATCTGGATCATGGACGACACCCAACTCGACGAACTCCTCGACGAGGAAGGACAGCGCATGAAGTTCGTGTTCGACTATATGACCGAGCGTTTCTTCAAGGTGAAACTCAAGGAAATCATTCCAGGCAAGAACCTGCATGACCCCTTGTGCGAGAGCAAGATCGGAACACCGCCTGCCGAGAATGTCGACATCAGCGACTTTATCACCATCCCCAAGATTCCCGATGCCAACAACATTGAGCCCATCGACAAGAGCGAATTCTATGGCGACGAGGAATACAACGAAGACGAGATTTCCGACTTCGACGAGATGGATAGCCTCGACAGCGACAACTACAAGTTCTGAAAAGCAACAAACCAGACAGATATAACGTCAAGCCGTGCCAGTATGCTACCGGCACGGCTCGATTTGCAAAAAATCAGGCATTTATTTTGTGGCATCGGCAAAAACAAGTAATTTTGTTGCCGTAAAACAGAAACCATTTTTTAAGGACTATGAAGAAATTGATTTTAGCCTTCGGGTTATTGTTCGCGCTCTCATTGACCTCGTGTTTCAGCGAGGAGAATGCACAGAACAAAGAGCAGGCCGACACCACCAAAGTTGAACTCACGGCCGATGTGCCAACCGACGTGGAGGTGACCGGTGTGGCTGTCGATGGTGCGATGAACAGCATCTCGATCAAGGTCGGTGAGGATACAGTCGATTTCTCCTATCCCGATCTCGAGAGCGAAAATCGCGACACATGGGACATCAACGACACTGTCACCGTGCGTTACGTCGAGACCGAGAGTGGAGACAGCGTCACTGCTGTCGTCAACAAGAGCGCTTGAGCAAGACATAGCAACAGCAACAACGGTGATGCCTCATCAACACGAGAGGCATGACCAGCAATGCGGTAGTAGCTCAGTTGGTAGAGCATCAGCTTCCCAAGCTGAGGGCCGCGGGTTCGAGTCCCGTTTACCGCTCAAACAAAGTAATACGCTAACAATCAAGGATTTAAACCCTTGAATGTTGGCGTATTTTGCGTAAAAAAGCTGACAACGACCATAAAAAAAAGGACAAATTGGCACAATTTCACCCAATTTCTCCCGATTTCGCATCAAAAAGTTTGCACATTAGCTTGCACATTTTCGAAATGTGCAAACAAAAGCGAGATTGAAGAAGGGTAAAATTCAGCCAATAAAGACCGAGTATTTATTATGGCTAAAACTAGTTTTTTTCATGACACCCGGAGGACGAAACCAGGTCTTCCATCAGTTTTGAAAGTGGCAATCTGCCAGAATCGCAAAACTGCCTACATTTCACTTCCCGTGAAAGTATTGCCCAAACAATGGGATTCAAAGAAGTGTATGGTGGTAAAGCACCCGAATCAGCAGGTGCTGAACCTCCATATTAAGGGAGCCATGCAGGTAGTTGAACGCACATTGTTCATTCTTGGGGATGAAGGACGTCTGCCTTTGATGACAGCCATAGAAATCAGGGATGAGATTGAACGAAAACTCAACCCAGTGAAGGCTGAAAAGAAGCAAGAAGTCGAGAAAAGAAAGACCTTGTTCGTTACTCGTTTCAAGATGTTTGCAGACAGTAAGAAACCCAGCACAAGAGGGCTTTACATGCACACGTTGTCCCGCATGAGGGCATTCGCTGGGGACAAGCTGGATCGCCTTTCCTTTGAGGACATCACGAAGGAATGGCTTACGTCGTTCGAGAACTTCCTTGCCCAGACTGCACGCAAGAACTCTCGCAACATCCACTTGCGGAACATTCGTGCGGTCTTTAATGAAGCAATAGACGATGAAATCACGTCCTTCTATCCCTTCCGTCGTTTCAAGATTCGCCCAGTGGCTACGCCCAAGCGGAACTTGAAAGTGGAGGAGCTGCGCACCTTGATGACCTTCCCAATGGAAGACTACGCAGTGCAGTACCGCGATATGTTCATCTTGATGTTCATGCTTTTGGGTATCAATATGGTGGATTTGTGCAACCTCAAGGAGATTGAGGATGAGCGAATCAACTACTATCGCGCTAAGACAGGTCGTCTGTACTCCATCAAGGTAGAGCCTGAGGCTCTGGAAATCATCGAGCGTTACCGCGGTCAGAACTGGTTGCTGAACATCCTGGAACGCTACGAGGATTACCGTGACTACACTCACAGGATGAACCTCAGTTTGAAGAAGATAGGTCCGATGAAGCGTGTGGGACGTGGCGGCAAGAAGGTTTACCAGCCGCTGTTCCCCAAAATCTCGACCTATTGGGCTCGTCACTCCTGGGCAACTATCGCTGCAAGCCTCGATATTCCTAAGGAGACCATTGCACATGCGTTGGGTCATAGTGCTAACTCTGTGACTGACATTTACATAGAGTTTGACCAACGCAAGGTGGACGTGGCCAACCGCAGGGTATTGGACTGGGTGCTCTACGGCAAGAAGTAAGCGTTGAATGGGGTTGGAAAGCCACACCATCCCCATGAGAGGTGTATCTATAAGTGTATCTATAAATGTAACGAATAATTCAACGAATAATATATAGATAAATATATTGCTTGGGGTATTTGGTGGTATATAGGAAAGTGGATTGATTGTTGTATTATAGAGTGTATGGGCATCCGTGCCTAGCAAAAAAAATAATGGCATTTTCGGGCTTTTTCTCGAAAATGCCATTTTTGACTTGAAATTGGGAGTATTACATAGTGTATCGGTTATGGGTACACTATTTTGTAAAAATTGCCTTTGATGAGGTGGGACATGCCGTCTTCGGTAAAGGTGGCGGTCAGTTTCTCGCAGAGGTAGCGTTTGCCGTCGATGTGGAAGACGGAGCGGACGTTGGGAATCTTGTCGGCAAGGAAGGAGAAGGTGTATTTCTTCTTCTGGTCGACGGGATAGAAGGTGTCGCGCTCAACGCCCTGGCCGTAAGCAGCATTGTTGATGCGCAGAGAGCAGGTCTTGCCGCTATTGATGCGATTCCAGGTGACCGAGAGCACGCCCGAGTTGCTGTTGGGAGCCGGTGCGTAATAGGAGTAATCGAGGTCGAAGGTGTCCGTCCAGGGATGCGGGTGTCGGGGCGAGAACATCATGTAACTGCCCCACCAGAAGGCAACAAAGAGTTTGTCGAAGACGGCTCCGCTCTTCTCCCGCTTCCCTGCGCTGACCGTGGGCAGGGCGCCCCACTGGATGGGCACGTCCTGGTCCACCTTCTCCGACGAATGGGGGCGGCCCGTGTGCGACTGGTTGGAGTAGGCGTTGTCGCCCTCTCCCGTTTCGCCGCACTCGAGGAATGGGACGAGACCGATGATATCGTCCGTTTCGTCGAGCCAGGCGGGAACGATCTTCATCTCATCCACATCATCGGGGTTGTCCCTGTCGATGATCAGCGGGCCGAAGCGGTTGATGGGAACAAGTCGGGTGACGTTGCCCCAATTGTCCCACTCCTCTCGGCCACCGCTGCGGTATTTCACCCGCTTCATCACCTCAAGCACGAAGTAGGTGTCCACGTCCTGCGCGTAGTGCAGGCCCCACACTCCGCCGCTGTCGGGAACGGCCTCCTGCCGGACGTTGCTCGAGATCAGGGCGTTGAGCGTGGCGTGGGTTGTACACCTCACCGTGCCGTCTGCCTTGGTCATCTGGTCGATGTACCACTGGCAGTTGTAGATGTTGTCAAGGCGGTGGCCACCTGCGGCGTAGCCCTGGTTGAGCATC
>ONRP01000033.1 GCA_900320245.1 uncultured Prevotellaceae bacterium
TCTACAGCGGAGGCATCACCTGGGCCAACAACCTGAGGATTGCCGTCGACAGCGAGGGCAAGGTCTACATCCCCGAATGGGGCGATGCCACCTCGGGCATCTATATCGCCGACCCGGACCACCTGGACGGCAACTTCAGCCAGTTCTTCGTGGGAACACGCAACTCGGCGGGACTGATCACCAACGGCGGACAGAGCGTCGGCGGTTCCACTCCCGGTGTATGGATACAGGGCAGCGGAGCCGACACCAGGCTCTACGCCTTCCTCGAGGATGTGGTGGCACCGTCGGGCAAGGGCAACAACGTGGGCATCTACAACATCGGACAGCCCGACGGCAGCCTGCTCACCACATGGGACAAGGCACCCGACACCCTGCTCGACGTGGGAACCTGGATGATCAACGGCAACGGCAACATCATCGCTGATGCCGGAGGACGCGGCACATGGGTCATGCAGTACCGCAGCAAGGGACAGAACTCGGCCGCAGTGCCCTCGCTGCTGTTTGTCGACAACAGCGGCAGCGTGGCATACAACAGCGGCAACCTGGCCTCGCTCAACGGTTCGCTCATGTCGGGCTTCGCCATCAGCAACGACGGCGGCACCATGGTCATCAACGACGGTGACGGCGTGCTCCAGTTCTTTGACATCACATGGAACGGCAGCACCCCGACACTGACCCTTCGACTGGGGCGGCAACCTCGTGTGCAGCGGCAAGAATGTCGGCATCTACTCCATCCCCACCGACAACAACCAAAGCACCACGCCTGCCAGATCAAGCCTCCTTGTCACTAAGGCCCAGGCCACTGTATTGGGCGATGTGAACTGTGATGGCGAGAGAGACATCAACGACGTGACCACGCTCATCAGTTATGTGCTGGGTCAGGATCCGCATCCCATCAACCTCGTGGCAGCCAATGTGAACGGCCTTGATGGCGTTGATATCGATGACGTCACGATGCTCATTTCCATTGTGTTGGGCAAACGATAATCAATCATCAGAAAATGGATAAGATTATGAAACAGATTATGATAGCCCTGTCATTAGCAACAGCAATGGCAGGACAGGCTCAAATCATGAATGTGACATCGATAGAGCCGCTGAATGTGAATCAAGACAATGACAAGGTCCTTCAGGCTGTGGCTATAAGCCCTCAAGGCGACTACCTGCTCCTCTCGACCGACACCAAACAGGGTCTGCTGAAATGGGATTTTGCCACGTCGACGATGACAAAGGTGACTGACGATGAGGGTGCAGGCAGCGACGTGAGCATCAGCAACGACGGCCGACAAATCGTGTATGGCGAAGTGACCTATAAGGACAAACGGCGCCATGAAGCCATTAAAGCCGCCGACCTGAGCACCGGAAAGAAGCAGACGCTTGCCAAGGCAGCCCGCAACCAGCAAGGTATCATGGTCGATGACGGCGCCGCGGCAACCATCACCGATGGCAAGGTGAAACTGCATGCACTCAAGAAGGGAGCCCCACAGACCACGGAGCGCCCCATCTTGTCAAGGCATCACCTCAAACTCTACATCACCCAGGGCGGTGAGACCAGGATGCTGGCTCCCAACGGTGCCGACGAGCGCTACATCTGGGCCTCGCTCTCACCCAACGGCACCCGCGTGCTCTACTACGTGAGCGATTACGGCACATTTGTGTGCGATACCGATGGCAGCAACGTCATTGCCATGGGCGACCTGACAGCGCCCAAGTGGTGGGACGACAACACCATCGTGGGCATGGACGAAACGGATAACGAGTACGTCGTCACCTCCTCGTCGATTGTAGCACGCACGCTTGACGGGCAGGAGCAGACCCTCACACCGTCCGATGTGATAGCCACCTATCCCCAGCCCTCGTCGCAAAGCGGCAAAATCGCCTTCTCGACCCCCGACGGCAAGATTTACCTGATAACCGTGGAATAAGCCAGGCTACAGTGTCCATAAAAGAATCCCCGATACATCAATTGAAATGTATCGGGGATTTGTTATCAAAGTGATGATGATGTCGCTATCCGGCTGTTGTCAGGAACAGCGGGCAGAGACTCTCAAGACAGATAATGAGAATGCCCGCGATGTAACCTGCCAGGGCCAGCCAGGAGATTCGCTTGAAGTACCAGAAGAAGGGGATTTTCTCGATACCCATAGCCACCACGCCGGCAGCCGAACCGATGATGAGCAACGAGCCACCCACACCGGCGCAGAAGGTGAGCAGGTGCCAGAACAGGCCGTCCTCGACAAAGGTCATCAGATAGGGATCGACGGTTCCTGCAGGAGCCATACCTTCAAACATCTTGATACAAGCCGAAACCAGCGGCACGTTGTCGACAATCGACGACAAGACACCGATGATGGAGGTCATCATGACAGGCTCGTGGATTCTCGTGTTCATTTCGTCGGCAAGCGTGTTGAGGACACCCACCTCGGAAAGAGCCGACACAGCCATCAGAATACCCAGGAAGAACAGGATGGTGGGCATATCGATGGTGTGCAGTGCCGACGAAACGCGGCCGCCCATCTTGGAGTCAATCTTGAAGCGCTTGACCCAAATCTCGGTAACACCCCAGATCACACCCAGGGAAATCATAATGCCCATGAAGGGGGGCAGACCCGTTACCGTCTTGAAAATCGGAACAAACAGCAGGCCCGAAACGCCGATGATGAGCATAGCCTTGCTCAAGTGGGGATGGCGGTCATGCAGTCCCGGGTTCTTGTCGGCCATCGTGGTAATCGTCTGCATCTTGCCCTCTTTGATAAAGAACTGGGCAATGAACACTGGGATGACCATAGCCGCGATGCTGGGAATAAGCAGATTGATAATCAGTCCCACCGACGACACCTTCTCGTCCATCCACAACATGATGGTCGTAACATCACCGATTGGCGAAAAAGCACCACCGGCATTGGCGGCAATCACGATGAGTCCAGCAAACATCCAACGATCCTTCTGGTCGCTGAGCAGGCGGCGCAACATCATCACCATAATGATGGTGGTGGTCATGTTATCCAATACTGCCGACATGACAAACGACAAGATGCACAGCGTCCAGAGCAAGTGTCGCTTGCTCTTGGCTTTGATGTGCTCGGTGATAAACGAGAAACCACCGTAACGGTCGATAATCTCGACGATTGTCATGGCACCAATCAGGAAGACCACAATCTCGCATGCGTCACCCAACTGCACCACAATGGCATGATGAATCATCTCGGAGTCATCACCCATCAATGCGTAAATAGACCAAAGGATGCCACAAGTGAGCAACGCAAAGGTCGCTTTGTTCATGTGGAGAGGATGTTCCAACGCGATCAGCACATAGCCAATCACGAAGATGATTATCATCGCTGCAACCATCGGGCGGGAACTTTAAAAAAGATATGAATAGGGTTATCTAATATATTTATCTGAGGCGGTCGGCATCGAGGAGTTTTTTCTTGTCACGTGACATAGCCTTGTGTGCCAGCATCATGAAGATAATGGCGAACACCGGCAAGAGTGCATACCATTGCCACGAAACGGTCCAACCCTCGCGGTTACCGACAACAAATGCCTGAATGCAGATGGCAATTATCATGGCCAGGGCAATGATGATGTTGACGAAGCACACCGTCATCTGGCGCTGCAGGTTCTTGAAGAGGAAAATGTCGATGATTGCCAAGAACGTGATGAGAAGCGTCAGAGTGAACAACAAGGCATTGATATGCATGTTTCCAGCCCTGCCAGACTCGAGTGCACCGTAGAGAACGGTCTTGTCACCGAGATGGAACGACAAAGCGGGGAAAAATGCGAACACGACCATTAAAATCACTGCAATAAGCAGATAAACCGATTGAATGCGTTGTAATACCATATAGCCAATTTTTATAGTGGTTAAATTTTATGGCGCAAAATTAAGGAAATATTTCTATAATGTTCATTATTCACCGAGAAAATTAGCCATTGAAGACAAAAAATGTTACTTTTGCATGGTCTTTGCTATGAAAGTAGTAAAACAAGGTTATCAATCCACCCATGACATTACAAGAAATAGTAAAGGAATACCAATCGGCCACCCGATGCATCGATGAGTCGGCAATCAACGAGGCATTTGCTCACCTGACGAGGCTCATCACCGAATCAAGCCGTGGAGACATGAGCGACGAGTTGGAACGCCTGCGCATGTCTTATACTTTCATGCTCAGATATCTGGAACAAGGTGTTCTGGACCCACAACGCGACGAAATCCTGCACGGAATCCGCCAGTCGCTGTACACGCTGTGTGACCGATGCATCATCAGCCTGATGGAGCCGACGAGCCCCGAAGTATTCTTTGCCCGCCGCCGCGAACTGGCGGGAACAACCCTGATAGAGATTATCGAGAACTACCGCGACGCGCTCAAGCAACTGTCGCTGGTCCAGACCACGACCGGCGAAAAGACCGACAATCATGTCATTTTGTCACGTCTGCGCGAAGCCGAAACCCTCGAGACAAAATTATTCAATCGCGTGTGGTCGTCGTTCCCGCTGTCGCCCGATGATGCCGAGAGCATCAGATTGTGCATCAGCGGCGACATCCTCCCCATCCACACCCGCTGCCTGCTGGTAGCAGCCCTGATGCTTGGGCTGATGAGATACTATGACGAAAGCAAGTTGCTCATCCTGCTCGAGGCATACACATTGAGCGAAGAGCCCATTGTGCAACTGCGAGCACTGACGTGCGCCATGCTTGCCCTGCTCGCCCACAAGAAACGCACCACCCTGTCCAAGGCCATCCAGTCACGGTTGGCAGCCATGGTCGACATGAGCGAGTTTGAGCACGACGTGTGGGCTGTCCAGGTGCAATTGGCCCGTTCGCGCAACACCGAGAATGTGAAAAAGCGTGTGCAGGGCGACCTGATTCCCAACATCATGAAGATGCGCCCCGACATCATCGACAAACTCAAAGACAACGAGTCACAGATTGTTGACCTGAGCGATATCGAGGCCAATCCCGACTGGCAGCAATGGCTTGACGAGAGCGGCATCACACGTCGCATCGAAGAGTTCAACGCGATGCAGGTCGAGGGCAGCGACGTGTTCATCGCCACGTTTGCCCACCTGAAGTCTTTCCCGTTCTTCAAGACGCTGAGCAACTGGTTCCTGCCATTCTACCCGGCACACTCCACAGTGCTTGAGAACCTGGGAGCCGACAAACTGGGTCTCGCCGATGTGATAGAGCACGCCCCCTACCTGTGCAACAGCGACAAGTATTCATTCTGCCTGTCGCTGGGTGCCCTGCCCGATTCACAACGCGGCTTGATGTCGGCCCAACTCGAGGAACAGAATGCTGCCCTTAAAGAAGCCCAGCAGGCCGAGTTGCCCGACGACAACAAGGCACGAATTGCCCTGATCAACGCGTTTGTACAAGACCTGTACCGCTTCTTCAAACTCTTCTCCCGTCGCCGTGAGTTCATTGCCGTGATGGACTTGCCCGACCTGGACATGACCGACTGCCTGCCGCTGGTTGAGGTGACCCGCGATGCCCATGTGCTGGAACTGCTGGGTGCACTCTACTTCAAGAATGCCTTCTATGAAGATGCCATCAAGTGCTTCACGCGGCTTGAGGGCATGGACGACGTGACCGATGACCACATCTATCAGAAGATCGGTTTTGCCTATCAGAATGCAGGACAATATGACAAGGCGCTGACTTATTACCAGCGCTATGAACTGCTGCACGAGAATGACGTGTGGAACACCCGCCACATCGCCGCATGCTACCGTGAGCAGGGATTGCTCGACCTTGCACTCGACTATTATCGCCGGGCCGAGGAGATGAGTCCCGACAATGTCTCGCTCACCCTGACCATCGGCCATGTGCTGCTGGAATTGAACCGCACGGGCGAAGCCTTGCAGCAATATTTCAAGGCCGACCTGATGGATGGAGCCAAGCACCGTGCCTGGCGCCCCATCGCCTGGTGCTCGTTTGTGTTGAGCGACTATGACAGGGCCATCGATTACTATGAGCTCATCGCCCGCGACGACAAGCCGTCGGCACAAGACCTGCTGAACCATGGCCATGTGCTGCTGTGCCAAGGCAAGGCACAAGATGCCATCGAGACCTATCGGAAATCGCTTCGCCGCATGGACGGCGACACGGATAAGTTCCGCAAGGCCTTCAAGGATGATGCACGGCAGTTGAAGTTGCACGGCATCACAACCGTGGACCAAGCCCTGATTCCTGACGCCGTGTGCGCCAACAATCCGTCGACCACATGATGCTAATTCAGTAAAAGAAAGTGATATGATTGACCACAATACCGTACAACAAATCCTTGACACCGCCGACATCGTGGATGTGGTGGGTGACTTCGTGGCACTCAAAAAGCGCGGAGCCAACTGGATAGGTTTGTGCCCGTTCCATAACGACAGGCGCCCGTCGTTCTATGTGTCGCGCGCCAAGGGCATCTGCAAGTGCTTTGCCTGTGGCGAGGGCGGCAGTGCGGTCAATTTCATCATGAAGCATGAGCAGTTGAGTTATCCCGAGGCCCTGCGATACCTGGCCCGCAAGTATCACATCGAGATCCATGAGAAGGAGATGACCGACGAAGAAAAGCAAGCCCAGAGCGAACGTGAAGCCATGCTTATGCTCAACGAGTGGGCTTGTGACTACTTTGAACGCCAACTGCACGAGACCCAAGCAGGTCAGGACGTGGGACTCGCCTATTTCAGGGAACGCGGTTTCAACGATGCCACCATCAAGGAGTTCAGGCTGGGTTACAGCAGCGAGGGCTACGACGACTTCTACAAGGCAGCCGTTGCCCAGGGCTTCAACCCTCAACTGCTGTTCGACGTGGGCTTGTGCATCCCTGGCGAGCATGGCGGCCACGACCGATTCCGTGGCCGTGTGATGTTCCCCATCATGAACATAGCCGGCAAGGTGATCGGCTTTGGTGGCCGCACTCTCAAGAAGGACAAGAACGTAGCGAAATATGTCAATTCTCCCGAATCCATCATCTACAAGAAGGGAGATATCATCTATGGCCTGTATCAGGCTAAGCGCGAAATCAGCAAGGCCGACAAGTGCTTCATCGTCGAGGGATATGCCGATGTCATCTCGATGCACCAGGCGGGTTTCAAGAACGTGATTGCCTCGTCAGGCACTGCGTTGACGCTAGGACACATCTATGCCATCCGCCGATTCACCAACCATGTGACAGAAATGTTTGACGGCGATGCAGCAGGTGTCAAGGCAGCGATACGCGGTGTGGACATGTTGCTCAAGGAAGGCCTGAGCATCAAGGTGCTGCCGTTGCCGCCCGAAGACGACCCGGACTCCTTTGTCCGCGCTCACAGTTTTTCGGAGGTCGAGGAATACATCAAAGAGAACGAAACCGACTTCATCAATTTCAAGTCGAGTGTCGTGCTGAAAGATGCGCACAACGACCCCATCAAACGCACGGCGGCCATCACCGACGTCATCAAGTCTATCGCCATCATTCCCGATGAAATCGCCCGAATGGTGTATGCTAAGGAGTGCAGCACCCTGTTCGGCATGGACGAGCAGACCATCCTGAGGCAAATCAAGCATTACCGGGGTCAGTTCATCGAGCAGTGGCGCAAAGAACGCCAGCAACAGCAGGCCAGGGAACAACGCATGGCCGGCCAGCAACAGGACACACCGCCGCCTCCCGCACCTCCTGTCCCTGATGAACTGCTGCCTCAGACCGAGGTCCCAGTGGCGCCTGCTCCGTCCCATGCCACAAAACCGGCCAGGACGATGAACGACCTGACAAGGCAGGAGCGTGAAGTCATCAGGCTCATCGTCAACTATGGCATGCGCTACCTGAACGACACTCAACACGACGACGGCTCTCTAAGGCCAACGACGGTGCTGGAATATATCAACAACGAACTGACGCTGGACAACATGAGTTTCAGCGACCCGCTGTACAAACGTGTGTTCGATATCTCGATGCAGTACATCGAGCCTTACTACCGTGACCTGGAAGCATTCAACCGTGACCTGGACATAGAAATCCAGCAATTCATCAGCGAGAAGATGGCGAGCCAGGACGAGCAACCCGACGGTATGGACAGCGCAGCGCTCATCGCTGCCCATGAACGCATGGAAATGTCGGTCAATGCAGAAGCCGAAGTCAAGCGCATGCATGAGCAGCAGCAGTTCAGCAGCGATTACCTGCTCAAGATACTGTGCTCGCTTGACGAAGATGCCGTCAGGCAGTTGGCATGCGACCTTGCTGCCGATAACCTGCCGCAACTCAGCAAGATACATACCCAGTATGCCGTCATTATCGAGGAACGTGACAAACTCGTGACCCTGGTGCCGGAACGCATCTATAACTGGAAAAATGCGCTGCTGGTGCTCAAAATCAATGAGGCCAAGCAACAGATTGCCCAAGCCTCACCAGATCAGTTGCCCGCGCTGATTGAATACCTGCAGCAACTGTATCAAGTCAGGCACGAATTGGCACGACGCATCGGCGACCGCGTCGTCAATCCCAAGTGATTTTTGAGGTTGATGGCTCAGCCTATCTAGGCTGAGCCTCAACAATGCTCAAGCAAAAAAAGGATTTTTTGTTTGGCATTGTGTTCGGCTTGCACCACTTTGGCTCCGCCCAAGATAGGCGGCGCCTCATCAATGCTCAAGTCAAGCAAAAAAAGGATTTTTTGTTTGGCATTGTGTTCGGCTTGCACTATCTTTGCCCTGTTGTTTGCGCCCGATTGTGGTGTGAACGTTAACCATTACGTTGAGCAAATATATTTAAGTTTTTGAATATGAGCATTAAAAGCCTTTTTGTCATTGCCATTGTCGCCCTGGCCAGCCTATCGGTTCAGGCACAACAACACCTGCCCAAAACCACCATTGCGGGACATGAGTTCTATTATTATGAGACCGCAAAGGGTGAAAGCATCTATGACATCGCCGCCAAGTTGAATGTCACCAAGGACGAAATCATCAAGAACAACCCTGATGCTGCCGACGGCATCAGCGACGGCATGAGATTGTATTTCCCCGTCGAGAAAGGCAGCAATGTGACCGCAGCATCGGTTAGCGCGGCAAAGACCCACACTGTTGCCCAGGGCGAGACCCTCTATGGCCTGGCCAAGCGCTACGGCACCACCGTGGAGGAACTCGTTGCTGCCAACCCCGGCACCGACGGCGGCATCAAGACAGGACAGGTTTTGACGATACCACAAGGCTCCTCACAACCCGCCCCGGACGCTAACCAGCAGGTGAAAGACGCTTTCAGCCAGAACAATGCCTCGGTCATGAACCTGACGTTGCCTCAAGGTTCAGACCCCATCTTTGTCACGTTGAAGTATGGCGAGGGCATCTACGACATTGCCAAACAGTACAATGCCTCGATTGAAAGCATCATCTTGGCCAATCCCGGACTTAAACCTAACGAGTACACCGGCGATACCAAAATCAAGGTGCTGCCCAACACAGCGCTGCCGTTCGTGTATGAACGCACCGGAGTGCGCAACTACAAATATGAGGTGCAACGCGGCGAATCCTATGCCAGCATCGCAAAGGATAACGGCATCACCGAACAAGAACTCAAGGCTGCCAATCCCGACATCAAGAAGGCCAAGAAGGGCAAGACCATCGTCATTCCCAAGCCCTTTACCGAGCGCGTGACCGGCGAAATGGCGACGATTTCCCTTGACGAACTGCGCAACTACTATGCTCCGCGAATCAATGACTTGTATGACAACCTCGTGGGCAAACGCCTGGAGAATGAGGTGAATATCGCTATGGTGCTCCCCTTCCAGTTGCACAAGAGCGCTCCCCCCAAGCAGGCCTACCTGTATACCGACTACTACAAGGGTTTCCTGCTGGCTCTGGACAGCGTCAGCCACATCACCGACAAGAGAATCAACCTGAAGGTGTATGACACACAGCACAACCTGAACGTCACCGACAGCATCCTGGCGTTGCCGGAACTGAAGATGATGAACATGATCATCGCTCCCAGCGAGCCCCAGCAGTTGGCCCGAATCAATGCCTTCGGCAAGGCCAACGGCGTTCCTGTCATGAACTGTTTCACGACCAAGAACGAGGACTACCTGGACAACCCCTACGTCTATCAGGTGAACACACCGACCAACGAGATGATACATAACGTGATGCGGTGGTTTGATGAGAAGTTCACGGACTACAATGTCATATTCCTGGTGGCAGGCGGCGACAACGACAAGGAGATGTTTGAGCATATGCGCAAACACATCACCGGCAAGAAGTACCCGACCGCGACCATCAATGTGAACGGAGATATCTCGTTCAACACCATCTCCAACCAGATGAATCCCGGCTCGAAATATGTGTTCATCCCCTCGTCGGGCGACAAGAACCTTGTCCAGAAGTACATCAAGGCACTCAAACAGGCCAAGAACGAACGCTTTGACTGCGAAATGTCGCTGATTGCCTATCCCGAGTGTGTCCTGTACCTCAAGGACTACCAGACCGACCTGCAGGATGTGGACACCTACATGTTCACCCGCTTCTTCAATGCCAAGGGTTTCCGCACCCGTGACCTGGAGGCTGCCTATAAGACCAACTTCGGCGGCGAGCCGTTGCAAGCAGTGCCCCACATGGCCATCTATGGCTATGACACGGGTATGTACCTGCTCAAGTCGCTTGGTGCTGACGGCATCATCGACAACGAGACCCCGCTCTATAAGGGCATCCAAACGAGTTTCAAATGGGAGCGCGGTGACAATTGGTGCGGCTACACCAACCAGGCCATCGAAATTGTCCACTTCTCGACCGACCACCAGATTACGGTGTACGTGAAGTGAGCGCTCGCTAAACTGTTTTCTGCTTGAATCACAAGACGATGAGACAGATCGTGTTCCTATTGCTGATGTTGCCCCTGCTGCTGTCTGCGCAGACGCACTACGAAGGCCAGATATCGGTGGGCGGCAAGGCCGGTGCCACGCTGTCGCGCGTCAACTTCAACCCGACCGTTCAACAAACGATGTTACCAGGCATGACGGCGGGTGTGATGTTCCGCTACATCGAGGAAAAGAACTTCGGTCTGATTGCCGAACTCAACCTGGCGCAACGCGGTTGGAAAGAGAACATGGAGGAGTCGGACTACAATTACAGCCACCGCTTCACCTGTATAGAACTGCCCATCATGACACACATCTTCTTCGGTAACCAGCGGGTGAAGGGTTTCTTCAACCTGGGTCCGGAACTCAATGTGCTGGTCGGTGACGGCATCTCGTCCAATTTTGATTACGAGAATGCGAGAACAATGGAATATTTCCTCAACAACAGCCGCCACGTGGAGCAGTTGACGATGAAAGTCAAGAACAGGTTGGATTACGGCATCTGTGCCGGGGCTGGCATGGAACTGAACCTCAATGCCAAGCACTCCCTGTTGCTTGAGGGTCGCTTCTATTACGGCCTGACCGATGTCTTCCCCAACCACAAGACCGATATCTTTTCAAGTTCCAACTCCATGACCATTATGGTGACGCTGGGCTACATGTACCGGCTGAAATGAGGAGACAGTGACAGGAAAAATGAAGCAGCCTGGCCGCACGCGATGGCCAGGCTGCTTTTAGGTTATGGGTGCGCGTTGACAACGCGCAATACGGGACAACACAAGCGGGAGAAGGGCGGGACAACATATGCGGGACGCATCACCGTCCATGAAAAGGGCGGGACGCAGGAGGCGGGGCGCTTATTTGTCTCTCTTCTTGGCCCAGAGGTGGGCTGTGGCGAAGGTGGCGGCAACAATGATGAATGCCGTGGCCGGGAAAGCCACCAGGACCAGGTCCTTGTGTCCAAGTATCAGAAGCAAACCAAAGGCAGGGAGCACCAATCCGATGACGATTAACAACACACCAACGAGGATGCGGACGCGCCGCTTGTCATAGACATCCTGAGCCTCTCGCGAGGCTGTATTGTAGCCGGCGATGAGTGAATCGCCCTTACCGCTGAGAATAATTATAGCCATAATCAGCAGAACGAGCGAGACGACGCCCAAGATGACAAATGCTCCAAGCATGAGATTTCTGTATTAAATAATGTTATTTTCGACAAAGATAGTCAATGTTTTCGGCACATTGTCACATTATATAAAATATATTTTTTGTACTTTTGTGCGTTATTTTGAAAATCAACTTAATTTAATTAAATAATTGTCTAAAAAACAGAAAGTTATGAACATTTCGCACATCGAACACGTGGGAATCGCTGTTACCTCGCTCGAGGAGGCTATTCCTTTCTACGAGAACATGCTGGGCTTCAAGTGCTTTGCCATTGAAGAAGTTGCTGACCAGAAGGTAAGGACCGCCTTCTTCCAGGTGGGCCAGACCAAGATTGAGTTGCTCGAGGCTACCGCCCCCGAGAGTGCCATTGCCAAGTTCATCGAGAAGAACGGCGGCCGTGGCGGCATCCAGCACATTGCATTTGCCGTTGAGGATGGTGTACAGAACGCCCTGAACGAGGTACAAGAGAAGGGTGGCCGCGTCGTTGACGCGCAGCCCCGCAAGGGTGCTGAGGGCCTGAACATCGCCTTCCTGCATCCCAAAACCACTTGTGGTGCATTGTTAGAACTTTGCGAGAATCCCAACAAGTAAAATCCGAGAGACATGGGAAAACAACTTGATAAGATTCAAGAACTGATTGAGCGTCGCGAGAAAGCACGCCTGGGCGGTGGCGAGAAGGCTATTGCCAAGCAGCACGAGAAGGGCAAATTCACTGCCCGTGAGCGCATCAACATGCTCCTTGACGAGGGCAGTTTTGAGGAGTTGGACATGTTCGTTCAGCACCGCTGCACCAACTTCGGCATGGAGAAGAAGACCTATGACGGCGACGGCGTTGTGACCGGTTTCGGTACCGTTGGCGGTCGCTTGGTTTACGTGTTCGCACAGGATGCCACCGTTATCGGCGGCTCGCTGGGCGAGACCATGGCGCTGAAGATGTGTAAGGTGATGGATCTGGCCATGAAGCAGGGCGCACCTGTTGTCGGCTTGAATGACTCGGGTGGTGCCCGCATCCAGGAGAGCGTAAACGCTCTGGCCGGCTATGCCGAAATCTTCCAGCGCAACATCAACGCCTCGGGTGTGATTCCCCAGATCAGTGCCATCCTCGGCCCGTGTGCCGGTGGTGCTGTCTACTCCCCTGCCCTGACCGACTTCATCATCATGGCCAAGGGTATCTCGTTCATGTTCCTTACCGGTCCCAAGGTTGTGAAGACCGTGACCGGCGAGAACGTGACCCAGGAGCAACTGGGTGGTGCCGGCGTTCATGCCAGCAAGAGTGGTGTTGCCCACTTTGCCGCCGAGACCGAGGAAGAGGCCATCGCCATCATCCGCCAGTTGCTGAGTTACATGCCCAGCAACAATATGGAGGAGACTCCTCGTGTGGAGTGCACCGACCCCATCGACCGCGTGGAGGATGCCCTGAACAACATCATCCCCGAGAGCGCCAACGACCCCTACGACATGTATCAGGTGATCAGCGCCATTGTCGACAACGGTGAATTCCTCGAGGTACACAAGGACTTTGCCAAGAACATCATCGTCGGCTTCGCCCGCTTCAACGGCCAGGCTGTGGGTGTTGTTGCCAACCAGCCCAACTGCATGGCAGGTGTGCTCGACGTTAACGCCTCGAAGAAAGGCGGCCGCTTCGTGCGCTTCTGCGATGCCTTCAACATTCCTCTGGTAACCCTCGTTGACGTTCCCGGCTTCCTGCCCGGTACCGGTCAAGAGTACAATGCCGTTATCATGAACGGAGCCAAGTTGCTCTACGCCTACGGCGAGGCTACTGTGCCCAAGGTGACCGTTACCCTGCGCAAGAGTTACGGTGGCTCTCACATCGTGATGAGTTGCAAGCAGTTGCGTGGTGACTTGAACTACGCATGGCCCAGCGCTGAGATCGCTGTGATGGGTGCTGCCGGTGCTGCCGAGATTCTGTATGCCAAGGACAGCAAGAACTTCAAGACCCAGGCCGAGGAGGCCAAGGCTGCCGGTGACGAGGCTAAGGCCAAGGAACTGCTGGAGCAGGGCAAGAAGTTCATCCAGGAGAAGGAGGACGAGTACAACAACCTGTTCTGCACGCCCTACAATGCAGCCCGCTATGGCTACATTGACGACGTTATTGAGCCGCGCAATACCCGCTTCCGCGTGATTCGCGCCCTTGAGGTTCTGCGCACCAAGAAGTTGACCAACCCTGCCAAGAAGCACGGTAATATCCCCCTGTAATCAATGCAATCTGTTATGAGTAAAAGAGCATTGACACTCATGCTGCTGTGCGCCATCCTCGCACTGCCCACGTTGGCCCAAGGGCGCAAGAACGTGCGTATCAACGAGGTGATGGTGCAGCAGGACAGCACGGGCGGCAACGGCTGGATTGAGTTCTACAACTCATCCTATAGCACCAATGCCGTCGAGAAGATGTTCATCACCACGTTGAGCCGAGAAGAGGTCAAGAACCACATCAAGGAGGTTACTTCCACTTCTAAGGTTAAGCCCAACAAGGTGTTGATTGAGTGGTGCAAGGAGCGTCCCACTGAGATTTATGAGATTCCGCGTGGCGACGAGCGCAACACCAAGATTGCACCGCGCACCCACTTTGTCATGGAAGCCGATGGTGACCCCAAGGGTGGAACCTTCCACCTGCCGTTCACCCTGAAGGCAGGCCAGGACAATTATGTGGCCCTCTATGACGTGAATGGAGACTTGGTCGATGACGTGACGATTCCCGCCTCGCTCAAGCCTGGCGAGACCTATGCCATCGAAAAAGAAGGCCGTCTGCCCAGCGTGCTGGAAGATGGCAAGACCACTTGGACCGTGAAGGACGGCAAGACTATCGAGACCGCCATCACCAAGGGTAACTACAATGCCCGTGAGGTAAACGAGAACATCGAGAAATTCCGCGAGGAAGATCCCCACGGCTACTGGATTGCCCTGTTGGCCATGTCGGTAGTGTTCAGCGCCCTGGCACTGCTCTACATCTGCTTCAAGTTGTTTGGAAAATTTGCCAGCCGCAACCTGAAGGATGAGAGCAAGGAGCAGGCCCCTGCCGCTGTTGCCACGACTGCCGCTGCAGTTCCCGCAGCCAGCGGAGACCTGGACGGCGAGAAGATGGCAGCCATCTGCTTTGCCCTGTATCAGCACCTGAATGCCCACGACCAGGAGAGCGGCGTACTGACGCTCTCGCCTCGTGACGGTTCAGGCTGGGCCAGCAAGACCGGTCTGATGCGAGAATTACCCGTTATCAAGAAATAATCAACCATTAAAACCATTCACTCCAATGAAGGAATACAAATATAAGATCAATGGTAACGAGTACACTGTTGCCATCGATAACATTGAGGGCAACATCGCCCACATCCAGTTGAACGGCGTGGCCTATGACGTTGAACTGCCCGAGCAGCCCAAGGCCGCTCCCGCCGTTAAGCGCGTAGCCGTGAGCGATGCTCCCGCCGCCGCTCCCAAGCCCGCCCGCAAAGCCGCTCCCGCTGCTGCCGGTGGTCATGTGATTGAATCACCGCTTCCCGGCGTGATTAAGGATATCTTCGTCAAGGTTGGCCAGCAAGTGAAGGCTGACGACGTGGTATGCATCCTCGAGGCCATGAAAATGGGTAACGAGATTCATGCCGGCGTTGACGGTACTGTCAAGAGCATCGAGGTATCGAAGGAGGATTCGGTACTCGAGGGTAACACAATCATGGTAATCGGTTAAATGGAGTTGTAAGTTTCAAGTTGTAAGTTTCAAGTATGATTACCATTGTCTGGAAACAATTGGACCAAGGTATTATTACTTACAACTAAAAACTATGAACTAAAAACTTAAAAATCATGGTACTTCTGGACAGTTTCCTTTTCAATAAGTTGTTGGATTTCTGGCACTTCACCGGATTCTACAACTTTGACTACACTAACCTGATCATGATTCTGGTGGGTTTGTTCTTCATCTACCTCGCCATTAAACATGATTTTGAGCCCATGCTGCTCGTACCCATCGGCTTCGGTATCCTGATTGGTAACATACCTTTCCAGCCGGGCAACGAGATCGGCATCTATGAGGACGGTTCCGTTCTCAACATCCTATATCAAGGTGTCAGAAACGGATGGTACCCGCCATTGATTTTCCTGGGCATCGGTGCAATGACCGACTTCAGCGCCCTGCTTGCCAACCCCAAGTTGATGCTTGTGGGTGCAGCCGCTCAGTTCGGTATCTTTGGCGCCTACATGATTGCCCTGGCCCTTGGCTTCATGCCTGACCAGGCCGGCGCCATTGCCATCATCGGCGGTGCCGACGGTCCCACCGCTATCTTCCTGTCGTCGAAGTTGGCTCCCAACCTGATGGGTGCCATCGCCGTGAGTGCCTACAGTTACATGGCACTCGTGCCGGTGATCCAGCCGCCCATCATGCGCCTGCTGACGACCGAGAAGGAGCGCAAGATGCGCATGAAACCCGCCCGCAAGGTGAGCCAGTTGGAGAAGATCATCTTCCCCATCTTCGGCCTGCTGTTGACCTGCTTTGTCGTTCCGTCGGCAATTCCCCTGCTGGGTATGCTGTTCTTCGGCAACCTGCTGCGTGAGAGTGGCGTGACCAAGCGTCTTGCCCACACCGCCAGCAATGCCATGACCGACATTGTGACGATCCTGCTGGGTATGACCGTGGGTGCATCCACCCAGGCTTCGCAGTTCCTGACCAAGGAGACCATCTTTATCTTCTTCCTTGGTTTCTGCGCCTTCGTCATCGCCACCTGCTCGGGTGTGCTGTTCGTGAAACTGTTCAACCTCATCCTGCCGAAGAGCAAGAAGTTGAACCCGCTGATTGGCAACGCCGGTGTATCGGCCGTTCCTATGGCAGCACGTATCAGCAACGACCAAGGTCTGAAGTCGGATCCCAGCAACTACCTGCTGATGCATGCCATGGGCCCCAACGTGGCCGGTGTGATTGGCTCGGCTGTTGCTGCCGGTGTGCTCCTGGGCTTCCTGGGCTAACACAACACATTACAACACAGAATCAGGCGACCCGTTTGGGCCGCCTGATTTGTTATTCTATGAGCGAGCCTGAGGCTCGCAATACTCGGACAGACGCAAGCACACACATCAGTGCTTGAACATGCGGTCGATGGTGCGCTTGTCCTCGCGCTCCTTGATGCTCTGGCGCTTGTCGTACTGACGCTTGCCTCGTGCCAACGCGATGACGAGTTTGGCCAAACCGCGCTCGTTGATAAACAGGCGCAAGGGCACGATGGAATGGCCGGGCTGCTGCACGTCGCGCGCGATGCGGCGAATCTCCTTGCGGTTGAGCAGGAGTTTGCGGTCGCGGTGTGTGGTGTGGTTGTTATAAGAGCCAAAACTGTACTCGGCAATATACATGTTCTTGACCCAGACCTCGCCGTTGATGACCGCACAATAGGTGTCGGTCAAGCCACACTTACCCTGTCGTATCGACTTGATTTCGGTGCCTGTGAGGACAATGCCTGCCGTGTAGGTCTCGACGATCTCGTAATCGAAGGTCGCACGCCTGTTCTTGATATTGACAGGAGGGTTATTATGGTTGTTGTTCTTTGACATGGCTTATACTCACTGATTAATGTTGAAAAGACTCAAACCTGCCGTCAGAGCCAAAGGCAGACCCAGCAGCAATGCCGAAGAAATCACGACAAACTTGAAGACTTTCTCCTTCTTGACAAAAAGGTTGTCGGTGCCGCGATAGGCCATCCATGGCAGGTACACCCTGAAGAAGAGGACAGGGGTGAAATCACTGGGCAGCAGGTTGCGCAGAATCATGAGAAGCACCAGGAAAATGAGGTTGTAGAGGATGTAGTCGTTCAACCGTGCCGTGGCGCCCTCGGTCTTGACCAACTCGGGATAGAAACCGCCCAAGAGATAAATTATGATGTAGTAACTGATGAAATAGGCCGAGAAGTGGATAATGCCCGACATCAAGCAACCGCTGAACGAGAGCGTGCGGTCATAAATCATGGGGACAAAGCACGACAAGGCCAATACAATCAGCAGGGGCATAAAGGCCGTACGCATAACCTTGCCCACCGGTATATTGGAGTCATTGATCACCTCCCAGCCGTATCGCGGCGAGGTAATCACACAGAATATGTTCTTCCAAATGCTCATTTCATTTTTTGCGAGTGCAAAGATACATAATAATTTACAAATATAAACTCCTAAGGGCAAATTTAATTTACATTAGCAAAAAAGAAGACTGTTTTTTATGGTCCAGAATAAAAAAATGGCTACCTTTGACAACGACAAACAGATATCAATCAATTAATTATTTCACCAAAACAAGAATGAGATGAAGAAAATTATCATTGCACTGACCACCCTTCTGGCACTCGGAGCCTGCACCACTACCGACGGTGAGCAAGCAGGAAATGCTGCCGAGCAGACAAACGACGGCGGCAAGAAGGAGTAAACCGCCTGTTACTTTACAGAAAAACTCGCCCGAACGGACGAGTTTTTTCTTTTATCCAGTTGCGAGACTCAAACCCGCCACCTTTTATCGAACAGACAACCCCTGAAACAGCCCTGAAGCCATCAGAAGAGGAACGTGTGATACAATTCGGGCGTGTAGATGCTGGCAGGCACAAAGTAGGCCTTGGCTATCTCGTAGAAGACATAATAGAAGTTGCAGAATGCCAGCACGGCAAAAGGCAGTTTCAAGCGATGACGCCAAGTGTAGTGCAGCACATAGCACACCATGACCAGGAAACACCCCCTGAGCAATTCACCGGGACGCGTCAGGTACTGGGTGGTGTTGGCAAGCAGGTTGATATATCCCATGTAGAGGAGCGTAAAGCGGAACAGGACGGGAATGCACCTGTCACGCGAGAACTCATCTCGTATTTTAGGATAATACCAGATGATGAAGCACATCGACAGCAGGGGGCACAACCGTGACGGCCCCATCACACCGCGGAAGGCGTACTCCAGGTCATTGGACAGGAACAGGCGATAATAATGGCCATAACCCAGTATCTGTGCAAACTGCCCGATGTGGTCGAAGAGCACGCGCAGCCACTGAGGGAAGGATCCCAGAGCCACACAAAGCGCCAACAGGACATAGGAAATCCAGCGCCGGCTGCCACGCGGTATCGGTATCAGCGGGATGAAATAGAACAGAATGAAGAGCACACACATGCGGTGCAGCGAAACCGCCAGCAGCGAGAGGGCCAGATAATACCAGAACTTGCGCCTGACGATGAGTTCGACCATCAGCACGAAAAGGCACTCGGCCAGCGACTGCCTGATGAAGCCCATCCAGAAGATGTAGTATGGTCCCAAGAAGACACACAACGCCAGCCATGGCAACAGCGCCTTGCGATGACGGAAGGCGTAGTAGAGCAACATGACCTGGACCAGCGCCCAGAAAGCGAAGTAGATGGAGAAGTGCATTCCCGTGCGTGCCATGCCGACAGTTATCAGCGAGAAGCCGGGCTCAAAATTGACCCTTGAGTAGTTCCCGAGGGACTGCATGCTCACAAAGTAGTTGTAATACATGTTATAATCCCACGAGGTGAGCCAGCGTGCCGCCGAGACGAGCACATAGAAGATAATGGCCAATATGATTTCCCAAGAGAAGAACGGCAGTTCTCCCCCACCCTGAACCAAGCCACGATTCTCGCGTTCGCCAACATGCCATCCAAGCCAAGCCAACACTGTAGCCGATGCTGTATAGACGATTAGGCTGAGTAACATGACTATAGAGGGACTACTGTTATTTGACGAGTGACATGTTGATAGTCAAACCATAGTTGCTGCTCGTCGTCGGATAGGAACTGGTGGAGACAAGAGGCATGTTGGACTGATAGTCGAAATAGGCGCCCATCGTGATGCGTTTGCTCACCACATAGTTGGCCGTGAAGTTGATGCTCCAGGTACGTGTACCGCTGGTGGGCTGTGCCGTGTTGTTCTCAATCTTGCGAATCAGCGCCGTGTTGTTGGACATCTTCACATTGAGGTTAAGCGTGAGGTCGTTGTTCACGTTCTGCTGCGAGTTCTTGAGTTTGAGAACCTGGTTGAAGTTGGCAATCTTGTAACTACCGCCCAGGGTGAAAGCTTTGGAGGTCGACTCAACCAACTGACCTGCCGACGAGTTGAGGGTCAAGGTCCTCTGGCTGTCGAACTGGGTGTTCAACGTGATGTCGTTGAAGAAGGTGGCCGAGAAACCGATGAGCGGTGCGAACTTCTCGGTCAGCGTCACCGATGCGATGTTGTAGGGCGACGACGGAATGGCGCCTCCCGTGAGCACGTCCTGAGTGAATCCCAATCCATTGCCGATGGTTACCCAGTCGGTATAAGAACTATAGGAGCCGACCGAATAGACGCACTGGTAAGCATGATTGAGATTGAAATTCTTGAATACCCTCTTGAAGAAAGGTATACGCATCAGTCCATCGTAAGTGATTTTCCAGTTAGGCAGGATAGCCTTGAATCCCGGGAAAGGATTCAGATTCACCTTTTTGGGATCCTTGCCCGAATAGGCAGCCATAAAGGCGGGAATGAGGACATCGCTGCTTGAGGGATTGATAGCACCATTCTCCAGACTATAGACTTCGCCTGCATAACCCTTTTCCCTGATGAATCCACGGTCGGGATAATGGGTACCCATATACTGCTGCTGCAGACGATCGGCCACAACGGGGATATTGCTCAAGAACTTCTCGAAGATCTCGCTGCGGTAATTGTCATCGGCCTTGAAAGTCTTGAATGCCGCAGCCATAGCAATATGGGTTTTGGTATAACTGCCGCCATAGGTGATGGTGGGATCATCAAACATGAACTGTATCTGGCTGGTGCGATTGTCGGTGCGGTTACCGTTAAGGGTAATCTTCAGTCCGGCAATGGGCTCCAACTGAATCTCGGCATTGAATTCCTGGGTATTGCCGTAGATGGCCGGCGAGGTCAAGGACTGATCGTTCATCAGCCATCCCCTTTCGATAGCCTTATCGATGTAGGAGCGTCCTGCAAAACCGAAGGCGAAGTCAAGACCGGGAGCCATCACATCATAGTGTGTCGACTGTCCGAAGATGTCACCGATTTCGGGCACGAACTGGGGCACGTTGAGCGAAGTGGTCTTCTTCCACCTAATATTCACGTTGCGCACACTCATGAGCAGACGGCACGAATACTGGGCAAACTCAGTGAAGAAGTTATGGGTCTCGGCCTTCTGAACTTCGGTGATGGTGAACTTGAGGTTCTCGGTTCCCAAGGTGTTGATGATGACATTGTCCTTATCCTTGACCTTGTAGTCCACCTTGAAGGGTTTGTCGTCGGTAGTGGCAGCAGTCACCTTGATGTTCTTGACACCGAGTTTGTGGTTAATGACAATCGCCGTGTCGGGGCTCAACTTGACCGTTCGGTTGAACTTCTTGGGCTTTTCCTTCTTGCTGGTCGTCTTGTTGCGGTTGGAGTTCTTGCTGGAGAATCGCTCGTCTACCTTTTTAAGATAAGGAATCTTGCCATAGAACTGGTCGAGGGCGAAACGGCCATCGATAGACCTGACGGTCTGGTTGGCAATGGAGTTACCCGACGAGATGCCCTGAAGAACGGCACCACGGTCCCAACGGTAGGTGGAGTTGTAGGAAGCATTTGCCGTAATCCATGACAAGATGGGAATCTGTTGGAACGGAGCCTTATAGGAGAGCGTAAACGTCTGGTTGTAGGCCCACGGAGTACCCAGTCCCCTGATAGAATTCATGACAGAATCACGCCAATCGCGGTACTCGTCGGGGAAGAGTTTGCGGTTGACCTGTCCCACGGGTTCAAGAATGTGGGCCGTTGTGTTGCTGTTGAAGGTCACCGACAGCGACTTGGTGAAACTCCAATTGAGAGCGAACTGTCGATCCCAGAGGAAGTTCTTGCTGACAGATACCGGCAACTCGATATCGATACCCGTCTCGTTGCGGGTCAACTGCTCGTAGTAATACCTTGAGATGTTGGTGCTGAAAGCGATATTGGTGGGCAGCCAGTGCAACTCCCAATCGCGGAAGAACTTCATGTCCTTATTCTTCTCGTTGATGAATCGCGAGAAGGGCTTGAACGGCTTAGCATAAGGGGTCCAAGAATACTGCATGCTGCCACGATAGTCGTTGGTGTTCTCGTAGACATTCTCGGGGTCGTTCAAGTGCTGCTTATTGAAGGAGTAACTGAACGAGAAGTTGGCGGGATCCCAAGGCATGGGATTCTTCATCGTCTTCACGTCAAACTTGAGTCCCGAGATGGAGAAGTTCTGGGCCGTGCGCTGGGTGACGGCATAATTCATGATGCTGTCCTTCTGATGTTTGGTCTCGCAGATGTCGACGGCCTCCTTGAGTCTGACGTCCTGGTCCATGGGGTTGTACTTGGGCGTCGTCTTCTCGTTGCTGTAGGAGTAATAAACGGGTGCATGGAGTTTGACTTTCTCGGGGATGAAACGGCCCAAGTCGGTCTGCACCGCGATATTGTACTGGTCGTAGTTGTCGAGACGGCGCTGCGACAGGCTCTGGTCTACCGAGCCGAATCCCTCGGTCTCCTTGTGGTAGCCCATATTGAGGGTAGCGATATCACTCATGTTGAGCGTCATCGAAGCCTTGGCAGCCCAACCGCCCTCGCTATCGAAGTCGGTCACACGCAACTCATCGACCCAAACGACACAACTCTTGGTCGTCGGAGAGTTGTTGCGGATACCGATAAGCATGACGCGCACCTTGCTGAGCGACGGGTTACCGACAACATAGACCTTGTTGTTGGGGTGATCGTCGTCGACATCCTGGTAGCGGATGGAATAGCCCACGCCATCGAGACCGGCCATCTTGTCGGCATTGCGGTGCTTCTTGGCATTGACCAGCACATCAAGGTTGATGTCGAGCATGTTCTCGGTGGGCCATACTGTCTCCCTATGACTAGTGTTATTGGTGCTATAGCGTCCCGGCGGGGTCACAGTCAGCGGAATCTCGTACTCGTAGTAGTTGTTCTTCACATCGGAACCCAAACGGACGAACAACGATACATCGCCGTTGCGCAGGTTGGTCGCGTTGTCGATGGTGGCCTCGTTGTGGACGAACATCTGGAGACGCTTGTAGGTTCTCAGGTCCAGATCGGTGTTGCGGTACACACCACGAGCGTCGCCGGCATCAAGATCATCGACCGTCAACTGCATGGACTGCTCATTAAGTTGGGTAATCTGTGACTGACCGCTGTCAATGATACGCGATACACCCGGCGGCAGAACATAGTTGACCGGGTCGCGCGTTGCATTCTCCTCGATATTGACGGTGTTGATGCTGATAGTACCGTTGGCCGGCTGATCGCCGCGCATATTGAGGTTATACTTGTAGTTGCGCCACTCGCCGCGCACGAGTTCAAGAGAAGCGAAACGCAAGTGGGTAACGCCTTTGAAGCCGTACATGAACATACGCATGAAGCGGATGGTCGAGAAGTCCTGAATGGAGCCCACCTTCTTATCATAACTCATCAGAGGAATGGTGAACTGATACCACGTTGCCTTCTGGACTTCACCGTTGATGGTTTTCACATTGGCCACCTGCTTGTCGGTAATGTAGTTCATACCCACCTGCATCGAATCGGGATGGATGGCGATATGATACTGGAAGTAGCGCTCATACTCGTTAAGCGTATTGTCCTGGTTGATATCCTCGACATCAGGCGTCGAACGTGAGGTCTGATACTGGCCATCGCCCGCATCGCTCTGTGACAACGAGTTGCCTTCGGTACCGTTGTAATGCTTGTAACGGTCGTTGATGGAGAACTTCTGCTGGTCGTAATAACTGTTGCGGTAGTATGCGTAGTTATCGCCTGCCGGGTCGTTGAACGGCGAGAAGGGATCCTGCTGCATAGCGGCCTGGGTCGACTCGGGCAGAACAGCGCGCAACTCATCGAGGAACTTGGCATAGGACGGGTGGGTAAATTCTTCCTGATTGGACAAGCCATCAAGGCCCACATCCTGGAGGATGCGCGCGCCGTTAGTGTTATCAAAGGCATAGGTCAACGAGGTCTGTGACGACACCTTGCCCCAGGCTGTATAGGACACATAGGTTGTATCGCCATTGATCGGCAAGCCATTCTCGTAACTCTTTAGTCCATCCTTGAGGATGTCCTCACTCACCTCACCAAGGTTGAAATAGAGTTTACCACCCTCATCATTGCCCAAATCGGGATCCATAAACGGGTCAAGGAGCCAGAACTGGATGTACTCGATATTGGACTGCTCGAAGTTGGTCTGATCGATTTTGCGCATGATACCGCCCCATCGTCTCTCGGGATAGAGCAGGTAGCCTTCGGAGTCAATGTCGGTACCGTCAAGGTTGTAAGGACCACGCTCACGCGGATAGAACGAGAGGTTCAGCGTCTGTACTACCGATGACTGGCCATAATTGACTTCGCGACCAGGGAACACCTCGCTGAAGAGGACCTCGCGCGCATAAGGATAGGACAAGGCATCGTGGTCATTCTTAATATGACCGGGCGCGTAGGAAGAGTTGCGCTGGGTGAACAGGCGATCGACATAGTACCAGGAGAGCAATGCACGGTTCTTACCGTAGGCCACGTCGTTGCTCAAATTAGCCTCAGGCACGATCGACGAGGGAGAGGGATCATAGGGAGCTGAAGACAAGAACCACGAATAGGGCGAACGCATATCGATACCCGACTGGGTGGACTCAAAGTCGTCGATATAGGAACTACCCGAGTTAGAGCCCGTCCTGGCCTGGTGGGGCACCAACTGGGCGAACTCGCCGAGGAAGTTGATGCTTGACGGAGCAACCGCATTAACGGTGGGAATCTTGTTCAGCAGGTTGGTGAGCCACATGAACTGGCCATTATAGGAGACGTTGGCGCCCCAAATGGTGTTGTTCACGAGTTCGCTACCGATAGCGACCTTGTCACCGATAGCCTTCTCGCCATAGTGCATTACCGTGGCTCCGACATGGAAATTCTTGTTGAAAGCATAGTCGAGGTCGAGTCCCAGCAGTGTCTTGCGCTGCATGCTGAAGGTGGACTGGTTCTCGAGCGAGACGCTGATGTTGGTACCGGCGTCGATGATGCTCTGGTTGGTAATGGTGACCGTACCCATGGTATAGTCGACCGTATAGTCGCTGTTCTCGGTCAGCGTGACACCGCCGGCGGTGACTACAACCGAACCACGGGCGACGTTGGTGGCATTGAGTTTGATGACGCTACCCGAACTGGACTGGTATTCACCGGCAAGGACGAACTTGTTCTTGTCGCTGAACTGCTGCGCAACGATGAGCGTAGAGTCATAGAGTTCGGTGTAAATATATTGCTTGGCGATGTTATCATCCCCGAACTTACGGCGCAAGTGCTCACCGAACGGTTCGGCAACCGGGAAGATGACCTTACCGGTAGAGGACTGGATGGTGTAATTCTCGATGTAGTCAAAGCGACCGTCGATATTGGACTCCTGGTTGGCATCGAGGCGGTCGAGGTTCATCACCTGCAGCAAGGGTACACCGTTGATATCACCTGCAGGGATGTAAGTCAACTCGGTACCTGTTGTGTCACTGAGGTACTTGATATTGAGTTTGAAGTTGTTTTTCTGAATCTGATAGGCACCAAGGGCGTAGACATTCTTCATGGCAAGGTCCCACATGCAGTATTCGGGCGACGAAGTGGTACCCTTCAGCATCTTGACGTAGAGCGACTGGTCGGTAGAGGTGATGTCGCCCGAGAACTCGCCGACCCGATAGGTGCGTCCTTGATAGGTGTATTCATAGGCCACAGCGAGGATCTCGTCGCTGGAGAGAGCCGTCTTGAGCATGATGTAACCGAGGCTTGAATTGAGGGTATACTCGGAAGACGTCAGCAACCG
Source organism: uncultured Prevotellaceae bacterium (assembly GCA_900320245.1). Classification (GTDB taxonomy): domain Bacteria; phylum Bacteroidota; class Bacteroidia; order Bacteroidales; family Muribaculaceae; genus Sodaliphilus. Next base: position 25,811 of record ONRP01000033.1, read on the forward strand.
GGCACTCTCAATCTTCTCGTAGTCCTTACCACCCTCGAAGCCGTAATTGACCTTGAGCGGCTCGAGCGCCGTGGACGCCTTGCTCATATAGCGGGCATCGGGATACTCGTCCTTGATTTCCCTCATCAACGTGTTCGCATCGTTGGACGGCATAGCCGATGCATCGCCAATCCAGTGGGGGTTGTTGATGTTACGCTCATCACCCTCACCGACGTCCATGAACGCCATGATGTTGCGAGCCTCGTTGTAGTTGTTGCGTTTGTTGGTCACCCAGACCTCGATACGGGTGATCTGCACACCCGATGACACGATAGGCAGAGTTGAGCACCACTCATCGTAGTGGTCACGGAAGAAATGCGATAGGAAGTAGTTACGGTTCTGGTCATACTTGTCGGCCGTGATGTAGAACTCGGTGGTCTGGGAGCCGCCACGGCTGCTGACAGTCTGGGTCTCGCTGTTCTGCTGCGAAACCAGTGCAGTGGCCGTGAGTTTGCCGAACTGCAGTTTGGTCTTGATACCGAACAGCGCTGCGCTACCGTGAATGAGCGAGGAGCCGGTGGTCATGCTGACGTTACCTGCCTCGATATTCTTGATGATTTCGTCCTCTTTGCCCTCGTAAGCGAGTTTGAGGTTCTTGGTGTCAAAATCGAATGTAGCGCCGGTGTTGTAGGACATGTTGAAGCGCATCTTGTCACCGACGGTGGCAGTGATGTTGGCCTGAATCTTCTGTTCGAAGTCGAAATAGGTCTTGCGGCGCTGGGATACCGAGAGTGCAGGGTTGTCGGTAGAATTGCTCTTGACACCCATATTGATGACAATCGAACCCGTGGTCTTGAGTTGCACACCACCAGGACCGAAGATGGCCTCGGCCGGTCCCATACCGAACTGCATGTCGAGGAAGTTGAAGGGGTCTTTCTCCTGTTGCTGCGCGCTCTCGGCATTCTTTTGACGATAGTATTCCATCATCGAGCGACGGAAATCAGCGTTGCTGAACTCGTCGGGTGACAAAATGTAAGGCGTGACAATGTCATAATCGCCCAGTCGCGTGTGTACAACGTAACATCCGGTCTCGGGGTCAAACTCGACTTCGGATGTGATGTTGGAGGGGTCCTTGAGGTCGGCAGCATACTCTTCGTTACCCTGAACATCGTCATAGTTGCGGGGTATCGTCGGTCTCACGCCAAAGTGGAGGTCGAGTTTGGGCATAGGCTGCGATGCCGCGTGCCTTGTGTCGGGCGCGGGTGGAGGCGGCGGCAGGGTGCTGTTGACATACTGAGCCCACAACACATCACCGCCCGCCCACAAGAGAATGAGCGTGCCAAAAATGACTGAAAACAATATTTTTTTCCTCTTCAGCATTCAATTATACCAGTCGTGAAGCGCAGCGTCGGGCAACAATGAGAGGCCGTGGCCTATGCTTACATCATCTTGAGGGCCTGCTTGATTGCCTGCTCGGCAGTCAACTCTGGATGGCTGGAGAACAGCGATTTAAGCGTCTTCTGAGACGCCTGCTGCGGGAATCCCAGCATGACGAGCGCGGCAAGTGCTTCGTCAAAGGCCTGACCTGCGGATACGCCTGTATGATTTAATAACGTATTATCAGCAGGTTTTATTTTATCTTTAAGGTCAACTATTATTCTTTGTGCGGTTTTTGCGCCCACTCCCTTGACGGCTTTGAGACTTGCCACGGCTTCGCTGGCGATAGCCTGTGAGAACTCGTCGGTGTTCAATGACGACAATATCATGCGTGCCGTGTTGGGGCCGACACCCGATACAGAAATGAGCAGCAGGAAGGCTTCGCGCTCGCGTTTGTCGGCAAATCCGTAGAGCAGGTGCGCGTCTTCGCGGATAGCCTCGTGGATGTAGAGCAAGGCACTGTCGCCGGCAGCCAGTCTTGAGAGTTTGTCATAGGTGGTCAACGAGATGTTGATCATATACCCTATCCCACCCGTTTCGAGAACCACATAAGCGGGATTGAGTTCGGCGATATTGCCACGGATATAATCAATCATATTCTAAGGATTTTTCTGTCGATTAGTGAATGTTGTTCGTGCCATTACCACTTAACTGAGGATGTCATCAATGATGGTGTTGACGTCGCTGATGTTGACCTCGCCGTCACCATTGACGTCAGCGCGGTGGGTGGTGTCGGCATCGGCGTGTCCGCCAAGGATGATGCTGATGACGGTGTTGACATCGCTGATATTGACCTCACCGTCACCGTTGACGTCATTGCTCTTGTCCTCGATGTGGAGGAGATAGCGCATCGCAGCATTGACATCGAGTTTGCCATATCCCCATTTGGCGGCTTGTCCCGGCTTGACGCCAGCATCCTTGTAGCAGGTGTGGCTCAGGATGTCGCGGATATCGGCATTGCCGAGGTCGGGATTCACTTGCAGCATGAGGGCCACTGCGCCAGAGACGACAGGAGCCGACATGGATGTTCCCAAGTCAGGACAGTAAGTATACTCAACCCCATCGACCCATGCCGATGGTTGCCAATACTCGATGTTGGGCGGGTTGACATCATACCTGTTGGCCGAGGCAATGATGACACTGCCGGGAGCACAGACGTCGGGACGCGGTATACCGTTGTCGTCAGGACCGTAGGATGAATAGTAGGACAACTCCATGGGAGTGCTGAAGTAGCGGAAGTAGGTGGTTCCGTCACGCAGGGGCACATACTGGCGGGTGTTGTAGGACCCGACAGAGATGACGCTGTCGGTTGCAGCAAGGTCATTGATTGAGCCAGCCGTGGTGCCAGTGCTGACCCACGGCAACGAGAAGTTGCTGAAACTGTTCTGCCCCGAGGTCCACACCGAGAGCGAGGTGGCCAGGGGCGTATAATAGATGAAGCCGAGGGCATAGCGACGGCTGTTGAGTGTCAAATCGAGTTGGCAAACCGAGGCGGGGCGCTGGTTAACCTGAATGGCTCCCGCAAGGCTTGCGGTGCCGGTACAATACTGCGCCAGCGCTTCATCCTGCTCGGTGGACAGTTGCAGGGTTACACCGGCAGCAGTAGCACCGACGGCTGATGAGCGATAAACAATCTGTCCGCTGTAAGTGTCAACAATGACAAATCGGGTGTTGAAGGGTTTGTCCTTGAGGCTCCACGCGCTGACCAGTCCTTTACGCTCAAGGGTGCTGGCGCTGATCAGAGCAGTGATGGTGTCTTGCTTGGTGGCGATGTCGGCAGTGAGGTGGACAGGGATGTCGCCATCGTTGCCCGCCGAGACAACGAAGATTCTGCCCGGTCCAGCAAACTGGCTGAACACCCTGTTGAGGTAAGAAGTGCCGTCATGCGGTCCGACATTGGTGGAGTGACTGATGTTGATAACACAAGGTTTGTGCTTGCGCGTGGCATAGTCGCAGATGTAACTGACGCAGTTGGCGACACGCGTATCAGTGAGTTGGTTTTCGGGAATGCCGCACAGGACGAGATCGGCACCGGGAGCGATGCCATGCCAGTTGTTGCCGGTGTAACTGCCTGCAGCAATGCCGGCAACCTGGGTGCCGTGAGGCGTGTTGGGGTCATCGGTGGTGAGGGCACTGATCTGTGCCGACGACTCGTAACAACTGCCCGGCATCCTGACGGCACGGATGACAGGAGGTGTGCCGGTGGTATCGAGCGGCATATAGACGGCTTTGACTCGCGTCAGGCCATTGGAGTCGCACAGGTTGATGTGATTATAGTCAAAGCCGCAGTCAATGATGCCAATGATGACATCCTTGCCGTCGTAGGGCATGTCGAAGCCTTCGCCCGCGAGCACGGGCTCAACCCTCGAGTAGTACCTGGCACTGTCGGAGCAGGTCTCGAGAATCACAGCACGCGTCACCTTGGTGACGTTGTCGATGGCCAGAATCTGGGCCTCGGTGGTATTGGGATTGACTCGGGCCGTGACAAAGCCGTCATACCTACCCGTGAGCAGTACATTGTTCTGTTTGAACTGATATTGAATGTAGTCGGTCAGGCTGCCATTAACCTCGATAAAGGCCTCATAGTAGTCAGGGCCCACATTTTGTGCCTGGACACGGACCACCGATGCCAGCGAGCACAACAAGACCGCCCACAACAGGATCAATCTCTTGAATTTCATTTTGGTTGCCAATTGCTATCGTTATTAACCGACAAAATTAGTACAAAAAAACAATAGCGGCAAAAAAAATTGGCCACGGCGTGATAACTCACGTCGTGGCCATTGTGTTGTCAAATCATCTATCCGCTAATTACAGCGAGTTGATGTATTTGCGAAGTGCATCATTCTCGGGCTCAATATCGAGCCACTTCTGATAGTAGGACTTGGCCGTAGCCTTATCACCGCGGTTGAAGTAGTAACCAGCCAGGTAACTGTAAGCGCTCCTGTAGTAGTTCTGGTAGCCGCTCTTGTCCTCCTTAGCATCGAGGATGCTGATGAGTTCGCGGTAGGGCTCAACTGCAGCACCGGTGTTGGCATCACCCTCGCGGAACATAGCCAACCTTGCCTTCTGGTTAACGATCTGCACATTGCCGGGAACCATCTTGTCAACTTCATCGAGGTATTGCTGAGACTTGTTCAGAGCGTCGGCCTTTACAGCCTCATCAAGATCCTTATTCGATGCAATACCATAGTAGTATCTCGACAGGTAGAAGATGTCGTTGGCCTTGCAGTTACCAGAGTCATACAGGCGCTGGTAGTAGGCAGCAGCATTAACATAGTCCTCGGTCTCGGCATAACTATCGCCCATGTAACGGATGAGGTCAAAATTGTTGGGGTTGAGTTTCAGAGCAGCCTCGAATGCTGAGATAGCCTCGGCGCCGTTACCAACTTCCAACAGGGCCTGACCGTAGTCGGTATAGTCACGGGACTCACGTGCAGAGCCCTTGGGGATCATCGTGTCAAAGAAACTCTTACCGGCCTCAACTGCCTCGGGCCATTTCTTGAGTTGCACGAGGTTGTAGAGTTGCATACGCTTCATGTAGTAAATGTTCTCATCACCGGGAGTGAGCCTGTTGATCAGTTGCGTTGCCAGGTCATAGGACTCCTCAAACTTATCGCCGAAGAACAGCAGTTGCACGTAGCGCACCTCGTCCTGTGCAAAGTGGTTGGGATTCTTAATGTACTTACCGTATTGCTCGGCAGCCTTAGTACCCAGGTTGTCGGCATAGTACTTCTCGGCGAGTTCACGCTGAACGAGAGCCGAGTTGGGCACCTTGGCCTGGAGTTCCTCAAGACGCTGGATAGCGATAGAGGGAACAACGTTGAAGTAGGTGTTGGCATACTTCACGTAGGCCTCGATGTTGTTGGGATCCTGGCCGAAAGCCAGTTCGTAGATACCGGCTGCATTACCCCAGTCCTGCTTGTCGGCCTTGGTGTCGGCCTCAAAGATATAACTGTCGGGATCTTCGGGACTCCACTTGCGAGCGTTCTTGATGCACTTATCAATATCCTTGGCATAGGTAGTGGGATTGGCATCATAGTAAGCGCGTGCAATCTCTACTTCGAGTTTGGGATCCTTCTTGACGAGTTTGCGAGCCTTCTCTAAGAGTGCCTTAGCGTCGCCACCGTTGCGCAGTGCAATTGCAGCCTGGCCCACGTAGTTGTAGGGGTTGTTTGCATTGGCAGCGATACCCTTCTCGAAGTTGGCAGCAGCCTCGCTGACCTTACCCTGGTGCAGAGCAATCTGACCCAGATAGTAGAAGGCTTCGGCTTTGTCGGTCCTGGCATCGTTGAGGTTGCGTTCAAGCAGTTCCTTAGCGTTGTCAAGACGGTCTACCTTGTAGTACTCAATACCGTCCTTGTAACCTTGTGCGTTGGTTACGAGCGATGCACCCATCAGGATGAGTGACGCGAATAAGAATTTCGTTTTCATTGCAGTAACAATTAGATGTTAATATTTAGTTGTTTGTTTTGTTCTGTAAGCATATTGGCAAATACCGTGCCAAATTGTTAAATTATTGAACTTCAACGTATCGAACTGGCTCTGCAGCGGGCAGTATGCCGGTCTGCAAGATGATTTTCTGCCCGATTACACCCGTCAGGAAGGTGTAGAAACCGTGGTCCAGCGAACCGAGATAAGATGCATCGATGGCCCAGATGGTACGCACCAGGGGATAGTCACCACTGCTGATGTAAGCCTGATAGGGCTTGAAGGCATCGAGTTTATCGTCTTCCCTCACCGGCATGACCTTGATGCGGTCGGTGAAGTCGATCAGTTTCACCTCGTTGTTGTTCCTGAGTTCGTCATACTTCTGCTCAATGGGTTTCTCGATATTCTTGAGGTCGCTGGTAATCCAACTAACGCCGATGAAGCCGATGACGTTCTTGTACTTCTCAACAGCCTCGAACACGTCGGTGCTGGTGCCGCGCGCATAGACATTGGGGCCAAAAGGTGCACCATTGAGGAACTTATCCTTCATATAGTTGACCACACCGGTGCCCGAACCGTCGAACATGACCTTGATGGAGTCGTTCTTGAGTTTGGTGGGCAATACCTCACCCCATCGTTTCACCTTGCCGGTGAAAATGTCGCTGATGTCCTGCATAGTGAGTTCGTCAATGTCGTTGGCCTTGTTGACAATAACCGCGACGGCATCGACAGCAATCATGCGGGAGCGGTAAGCACGGTTCTGCACCTTGAGCAACTCGCGCTGGTTGTCGGTCAGGTCCTTGGAAATGATGATGAGGTCAACCTTCTTTTGAACCAGTGAGTCGAGCGCATCGTGCTCATTGATATACTCGGGCATGATGCTGGCTTCGGGATACTGGAACTCAAAGACGGCAATCTCCTGTTCGAGCACACTCTCGAATGACTCGTCACACATGATTTTGGCAATGCCGCGCGTGCTGGTGCTCTTGGGCATATTGTTGCCGCATGCGGTGAGCATGAGGAGCATAAGAGCGACGGCTGCAGTAAGTATGTTATTTGTTGTCTTCATTTTCACCGGAATTGTTAGATTGGTCACTGTAGGGGGTGGTGTACCGTCCGTATTGAGGCTCATCGCCTTCGTCCAGGTCCTTGCGGCGCATTCCGTAGGTGTGCTCGCCTTTGTACTCACGATAGCCACGGTAGATGCCGTAGGCACCAAGGACAATGGCAAAGAACCAACGAATGCCATTCCACATCCTCGTCGGGGGCCAATCAAAAAAGTTGATGGCCATCAACACGGCTACGCCCAGGTAAAACAACACCATGAAGAGGCTGAAGAACAACTTGGCGCCCTGCGTGAACCCTATCTTTTTATTGTTCATGATAATATCGAATTAACGTCATTTTTTGCCGTTAGACTGCTGTGAAGCCAAATAGTTTACAACAATCAAACGACAAAATTAACACTTTATCCTTAATTGCGGTTGTTAAATTATTAAAAATTGTTCTCTTGTTAATAAAACCAAGGCCCGTTTAGTCCACACATCGCTCTGTCGCACTTGCAGTTAGCCGTATTTTTCAGGCGGATCGCGGTTGGAGGTCCCTACCCTACAAGCCATTCAAAAAAGCGGTCCAAGTGAATGTCTATTCTGAATGCAGGCCTTAAAAACAAAGGAAAATTGACGATTTTCGACAAAAAAGTTGTATAATTAAATTAAACATTGTACATTTGCACAACCTTAAATCAACTTTTATTCATACTATTTTTTCCTAGGGCACCTTCGTTGTGATAACGAAGTGCTTTTTTTACGGCCATGTCAACTAAGCCGGCCGACCCATATTGGGA
>ONRP01000034.1 GCA_900320245.1 uncultured Prevotellaceae bacterium
ACGTAACCTATAATGCTGCAGCCGCCGACTGCAACACCGAGACGGGTGACGGCAGTGTTGACATCGATGATGTTACCGCACTGATCAACCGCGTGCTCAAAGGCTTCTGGGATTGATTAACTATCAACTACTAAGAAATATGCGTCAAGCACAATGCTATGGCGCATATTTCTTACATATCCGTTATAAACCCTTCTATGATTCAAGCATATGAGAAAATTGTTTATTGTTTTGTTGGGCGTCGCTGTCTCATTGCCTGTTTGGGCTGGTAACGATGCGACTGCCGTGTTCAATACAGGCCGGGATGACACACCCTCGGCCCCCTATAATCTGTATGTTGAACCTGGTACCCACTCTTGCACTGTGTCATGGGAAGACGATGAGAACAGCGCATGGAACCTGCGTTACAGGCTCTATTCCGAGGAGCCTGCCGAACCCGTGTTGCTCCATTCGTTGACCGGCTCGGCTTATACTGGCAGTTATGCCGATATCACCTTGCCTGCTCCCTGGGGCGGCACCAATCTGCGAGGTGGTCAGGGCATCATCTATTTCAAGAACAAGTCAACGGGCTATGCTACCGATGGCAATCTCACCTATACCATTCCCGAAGGCTATAGCAATGATGTCTTCACACTGATGATTAAATCGGGAACGGCCTATGGCTCCGGCAATTTTACTGTTTCCACACCGCAAACCGCTGCCGTGGGCCATAACTTCTCGGGCGGAGAGACATTCTACTGGTTGGTGACAGCCAGTTCAGGAGAGAAAATCACCGTTACCTCGACCGACGCCAATTATTCGCCCGATATCGCCCTGATTGCCGTTTATTCGGGAGACGCTACCGACATGGGGCTGAGGGCACACGAGTGGACCAATGTCAATAACCTCGACAAAACAGAATACACCATCGAGGGGCTTGAAATCGAGACCGACTATGAGGTACAGGTCCAGGCCATCGGTGATAATGGCATCTTGAGCGATTGGACCAGGCCTGATGTGTTTACCACCCTTGACGAGGAACCCTTTGTTCCTGTTGTTCACATTTTGGGAGAAATTAACGACCAGGCATGGTCTCCTTTTGTTGGAACCAAGATGGAGTATGATGCCGAGCGGGAACTTTACACTGCCACGGTATATGTTGAAGCCGAGAGAACCTTTGGTTTCACCACCGAGATTGATGATAATGAGGACATGGGCGGTTGGAATTACATTGAGCCCTACCGTTTCGGCCCCGTGAGCAATGGTGACTTCTGGTTACAAGACGAGTATCTCGGCCAGCACCTGGCTTTGACCTTCGACAACTATGGAGCAATCAAGGTGCTGAGTACCGGCGAGTACAACGTGACCGTCAGCCTGGAGCAGAACTACATTATTATCGGTAAAGTCGCCCCCGAGCCTCCCGCTTACTTGCGCGGTGATGTAGACGATGACGGCGACGTGGACATCGACGACGTGACCCGCCTGATTGATGTTGTGCTGGGCAAGGACGTAACCTATAATGCTGCAGCCGCCGACTGCAACACCGAGACGGGTGACGGCAGTGTTGACATCGATGATGTTACCGCACTGATCAACCGCGTGCTCATTTTAAGTAGCATGCGTCAAGTACAATGCCTTGGCGCATGTTTTTTTGTGTCGTTCCGCTATCTGGATCATTGGCTAATCTCTTTTCTTCTTTTTATTCCTACCCAAAATAGTGGTTTTTGGTGTTTTTAATGTATTGTTGATAAATTATCATTAAATGGGATTAATTTTTTGGAAATTATTACTTATTTTTGCAGAATAGTGTTCAAAGCCTCCATTGTTGCAAGTAATCGATTTCAGGTAACCAAAATCGAGAATAAGGTTTTGAATGAATAGAAGTGATTGATATAAACCGTTTTAACTAATTATTTTTATTAACTTAATTTTTACGATTTATGAGAAAATTATTATTCTTATTGTTGACAGCCGCCTTGGCATTGCCAATGACGGCACAACTCACTGCTCCGAGAAAGGCTTTGTTTCCGGCAAACCGTAACGAGGTAGTGACAAGTACTCCTCTTCAGATTAATGACTGGGGCACCGTTAAGATGAACAGAGAGATGAAACCAACCTTTTCGTGTGATTTTGATACCCAGGAACAGATTGATGCATGGACCAATATCGACAATGACGGTGATGGCTATGCATGGGAGACTGTCGAGTTTAATAATGGCGGTTTCGGCATGGCTTCCAGGAGTTATTATAATTACCAATCCCTGGATCCTGACAACTGGTTGATTTCACCTGTGGTGACACTGAACGGTGAGTTATCGTTCCTTGCAATTAATGCCAATAGTATGTGGCCTGATAAATTAGCCGTTTATGCTTGTGTTGGCGATGGGACTTCACCTGAGGACTTCGTGATGATTTCAGATGGCGACATCACGCCTGAAAGTTCATGGAGCACATACACTATTGATTTGTCTGCTTATGCCGGACAACAAGGTCGCATTGCTTTCGTTCATCACAACAGTTATGACAATTATTATCTGGTGATTGATGATGTTGAGATTTCCAGTCCGGTGCCTGTGCCTGTGAATGTAGAAGCAGTACCTGGCTCCACCGATGCCAGCATTTATTGGGCTGATGATAACAATGTTGCTTGGAACCTCCGCTACAGGCTCTACAATCCCGACAACAAATATTGGGACTTTGAGGAGGAAATGGCCGAAGACAATAGCCTGCCTGGCGGCTGGACCACGATTGATGCCGATGGAGATGGCAATAAATGGTATCACTTGAATACGACTGGAACCTGGAATTGCCACGGAACTCCTGGTCATGTGACTTCAGCAAGTTGGGCTACGTCGGCTCTCACCCCCGACAACTGGCTCGTATCGCCGCAAGCCAAACTCTTCGGTCAACTGTCACTGTGGATCAATGGACAGGATCCTGAATATCCCGCTGAGGTGTTTGCTGTTTATGTATCGACTGGCGATCCTACCGATCCCGCCAGTTTCGTGCTCGTTTCGGACGAAGAAATGATTGCTAACGCCGAGCCTACCGAGTATGTCTTTGACTTGAGCGAATATGATGGCCAAATGGGTTATGTGGCAGTCCGTCACTACGGTGTCACCGACATGTTCCGCTTGAATGTTGATGATGTTGCTATCGGTAACCTCTGGACTTATGTTAATGACCTGGATGCCACCGACTATACCATCGAGGGTCTGACTCCCGAAAACGATTACGAAGTACAAGTACAGGGCGTAGACGAAGATGGACTTGTTAGTGACTGGACCGAAATCTTGAAGTTCACTACCGAGGCAGTTCCCGTCATTCCCGATGTTTACCTGTTGGGTCTGGTTAACGACCAGAATTGGGCAGCCAATGTGGGTACTCCGATGACCTATGATGCCGAGAATATGATTTACACTGCTACCGTTAACCTCGATGCCTATGAGACCTTCGGCTTCACAACCGAACTGGCCGAGTACAATGACGAAGGCAGTTGGGCCTATATCGAGCCCTTCCGCTTCGGTCCCGAGAGCAATGGTGACTTTGAGTTGTTGGACCAGTATCTCAATCAACCTCTGACTCTGACCTTTGACGTTTATGGAGCCATCAAGGTTATGAGCACTGCTGAGTACAAGATTACTGTCAGCCTGGAGGAGAACTACATCATTGTCGAGAAGATCACTCCCGAGCCTCCCGCATACTTGCGCGGCGACGTTGACAATGACGGTGATGTGGACATCGACGACGTGACCCGCCTGATTGATGTTGTGCTGGGCAAGGACGTTACCTACAATGCCGCTGCCGCCGACTGCAACACCGAGACGGGTGACGGCAGTGTTGACATCGATGATGTTACCGCACTGATCAACCGCGTGCTCAAAGGCTCCTGGGATTAATCATCGATTGATTATCTATCAAATATAAGAACATGCGCCAAGCACAATGCCTTGGCGCATGTTTTTTTATGCTATTCCTTTAGGAAACGTTGGATATTCAACCCTTGAGTGCATTCAGCCGTTTGGGCTCACCTACAATCCACAGGATGTCGCCGTCACGGAAGGTCAGGTCGGGGGTGGGGGACAGGTAGTCATCGTCGCCGCGCTGCACGGCCACTAACAGGGCGCCATAGTCTTCCCGGAGCCGGGTGTTCTCGAGTGCGATGCCGATGATGGGCGACTTTTCACCGATGGCGAAGTGCACGAACTTCACGTTGCCGGCCTGCTGTTCCTCGGCCTGGTTGACATCGGCTTCCACAAGCGGTAACAGGCGTTGAATCTGCTCCTCGGTACCGATCACGCCCAGCATGTCATTGGGGAAGATGCGCATGTCGCCCGATGGAACAGGATAGTGCTTGCTGCCACGCTGGATATTGACCAAGTTGACGCCATAGCGTGTGCGCAGGTCGAGGTTGCGCAAGCGATCACCGATAAAGGGGCAGTCATAACCCACTCTCATGTAGGCCAGTTGCAGGTCGCTCACCAGATTGTTCTCATGACCGGTGCGTCGGTTCTCGCGCTCGTTGATGTTGTTGATGAAGCGTTTCTCGATATTGGTGACACGGCGGCGCAAAGGAGTGGGCACGGTAGTGATGAAGATGAGCACAAGCGGTACAATCAATACGGCACATATCATGGATGTTGTACTGGAATAGGCACCGTCCAGGATAGCAGTAACGAACATGATTGAGACCACGACACTGATAATCGTCATGATCACAATGGGTACATAGGACACGTTGCCCGAGGTCTCGACGAGCCGCTCTTGTTCGCTGCGCTTGATGCTGGGCAGGATGATGGACACGATGAACGGACCGACAATGACAAACCCGGCTATGGTGCTGGCGAGTCGTCCCCACGCGTTGTCGCCTACCAAATTGGTGATGAATGGCATCACATAAGTCCGACAGAGGATAATCAATGCGCTGATAACGACAGAATATATGACGAGGCGCAAGATAAAACGGCCGATGATGGACTTCCACAGGCCGACAATCTCGCTGCTCTGGCTTTCGCTGGCGCCCTTGCTGTAACCGTTAAGCAGGCGGGTCCAACTCTTGGGAAGCACGCGAAGCAACAGGTTGTAGCAGGGAACAGCCTGCTTGATGAAGAATGGCGTAGTGAATGTGGTGAGAACCGATACGGCCACGATGATAGGGTAGATGCTCTGGTCGAGCACGCCCAGGCTGGTGCCCAGCGTGGCGATGATGAACGAGAATTCACCGATCTGGGTCAACGAGAAGCCAGACTCGAGGGCCAATTTGAGCGGTTGCCCCGATGCCAGCATGCCGAAGGTGCCGAACACGATCATGCCGACAATGACGACTACCGCCAGCAGGGCGATGACACTCCAGTGCTGGGTCATTATCGTGGGATTGACCATCATGCCCACCGAGATGAAGAATACGGCACCAAAGAGGTCTTTCACGGGATTAATGAGTTTCTCGATGCGCTCGGCTTCGCTGGTACCCGCCAGAATGGAACCCATGACGAAGGCTCCCAATGCTGCCGAGAAGCCCGAGTTGACGGAAAACAACACCATGGCAAAGCACAGGCCCATGGCGATGATGAGCATCTGCTCGTCGCTGATGTAGCGCCTGAACCGCTTGAACAGCGTGGGAATGATGAAGATGCCCACAGTGAACCACATGATGAGGAAGAACGACAACTTGAGGATGCTGTTCACCATCTCACCGCCCTTGACGCTGTTGTTCAGAGCAATGGATGACAGGATTACCATCATAACGACGGCGAAGAGGTCCTCGACGATGAGCACGGCAAAGGTCATCGGCACAAAACGCCGTTGCCGCATGTTCAGGTCGGTCAGCGCCTTGAGGATGATGGTCGTCGACGACATCGAGATCATGCCGCCCAGGAAGATGCTGTTGACCAGTCCGAAGCCCAGCGACTTGCCCACGACAAATCCCAGGCTCATCATGCCAAGCACGATAATCAGCGCCGTGAGGATAGCCGAACCGCCCACGTCGATGAGTTTCTTGAAACTGAATTCCAGTCCTAACGAGAACAGCAACACGATAATGCCAATTTGGGCCCAAAACTCGATATTGGCCTCACCGACAATCGAGGGCAACAACGTGAAATGAGGGCTCGCCAGGAATCCGGCGACGATGTAGCCCAACACGACGGGCTGCTTGAGCATTTTGAAAACGACTGTGGCTACAGCACCCAGCACGAGAATGAGCGCCAAGTCACTGATGAGACTGTTGATGTCCAGTGATTCCATTTCTGACCTTGACTTCTGATACGTTACATGTTCATTTCGTTGGTGATTGTGATTGATATCGCATCAATCTCGTCCTTGATGGCCTTGAACAAGGCCGGAGCGTTGACACTGGACTTGCTGCGCACCATGAAGTTGACGATGGTCTGTTGGTTCTGATAATCATGCTTCATGAACTCGTCGCTGATGTGCACGTCATAAGCAGCGATGATGTCGCGCACGGGCTGGATGTCCTGAATGATGCCGGGCACCCTCAGGCGAATGATTTTGGACTCCCACAGGAAGTTATACCGCTGCTCAATACGTTCGATGTTGACCAGGATGAAGATAATCAGCAATGTTGCGATAACGGAGATGAGATACATGCCTGCTCCCACTGCCAGCCCGATACATGCCGTCATCCAGATGCCGGCGGCGGTAGTCAATCCTCTCACCGAGCCTTTCATCTGGATAATGGCTCCTGCACCCAGAAAACCCACACCGCTCACCACTTGGGCAGCGATGCGCCCAGGGTCGCCGTTCTTGAGTCCGAGATACACTTGAGGGATATAGATCGAAATGAGCATGGCCAGTGTCGCGCCCATCGAGATCAGGGCAAATGTGCGCAGGCCTGCGATCTGACCCTTGCGGCGCCGTTCGATACCGATGACGGCACCCAACAGCAGGCTAAGTACCAGTTTGGCAATAGCCCCGGCCAAAGTCACGTCGGGGCTGATGATGTCGTTATAGATTGATTGAAGCATAACAGTCGGGTTGCTAAAAGTGTTCGCATTGATAAAATAAATTACAAAATTAGCGGTTTTGGTCCACATCGGCAATCATTCTCCCGGAAAAATGATTATATTTGCCATCAATTATAAAAATATGATTTAAGCGATGAAACGATTCTACTGCTCAATCCTTATGGTGGCTATTGCCGTGCTGCACATGTCGGCACAGATGCTGGTTGCCTCCTATAATATCCGTTACAAGAACTCCGGCGACAGCGTGGCCGGCAATGTATGGGAGAAACGCTGCCAGGTCATCTGCGACCAGGTCAATTTCATGTCACCCGACATCTTCGGCACCCAGGAGGTGCTGCACGGCCAGTTGTTGGACCTGAAGGCAGGGCTCGACGGTTATGACTACATCGGGGTGGGGCGTGACGACGGCATGACCGGTGGCGAGTATGAGGCTGTGTTCTACAGGACCGACCGGTTGCGCCTGCTCGACCAGGGCCACTTCTGGCTCAGCGAGACCCCCGACCGCCCGGGACTGGGCTGGGACGCGGCTTGTGTGCGCATCTGCACATGGGGCAAATTTGCCCGCCAGACGGCTACCGACGACGAGGCCTTCTACTTCTTCAACCTGCACATGGACCATGTGGGAGTCGTGGCGCGTCGTGAGGCGGCCAAACTCGTTGTCAGCCGCATCCGCCAGATTGCCGGCGATGCCCGTGTCATTGTCACGGGGGACTTCAATGTGGACCAGACCGACGAGATTTACACCATCTTCACCCGGTCGGGAGTACTCAAGGACTCCTACGAGGCTGCGCGGGTGCGTTTCGCCGAGAACGGTTCGTTCAACTCATTTGACCCTGACCTGTATACCACCAGCCGCATCGACCACATTTTTGTCTCACCGGCTACCAGTGTTGATGCCTATGGCATGCTGACCGACGGCTACTGGGCTCCCAGAGATGATGCCGACCCATCGCTCAAGGGGCATGATGCACCGCAACAGATCTCGTTCAGCAAGTACACCCGGCGACTGCCGTCGGACCATTATCCGGTCTTTGTCCGACTGATGTGACACCAAGAGTGATAAGGACGGTTCAGCGGTTCAAACCAGCCATTAACTAAAATTAAGCGTGAAGGCTTGCCGGGATATGGCAAAAAAGCCTTATCTTTGCCGATTCATGCGACCTTATGGTCGTGTGGGCAAAAGAATATTTAGTTATAATGATTACTCCTATCATCGACGATATGGCAATCGACAGGCTGCGCGCCCTGATCAATGGTGCGCGTCACATCGCCATCACTTGCCACAAGTCGCCCGACGGCGATGCCCTGGGCTCGACACTGGCCCTGTGCCATGTGCTGCGCCGCCTGGGCAAGGATGCCGTCGTGGTAACCCCCGACATGGCACCGCGGGCGCTGGACTTCATTCCCGGTGTGCGTGACCTGGTGGTGTTCACCAAGCACGAGGCCCGTGCGCGCCGTGTGCTCAGCGATGCCCAACTGATTTTCTGCTTGGATTTCAACTCCCTGCATCGCATCGACCGCTTGGGTGAGGTCATCGAGCCGCTGCCCGCTCCGCGGGTGCTCATCGACCACCACCTGAATCCCGAAGACATCTTCGACCTGGCGATTTCGCATCCCGAATTGTCGTCAACGTGTGAATTGGTGTTCAGGCTGCTCATGCAGATGGGGCTCTTGCGGTACCTGGACCGCTTGGCCGCCAGTTGCTTGTATGTGGGTCTGCTGACCGACACCGGTGGCTTTGCCTACAGTTGCGACAACCCTGAATTTTACGAGATACTGGCCTCGGTGATGCGGCGCCACATCGACCGCATCGGGCTCTACAACAAGGCGATGAACACATTCAGCGCCGACAGCCTGCGCCTGCAGGGCTATGCCATCAACGAGAAGATGCAACTGTTTCCCGAGCAGGGCGCCGCGCTGATCGTGCTGGACAGGCAGGAACTGGAACGGTTCAACTACAGCAAGGGTGATACCGAGACGTTGGTCAACAAGCCGTTGGCCATTCCGGGCATCTTCTGGAGCGTGTTTATGCGCGAAGACCCCGACAAGATCAAGGTGTCGTGCCGTTCACAGGGCGACTTCTCGGTGAGTGACATCTGCGCCCGCTACTTTGGCGGCGGAGGACATCAGAATGCTGCCGGTGGTGACTTCAACGGCACGATGGAACAGGCCGTGGCATTGTTTCACCAGGTGCTTGCCGACCTCTTTCCCGCCGCCGATTCCACCGAACAACCACAACAATAACACAAAACAAATAGATATAAAATGAAACAATTTCCTTTTCACATTTTATTGACCGCACTGCTGGCCGTCGTGATGCTCACTGGGTGCAACAACGACCAGAGTTATGCCGACCGACTGAATGCCGAGCGCAATGCCGTCAATGCTTATCTGGCCAATCACCGGGTGGTGATGTCGGTCCCCGAGGACTCCGTGTTTGAAGTCGGTCCCGATGCGCCTTTCTACCGCCTCGACCCCGATGGCAACCTCTACATGCAGGTGCTCAACGCCGGCGACCTGAACGACAAGGCCAAGATTGGCGAGCCCATCTATTTCCGCTACAGCCGCTACAGCCTGTCGACCTGGTATGCCGACGGCTCCTGGACGGTCTACAGCGGCAATGAGTCGGCGATGGATGCCGTCTCGTGCAGTTTCAACTATTCGGATTACACGTTGCCCTCGTCGTCGCAGTGGGGCTATGGCCTGCAGTATCCGCTCCTGTTCCTGGGCGTGGAGTGCGAGGTCAATCTCGTCATCAAGTCGCAGTTCGGCTTCACGAGCGAGATTTCCTATGTGATGCCGTTCTTCTACCACGTGCGTTATTTCCACAGCCAGATTTAATATGGAGTTGGTAATCGCGCCTAAAAACTCACAACTTTAAACTTCAAAAATACACAACCAAGAATAATGTCTCTGATTAAATCAATATCTGGAATTCGCGGTACCATCGGCGGCAAGGCCGGTGATGGCCTCACACCGCTCGATATCGTCAAGTTCACGTCGGCCTATGCCACCTTCATGCGCCGCAACTCGCCGGTGCAGACCAATGTCATCGTTGTGGGTCGTGATGCCCGCTTGTCGGGCCGCATGGTGCTCAACACCGTTGTGGGCACCCTCACGGGCATGGGATTTGATGTGGTGAACATCGGACTGGCCACCACACCCACCACAGAACTGGCCGTTGTCGGCGAGCATGCCTGCGGCGGCATTATCATCACGGCATCGCACAATCCCAAGCAGTGGAATGCGCTGAAACTGCTCAACCATAACGGCGAGTTCTTGACCGATGCCGAGGGAAAGGAGGTGCTGCGCCTGGCCGAAGCCGAAGACTTTGACTATGCTGAAGTGGACCACCTGGGCCGCGAGCAGAAAAACTACACGTGGCTGCGCCGCCACATCGATCACGTCCTGGCGCTCGACCTGGTTGACGTTGACGCCATCCGCAAGGCCGATTTCACCGTCGCTGTCGATGCCGTCAACTCGGTGGGTGGCATCGCTATCCCGCAGTTGCTCGAAGCATTGGGTGTCAAGAAGGTCGAAAAACTCTTCTGTGACCCGACGGGCAACTTCGGCCACACTCCTGAGCCCATTCCCGAAAACCTGACAGCCATCAGCGACTACATGCGTCAAGGCAAGGCTGATGTGGGCTTCGTAGTAGACCCCGATGTGGACCGTCTGGCCATTGTCATGGAGAACGGTGAATTCTTTGTCGAGGAATATACCCTGGTAGCCGTTGCCGACTATGTGCTGTCGCACACACCGGGTGCCACGGTGAGCAACCTGTCGTCGTCACGCGCCTTGTCATCTATCCCGCCAGCCATTATGGCCGTGATGCGCTCGTCGGCGTGGCCCTGTTCCTCTCGCTGTTGGCCCATAGCGGCAAGACGGTGAGCCAGTTGAAGCAGACCTATCCGCAGTACTGCATCGCCAAGACCAAACTCGAACTCAAACCCGAGATGGACGTTGACGCGATTCTTCGTGCCGTTGAGCAGCATTATCAGGGTGAGCAGATGACCACTATCGATGGCGTAAAAATCGACTTTGCCGACGGCTGGGTACACCTGCGCAAGAGCAATACCGAGCCCATCATCCGCATCTACAGCGAGGCACACACCATGCAGGAAGCCGAGCGTCTGGGCGAGGATGTCAAGCAAATCGTGATGTCGCTCATCTGAATGTAGCCTATCACCAGTGCGGCCATTGGCGCTATGCCAGTCAAGGTAGAGAAATATGTGGTGAACCGTTGTGAGGAGTGCACTCACATCATCTATGACACCGACTCGCGCGAGGCGGTGATTGTGGACTGTGGCGTGTACTACGATAATGAGCGCCGCCGTTTCCTTAAATTCATCGAGGATAATGGCCTGCATCCGGTGCGCTTGTTGCTGACCCATGCCCACCACGACCACGTGTGCGGCAACGACCTGGTGCAGCAACACTTTGGCCTGTTGCCCGAGGTGCATGAGGCCGATGCTCCACTGATGAAGGGCCACCTGTTGCTGCGCATCGCTGAGTTCTACAACAACCAGTATCCTTATCCCATCCCGATGCCCGAGCATTACCTCACCGACGGCGAGGTCATCTGCTTTGGCAACCATGCGCTGCGTGTGATACACACGCCTGGCCATTCGCCGGGTTCAGTATTCTTTTATTGCGAGGAAGCCTGCCTTGCCTTTTCGGGCGACACGCTGTTCTCTAAGGACATCGGACGCACCAACCTGCCGTTCGGGAGCGAGACCGATATCTACGAGAGCCTGGACCGCATCACGCAGTTGCTTCCTGACGACACCATTCTCTATCCCGGTCACGGCCGCAAGACCACGATCGGAGAAGAGAAGGAGAAGAACCCGTTTCTCACGACGCCTCCTTATTGAGGCTTAATGTTTTTAGGAAATCATGGCAGCGCCGTCTTGGAATCAAGGCGGCGTTGTTGATGTGTCGATGACAAGGGCCCCATCAGCAAGGTTGATATAGGGGACATCCAGGGAGTCGCACTCGTGGATTAAAGGGGCAGCATCGTGCATTGCGCCCGATATGACCAGACGCTCAAATCGGTATAATTCTTTTAGTTTGGCAGCATTGCCATGGAATCGCTTGGTGACGATGATGTCATCGAGTTGCATCGGGTTGTCGACGGTCGCATTTTTCCACCTGCCACTGCCGACGGCAATAACGCGACGGCCCATCAGGTAGGCATAAGGCGGCTTGAAAAATGCTCCGTCCAGGTCCAGGACGGTGTCGCCTTGAACCATCACCAACTCGTTGATACCATGCCGAGCCATAAAGCCGGCATGGATGTGGGCAAAGGCCGATGAATCGTTCTGCTCGTCGTCGGGTGTCCAGACATAGCCCTTTCCGGCCTCGAAATACAGCAGCGGTGTGGAACTGTAGGCGTTGAATATGACCAAGCCGCGCTGTGGCGTGTGGGCATCAAGCCACAGGCTATGGGCCAGCAGTACCACTGTAGCGCAAGCGGCGGCCAGCAGCCAGCGGTAATTGCGCCTGTAGAGCCACAGGCCTATCAATGCCATGATGATGAACCAAATGGCCACACCCGTGCTGCTCACGTAGACACCGCTGACGTGTGAACCGGGGATGGCATTGACCATCCTGGCCGCGCCATGGATATAGCGGTCGATGCCGTCGATAGCCGTGTCGAGCACCTGCCAGTGGCCACCTCCTGCCGTGACCAGCAGGAAGATGGCTCCCAGCACCATCAGCACAGGCATCACGGGCAGCACAAGCAGATTGGTGAACACCGACATCAGCGAGACGGTGTGGAAGTAATGGGCTGTCAAGGCTACCGTCGCCAGCATTGCAACGATGGAGGTGGTAGCGGTAGAGGACAGATAATTGACCCATCGGTAGCGGCTTTTGAACCGCTCGGACACGCTGGCAAACAGCAGCACAGCGGCCACTGTGATGAAACTCAACTGGAAACCGACACTGTAGAGTGACGACGGCGAGAAGATGAGGATGGCGAGGGCCGCAACAGCCAGGGCGTTGAGTGACGAGGCTCGCCGGCTGAACAGCGTTGAGGCAACGACACACGCAATCATCACCGTGGCTCGCACAACACTGGGCGACAAGCCCGTGAATACGGCATATACGGCAATGCAGCCCAGCGTGACAATAAGCCTCACCTTTTTCAACCCAAGGTAGTCTAACGGGAACAACAACCACCAGATAACCAAGGCAATAAAGCCCACATGAAGTCCGCTCAGGGCCAGAACATGGGCAATGCCCGCCGCCGAGAATTCCTGTCGTGTGGCCTGGTCGATATGTCGGCTGTTGCCCAGCAAAAGGGCTGTCACCATACGCCCGGCATGGGGTGAGAGGCGCGAGTTGAAAACCATAAGGCTCAGGTTGCGCCTGACGGAAGCCAGGCGTGTGGACAGGGTGGGGGACCAGCCCACCTTCACGACCTGATTCAGGGGCAGGTGCTGCTGGTAGCGCAACCCCTGTGCGTCCATCAGGTAGGCGGCATAGTCCATCTCGTCAGGATTGCCCAGGCTGTGTATTTCACTCAGGTTGCCCTTCCACGCCACGAGATCGCCCGGCTGTATGTTGTAGTCGCAGCCCCGCGTGCTGAGCAATATGCGGCAGGGTGGCAGGTCATCGTCGATGACATCGATGGTGAGCCGCATCGAGAAGTCGGTGTATTGCAGATCGGCCACGCGACCGGTGAGCACCCGGCCGCTGCGCTGTTCAGCAGTGAGTCGAGACGGACTGTGGACGATGGCCGACAGCCAGCCCAGCGACATTGCCGCTGTTGCCAAGGGTATGATAAAAAAATTGCGCCACCCGTAGCGCTGTGCCGGTTTCCGTGACAGGAACGCCAGCAAGCAGTATGCGATAGCGCTGGCGCCCAAGATTGTCAGCGGCAACCACCAGCGACACGACTCATGCCCGACGATGATGCCCAGTGCAAACGGCACAAGGACTCGAAGGGCGGGAATCCGTGAAAGCGTTGATGACATCGTTGCGGGGATTGAGACGCGGCCGAAACGGGGAGGCGGGAATTAATCGTCGCCCATGGTCCAGATGTCGTAGGAGTCAAATGCCTGGAGCAGGAGCATCTCGATGCCGTTCTTGGTCTCGGCGCCCTGAGCGGCGGCCTTCTTCATGAACAGCGTCTCCTCGGGGTTGTAGATGAGGTCGTAGCAGATGTGCTCAGGGGTAAGGAAACGGTAGGGGAAGTCGGGGCAGCGGTTGTCGTCGGGGTATTTTCCCAGCGGTGTGGCATTGACAATGATTTTGTGGGCAGCGACCATGGCCCGTGTAATCTCCTCATAGACGACAGTGCTTTCTGACTTGCGGCGCGACACGAACTGGACCTCGACGCCATAGTCCTCGAAGGCGGCACGCACGGCCTTGGCCGCGCCACCGGTCCCCAGGACCATCGCACTGGTGCGCTCGGGCGTGAGAATGGACGGAATCGTCTTGCCGAAACCCACTACGTCGCTGTTGTATCCTCGCAGTTCGGTGAGCGCTCCGGTGCTCCTGTCGCGGATGAAGCGGATGACATTGACCGCACCGATCAGCCGGGCATCCTCGTCGAGGGTATCAAGAAACGGAATGACCGCCTCCTTGTAGGGGGCTGTGACATTGAGACCGTTGAGGTTGGGGTACTCGGCGATGATTTCGCCCAGCAGGCCGAGGTCTTCAATCTCGAAATTGATATACTGGGCATCAATGTCCTCGGAGATGAACTTCTGGTTGAAGTAGTCGAGCGAGAACGAGTGGACGAGCGGGTAGCCAATCAGTCCATAGAGATATTTACAGGCATGTGGAGATTTCATTGTCGCGTGGGTTTTTACAAACAAATTTTTGCAAAAATAGTTACAATAGTTGTAATCTCCACCGAAAATGGTGTTTTTTTTGCCCAAAATGGCAGTTTTTAGCGCCAATTGATGCCGAGAAGGGCCTGTTATCACCATTAAAATATAGTGAAAAATCGATAAAAACGAGATTTATCGAGAACAAAGTATTAATTTTGCGGGTGCAAACCAAAGATTGAACAACACGAAATGAAGTTGCTAACTAAAAATGTAAAGATAGCGCTCACAGTGATTGCGGGCCTGATTCTGTTGTATTGGGGCATCAATTATCTCAAGGGTGTGAACCTGTTGACGCCTGTTAACCGCTACTACACCGAATTGCAGAGTACTGATGGACTGCTGGAGGCTGCTCACGTGACGGTGAACGGCTTTCAGGTAGGACAAGTGCGTGAAATCACCTATGACTATTCCAAGAACAAAATCATGGTGATGATTTCAATGGACAAGGACATGAAGATCCCCGAAGGCAGTTCGCTGAACCTGGTGTCGGGTCTGATGGGCGGCGCGTCGCTGGTGCTCAACCTGGGTACAGGCCCTGCCTTGGAACCCGGTAGCAATATTCCCACAACCGATGTGCCTGGACTGATGGACCACGTGACCGAGAACATGTTGCCCAAGGTGAATGACATGCTGCCCAAAGTGGACTCGATTATGAACAACGTCAACTCGCTGACGGGAGATCCCGCGCTGTTTGCCGCGCTGACCCGCCTCGACGCGATAACCCGCCAACTCCAGGCCAGTTCTCAGCAACTGACGATGCTGATGACCAACCTGAACCGCAGCGTGCCTGGCGTGATGACCGACGTGAACGGCATCACTGGCAATCTGACAACGTCAACAGGCAACCTCACTGATCTGTCTGAATCGCTCAAGTCGTTGCCCATCAACGAGACAATGGACAAACTCAACGCGACGCTCGACAATTTGCAGGCTCTGAGTGAGCAGTTGAACGACAAGAACTCCAGCCTGGGCAAGATCATGAACGACCGCGAACTCTATGACAATGCCAACCATGCCATCGCCAGCCTTGACTCGTTGCTGATGGACATCAAGGCCAATCCCAAACGCTATATTAACGTCAAAGTATTCTAAGATGTTGGTATGTTTGGTAATAACTAGAAATAATCATATTGGTAAGCAAATTTACCACTCAACAATCACAAAGAAATCCCTATCTGGACACAATCCAAATAGGGATTTTTTTAAAAATTACTGTTTTCGGGATTTGCAAAAACAAACTCTAGCAGTAACAGCACTTTGCGGCTATGCCAAATGTGGTAATGAAAATGTATATAAAATGTAAGTCGCTGATTTATAGGCAAAATCATAAATGCCTGCCGCCAAAATTGTCACATTTTTGCAACAACAATGTAACCCTTTGTTTTTCAATATCGTTACAGTTGAAATGATATTTCCAAATTTTTTGAGCACTTTTTTATAAGAAATTATTGGCCGAAATTTGTACTGCTAAAAAGCACTGAACAAACCAACCTAGACTAAGCAAAATATATTATAATGATTAACGTTGCACAACAGTGGAACCGTTGCCTTGACGTCATTAAGGCAAACCTGCCGGCCGAACAGTTTGATGTTTGGTTCGCTCCCATTGTTGCCGTTGATTATGACCAGGAAAACGACCGCGTGACGCTCAAGGTGCCGTCCCAGTTCTTCGTTGAACAGATCGAGGGGCGGTATATCGATATCCTCTCGGCAGCCTTGAAGAAGGTGTTTGGCGATAACGTTAGACTTACCTATAAATTTAATGTGGTAGGCAGCGATGACGCCAGTGCCGTGAAGCAGGATGAAGACAACTCGAGCGCCAAACTCAAGCAGGAACTCAAGGTGCGCAAGCCCCGTGTGGCTAACCCCTTCGAGCGTGATGACCTTCTTGATGACATCGATCCACAACTGAATCCGAGATACACCTTCGGAAACTACTGCAGCAGCATGAGCAACAAACTGGCCGTGAGCATCGGTCAGGCTATTGCCGAGCATCCCGAGATGAAGACTTATAATCCCTTGTTTGTCTTTGGCTCGACGGGAGTGGGCAAGACCCACCTGTTGCAGGCCATCGGCATCCTACTCAAGGAGAACAACCCGCGGATGAGGGTTCTGTATGTGTCATCGCGTGTGTTTGAGAGCCAATACACCACGGCCGTTGCCCAGAAGAAAATCAACGACTTCATCAATTTCTACCAGAGCATCGATGTGCTCCTGCTGGATGATATCCAGTTCTTTGCAGGTAAGCCGGGCACGCAGAACACATTCTTCCATATCTTCAACCACCTGCATCAGCACCAGCGCCAGTTGGTGATGTCGAGCGATTGCCGTCCCAGCGACTTGGATGGCATGGAACCTCGTCTGATTTCTCGATTCAAGTGGGGCATGACTGTTGAACTTCAGAAGCCGGATTACGAACTGCGCCGCAAATTCCTGTCCATGAAGGCGGCTCAGGACGGCCTGAACATCAGCAGTGATGTGCTCGACTATATCGCTACCAACGTTTGCGAGAGCGTGCGTGAACTCGAGGGTATCATGGTGTCGTTGCTGGCGCATGCCACTATGCTGGGCCAGGACATCACCATCGACTTGGCCCGTGAGATCATCGGCAATACGGTGAAGGTAACGCCCAAGCAGGTGACCTTTGAATCCATTGCCGAGACAGTGGCCGACTATTACAACCTGCCCACCGACTTGCTCTACGGCAAATCGCGTAAGCGTGAAATCAGCGATGCACGCCAGTTGGTCATGTATCTGGCAAAAAAGGAGGCACAGATGTCGTCGACCAGTATCGGTGCCAAACTCGACCGCACTCATGCAACGGTACTGCATGCCTGCATTCAGATTGAGCAGCGCATGTCGATCGAGAAAGACTTCTCGCGCGAGGTTCAGGCAATTACTGCCAGCCTGACCCAGTAGTTCGAGACAAGACCGCCTGCCTGGGTGGGCCGGTCTATAATAACCATGCAGCATTAGCCGCCCCAACGGGTGGTTGATGCTGCTGTTTTATTACAGGATATTAAAGATTGGGCATCACAGCAGATGGAGGGCGATGTATGCGCATGCCTCGGCATCGGCCAGGGCGTTATGGTGATGTTGAAGGTCAAAGCCGCAATAGGCAGCGACCGTCTGCAGTTGGTGGTTGGGTAATTGCTTGAGTAGGCGCTTGGCAGCCTGGCAGGTACACAGGAACTCGTAGTCGGGATAATCCATCTGGTAGCAACGGAAGACCGCCTTCAGGCAACTCTCGTCAAAGGATTTGTTGTGTGCCACCAACGGCAGACCCTGGATAAGGGGCTCAATTTGTGCCCACACCTTGGGGAAGACGGGGGCGCTGTCGGTATCCTCGTGGCCCAGCCCGTGAACGCGCTGACACCAGTAATTATAGTAGTTGGGCTCAGGCTGGATGAGCGAGTAGAAGGTGTCAGAGATTCTGCCGTCGCGCACGACAACCACCCCGACCGAACACACGCTGGTGCGCTCGGAATTGGCCGTCTCGAAGTCTATGGCTGCAAAATCAAGCATGTTCTGATGTCACGAATTCGGGGGCAAAAATACTGATTTAGTGGGACAAAAAAGTCTCTTCGATGAAAAATCACGGCCATTTTAAACATTTTATCTTCAAATCAGTCAAAAAGTGGCGCAAAACGACTTGCCGTATGAGAAATTATGCGTATTTTTGTAAGTTAAACCTAATGTCGTGGCACGCGTGCTAGCCTGGGGCGCAATTTTGCCTGCGGTGCGGTGCCCGTAACAGATTTAAAACGTAAAAATACAAATGGACAACGATCGAATTCTTGAGATCAACATTGAGAACGAAATGAAGACCAGTTACATCGACTACTCGATGTCGGTCATCGTTTCTCGTGCACTACCCGATGTGCGTGACGGCTTCAAGCCGGTTCACCGCAGGGTACTCTACGGCATGGATAAGATGCGTAACTATTCCAATGCCCCCTACAAGAAATCAGCACGTATCGTGGGTGACGTGCTTGGTAAGTACCACCCCCACGGCGACTCGTCGGTTTACTATGCTATGGTCCGTCTTGCCCAGGAGTGGGCAATGCGTTACCCGCTGGTCGACGGCCAGGGTAACTTTGGCTCGGTCGACGGTGACAGCCCCGCTGCCATGCGTTATACCGAGGTGCGTCTCGACAAAATGGGCGAGAGCATGATGGAAGACATGGACAAAGATACCGTCGACTTCGTGCCCAACTTCGACAACACGCTGGAAGAACCCTCGGTATTGCCCACCCGCATTCCCAACCTGCTGGTCAACGGCGCTACGGGTATTGCTGTCGGTATGGCGACCAACATGGCTCCCCACAATCTGGGCGAGTGCATCGACGCCTGCATGGCCCTACTCGAGGACCCTGAGATGCAAGTGAGCGACCTGATGAACTACATCAAGGCTCCTGACTTCCCGACGGGTGGCATCATCTACGGCTATCAGGGCGTGAAGGACGCCTTCGAGACAGGACGCGGACGCATCGTCGTTCGCGCCAAGGCCGAAATCGAGACCGAGCACAACCACGAGCGCATTGTGGTGAACGAGATCCCCTATAATGTCAACAAGAAAGACCTCATCGAGAACATCGCCCGTCTGGTCGAGGAGAAGAAGATTGAGGGCATCAGCGACATCAACGACGAGAGCGACCGCCACGGTATGCGCATCGTCATCGACGTGAAGAAGGACTTCAACCCCAACGTGCTGCTTAACAAGTTGTACAAGATGACCGAGTTGCAGTCGTCGTTCAGTGTCAACAACGTGTGCCTGGTCAACGGCCGTCCCATGCTGCTCAACCTCAAGGAACTGCTGCATTACTTCCTGGAGCACCGTCATGAGGTGGTTATTCGCCGCACGCAGTATGAACTGAAGAAGGCCAAGGAGCGTGCCCATATCCTGGAAGGACTCATCATTGCCAGCGACAATATCGACGAGGTCATCGCCATCATCAAGAGCAGTGACTCGACCGAGCACGCCATCCAGCGCCTGTGTGAGCGCTTCAGCCTTACCGAGATCCAGGCCCGTGCCATCGTCGAGATGCGCCTGCGTCAACTCACCGGTTTGGAACAGGAGAAACTCCACAAGGAGTTGGCCGAGGTGCGCGAGACCATCGAACACCTGCAGGCAATCCTCGACGATCCCGCCGAGTGCCGCAAGGTCATCGAACAGGAACTGCTCGAGGTGAAAGAAAAATTCGGCGACGAGCGCCGCACCCAAATCGTTTATTCCAGCGAGGAGATGAACGCTGAGGACTTCTACAGCGACGATCCCATGATCATCACCATCTCCCACTTCGGTTATATCAAGCGCACCCCGCTCAAGGAATACCGTGCCCAGGCACGTGGCGGCGTGGGCGCCAAGGGCAGTGACACGCGCGATGAGGACTTCATCGAGTATGTCTACGAAGCCACCAACCACAACTATATGCTGTTCTTCACGGCCACGGGCCGTTGTTTCTGGCTGCGTGTGTTCGAGATTCCCGAGGGCACCAAGAACAGCAAGGGACGTGCTATCCAGAACCTGCTCAACCTGGATGCCGAGAACCGCATCATGGCCTTTGTCCGTGCGACGGCATTGACCGATCCCGAGTATAACCAGTCACATTATATCGTATTTGCCACCAAGAACGGTATCGTTAAGCGCACGAGCCTGAGTGCTTACTCGCGTCCCCGTGCCAACGGTGTGCGCGCCCTCAACATTGCCGACGATGACCAACTCGTGGGAGCCATCCTCACCGAGGGTGACAGCGAGGTGATCCTGGCCAACAGCAAGGGCTACGCCATCCGCTTCTCCGAGACCAATGTGCGTGCCATGGGCCGCACCGCTACCGGTGTGCGCGGCATGAGGCTCACCGAGGGTGACGAGGTCATAGGCATGATCTGTATGCGTGCCGGTACCCGCGACGATGTGCTCGTGGTTTCGGAGCAGGGCATGGGTAAGCGCAGTGCTCTTGAGGACTACCGCGTTACCAACCGTGGCGGTAAAGGTGTTAAAACAATTAACATTACCGCTAAAACTGGCAAGTTAATTGCAATTAAGAATGTGAACGACGATAACGACCTTGTCATCATCAACAAGAGCGGCATCGCCATCAGACTACGGGTTAGTTCGCTGCGCATTGTTGGACGCGCAACCCAGGGCGTAAGGCTCATCAACCTTGAGAAGAAAAACGACGAGATAGCAAGCGTTTGCAAGGTGGACACCGAGCCCGAGACGACCGACGAGGAAAGCGTTCGCGACGCTTTCAATGAAGAGGAAGTCCAGCCCGTCCAGGACATCGAGAATGTTCAGGAGGAGGAAACCGGAGAAGAACAACAAAATGAGAACGAATAAACATTATAAACTGCTTTAATTGTTAATAAAAATGAAAAAGATGATTCTTTTGTGCGCAGCCGCCATCATGGCGTTCGGCGCATCGGCTCAGATGAGCCTCGTGAAGGACCTTGCCAAGAAGGCTGCTTCCAACAACGTGATGGAGTTGGCTGAAGTGCTGGAAGGCATTGAGCCCGCTTTCACCAACCCTGAGAGTGCTAACGACGTGCTCACTTGGTACACTGCCGGTAAAGCCGCATTTGGCCTTTTTGACGAGATGTACAAGATTTCCCTGCTTCAGCCTGATGCTGCAGATCCCGAAATGATGAGTGCCGCTGTTCTGTCAGGTTATGAGTTCTTCTTGAAAGCCCTTCCTTTGGACAGCGTACCTGAACTGAACAAGGATGGTTCTCTCAAGTTGAATAAGGATGGCAGCAAAAAGGTAAAAACCAAATACAGCAAAGAAATCATTGGTTCCCTTACTTCTCACATGAACGACATCGTGAATGTGGGCAACGCCTGCCTGGAAAAAGAGAAATATGATCTTTCGGCTGCTGCTTATGGCTACTTTGCCGACATGGCCGCTTCAACGTTTGCCAAGAGCAATGGTCTTGAATATGCTGACAGCACGATTGCCGAGATTCGCTTCCTGCAAGGCTATTCAATGTATAACACTCAGAACTTTGATGGTGCCTATGAGAACTGTGCCAAGGCTTACAAGATGGGTTATAGAAATAATAACATCACCGGTTATTTGACCTCTGCTTTGGCTAACGTCGTACAGGTTATGCTCGACAACAAGGAATATGACAAGGCCATGTCATTCATTGACAATGCCATCAGCAGCGAACCTGACAATGCTGTCCTCTATGACATCAAAGGCTTCACCGCTGAGTTGAAGGATGGTGTTGATGCAGCGCTGCCTCTCTATCAGAAGGCTATGGAGGTGGATCCTACCTACGCTAACGGCTATGCCGATGCAGCAAGGTGCTATGTACAGAAAGCACAGGATATCGTTGATCAGAATCCCAATGCTTCCAACCCGGAACTCCTTCCCAAGATTCAGCCTCTGTATGACCTGGCTATTCCCCTGCTGGAGAAGGCTATCGCTCTGAATCCCGATGTACCCAATGCCAAGACCTTATTGGACAACATTCGCTACTGGCTGGTTGACATCATGGGCTTGCAGCAGTATGCTGCCCCCGGCAATTAATCATTGATTAGTTTCTAAAGTTAAATAAATGGGCGTCGGAGCGTGACTCCGGCGCCCATTATATTTTGTGTCGGTGCTGGGTGATTCTGTCGCAACTGTTGCACGGGAAGAGAAAAAAATGTAATTTTGCCGCAATTTTTAAGGAGAATCGATTGTGAAAAGGATAACCATCATATTTGTCACCGTTCTGGCCATGGCATTTACTGCCAATGCCCAGAATTCCAATGTTGACGAGGCCAAGAAGGTAATCAGTGGTCTGTCGTTGACGGTCGACAGTTACAACAAGGCTTTTAACAAACTCAAGCCGGCATTGACCAATGACGAAACCCGGAACAAGGCCGAGACGTGGGCTTTGGCCAACCGCATCAAGATTGAACAGTATGACAAATACATGGACAACAGGCGTGTGGGCAAGAAAATCGACGTTAAAGCGATGGGCCATACGTTGCTTGACGCCTATGACTATAGCCTGATAGCCCTGAAACTGGACACCATCCATGTGCTTGACAATAAGGGACAACCCGTTATTGACAAAAAGACCAAACGCCCCAAAGTGAGGACCAAATACAGTAAGGAAGTGGTAAACCGACTAGTCGATCACCATGACAGTTACCGTATGGCCGGCAGCGAACTTTACAATATCAAGGATTGGGAAGGGGCTTACCAGGCATGGGACGACTATTGCCTGCTGGCTGCCCGCACCGATGATCCGCGTTGGGTCAAGCCCGACACTGTGTTGGCCGAGGTGCGCTATTATCAGGGCATTGCCGCTTGGCAAAAGGGTGACACCATCGATGCCGTCAGGTTGTTCAGCATGGCTCGTCACCTTGGCGATGACCGCAAGGAGGCCTATGACTACGCCCTGGTGTGCTTGAGCGACTTGGGCAACGAGGCCGAGGTAGTTAAACTGGCATGGGAAGCCTTCGTCAAGTTCGGTACCCGTGACCCCCAGTATATCCGTATCCTGATCAACGACTTCATCAACCGTGAAGATTACTCGGGAGCCAATGACTTGATTGACGATGCGTTGGAGGCCAGTCCCGATGACGATGAACTGTTGAACCTGAAGGGCCTGGTGGTCGAGAGCAAGGAAGACATCTATGAGGCTTTTCCGTACTATCAGCGCTGCATCGAACTCAACGACAGCAACGCCAGCGGTTTGTTCAATGTAGGCCGTTTCTTCTATAATAAAGCGATGGAAACTAGGCAGAACAGTCACCTGTACGGCAAGAAACTCGCTGATCTGGTCAACCCCATCTACCGCGAGGCGCTACCGTATCTGGAGAAGTCCTACGCCATCAATCCGCGCAACGAGGAGGTGAAAAACGCATTGCGTGACATCTACTACAAGTTGGGCGAGGCCGAAAAACTTCAGGCTATAGAGTCCGCTCCGTAATCATCACCCGTTCACGACAATTATCCCCTCGCTATAGCGAATCGATGCGGGATAAATAAAAAATCAACCTGGACACTGACAAATGAGTCATAGCGTCCAGGTTGATTTTATTTGTGTTATCCTTGTTGTCGGTAAATCAGGGTTTGCGGACGATACCGCGCTTGCTGTTGCGTACGAAGTTGATGATGACGTCGCGCTCGGGGGAGGCCGGCAGTTTCTCTACCTCGGCCAGCGACTGGGTGATGTTCATGCCCGAGTCATAGATGGTGCGGTAAACGTCGGCAATGGCGTCGATCTGCTCGCTGGTGTAGCCGCGGCGGTGCAGACCCACCTTGTTCACGCCCTCATAGGCGATGGGGTAGCGTGCTGCCATGCAGTAGGGTGGAATGTCCTTGTTGACCAAGGCGCCGCCCTGAATCATCACGTGGCAACCGATATGGGAGAACTGATGCACGAGCGCACCGCCACCGATGATGGCCCAGTCATCGGCCTCTACCTCGCCAGCGAGTTGGGCCGAGTTGGACATGATGACGTGGTTGCCCACGATGCAGTCGTGTGCCACGTGGCAGTAGGCCATAATCAGGCAGTTGTTGCCCACGACGGTCTTCCCTCGAGAGGCTGTGCCGCGGTGAATGGTGACAAACTCGCGGATGACGGTGTTGTCGCCAATGATGGCCACGGTGTCCTCGCCCTGGAACTTAAGGTCCTGGGGGATGTCTCCAACTACGGCGTTGGCGTGGATGTGACAGTTCTTGCCGATGCGTGCTCCGTTGCGCACAACGGCTCCGCTGTCGATGATGGTGCCGTCACCGATTTCCACATTGGCATCGATGGTCACGAAAGGACCGATTTTCACATTAGCCCCAATTTTAGCGTCAGGGTGGACGACGGCAAACTGATGAATATCCATGATTCTATTGATACAGTTCTTAGGATTGTTGATCTCAATTTATTCGGGATTCTTGACGATTTGCGCCATGAACTCGGCTTCGGTAACGATTTTCTCGCCAACGAAGGCATAACCCTTCATGATGGCAGTGCCGCGACGGATAGGTGTCATCAGCGACAGGTGGAAAACGAGTGTGTCGCCAGGCACTACCTTGTGACGGAACTTGACGTTGTCGATTTTCAGGAAGTAGGTCGAGTAGTTCTCAGGGTCTTCGACGCTACTCAGCACGAGGATGCCGCCAACCTGGGCCATGGCTTCGACCTGAAGCACGCCGGGCATGATGGGCTCGTGGGGGAAGTGTCCCTGGAAGAACGGCTCGTTGGCTGTCACGTTCTTGATGCCCACGATGTGCTTTTTCCCTTTCTCGATGATTTTATCAACGAGGAGCATGGGATAGCGGTGGGGCAGCATACGGCGTATCTGGTTGATGTCGTAGAGCGGTTCCTTGTTCGGGTCGTAGATGGGAGCCTGAACATTCTGGTAGCGCAGTTCCTGACGGATTTTCTTGGACAACTGGGTGTTGATGGTGTGGCCGGGACGTGTGGCCACGATGCGCCCCTTCAGCGGGCGTCCGATCAGTGCCAGGTCGCCCATCACGTCGAGCAGTTTGTGGCGGGCCGGCTCGTTCTTGAATGCCAACGGCTTGTTGTTGAGGTAGCCCAGTTCGTTGGCGGGTTTGTGGGGCACGTTCATCACGTCGGCCATGTGGTCTAGGTCCTCCTGCTTCATCTGAGAATCGTAGATGACGATGGCATTGTCCAGGTCACCGCCCTTGATGAGGCCGAGTTGGATGAGCGGCTGTACCTCGCGCACGAACACAAACGTGCGGCTGGCAGCGATCTCGTCCTTGAACTGCTTGATGTCGGTCAGCGAGGCAAACTGGTTGCCCAGCACTGGCGAGTCAAACTCAATCATGCAATCAATCGACAGGTCGTCGTCTGGCAGCACGATAAGCGATGAGCCGGTCTCTTTGTCAACGACCTTGATGCGTTGTTTGACCACATAATATTCCTTTTCGGCTTCCTGCTCCACGATACCGGCTTTCTCTATTTCCTGGCACCAGATGATGGCGCTGCCGTCAAGGATGGGCACCTCGCCGCAGTCTACCTCGATGAGGCAGTTGTCGATGCCGGCGGCGTAGAGGGCAGCCATAGCGTGTTCGATGGTGCTCACGCGGGCTTCTTTGTTGCTCTTGTTGGCGATGACGGTGCCGCGTGTGGTCTCGATGACATGTTCGGCAAGCGCCTGGATAGTGGGTTGTCCCTCCAGGTCGAGGCGTTTGAAGACGTATCCGGTGTTCACATCAGCAGGCTTGAATGTCGCGGTCGACATTTGTCCCGTGTGCAGGCCCTTGCCTTTAACGGTAAAGGCCTTCTTCAGTGTCTTCTGTTTCATTTTCAGTTGTTGATTTTCTTTTTCAGGTCCTTGATGTCGCTATACATTTCGCCAAGACGCTTCAAGTAAACAACTTGGCGCGCAAACTCCATAGCGGGTTGAACAGGAGAACCCAGCCACTTGCCGTTGCTGCCGATGCTGTTGTCAACACCTGTTTGGGCTCCGATGCCATTCTTGTCGCCGACAGTGATGTGACCGGCAAAGCCCACCTGGCCGCCCACCATATTGTATTTGCCGATTTTGGTAGAGCCGGCTACACCCACTTGCGCGGCCATGACGGTACTCTCGCCGACCTCTACGTTGTGGGCAATCTGAATCAGGTTGTCGAGTTTGGCACCTCGCTTGACCACTGTTGCGCCCATAGTCGCGCGGTCGATGGTCGTGTTGGCACCGATTTCGACATCATCTTCCAGAATCACGATACCTACCTGAGCAATCTTCTCGTAGGTGCCGTCTTCCTTAGGAGCGAAACCGAAACCGTCGCCACCGATGATGGCGCCGCCCTGGATGATGCAGCGGTTGCCGATGCGGCAGCCATGGTAGATTTTCACGCCAGGGTACAGGACCACGTTGTCACCCAGGGTGACGCCGTCGCCCACATAGACCTGCGGGTATATCTTCACGTTCTTGCCAATGGTGACGCCGTCGCCGATATAGGCAAATGCTCCGACGTAGACGTCATCGGGCAGGGTAGTGCCCTGGCCCACGTGGACAGGTTGCTCCACGCCGCGCTTTTCAGGGCGCTGGCTGCTGACGAAGTTCAGCAGGTCGGCTAGTGTCTTGTAGGGGTCATCAACGCGGATGAGTGTTGCTTTGACCTCCTGCTCAGGAACAAAGTCCTTGCTGACCAGCACAGCCGATGCCTGGGTCGTGTAGATGTAGTGCGTGTATTTTGGGTTGGCGAGGAAAGTCAGGCAGCCGGGCGTGGCTTCCTCAATCTTGGCATAGTTGTTAATGACGGTAGTGGCGTCGCCGTCGACCGTGCCGTTAACCATTGCTGCAAGTTGTTGTGCAGTAATTTCCATGATGTAGTTATATATTGACTAGTCTATTTAAAAAGCGGCTGCAAAGTTCGCAAAAAAAACTCAATATCACAACTATAGAGTGTAATCATTGGGTTGTGATGCGTCAAAAAAGCCAAAACAGTGCCTATTTTGCGCTGTGGTTGAGCAATTCGGCGATTTTCCCTTCGATGGTCTCAGCGTCCTGCAGTCCGACAAGGGATTGATATTCGCCAGTGGGAGTGATGAACAGCAACGTGGGCACGCCTTGGATTCCGAATTCCTGAGCAAGGTCAGGCTTCTGGTCTATGTCGATGCGCTGGAAGATGACCTCACCCTGGTGATTCTTCTCCACTTCTTCAAGTATCGGGGCGAGTTGTTTACAGGGTCCGCACCAGGTAGCAAAGAAATCCACCACCATAGGCTTGGAAGACAGCAGGGTTGTCTGTTTCTGCCAAGCACCGTCGTCGTCAGCGGCCTCGTTAGTGGCTTGTTCAGTACTTTGGTTTTGGTTCTCGCTTTCGGTCGCGTTATCGCTCTGTTTGCATGCCACCAGCATGAGCAATGCTGCCAGGCAAAAGATGATTTTCTTCATTGTTATTGTTCTGTTGATTGTTTTACGTTTTTCAGACCACCAGTTTGCCCTTGCCGAGTCGGGTGATCTCGGGTTCACCACCCGTGCAGTCCACGATGGTCGAGGGCATCAGTTGGCCACGGCCGGCATCTATCACGATATCTACTCTTGAATCAAAGGCTTCGGCCATCAGACCGGGTTCACAGCGGTAGTCCTCATCATCGCCGGGAACCGATGTGGTCAAGATGGGGCCTCCCAGTGTGCGTACGATGGCGAGTGCGATTTCGTTGTCGGGGATACGGATGCCCACGGTTCGGCGGCCCTTGAAGGCTTTGGGCAGTTTGGACAGGGCCGGGAAGATGAAGGTGAACGGTCCGGGCAGGTTGGCCTTCATCATACGGAACTGGGTATTGTCAAATTTGGCGAACTCGGCCACCTGCGAGATGTCACCGCAGATGATTGACAGGTTGGTCTTGGCCGACTTCATCTCTTTGATGGAGCAGATGCGCTCAATGGCTTGATTGTTGAGTGCGTCACAACCCAGTGCATACACGGTATCGGTCGGGTAGATGATAAGTCCACCGTCCTTGAGCGTTTCGACCACCTGGTCGATGTAGCGCTGGTTGATGTTGTTTTCAATAATCTCTAGAATTTCCATAATAGTATGTTGTTATTTGTTTGGGTCATAGATTGCCGTTTCCACGTTGGTGGCCTGGGCGTATTTCTTCAAGAGGGCCGCCATCCAGTCCACAGCCTCCTCGACGGGCATCTCGGGCGCGAAGGCGTTGATGTTGATCTGGGCGGTGACGGTCTGTTCGGTGAACTTGGTGCGCTCCTCGTCACTTGTCGGGGTAGCGATAGGGCCTTTTGCATCACGGTAGACGGGCATTCCTGCAATGTTGAGCAGGCCGCGCCCGATGCCGTTATACACATCTTCGGCTGTACCGACGCTCATAGTCAATGTGTCGCCCTCGATGCGGTCACCGTCGAGTCCGCTGATGGCATATCCGCTCTTGATGGAAACCAGGTTCACGACATCAATCAATGTCGTCAGGCGATAGATGCCCAGGTCGCGGATGATGCGCCGGCACAGGGCCTCGCTCGCCACGCGGTAGCGGCTGGGATCTTTTCCCAGCGCCTTGTACAAGCGTCGGGTGCCAGCAATGGCAGGCCGCTGGTTGATTTCCAGCAGTTCATAGCGTTGCTTGATTTCATCGGCTGCAGCCTCAATCTCGGCCCACAGCGCATCGCTTGTCGGGCCGTTGACTACCGTGGCACGCACGAGACCGATGCGGGTCTCGGGGCATGCATCGAGAATCCTCGGGTCAATGTTGACGTGAATCATTGCTATCGTTCTTAAAAAACGCAGCAAAGATACTAATTTATATCCAATTAATGCCTATCTTTGCCCCATGATGAAAAAGTTTTTAATGATTGTGGCAATGATGGCATCAGTTGTTGCCGCTATAGGACAGACTATGAGTAAAGAAGAGATGACGCGTCGCATCGACGAGGTCTTCGGTGCCGTATATAACAATCCTGATGAGCCTGGCGCTGCCGTGCTTATCATGCAGGCCGGCGACACGTTGTATAGCCGTTGCCTGGGAGTAGCCGACATGGAGACCAAGGCACCGGTGACTTTTGCCACTAATTTCTGCATTGCCTCGGTGTCCAAGCAGTTCTCGGCGGTGTCGCTGCTGCAACTGGCCGAGCAGGGAATTCTGTCGCTCGATGATCCATTGTCGAAGTATTTCCCAGAGTTCCAGGCCCCGTTCTTTAACGATATCACCTTGCACAACATCATGAGCCACACCTCGGGCATCCCCGATGCTCGTTCACGAGGCGACCGCAACTTCGTGCTTTACAGTACTGATGTGGAATCGGTAGGCTACATGAAGACGCTTGACCACCTGAATTTCCAGCCCGGGACTCAATACGAATACATCAATCCCACCTTCCAGTTGATTTACCAGATTGTGGAACGCGCTACAGGAATCCCGTTCGAGACCTATATGCATGAGAACGTGTTCGGCAAGGCCGGTATGCAGACCTGCCGCTACTATGAGCCCGACCGCAATATCGCCTGCATGGCCCACGGCTATGAGCGCGACGATAAGGGTGTTTGGCAGGAGTACGACTATGGTGAGGAGAGTTTTTTCGCTACCAAGGCCGATGGCGCCCTCTACTGCTCCATCAACGATTTTGTCAGTTGGGAACGCGCCCTGCGCGACAATAAGGTGTGGACGGCAGCCAGCAAGCGCCTCGCCTACAATCCGTGGATTCAGATTCCCGCCGATGCCGAGTATGGCTACCAACCCCACACGGGTTATGGCTACGGCTTCTTCGTCCAGGATATGCCCGGCCAGCCCACCCATGTCTATCACTTGGGCGACAACGGCGGTTTCACCATCTATGCCGGCAAGATTCCCGAGCGAGACCTGATTTTCCTGTTCTTCTCGACCCGCCCCGACATCGACCGCCTGGGCATGGTCAACCAGGTGTACCGCATCCTTGGATTTGATTTCTGATTGATGCTTATTTCACGGTGAGGTTGTCGGTGGTCATGCGCTGCATGTACTGCTGGATGACCGATTGCATGTGCCGTTGCATGTGCTGTAACGTGTCACGCGGCATGGTGCCGAGGACGTTGTGGCTCAGGGTCGAGTCGCTGCGGAACTTGTAGGCGGCTGTGATCCGTTGGCCGTCAAACTGCAAGGCGTAGTCACCCCAGACGTATTCGTAACTGCTGCTTTCGGGTAGCCAGTGCAGGGCGAATCCCTCGGCGATGTTGCTGCCAAGCATGTTGCGGCCGAAGGCAATATAAGGCTTGTCGTAGTGCAGATAGGCGAGCACAGTGGGCATGATGTCGATTTGCTCGACCACCTGCTGCTCGTCATAGCCGTGAAGCGAGGGGTCGCCGGGAGCATACAGGATGATGGGTACGCAGTAGTTGCCCAAGGTAGTGCAATAGAACGGGTCAATCTGCTGGCTCACATGGTCGGCTGTGATGACAAACAAGGTGTTGTTGAACCACGG
Source organism: uncultured Prevotellaceae bacterium (assembly GCA_900320245.1). Classification (GTDB taxonomy): domain Bacteria; phylum Bacteroidota; class Bacteroidia; order Bacteroidales; family Muribaculaceae; genus Sodaliphilus. The sequence goes on from ONRP01000034.1 coordinate 30,687, forward strand.
CTGCTTGCTCGCCTCCTCAAAGAAACGCTTCAGGGCATAGTCGGTGTAGGCAATGCACTGCTGCAGCGGGCGCTCACCCTGCGGGAAACGGCCCTTGTATTTTTCAGGGACGACAAAGGGATCGTGGCTTGACGCACTGAACAGGGCTGTCATGAACGGCTCCTGCATCTTGTTCATCTGCTGGGCATAGAATTGGAAGAATTCCTCGTCCCAGATGGACCAGGTGCCGTCAAAGTCGTCGTCACCGTGGAAGTTGGGGTCGGCATTGTAATCGTCGCGGCCGTAGTAGTGCTGGAATCCCGTGGCGCGGGCAAAAGCGTGGAAACCCATCGAACTGTTCTGCGCCCCGTGGAAGAAGGCGGTGGTATAGCCCTTGTTCTCGCCCAATTCCCGAGCCAGTCCCGACATGGCATTGAGCGAGGCGGGGGTGAGGAACAGCGGCTCAACGAAGTTGGGCAGTGACGACAGCACTGACGGCATACCCTCGATGCTCTTGCGCCCGTTGGCATAGGAATAGCGGTAGGTCATCGCCCCCTGGGTGATTAACGAGTCCAGGAAAGGCGTGAAACCTTGATAGGTGCCGTTTCTCAAAGTCTTGTTATAGAAACCGAAGTGCTGCTTGCTGAAACTCTCGAGGATGATGACCACTACATTGCGCGGGGTGAATGCTGTGCTGTCGGTCGGCTGGTGGAGTGGGGTATAGATGGCCATCGCCTCCTGGTCGCTCATATAATTGGGCACGACAAAGGGCGTCTTTTTGAGGGTGCGCATGATGGCGAACGGCGTGTTCAGCACGATACCTGTCTCGGCAGGGCGGTTGACGTACTGGTTGGCATTGCTGATGGTGATGGGGCGCGTCGCCGTGGTGAAACCGCCGCGGATGGCGCCGATGCTCAGTGGCACGGCTACCAGCAGCGCTATCGCTCCTGACACGTAATAGCGGAAAAGGGCCACAGGCCGTTTAACACGTTTCGGCACAGGCCGGAAGAGTTTCCAGAATCCCCAGGTGATCAATGCTGCCAATAGAACCAGATACCAATGGCTCAGGAACTGGCCGCCAAAGATTTTCAGCATCTCGCCAGTGCTCTCGTTGCTGAATTCGGCAAAGATGGAGGCCGTGGTGCGCTTGCCCGAGAAGGGGAAATACACGCAGTCCATCAGGTTCAAACAGACCGCAACGCTGTTAACAACTGTGTAAATCCACCGCGCGATACGGTAAAACACCGGGGATTCTTTCCAGTGCAGCGGCACCAGGAACATCACCAGGACAACGGCATTGGTGTAGAGGATGGCCGGGGTGTCGAACAGCAGTCCGGCTCCGAATAGTCCGAAGCCGTGGCTCCACGTCAGCGTGTCGGCGTAGAGCGACCAGTTGAGCATCAGGAAAACAGCGCGGCACACGGTATAGGCGACATAGACCATCAGCAGGTCCCATAAAGCCGCGGCAAGTGGTATTTTGGATATACTAAAACGACGATTCATTGATGTCAAATTCATAAATATTGCACAAAATTACTTCAAGACAAAGACAAAAGCAAATTATATTTGTTTTTGTTGAGTCGTGACCTAATTAATCTAAAATTACTACTTTTGCACCATCAAATGAAAACAAGGTCTAATAAACTGAAGCGATTGATCTTGTTGCTGCTCACGATTGCACTGGCGACATGGGTGGCGACAAGGTGGAACGTGTGGTTCGGCAACCCCGAAGAATTGGCTGTGGAGCCGCTCTCGACACCGGGGCACGTGTTGCTCACCTTTGGTGACGGTGACGAGATGTCCCGTAACGTGAGTTGGCAGTGTGATACGGTGGTGCACCCATCCCATCTTGAACTCGTTAACCTCGAGGAAGGGGATACCGTACACATCGATGCCCAGGGCGAAGTCTTTGAGTCGCGCGTGGGCCGTGCAGCCTATTATTTCACGCGTCTGCGCCAGTTGAAGCCCGCTACGCATTACCGCTACCGTGCCGTTACTGATGGCCAGGCGTCGCCATGGTATGATTTCCGGACCTATGCCCAGAAGCGTGACAAGTTCTCGTTCCTCTTTGTCGGCGACGTGCAGGATACCATCGACGGCATTGCCAACCGATTGCTGCGTGACGCATGTGCACATCATCCCGAAGTCGAGTTTCTCGTGTGTGGAGGCGACTTGATTGAACGCCCTGCCAACCAGTATTGGGCCGAGACTTTCCGCACGCTCGACAGCATCGGTCAGTCCATGCCTGTACTCAACGTGACGGGCAACCACGACTACCTCAAAGGCGTCATCCGCAAACTGGAACGCCGCTTCCCGCTTGTCTTTTCCTACTTCCTTGACTCTAAGGTCGAGGATAACATGGTCTACACCGTGAACTATGGCGATGTGCAGTTCTTTGTGCTCGACAGCAACCGCGAGTTCTTCTACCTGTGGACCCAGCACCAATGGCTTGAGAAACAACTGGCTCAAAGCGATGCAAAATGGAAGATTCTCATCCTGCACCATCCACTTTATTCCATCAAGGGCAGCAACAACATAATTCAGCGCTGGATGTTTGATGACTTGGTACGCCGATACGGTGTTGACCTCGTGCTGCAGGGCCATGAGCATGCCTATGCCCGCTGGATTGGAGGAGTCTATAAAAATGGTGCTCCCACGGTGCCCGTTTACACCATAAGCCATTGCTCGCCCAAGAACTACCGCATCAACTTCGACGAGCGCTTCGACAAGTTCGGCATTTCCAGTCGCTACTACCAGACTGTCAATGTTAGCGGAGATACCTTGGCCATGGCCACTTATGACGCCAATACCCATACGCTCTACGACTCGCTGATGGTTGTCGTCTCGCCCAATAAAGCGCATCTTGTGAGGGACATGGGCAAGGATATTCCCGAATACATGGAGTACACGCCCGACCCAAACAATAAAAAGGACCGCAAGTTTGCCAAGCGCATCCAGGAATACGTCAACCGTCACCCCGAAAGAATGAAAACTAAATGATAAAGGCTATAGGCTAAAGGCTTTTTTACTACCTTTGCAGCCAAATTCAGAAACACTATGGCAGAAAACGCTTTATTACAACGCCTTGACGGCCTGGATGCCCGATTTGAGGAAATCGGCACGCTGATTACCGATCCCAACGTCATAGCCGACCAGCGGCGCTACGTCAAACTGACGAAGGAATACAAGAGCCTGGAGACCCTGCTGGGAGCCACCAACCGTTACCGCAAACTGCTTGAGGACATCGAGCAGGCCAAGGCCGTCCTCGACACCGAGACCGACGAGGACCTGCGTGCCATGGCGCGTGAGGAAATCGACACCAACCAGGCCGAGGTACCCAAACTGGAAGAGGAAATCAAACTCCTGCTTATTCCCGAGGACCCTGAAGATGGCAAGAACGTGGTGCTTGAGATTCGAGGAGGTACGGGAGGCGATGAGGCCGCCTTGTTTGCCGGCGACTTGGCACGCATGTACACCCGCTACTGTGAGACCAAGGGCTGGAATGTGCAGATGTCCTCTTGCAGCGAAGGAGCCGTGGGTGGTTTCAAGGAGGTGGTATTCAGCATCACGGGCGACAACGTCTATGGCACCTTGAAGTATGAATCGGGCGTGCACCGCGTGCAGCGCGTGCCTGTCACCGAAACCCAGGGCCGCGTACACACCTCGGCAGCCAGCGTGGCCGTGCTGCCCGAGGCAGAGCCGTTTGACGTGCACATCAACGAGGGCGAAATCAAGTGGGATACCTTCCGCAGCGGCGGTGCCGGTGGCCAGAACGTGAACAAGGTGAACAGTGGTGTGCGTCTGCGCTACATGTGGACCAATCCCAACACGGGCGAGCAGCAGGAAATCCTCATCGAGTGTACCGAGACCCGCGACCAGCCCAAGAACAAGGAGCGTGCCCTGGCACGTCTGCGCACCTTTATCTATGACCACGAGCATCAGAAGTATGTGGACGATATCGCTTCGCGCCGCAAGACCCTCGTCTCGACGGGTGACCGTTCGGCCAAAATCCGCACTTACAACTATCCGCAGGGTCGCATTACCGACCATCGCATCGGCTATACTATCTACAACCTGCCTGCCTTTATGGACGGCGATATCCAGGACTGCATCGACCACCTAATCGTGGCCGAGAATGCCGAGAAACTCAAGGAAGCAGAACTGTGATATGCTCGCTATGCTCGCAGTTTAGAGTTTAGAGGTTAGGGTTTAGAGAGGCATCCGCTGTGATGCTCGCTGCGCTCGCAGTTTAGAGTTTAGGGTTTAGAGAGGCATCCGCTGTGATATGCTCGCTTCGCTCGCAGTTTAGAGTTTAGGGTTTAGAGAGGCATCCGCTGTGATATGCTCGCTTCGCTCGCAGTTTAGAGTTTAGAGGTTAGGGTTTAGAGAGGCGTCCGCTGTGATATGCTTGCTGCGCTCGCAGTTTAGGGTTTAGAGAGACGTCCGCGCTCTGTGGAGGGTGGATGTCTGTTTTTTTAATACGGTTAATTCGCCCCACAGGGAGAATTGTGCGGTTTTGCTTGAGGCAGTGCGGACTGTGTTAAAGAATTGTTAAAACGGCGTTTTGTTGTTGCAAAACGCCGTTCTCGTGTGTCTAAATAGCAAACGAGAATCTAAAACTGAA
>ONRP01000035.1 GCA_900320245.1 uncultured Prevotellaceae bacterium
TTTTAATTTAAAAATTTGAATAATTTCCCGTGCGATAGCACGGTTATGCTACCGAGTAGCAATTATGACACACCGCCCCGCGTACGACCCGATTGCTGATATTGCCGGTCCCGTTGTTTTTTTTGACGCATGATGCGGCAAAGTGTAAAATAATCACTATATTTGTGGCAAATATTAACTTTTAAAGCCAAATTACTATGAAAAAGAAGAATTTACTCCTGCGTCTGGTCGTCCTGGTGGCGGCCATGATGTGTGCCTTCGGCGCTACTGCTGCCGAGGCCTATGCCAACTACACGCCGTCGAACACGACGCTGACGTTCTACTACGACAACCTGCGCGCTTCACGCACGGGCACGACCTACGACCTGAACACGGGCGACAACGATACCGGCTGGGACACCGACGGCACCAAATCCTATGTGACCAAGGTGGTCTTTGACCCGTCGTTTGCCAATGCCCGTCCGACGACCACCTACGATTGGTTTTATTATATGCAGAACCTTGAATCCATCACGGGCCTGAATTACCTAAACACCAGTGAGGTGACCAATATGGATTGGATGTTTTTGGGTTGCGGGAAACTTACAAGCCTTGACTTTAGCAGTTTCAACACGTCCAAGGTGACCAGCATGCATCATATGTTCGATGGCTGCGTCAAGCTGCAAACTATCTATGTGGGCAGTGGCTGGAGCACCGCTGCTGTGACGTCCTCTTCAGAGATGTTCAATTTCTGCCCCCGTCTGGTGGGTGGCCAGGGCACGACCTGGGACATAGACAACCCGAAGGACAAGACCTACGCCCACATCGACGGCGGCCCCAGCAACCCGGGCTACTTCACCGAGTGGAAAGAAGCCTATGCCTGCTACACGTCGTCGAACACGACGCTGACGTTCTACTACGACAACCAGCGCAGCAGCCGCACGGGCACGACCTACGACCTGAACACGGGCGGCAACGATGTCGCTTGGGACACTGACGGCACTAGAACCAATGTGACCAAGGTGGTCTTTGACCCGTCGTTCGCCGATGCCCGCCCGACGACCACCTGCGATTGGTTCTATGGTATGACAAACCTTCAATCCATCACGGGCATCGAGTATCTGAACACCAGCGAGGTGACCGATATGGGTTTTATGTTTATGCGCTGTTCCAAATTGACAAGCCTTGATGTGAGCCATTTCAACACGTCCAAGGTGATAAATATGAATCAACTGTTCTCTCACTGCACTGGCTTAACAAGCCTTGACTTAAGCAATTTCAATACGTCCAAGGTGACCACTATGCTGAGGATGTTCTATAACAGCACTAATTTGCGGACCATTTATGTGGGCAATGGCTGGAGCACCGCTGCCGTGACGTACTCCGGTGATATGTTCAAATACTGCATCAGCCTGGTGGGCGGCATGGGCACGACCTATGATGAGAACCACATTGATGGTGCGTACGCCCACATCGACGGCGGCCCGAGCAACCCGGGCTACTTCACAGACAAGAACGCGCCTGAGGCCTATGCCTGCTACACGTCGTCGAACACGACGCTGACGTTCTACTACGACAACCAGCGCAGCAGCCGCACGGGCACGACCTACGACCTGAACCCTGCCTCCACCCGTCCCGGTTGGTACACTGACGGCACCAATACCAATGTGACCAAGGTGGTCTTTGACCCCTCGTTCGCTGGCGCCCGTCCGACGGCCACCTACGATTGGTTCTATAGTATGATAAACCTTCAAACCATCACGGGCATGAATTACCTGAACACCAGCGAGGTGACCAATATGTCTTGGATGTTTACGAATTGTAAAAAACTAACGAGCCTTGATTTGAGCCACTTCAACACGTCCAAGGTGACTAACATGAATTCCATGTTCGGTGCCTGCTAACTGCCCTGATCTGCGTACCATCTATGTAGGCAATGGCTGGAGCACCGCGGCCGTGACGAACTCGACTGATATGTTCTTTAACTGCACCAGCCTGGTGGGCGGCCAGGGCACGACCTGGAACTCATCCAACCCGACGGACAAGACCTACGCCCACATCGACGGCGGCCCCAGCAACCCTGGCTACTTCACCGCGAAGAACGCTGGCCTGCGCGGCGACGTGAACGGCGACGGCCATGTCGACATCAACGATGTGACCGCCTTGATTAATTATGTGCTTTCCGGTAATGCCGCAGGGGTCAACATGGCCAATGCCAACTGCGACCTGCAGGGCAATGTCGACATCAACGATGTGACCGCCCTGATCAACTTCGTGTTGAAAGGCGCTTGGAATTGATCTAAGACAAAGCCAAGAAATTTCCCTCATGCCCTCTCCCGGGGCGTGAGGGATTTTTTTATTCATGGAGCGAAAAAACCGCCAGCACCAATAGGGCTGACGGTAGTTGCGGCAATCATACCTGAAGGGCGACTTGCACCGTCGCTTTACAGGACGAAGATTGAATGTGAACAGCTTGAACATCTGAACACCGTGAACAAGAACGGGGGATAGTCAAAAATTGTGCGTTTTTCTCATTCTACTATATTATAATACCCCTCAAAACCAGATAATAATGCACAAAAAGTGTGTGTTTTTCTCATTCTACTATAATAGTAGTAGTTATATCAAATAACTGCTCATGATTTTGAGATGAAAAATGAAACCCGACAGGACACCTTTTGATGGGTGTCCTGCCGGTAAAATATAATGAGTAAAATTCAGAAAATCAACGTCTGCATGCTTCTCTCCACTTGGCCTCATACTCAGCATATAGAGGATCGTTTTCCCATGAGTTCCACCATGAGCTATTAAACGACGGCACAGTGACATTGATCGGGCCTAAGTTGAGGATGCCCGTTCAGTGATTTCGTTTTTTTCAGTTATTCTCTTGGATTTATGAGAATTTGTGACTAAATTTGCGAAATCATTTAACTAACTGAATTTATTAACTATAAAAAAACAGAATTGATATGAAGAAACCATTGTTACTTAAACTGTTTGCCCTTGTGGCGGCCATGATGTGCGCCCTGGGCGCCAGCGCCTATTCTTTCCAGACGGGCGGCATCTATTACAACATCACAAGCCAGCCCAATAGAACCGTTGAGGTGACCTACATGGATGACGACTACTATTCCCTTGGTGCCTATGACGGTAATATTACCATTCCCGGCACTGTAACCTACAACGGCTATATCTACACGGTGACCCGCATCGGGGATCGTGCCTTCTACAATGCCGATGGCCTGACATCACTGACTATTCCCAGTACGGTGTTATCCATCGGCGAACTTGCGTTCTGTTGGCAAGAGGACCATTATTGTAATCGTCTGACTTCGATAACCATCCCTAACTCTGTTCAAACCATAGCAAATGAAGCATTCCGGAAATGCTATGCTTTGCAGACGGTCGTTATCGGCGATGGCGTTACCAGCATCGGGGAATCTGCCTTCAGTAAATGCATTGGTTTGACGAGTGTGACCATCGGCAACTCGGTGAAGTCGATTGGTGCCGACGCGTTTTGGGGCGCCGGCTACGATCCCTATGACAACAGTTCCAACCCCAGCGGATTGACAATCTCGATCAAAAGGGGCAATCCGCCCACCATCCAGAGCACCACCTTCCCCAGCAAGATCTACAGCTATGCCACGCTGAAAGTGCCCTCAGGCTCCAAGAGCACCTATCAGTCAGCATATTACTGGAAGAATTTTATCAACATCCAGGAATTTTACACCTTGGAGAATGCCGTGAATCTCATAGTCGTTGGTGGTAGCGCCAGAATCGAAAGCGAAGGCGACTATCCGTGGATAGTCATGCAAGACTCGGGAGGGTTGTACGCGCAGTCGGGCAATGCCGGCGTTTCTTCCAGTACCTCAGAAATGACCGCCATCGTCAGGCTCGATCAAGCTTCAATTTTATCATTCGACTTTAAGGCTTGGGGTGAGGGGTCAAATTATGACGTATGCCGATTTTTGATCGACGGAGTGGAGCAGTTCAAATATGGCGCCCGTGATAATGACTGGGAAACCTATAGCGCTGAACTCTCTGCGGGTAACCATACGCTCACGTGGAGCTACAGCAAGGACGGCAACGTCAATCCCACGGGTGATTACTTCGCTGTGGATAATGTCTTTATCATCCCGAAGCTCGAGGCCTATGCCTGCTACAAGCCGTCGAACAACACGCTGACGTTCTACTACGACAGGCAGCGCAGCACTCGCTCGGGCACGACCTACGACCTGAACACGGGTGACAACTATCCTGGTTGGTACAGCGACAATACTAAGAACAATGTCACCAAGGTGGTCTTTGACCCCTCGTTCGCTGATGCCAAGCCGACGACCACCTGCGCTTGGTTTCGTGATATGACACGATTGCAGACCATTACGGGTCTCTATTACCTGAACACCTCGCAGGTGACCAGCATGAAAGGCATGTTTGCATGGTGTGATAGTTTGCAGAGCGTTGACGTGAGCAGCTTCAATACTGCCAATGTGACCGACATGATAGCCATGTTTGCATACTGCGAACAATTATCCAGTCTGAATCTGAGCCACTTCTCCACGTCCAATGTAACTCTGATGTCCAACATGTTCGTTGGTTGTCATCAATTGACGAGTCTCGACGTGAGCAGTTTCAACACGGATAAAGTGACCAATATGTATGCCATGTTCGGCGACTGCGCTAAATTGACAAGCCTGAACCTGAGCGGTTTCAATACGGCTATGGTGACTAACATGTCTCTTATGTTCCTCGACTGCAGTCAGTTGCAAACCATCTATGTCGGTGATGGATGGAGTACCATAGCTGTTACCAACTCCTCAAATATGTTCAAGAACTGCACGAGGCTGGTGGGCGGCAAGGGCACGATCTATGATGCCAGCCACATTGACAAGACCTACGCCCACATCGACTATGGCACGAGCAACCCGGGCTACTTCACCGAGAAGGAGCCTGAGGCCTATGCCTGCTACACGCCGTCGAACACGACGCTGACGTTCTACTACGACAGCCAGCGCAGCAGTCGCACGGGCACGACCTACGACCTGAACACAGGCGCCAACTATCCCGGTTGGTACTCCGACGGCACCTATGTCAATGTGACCAAGGTGGTCTTTGACCCCTCGTTCGCTGGCGCCCGCCCGACGACCACCTACGATTGGTTTTATTATATGCAGAACCTTGAATCCATCACGGGCATGAGTTACTTGAACACCAGTGAGGTGACCGATATGAGATACATGTTCCAGGCCTGTTCAAAATTGACAAGCCTTGATGTGAGCCACTTCAACACGTCCAAGGTGATAAATATGAGTTGGTTGTTCGGATATTGCTATGGCTTGACGAGTCTTGACTTGAGCAGTTTCAACACGGCTAACGTGACCGAGATGAATTTTATGTTCTATTACTGTGATGAACTTCGGACCATCTATGTGGGCAGTGGTTGGAGCACCGCTGCTGTGACGAACTCCGTTAATATGTTCAATAACTGCACCAGCCTGGTGGGCGGCCAGGGCACGACCTACGATGCCAGCCATGTGGACAAGGCTTATGCCCACATCGACGGCGGCACGAGCAACCCGGGCTACTTCACCGCGAAGAACGCTGGCCTGCGTGGTGACGTGAACAATGACCAGAAAGTCGACATCAACGATGTGACCGCCCTGATCAACTATGTGCTCACTGGTAATGCCACAGGTGTCAACATGACCAATGCTAACTGCGACCTGCAGGGCAATGTCGACATCAACGATGTGACCGTCCTGATCAACTTCGTGTTGAAAGGCGCTTGGAATTAATGAGTTAGGAGTCAGCATCAGCATTCCTTTTTGACCGCCCTGCGGCCAGGAAAACTTTTAATAACCCGTTGGCGGAAATAAAGAATCTGATTTTTTGCCAGCCAAATGACACCCGTAGGGTGGCCTATGAATAACCCCCGATAAATCAGGCAACTGAGCAGAGCGAAGGCGGCTGATTCATCGGGGGGTGTCATGAACCGTGACCCGTCGCTGAAGGCGACCCCTTCATCTGGGACCAGCACATACGGGGGCGCTTCCAGCGACGGAGATTGTTTTGCCCATGGTGGTGTGTCATAAATCCGACAGGGTAGATTGACCGTGCTATCGCACGCCCGCAGGGCGGTTAGAGTTCCAGCCTTTGTTTTATGGCACATCCTCTTATATTATGATTTATTCTGATAACTGGGGGGCGGTTGCTGTCAGTTGCCGCTTCTCAGGCCGCCCACCAGGTCGTCGTTCTCGACAGTTGTCTCGGTCTGCTTGACGCGGGTGTTGCTGGAGCCGAAGGCATAACTCAGCGACAACTGTACATTGCGCTGGTTGAAGTGGCCCACGCCGTGGTTCACATAGTCGCCCTGGGTGATGTAGCCCTTAGACACCTGGTGCTTGTGCAGGATAGAATTAGCGCTCAGGCGCACCGTCAGGCGGTCGTCTTTCAGGAAGGAGCGTGAGAGGCCCAACATGATGGTGGGGTTTGGTATGGTGCTGTAACCATACACATGATTCAACTCATGCCCGATGCCATACCACATGCAGGTTGCTGTGGCACGCAGCCGCCACGGGAGCCGCTGTGACAATTGGGCATACAGGTTGCCGCCCCAGCCGCTGTTGGTCAAGTCCTGCGAGGGATTGCGGTAACGCTTATAGCAAACCTCGCCGTTCATGACGAGGGTGGTCTTGCCTGTCATCATCCACTGCAGGAAACCGCCCACGCCCGCCATCAGGTAGCGGCAGTCGTTGCTGTAGGTCATGAAGACGATGCCGTCATGGGAGGTGCGTGAGGAGCCGATGAGGTTGTTGGTGATGGTTACGGTGGGCTTGACATTGAAGGTCAAGCGGTTGCCCGTGTGCTGGAAGTTGACGCTCACCATATGGTTGCGGGCACTTGACAGGTGCGGGTTGCCAAACTCGATGGTCGAGGTGTAGCGCTTCACGGCTGGATTAAGATACTGGATGCCCGGGCGGTTAAGGCTCGTTGCCCACGACAGACGCAGGCTGTTGAACGGCGACAGTTGCCAGTGCATGCTTGCCGAGGGCACCACGTCGTGCAGGTCGCGCCCGAAGGGCTCCCCGTCGCCATTGGGATAACTGGCGCGGAAGTGGCTGTACTCGTAGCGCACTCCGCCGCGCAGGGTCACATTGCCCACTTGGTAGCGCCATGAGGCATAGGCGGCACCCACGTGCATGTTGTGCTTGAACCGGGTGTCGGTGTCCAGTTCCGCAGCGCCGTCATATCGCATCCAGTTGTGACTCTTGTTCAGGCGCATGATGTACTTGCCGCCCACCTCCAGCAGGAGGTGCGTCCATAGCGGCAGTTGGTAGTCGAGTTGCCAGGTGTGCTCGATAAAACGCTCCTTGCCCCACTTGCTATAACTCGTGTAGTCGAACGGCGGATTCACCATGTTGATGAGCGAGTCGTATTGCTCCTCCTGTTGGCCCGTGGTCGAGAACATGTAGGAGGCGGTGAAGACTTCGTCTTTGCGGCTGGTGCGGTGCTCCCAGTCGGCACGGCCGTTCCATGTCATGCCACCATACAGCGGCACGTTGAACGGGTTGTCATAGGACGTGAGCAACTGCCCAGCCGCGTCATGATACTCGATGTGGCTGTCACCGTAGATGTTCAGGCCGTAGTGGTAACCGCCAAAGGACGCGGTGAGCAGATTCAGCGAATCGATTTCCAGACTGGCGTTCAGGTTAAGGCTATATACCCAAGCGGGCTGCTCGTTGCGATAGCGATTATACATCGTGTGGCCCGTGTCCTTGTAGGTTGTCCAGGTCTCATCCACGCCGGCAAACTGGCGTCGGGCCTGTCTCTGGTAAAAACCTGTTGCGCCAAGGGTGAATTTGCCCGCCCGGGCGGCGACATAGGCACTCGCATTGGGTGTGCCGAAGGTGTTGATCGATGCCGACACCGTGCCGTTCACGCCCTCGATGCGCACGCTCTCGACGGTGACGATATTTAATATTGCCGTCGCTCCCTCGGCGTCATAGCGGGCACCGGGTTCGGTAATGACTTCGATGCGCTTGATGACACTCGCCGGCATGGCACGCAGCACTTCCTTTGGGTTGGATGACAAGGCCGGGTCGGGATGGCCGTTCTTGTAAATCTTGAAACTGCCGCCACCGTTGACGCGCACGTTGTCTTCGCCGTCAACGCTCACCAGGGGCACCTTGCGCAGCATGTCGAGCACAGTGCTTGTGCTCGCCTCGGGGTCGGCCTGCACGTTGTAACTCACACGGTCATCCTGTGTCTTGACCAGTTGGCGCATGGTCACCACCTCGACATCCTTGAGCGCAATGGTGTCGTTGACGCTCAGCGTGGCGCTGTCCTGTTTTTCTTCCACTGGCCCGGTTGTGTTTTGGGCCAACGCGTTGGCGGCCGTTGCCATGACCGCTACCATCATCACGATAAATCTTGACATGTTCATTTCTTGGTTTTTGATTGATTTCGGCAGCAAAATTACCGTCATCAATCCGCCCCGTTGCACTCGGACGGCTTACCAAGTCTTAACCTGATGCTTATTTAGTCTTAACATGTCCCGATATGGCCGCTCGGGTCGAAAAAAACGTGCATATATCAAGCAGTTTGGCAAATTTTTTATATATTTGGCGTCGCCTTAGCCATCGATGCACGCATCAATGCCTTTGGCCATTTTAAAACGGTTTACTCCCGCCAGCGGGACTATTTTTTCAAGCAAATACTTATCCCTCATGAATGCGCATCAACAGCAGCGATTAGAGAAGACACGCGAACAGGTGGAACGACTCAGGCGTGAGCACCCCTTGCGGGACCTGTTCTGGGAATGCACCCTGCGGTGTAACATGTCGTGCCGGCATTGCGGCAGTGACTGTCTCAAGGAATCACAGATACCCGACATGCCCTTTGCCGACTTCCTGCCTGTGCTGGACGAAGTGGCGGCACACTGTGACCCTGCCCAGGTGATGGTGCAGACCGTGGGCGGAGAGCCGCTGGTGCGTCCCGACCTGATGGACTGCGGCAGGGCCATCACTGAACGGGGCTTCATGTGGGGACTGGTGACCAACGGCCTTATTCTGGACCGTTCCGTCGCCCGCGAGATGGCTCAAGCGGGCATCACTTCGTTGTCCATCGACGTGGACGGCATGCGCGAAGAGCACAACTGGCTCAGGAATTCCTCGGCCAGTTTTGATGCCGCCCTGCGGGCTATCGAGGCCGTGCAGACCATCCCCGACCTCACGTGGGACGTCATCACCTGTGTGAACGGCCGTAACCTGCCGCGGCTTGAAGAAATCAAAAATCTGCTCATCGAGGCCGGCGTCACCCGCTGGCGCTGCTTCACCATCGACCCGATGGGGCGTGCAGCCCGCGACCCGGGCCTGCTGCTCACCGATGAGCAATTCCGCGAGTTGCTCAACTTCATCGTCACCACCCGCTGCGAGGGCAAAATCAACATGAGTTATGCCTGTGACGGCTATCTGGGGGCCTACGAGGGGCTTGTACGCGACTATTTCTTCTTCTGCCAGGCGGGTCTCTCGGTAGCCAGCATCCGTGCCGACGGTGCCATCTCGGGCTGTCTGAGCATCCGCAGCGATTACAGCCAGGGCAATATCTACCGCGACAGTTTCTGGGATGTGTGGGAGAACCGCTTTGAGCAGTTCCGCGACCATGAGTGGATGAGGCGCGGCGCGTGCCGGGATTGTGAGGCCTTCCGCTATTGCCAGGGCGACGGCTTCCACCTGCGTGACGGGAACGGCGACCTGATGATGACCTGCCACTATAACCAGTTGAAGAACATTAAACTCTGAAAGGAGATTCAAGTCTAAAGCATATAATACCCTAACACCATAGCATGATGAAAAAGAAGAATAAAGGGAAAAAGACGCTCGCCGCCGTAGGAGCCGTGGTCGCTGCCGGTCTCACGCCGGGAGTCATTGCAGCCACGCCCAATGCCATGCCCGTTCAGGACCCCAATGTCGGGCTCACCGCTGCCGAGGTCGTCGCCATTGCTGGCAATGCCTACAGTTTTGACGAATTATATGCCATGCAACAGCCTGCTGGCGGGCGAGGGCAGGAGTCCGCGGCACCGCAAGTCGCCATGAGGTATGGCGTGCCCCCTAAACCCGTCAAACCAAGTCAGCCCGTAGCCAAGTATGCTGCGCCCCGTCCGCCGGGCCAGCATGAAACCTATTATGGTGTGCCCCGACCTCATATACATCCGCAGCCGCCGATTGATGTCATTGAAGTGTCAGCGGCCTTGGACACGATTCAAGAGGGCCTCATGGATTTCTGTATCCAGATTGTGGATGCCGATCCTTATACCCAAGGTGTCGGCTTCACCATCGACAGTGACCTGACCCGTGAGATCGGGATGAATGACTATCAGTTGAAGGAACTCAAGGCAATCATCGAGGACTACTATGGTGTGGAAGTGTCCTACCATCGATTCTATCTCATCGGCCAACTCAACACGTTGCGTCTCATTTCAGAGTATATCTACAAGTTAAAAACCGTCTGGACCAGGGAATAGGAGCCCCGGAGAATACTTTTGACGTCATATTTTCGCTGGCAGGTTCTGCTGTCCTCTGTTTTTGTGTCACTTGCCATGAAGTGATGCAAAAACTTATTTAGTCTTAACGGAGTTGATGGCGAACGGTTTATTTGTGTATTTTTGCAAGCGATGAAGTCAAGGTTGAAATACATCGGGATACTGGTCGTTGTGGCGCTGGTGGGCGTGTTTGCCTACCAGGCCTACTGGCTGGAGCAACTGTACTTCAACATCGGTGAGCAGATGGACAACGACATCCAGGAGGCGATGCGCGTGGCCGACCTCAAGGAGGTGTATCTGCGGCTCAAGGGCCTTGAAGAAAAAGGTCCGCACGGCATGTTGGACGTGAGTGCCGGGGTGGGCGAGGACGGCAGCCTCATGGCTAAAGCCACCACCACGACCCAGGTCACACTGGACGGCGACAGGTATCAGCAGTCGACGGGTGTTGTCCTTCGCACTAATCCGCAGTCCGACAGCGACAGTGTGGGCCATGACGATGATGCCTTCATGAAGATGCTGGAGGACCAGATGTCGGTTACCGAACTTGCCGAGATGATTCAGCAGGGCCTGCACCTGGGCGTGGACCGCTTTGAGGGTACACGGTATGAGAAATATGACACCCTGCTCACAGCGGGACTGCAGCAGTTGGGCCTGAGCGGTGACCACCGCCTGGTCTGCATCAAGGCCGACACGGTCTATCAACACACGACTGCGGGATATGTTCCCGGCAAAGGGGCGCGGCATTTTGTGTACAACTGGGCGAACTACGGCCGTTACGAACTCACCATCGAGCCCACGACGGGGCTGCTCCTGCGCGAAATGACAGGCATCCTGACGGCGTCGGGCCTTATCGTGCTGCTGCTGGCACTGGCCTTTTATTTCCTGATCAAGACCATCATCAGGCAGCGCACCCTCGATGAGATGAAGACCGACTTCACCAACAACATCACCCATGAGTTGAAAACACCCATTGCCGTGGCCTATGCCGCCAACGATGCCTTGCTCAACTTCGGTGAACAGGCCGATGAGGAGAAACGCCACCACTACCTGCTGCTGTGCCGCCAGCAGTTGGAGCGGCTGAGCGGCATGGTCGAGCAGATTCTGTCGACGAGCATGGAACGGCGTCGGCAGTTCAAACTCAACATCGAGCCGATTGCCGTTGCCGAACTGCTGCAGCCCGTCATGGAGCAGCAACAGTTGAAGGCCGGCAAACCCGTCACCTTCACGACCCATATCGAGCCTGAAGGCTTGACCGTACAGGCCGACCGCGCCCACCTGAGCAACATCCTGAACAACCTCATCGACAACGCCGTCAAGTATTCCCCCGGCGAGGCGCGTGTCGAGATTACGGCCACCCCCGCTTCCATCAGCGTTACCGACCACGGCATGGGCATTGCAGCCGACAAGTTGGCGCACATCTATGATAAGTTCTACCGCGTGCCCACGGGAGACTTGCATGACGTGAAAGGCTACGGACTGGGGCTCTTCTATGTCAAGACGATGGTCGAGAAGCATGGCTGGGCCATTCACGTCACGAGCGTCAAGGGCGAGGGAACAACATTCACGATTGAACTGACATGAGCGAGACCATCAACATATTGCTGGCCGAAGACGAGCATACCCTGGCCATGATCATCAAGGACACCCTGGACGGCCAAGGCTTTGTCGTGAACGTGGCAGGCGACGGCGAGGAGGCCTTGCGGCTATATGCCGCCAGCAAACCCGATGTGATAGTGGCCGATGTGATGATGCCGCGGCTGGACGGCTACGAACTCGTGCGCCGCATCCGCAAGCATGACGCGCAAACGCCCGTCATCTTCCTGACGGCGCGCTCGGCGGTCAACGATGTGGTGCATGGCTTTGAGATGGGTGCCAACGATTACTTGAAGAAACCTTTCGGGATGCAGGAACTCATCGTGCGCATCAAGGCGCTGCTGGGTCGGGCCTGTACGGTCATGCCCCAGCCTGTAGAGGCCGAGGCCACGCGTTTCACCATCGGACAATACCTGTTTGATGCCGTTGTCCAGCGGCTGACCCATGTGCCGACGGGCACGCGGGCCGAACTGTCCTACCGCGAGAGCGAGATTTTGAGGCATCTGTGTCAGCATCCCAGCGAGGTGGTGACATCCCGGTCACTCCTTCTGGAACTGTGGGGCGATGACAGTTTTTTCAACAACAAGAGCCTGCATGTGTTCATCACAAAACTGCGACACCGCCTTGCCCAAGACCAGCATCTACGCATTGTCAACGTGCGTGGTCTCGGTTACAAATTGATTAGCGGATAGGGGGACCTTACTTGCCGGACGCCTTGCGTGCACGGGTTTCCCAAGGCAGGGGACCGTCGGTCTCGCCCTGGATGATGACGGGCATGCCGACGTAGGCGAAGTGCTTCTTCAGCGTGATGATGTCCTGGTCGAGCAGGCGGATGCAGCCCTCGCTGGCACGTCCCGGCACCGAGTTCTCGTTGTTGGTGCTGCCGTGAATGCCGATGCCGCTGTGGCCGGGCGTCTCCAGGCGCAGGAACCAGTGTCCGTAGGCCTTGATGTTGCCGCGTCCGTCCTTGAAGTCGTGCCTCCAGGTCGAGGCGTCCTGAATCATCGTGATTTTAAAGGGTTTGCCCTTGGGTGACTCGGGCGTGCGCATATCGCCGCGTTTCTGCTTGTTACCCTTGTTCTTGCCCATGCAGCAGGGATACTGTGCCATCATCACGGTGTCGCCCTTGGCGTTGCGGTCATAGACGGTGAGCGTCAGGTCGCGTTTCGAGATGACGATGAAAGCCTTGCCGCTGGGTTTGGCGGGCAGGGGCGGCATTTTGGTGGCCTGCTCGGCCACGCAGTCGGATATGGTGTCGATGTCAGCGATGCTGTCGGCTACGGTGATGTTGTCGCCAGTCGTTCTGGCGGAATTGCTGTGGCTGGCGATGCTGGTGAACGGCATCAGCAACAGCGCGAAAAGGATGATAAAAGTGTTACGCATAATTCTGAACTTGGTTTTACGGGGGCAAAGGTAGTGCAAATCGAGCGCAGAACAAAACAACTTGTTGTTTTTTATGCCGAGATGCCGCCTACCTTCGCCGAAGGCAACAGTAGTGCAAATCGAGCGCAGAACAAAACAACTTGTTGTTTTTTATGCCGAGATGCCGCCTACCTTCGCCGGAGGCAACAGTAGTGCAAATCGAGCGCAGAACAAAACAACTTGTTGTTTTTTATGCCGAGATGCCGCCTACCTTCGCCTCATTTTAAATGCGAATTACGCGAATTACGCGAAACTTGGCATCCATGAGTTAAATTTGCGAGATTTGCATTGAAAATATTTCGTGGGGCAAGCGTTACAGCATCACCATATTTTATTACCTTTGTCACATGAACATAAACCAATTATGATAATGACTATGATGAAAAAACTGAGATTCAAGTCTCGTCATCTGTTCAGGCTGTTGGCTGTGGTGGCGCTCGCTACGGGCGGCGGCACGATGCTGGCAGGACCGTCGCCGCAGGTGCAGAGCGGAGCGGTGCAAACCTCGACGGTGACGGGGCGAGTGCTTGACGAGTACGGTGAGCCCATGATTGGGGCTACTGTCAAAGTCAAGGGCACCAATGTGGCTACTGCCACCGATTTTGATGGGCGCTTCAGCATCAGTGCTGCCCAGGGTGCCACCTTGACCGTGAGTTATGTGGGTTACGGCTCCCGTGATGTGCGGGTGGATGGCTCTAACTTGACGGTAACAATGGTGCCGTCAGTGAATTGTGACCTCGGTGAGATTGTCGAGGTAGGCTATGTGCGCTACGATACCCGCAATGTGAGGGTGGATAGTTCTAACTTGACGCTCTCAATGGCGCCGTCAGTGAATTATGACCTCGGTGAGGTTGTCGTGACCGCCCTCGGCATCAAGAAAGAGGCCAAGTCGCTCTCCTACAACGTTCAGCAGGTGGAAGGCGACGCTTTGATGAGGGTGCCGGACGCCAACTTCGTCAACTCGCTCTCGGGCAAGGTGGCCGGTGTGACCATCAACTCCAGCGCGACTGGCGCGGGCGGCAGCAGTCGCGTGGTGATGCGCGGTGCTAAGAGTATCAACGGCAACAATAACGTGCTGTATGTCGTGGACGGTATCCCCATGCAGAACCTCCCGAGCGAGCAGCCCGAGGGCATCTTTGCCGGAGCGGGCCAGACGGGTGACGCGACCAGCAACATCAACCCCGAGGACATCGAGAGCATCAGCGCTCTGACAGGCCCTTCGGCAGCCGCATTATACGGCGCCAATGCCGCCAACGGTGTCATCCTCATCACAACCAAGCGCGGTCGCGCGGGTAGGGTGGATGTGACCTACAACGGCAGTTTCCAGTTCTCCAAGCCCTTTGTCCTTCCGCGTTTCCAGAACCAGTACGGTCCCAGCGAGACGGGCAGTTACTTCAGTTGGGGCGAGAAATTAGCAGAGCCCAGCAGTTACCGCCCTGCCGACTTCTTCCGGACGGGTACCAACATCGCCAACTCGGTGAGCCTGAGCACAGGCTCCGACAAGAACCAGACCTATCTGTCGCTCGGTGCCACCAATGCCCAAGGCATCATCCACAGCAACAATTACGACCGCTACAACGTGAGCGTGCGCAACACCACCAATTTCCTCGATGACCGCATGACGCTCGACCTGGGCTACATGCTCAGCGCCGTCAAGGAGCAGAACATGATCAGCCAGGGCCAGTACCACAACCCGCTGGTCCCCGTCTATCTGTTTCCTGCGGGCGATGATTTCAGCAAGTTGGGCTACTTTGAGCGCTACGATACGGGCCGCAACTTCCCCGTGCAGTACTGGCCCTACAACTACGATATCTCGATGGAGAACCCCTATTGGGAGACCGAGCGTGAGCGTTTTGTCAACCACAAGGAGCGCCACCAGGCGACCGTCTCGCTCAACTGGCGCATCACCCCGTGGTTGGATATCACGGGTCGCGTGAAGTATGACAAGAGCAGCGACAAGTATGAGGAGAAATTCTTCGCCTCGACCAACACGCTCTACGCTTCACAATACGGCCACTACGGCCTGCGCAACGTGAGCAACCGCCAACTCTATGCCGAGGCTTTTGCTAAATTTAACAAATACTTTGCCGGCGACCGCTGGAACATCAGCGGCGTGCTGGGTACGAGTTTTGACCAGCGCGACAACAGCATCGAGGGCTTCAGTGGCCACTTGAAGGGTACCGCCAACAAGTTTACCCTGGCCAATGTAGAGACTTCCAACTCGACATTCAAGCCCGTGCAGAGCGGTTACCGCACCCAGTTGCAGAGCGTGTATGCCACCGCCCAGTTGGGCTATAAGCGTTTTGCCTATATGGACCTCACGGCGCGCAACGACTGGTCGAGCAAACTCGAGAAGAGTTATTTCTATTGGTCGGCAGGCGTGAGCCTCATCTGGACCGATATCTTCCCCGCCCTGGGGCGTGGCGACTGGCTCAACTACCTCAAGACGCGTGTGGGCTACTCCCAGGTGGGTAACGAGCCCAACGAGCCGTTCCTGACGCGCGAGACCTATGCCATCAACCCCTCGACGGGCTTGGCCGAGACCTCGACGCGCATGCTCACCGACCTCAAGCCCGAGCGCACCGACTCGTGGGAGGCCGGTATCGACCTGTATATGTTCAACGCTCGCTTGAGGCTGAACACGACCTTGTATCAGTCGAGCACACGCAACCAGTTCTTCTATCCCACGCTGCCCGCCTCGTCGGGCTACACCAGTGCCGTGGTCAACAGCGGGCGTGTGGACAACAAGGGCGTGGAATTGACTGCACACTATACGCAGCCCCTTGGAGCCCTCACGTGGGAGACTTTCGTGACCTGGACGCTCAACCGCAACAAGGTCAAGGAACTGCTGCGCAACTGGCGCAATCCCATCGACGGCGAGATTTACAACTTGGACGAACTCTACATGGGCGGTACCTCGGGCTACCAGATCCGCCTGACCGAGGGCGGCACCCTCAGCGACGTGTACGTCTCCACGCTCAAGACCGACGAGCACGGCGCCATCTATGTCAATCCCGAACGCCAAACCGTCGAGGCCAATCCCAACAACAACGCCTACTACATCTATGCCGGTCAGGCCGCACCCAAGTACAACCTGTCGTGGGGCAACTCGCTGTCGTTCAAGGGTATCACCCTGTCGGCCCTGTTGGCCTACCGCAACGGCGGCATCGTCGTGAGCGAGACCCAGGCTATCCTGGACTACTATGGTGCCTCACAGGTCACCCAGGACGCCCGCAACGACGGCGGCGTTATCATCAACGGCAAGCGAATCAATGCCCAGGGCTACTATCAGACCGTGGGCAATCCCAACGGCACGGTCGATTCGCGCTACGTCTACAGTGCGACCAACCTCAGGCTTGCCGAGTTGAGCATCGGCTACGATGTCCCCGTTTACCGTTGGGTGAAGTGGATCAAGGGTCTGAATGTGTCCTTTGTCGCCCACAACCTGTGCATGCTCTACAACAAGGCACCCTACGATCCCGAGGCGACCTCCAACACAGGCACCTACTATCAGGGCATCGACTACTTCATGCAGCCCAGCCTGCGGTCGATGGGATTTAATGTGAAACTCAAATTCTGATGACGGCTATGAATACAAGAATCATGAAATATATGTTCACGGCATTGGCCGCAGCGGTGCTGTTGGCGGCCTGCACCAAGTCGTTTGACGACATCAACACCAACCAGCACGAACTCACCGACGAGGAACTGGCCAACGATTACCAGAACGTGGGTGCTTTCTTCTCGCAGATGGTGTCACGCGTTGTGCTCTTTGACGACGGTTCGGGCAACTGCCTGTCGTCAGACTATCAGGTGGCTCAAGGCCTGAGCGCCGATGCCTTCTCGGGCTATCTGGCTCCGACGGGTACTTGGCGCAATGGTGTACATAACGGTTCCTACAGTTTTGTGAGCGGATGGTATGACCAGATGTTCACGCGCGCCTTCAGCGAGGTGATGCCCGCCTGGCAGCGTGTCACCAAGGTTGCCGGCGAGATGGGCCAGCCCGCTGTCGCTGCCCTCGCCACTATTGTCAAGGTCGAGGCCTTGCACCGCGTGACCGACATGTACGGCCCGATTCCCTACCTCCATTACGGCAGCGGAACGCTGGGCGCGGCTTATGACCGCCAGCAGGAGGTCTACAGCCGCTTCTTTGCCGAGTTGGACAGTGCCATCGACGTGCTCACGCCGCTGGCCGAGTCGGGCGGCACCTTGTTGCCCGACTATGACAACGTGTATGAGGGCGACGTGGCCCGCTGGGTGAAGTTTGCCAACACCCTGCGCCTGCGCCTGGCGCTGCGTGTGGTCTATGCCGACCCCGCGCTGGCGCAACAGGAGGCCGAGAAGTCGGCCGCCTGTCCCCTGGGCTTCATCGAGACGGCAGCCCAGCGTGCCCAGTTGCAGCACGGGCGCCTGACCTACTTCCACCCGAACTATGACATCGCCTACAACTTCAATGCCGGCGAGGTGCGCATGGGCGCGACGATGGACTGCTACATGAACGGTTACAGCGACCCGCGCCTGGCGGCCTACTTCGTTCCCGCCAGCAACGACAACAAGTACCACGGCGTGCGCCTGGGAGTCCACAACATGAATCCCACGCGCTATGCCGGCGTCTACGTGTCCAACCTGAACATCGACCGCGCCACCACGCCCATCGTGTGGATGACGGCCGCCGAGTCCTACTTCCTGCGTGCCGAGGCCGCACTGCGCGGCTGGAACATGGGCGGCACGGCACGGGCCTTCTATGAGGCCGGCATCCGCGCCTCGTTCAGCGAGAACGGCGTGAGCGGTGAGGACGCCTATCTCGCCAACTCGACGCTGAAGCCCACCCGCTATGTGGACCGCACCAACGGTGGCAACAGCGCTGCGGCTCCCAGCGAAATCACCATAGCCTGGGACGACGAGGCCGACTTCGAGATCAATCTGGAGCGCATCATTACCCAAAAGTGGATTGCGATGTATCCCGACGGCTGTGAGGGCTGGGCGGAGTTCCGCCGCACGGGTTATCCCCGCCTGCTGCCCGTCGTGAACAACGACAGCCAGGGGCTCATCGACACCGGAATGCAGGTGCGCCGCTGCCCCTTCCCTGTGCAGGAGTACAATACCAACGAGGCCGCTGTGCAGGCCGCCATCCAACTGCTGGGCAGCGAGGCCCTGGGCGGAGGCCAGGACAACGGTGGCACCCGCCTGTGGTGGGACAGGAATGAGTTAATAGTTAAGAGTGAATAGTTAATAGTTGGCTTATCATGAAAATGTCAAGATATATCATTGCAACAGCATTGCTTGCTGTTCTGGTGACCGCCTGTGACACCGAGCCCGAGGCGCTCGACCTGCAGCCACCCAAGGAGTACAACGAGGAGTATTACCAGGCCCTGCGCGAGTATAAGGCGAGCAACCACGAGATCTGCTACGTCTACTATGCCGATTGGGCCCCCATCGAGGGCGCCAGCGGCTACAAGGACCCCGCCTCGTGGGGCGAGCGCATCATCGGCCTGCCCGACAGCATCGACATCGTGAACCTGTGGATGGGCATCCCGACGCCCGAGACACACCCCGTGGCCTATCAGGACATGATAGAGACGCGCACCAAGAAGGGGACCCGCTTTGTCTTCCATGCCGATGCGTCGAACTACAACCACCGATTCACCGTCGACGGCCGTAATTATGACCTCTCCAGCGACCGCAGCGAGGAAGCCATCCGTGCCTATGCCCGCTGGGTGTGTGACACGGTTATCGAGACGGGCCTCGACGGCGCCGACTTCGACTACGAGGGCTGGAACGGCCAGCACCTGACTTGGGCCATCGAGGAGTGTGACAAAATCTTCGGTCCCAACGGCACCCATCCCGACAAACTGGTCATCGTGGACTACTTCTCGGCCTCACCTCCCGTGGCCTGTGACCCCTATGTGGACTACTATGTCAAGCAGGCCTACAGCCAGCAGGGCGCTGGCGTGGGCGCGATGGGACATCCCGACGAGAAGACCGTCTATTGCGAGTCCTTCGGCCAGAAACCGACGGGAGGCGAAATCTTCAACTATGCCGCTTGGGAGCCCGAAACGGGTCACAAGGGCGGCTGCGGTGCCTACTACGTGGAGCGCAACTACTACAACACGAGCGACGGCGTGCCCTATGGCGCCATCCGCCGTGCCATCCAGATCATGAACCCGGCATCGCCTGCCCATCCCTCACGCTAAGTCGCTAAGACACTAAGTTTATTATGGCATCTGTCTCAAACTATATACTGAAGATTATAATGAAAAGAACAATTATCAATATGCTACTGCTGTTGGCGGCCGGCTGGCTGCTGGTCGGCTGTGACAGCGAGGGAGACAAGTTTGACTACCAGAAGGTGGGACTGCTCATCACCGGCACCGAGCAGGTGCCTGTGCAGCGGTTCACCGTCGACGAACTGCCTGCGGCCTACGCTGTGACCGTCAAGGCTACGCGCCGCTGTGCCAAGGATGTCACCGTGCGCCTGGCCATCGACACGTCGCTGGTGCGCGAGTACAACAAGAGCCATGGCACGGCCTATTATCCCGTGCCCGCCTCGGCCGTCACGCTCGAGAACAGCGAGGTGACCATCAAGCAGGGTGAGGCCCTGTCGACGGCAGCCCAGGTGAAGGTCATCAGCACCGACGGCTTCATCGAGGGCGCCACCTATGTCATCCCCGTGACCATCGAGCAGGTCGAGGGCGAGGGTGGGGAAGTCATCGAGAGCAGCCGCACGCTGTTGCTGCAGATTTCCCGCATCATCTCGTTCTACTCGCTCGATAACAATTACCAGGCCTCGTCAAACTACATCTTCCCCGATGAGAAGATGGTGAACCTCACCAACTACACCATTGAGTTCAAGGTCTATTCCTACAAGTTCGGCAACGTGGGCAACATCAAGCGCGTGCTCTCTATCGAGGGCAAGAACGAGGAAGAGGCCAACATGTTCCGTTTCGGCGAGAACGGCTCGGCGGGTGGCGACATCCTGCAATGGGTGCTGCCCGGCGGCAGGTGCTTCTCCTCGACCCACTTCAAGACCAACCGCTGGTATCTTGTCTCCTGCACCTACGACGGCTCGACGTTCAAGATGTATGTCGACGGGGTGGAGGACGCGCAGACCAGCGGCAGCGGCAAGGCAACGCCCTTCCAGCGCTTTGAGTTGGGCATGTCGTGGGGCGGCTACCGCAGCAGCCAGTTCTTCTCGGGACGCCTGTGTGAGGTGCGTGTGTGGAACCGTGCCCTCACCGCCAGCGAGATTGCCACGGGCTTTGCCGGCGTGAATGCCCACAGCGACGGCCTGGTGGCCTACTGGAAGATGAACGAGGGCGAAGGCCACATCTTCCACGATGCCACGGGCCACGGCTACGACATGGACTGGACCGACACCTGGCGCGACGACAGCGAGAACGGCGTCCTCGTCCACCACGACTACAGCCAGTACATCAAGTGGGTGATAGACGAGAACAACAAGGTCGCCCAGTAAGGAGGATGAGCAATTCATCATCTTGAGGCGACAACCTGCACGTTGTTTACCAAAAAACCACTATCTTTGCCCATTCCAAAGTGATTGTAGATGCAGATTTATAAGTTCAACAACATATTGAAACCCGTCTTGTGGGGCGGAGACAGGTTGTTAACATTCAAGGGATTACCACCCTGTGACGAGGCCATTGGCGAAAGTTGGGAACTGTCGGCGATATCTAACCGTGAGTCGGTGGTTGCCAATGGCGACGACAGTGGCTTGACGTTGTCGCAACTGGTGGCGCGATATGGCGCCGACCTTGTGGGCGAGGACGTCTATCGTCGTTACGGCACGCAGTTCCCGTTGCTCATCAAGTTGATTGATGCCCGTCGCGACTTGTCGGTGCAGGTGCATCCCGGCGATGAGATGGCACGCCGCCGCCATGGTTGTGCTGGCAAGAACGAGATGTGGTACATCCTGGATGCCGATGAGGGCGCCGTGATACACACCGGATTCAGCCGCCAGGTAACGGTTGAGGAGTTTGACCGCCGCTTGGCCGACGGGTCCATCCTTGATGTGGTCAACGCGACCAAGTCGCAGCCCGGCGAAGTGTTCTTCATCCCTGCCGGCCAGATTCACTCTATCGGGGCAGGCAATCTGCTGGTGGAGATCCAGCAGTCGAGCGATGTGACCTATCGTGTGTGGGACTATAACCGCCGCGATGCTGCCGGCAATCTGCGCCAACTGCACATCGAGGAGGCGCGTGAGGCCCTTGACTTCGCTCCGCGCAACGACCTGATTGACCATGCGCCCATCCAGTCACTGGGCGTCACGCCGCTGCTTCGGTGCCCCGAGTTTGAAGTGTGCCACCTGGACTGTGAGGACACCTATACGTTCGACCTGCCACAGCCGCACTCGTTTGTGGCGCTGGTGTGCATCGAGGGTGCTGTGACGCTCCATGCCGACGGCATGGAGCCTGTCGCGTTGGCCCAGGGCGAAACGGCCCTCGTGCCTGCCGTCGTCAGCCGCATCGCGATGCGAGGCCGGGCACGGTTGCTTACCGCTGGCGTTCCCGTAGTAGAATGAACAACAAATTAAGATGAACGAATAATGAAAAAGAAAAAATGGATTGTTATCGGCATCGTTGCCGCTGCAGTGGCCATCCTCGTGGCCTGTGCCGCTCCCTACATGATGATGGGTGCTCCGGCCGAGGGCCTGGTCAAGGTGCGTAAGGGAAGTTCGGTCGAACAGATTACCGACAGTATCAAGGCCAACGTCGACGCCAAGTTTGCTGACCGCGTGGCCACCATGTTGCGGCTGATGAATGCCAATGTCGAGAACCGCGAGGGCGCTTTCCGCATCACCGAGGGCATGTCGCCGTTTACCGCCGCACGCCGCATCAAGAACGGTGTCCAGTCGGGTATCCGCTTCACCTTCAACAATGTGCGCACCCTTGACGAGTGGGCCGCCCGTTGGGGCGAGACCTTCATGGGTGACTCGGACGAGATGCTCAAGGTGCTGACCGACAGCGCGATGTGTGCCCAGTACGGCAAGACACCGCAGACCATCGCCTGCCTGCTGATGCCCGACACCTATGAGTTCTACTGGAACATCACGCCCGAGAAGATGCTTGCTCGCATGAACGACTACTACAACGACTTCTGGACCGCCGAGCGCAAGGCCAAGGCCGAGAAATTGGGCCTCACGCCCGACGAG
Source organism: uncultured Prevotellaceae bacterium (assembly GCA_900320245.1). Taxonomy (GTDB): domain Bacteria; phylum Bacteroidota; class Bacteroidia; order Bacteroidales; family Muribaculaceae; genus Sodaliphilus. The sequence goes on from ONRP01000035.1 coordinate 22,704, forward strand.
GTGGCCACCGTCGCATCGATTGTCGAGGAAGAGACCGTCAAGGCCGACGAGCGCGGCAAGGTGGCCCGCCTCTACCTGAACCGTTACCAGCAGGGTATGCGCCTGCAGGCCGACCCGACGGTGAAGTTTGCCCTTAACGATTTCACCATCAAGCGCATCACCGTGCCGATGACCCAGGTCAGTTCGCCTTATAACACCTATCGTGTGAACGGCCTGCCTCCCGGCCCCATCCGCATGCCCGAGAAGTCGACCATCGATGCCGTCCTCGATGCGCCGCAGCACGACTTCATCTACATGTGCGCGCGTCCCGACTTCAGCGGCTACCACGACTTCACGCGTGACTATGCCTCCCATCTGGAGAACGCCCACCGTTACCAGGCCGCCCTCAACTCGCGCGGCATCAAGTGATGTGGGTGAGAGAAACTAATGATTGTTGTTGACCAATCTGATTGAATTATGGACCAAGAGAAACTGGTTGTCTTTGACAAATATGAAAATGCGCTTGACGCCAATATCGTCAAGGGCGCTTTGGAGTCCAGCGGCATACCTGCTGGTGTGATCTGTGACAGCACGGCCAACGCCATCCTGATGGCTCCCGTCAGGGTCGTTGTCTTTGAGCGCGACCTAGAGCAGGCCATACGCGCCATCTATGACGGCGAGATGAACTATGAGGACTTCAAGGACGATATGAGCCCCAAGGAGTTCGAGAACCTGCAGCAGTGCAACCGAATCTTTGCCGCCATCGCTCTCAAGTGCCATCCCGAACTGTGTGGCAAGGAGCATCGCCACACCTTTGCAGAGGCCAAGGATGCCCTGGCATCCGGTCGGCTCGACGCGCTGAATGCCATTCTGGCCCGCTTGTGATGCACTGGTGAAACCAATCGAGAAGAGAAACACAAAATGACTGAACAAGAGAACAATCTCGGGCAGTCTGCCGGGTCGCGTGGAGCAGACCGCATACGAGGCTGGTTGCTGGTCTACTTAATCATGTCTGTCATCGTTGATGTGGCGGCCATCGTGCTCTTGCTCACTTCGGCCTCGCGGTTGACCCCGGATGCGAATGAACTCAGTATGCTCGTGTTCATGATACTGGCGGCTTGTGTGATGACGGGCTATCTCGTTGCAGCCTTCATGAAGCGCAAGCCCGATGCCGCCTTCCTGGGCAAGCACCATGTGATCATCAATGCGCTGCCGGGTGTTTGTGTCCTGGACTGGCTGCTGCACACCGAGAGTGATATTTTCATCATCTTGGCCGCCGTGCTGTTTCTGGTCTACTTGATTGTATGGCGCGTTTTCTTCAACATGTCGTCTCAGGTGAAGGCCCTGATACCCCCGGCGACCCGCAAGGTCAGCGGCAGGGAGAAGTATCTCGTGACCTTCTTGTACTTGGCCATTGGCGTCTTGTACTGCATTCATGCCGGGTTCGACAGGTGGTGGAGGACCGTTTTTGCCCTCGTCGGCCTGTTGAGTTTCTCCCCGATGTTTGATGAGTTCGGCAACTCTGGCACCGTCGGGAAAGACGAGCAGGACAAGTGATTGGTGGCCATGTATAATAAAAAGCACCATCAATTCGTTATATGTTTGATAGATATCCAAGAATAACGACATTATGACAACCTGTTTGCGTCACATGATATTGCTGGCCGTGAGTGCCGTGGCTCTGTTGGCTGTGGCCGACGACGGCACCACTACGGCCTATGACTTCCTGAATGTGCCCGCGTCGAGCCATGTCTATGGCCTGGGCGGCCACAACCTCACCATCATCGACGACGACATCAACCTCGTCGAGCAGAACCCCGCCCTGCTGGGTCCCGAGTTTGACCACCAGGTGGGCGTCAACTACATGCGCTACATCGGCGAGACCAACTTTGCCGGCCTGCGCTACGGCCAGGGTGTGAGCGAGCATGGTGCTGTGGCCGTGGGCATCCAGTACTTCGGCTACGGCAACCTGCAGGGCGCCGACATCGACGGCACCTTGACAGGCACCTTCAGCGCCAGCGATATTGCCTTCAACGTGACCTACAGCCACGACATCAGCGACCGCTTTCGCGGTGGTATCACGCTGAAGTACCTCTACTCCAAGTATGAAGACTACACTGCCGGCGCCGTTGCCGCCGACCTGGGTGTGAACTACTACGACCCCGACCATGAGTTCTCGGCATCGTTGGTGGCCAAGAACCTGGGTGGCCAGGTCAAGAAGTTCAACGACTATAAGGACAATCTGCCGTGGGACATTCAGTTCGGTGTGAGCAAGATGCTGGGCAAAGCCCCCGTCAGGCTGCACCTCACGGCCTATGAACTCACGCGCTGGAAATCGCCCTACTACAAGATTGAGGACGTCAACAATCCCAACAGCGGGCTGATCAAGAAGGACTCCTTCGGCAGCAACCTGCTGCGCCACCTCGTGTTCGGTGTCGACATCCTGCCCACCGACAACCTCTACCTGGGCGTTGGCTACAACTACCGCACGCGCAGTGACATGGCCACCTACAAGCGCGACTTCATGTCGGGCCTCTCGGTGGGTGGCGGCTTGAAGGTGCGGGCCTTCGCCTTCGGGGCAGCCTTCGCGCGTCCCCACACTGGCGCCACCACCTTCATGTTCAACTTCAACACCAGCATCGGCGAACTCCTCAAGTAAGCCCATCCGTCATCATTTCCTGCCCACCTGCGCGTCGCGCCCCCAAAGGCGTGATGCGATGCTCTGTGCCTGCATATCATAGGATAATGGAACGATATGGCAGTTGACCCATTGGTTATTTTAACCGCCCTGCGGGCGGGAAAACATGTGCAAACATTAAGTTTGCAGCGTCGTTGCAGACGAAGTCTGCTAAAAGCAAACATGATGTTAATGTAATACG
>ONRP01000039.1 GCA_900320245.1 uncultured Prevotellaceae bacterium
CGGATGGTCGCTCACCGAGCAGGATCCCTTCAACAACGTAGGCCGCACCTGTATCGAGGCTATGGCTGCCGTATTGGGACACACCCAGTCGCTCCACACCAACGCCCTCGACGAGGCCATCGCTCTGCCTACCGACTTCTCTGCACGTATCGCACGTAACACGCAGATTTACATCCAGAACGAGACTAAGGTGTGCAAGCAGATCGACCCATGGGCAGGTTCATATTATGTGGAGACACTCACCAACGAACTTGTTCACAAGGCATGGGAGCACATCCAGGAGATTGAGAAACTTGGCGGTATGGCCAAGGCTATCGAGACTGGCGTGCCCAAGATGCGTATCGAGGAGGCTGCCGCCCGTACCCAGGCCCGTATCGACAGTGGTCGCCAGACTATCGTCGGCATCAACAAGTATGCCCTCGAGAAGGAGGCTCCCATCGACATCCTGGAGATTGACAACACCGAGGTTCGCAAGGAACAGGTTGAAGGACTTGAGAAACTGCGTGCCAACCGTGACGAGGCTAAGGTTAAGGCCGATCTCGCCGCTATCACCGAGTGTGTCAAGACCGGTAAGGGTAACCTGCTCGAACTCGCTGTCGAGGCCGCCAAGGACCGCGCTTCGTTGGGCGAAATTTCGGATGCCTGCGAGGAGGTCGTTGGACGTTACAAAGCAATCGTTAAAACCATTTCAGGCGTGTATTCAGCAGAAACCAAATCAGATCCCGACCTGGAAGAGGCTCGTCGCTTGACCGCCCTCTTTGCCAAGAAGGAAGGCCGTCAGCCCCGCATCATGATTGCCAAGATGGGTCAGGACGGTCACGACCGTGGCGCCAAGGTCGTTGCCACCGGCTATGCCGACTGTGGCTTTGACGTGGACATGGGTCCCTTGTTCCAGACTCCCGAGGAGAGTGCCCGCGAGGCTGTCGAGAACGACGTGAACGTACTCGGCGTATCTTCGCTTGCCGCTGGTCACAAGACCCTCGTTCCTGCCGTTATCGAGGAACTCAAGAAGTTGGGTCGTGAGGACATCATCGTCACCGCTGGTGGTGTGATCCCCATGCAGGACTACGACTACCTCTACAAGGCAGGTGTAGCAGCCATCTTCGGCCCCGGCACCAACGTCATGAAGAGTGCCATCGAGGTGATGCACATCCTTCTCGACGACCAGGAATAAGATTAACCTGATTACAATTAAACACAGGGCGTAGCATCGGCTGCGCCCTGTGTTGTTATCATGTGTTCCGTCTGCGTTGCTCTGCTACGGCAGTTTATTCGGGTATGGTGATTCTTCCCATAAAGTGGATATCAGTGCTCGATGATCCGATAAGAACATGGTAGGAGCCTGGTTCCACGGTCCGTTTCATATTGGCATCCACGATGGAAAAGGTCTCTGGACCAAGTACAAATGTCATGTGTCGGGTCTCACCAGGTTCGAGCGTGATGCGTTTAAAGGCCTTCAATTGGCGCTCGGGTTGTACGACCGAGGGGAGGTCTTGATGCAGATAGAGTTGAACGACTTCATCGCCCTTGCGGTTGCCGGTGTTGGTAACCGTGAATTTGACCACAGTTCCCTCGATTCTCAAATCGCTGTATTCAAATGTGGTGTAACTCAAGCCGTAGCCGAAGGGGTAGAGCGGTTTGGCTGACATTTCCACATAGTCATGGGCTGCTGGTGCCGGTTTGTTATAATATACAGGTAACTGTCCTACATGGCGCGGTACGCTCACGGGAAGCCTTCCGGCTGGGTTATAGTCGCCGAACAAGACATCGGCAATGGCGTTACCGCCTTGCTCGCCGGGATAGTAAGCGGTGAGCAGGGCGTTGGCGTTCTCGTCGGCCCAGTTCTTGTTGAGGGGCCGTCCCTCGATATAGACGACCACGAGCGGCTTGCCCGTCTTCTTCAAGGCCTCGAGCAATTCCATCTGGCGGCCCAGCAGGTCCAGCGTAGCCCGGTCAAAACCCTCGCCGCACTCCATGTCGCTGATGAACGTTTGCTCGGCGGTAGCGGCACCCGTATCCTCGTAGGAGGTCTTGAAATCCCTCGCTGATGAACCACCCACCACTGCAACCACCACGTCGGCATGCATGGCTGCTTCAACTGCCGCGGGAATGTTGCAGTCCAGCGTGTCGCGCACGGCACAGCCCTTGGCATATCTGCAGTTGGCCTCGCCAATCATCGCCTTAATTCCGTTGTAAACGGTGACTACCTTGCCATCGGCCTGAGGGGCGGTGTAGTCGCCCAACATATTATAGACGTTATCAGCATTAGGCCCGACAACGGCAACTTTCACGTTCTTGCTCAACGGCAGTGTGCCGTCGTTCTTGAGCAGGGTGATGGACTCCAGCGCAGTTTGCTTTGCCGTGGCAACAGCGGCCGAGGTATGGACTTCCTTTTGAGCCGTTTTAGCATTGACATAGGGATTTTCAAACAGTCCCATTTCGAACTTCAACCTCAGCACCCGCTTCACGGCAGTGTTGACAGCCTCTTCGCTCACTTTACCACTTTTCACGGCCTCGACGAGTTGGGCATAGCAGTTGCCGCCCAAGTCCACATCAACACCAGCCAAAAGTGCCTGAATGGCGGCATCTTGTGACGAGGCTGCCGTGTGGTGGGTGCCTTTCAAGCCGTCGATGCTGAACAGGTCGCTCACGACGATTCCGCGGTGAAATCTCCATTCCCCACGCAAGACATCAGTGAGTAATTCCTTGTTCGAGGTGCAGGGCACGCCGTCCAACGAGTTGTAGGACGTCATCACCGACAGGGCCCCATTGGTAATGACGCGCCGGAATGGTTGCAGGAACACCTGTTTCAGTTCCCGTGGCCCCACGATGCTGCGGGCTCCGTTCTGTCCGCCCTCGCTGACGCCGTAAGCGATAAAGTGTTTCAGCGTGGCAATGGTCGAGTAGGGCAGACTCAAGTCTCCTCCGCCCAGTCCACGCACCATGGCAGCACCCATTTCGCCGCTTAGGTAAGGATCTTCACCCAAGGTCTCCTCGACGCGTGACCAGCGTGGCTCACGCGCTAAGTCCAGCACGGGTCCATAACTGATGTGTCCGCCTTGGAGCCTGATTTCCTTGCTGATCACCGCTCCCGCTTGCTCCATCAGTTGCGGGTCCCAGGTCGCCGCCATACCCAATCCCGTCGGGAATACTGTCGTCCCGATGGCCATGTGGCCGTGGGGTGCTTCCTCGGCCAGGAAGATGGGAATGCCCAGCCGTGAATGTTCGATGGCATAGCGTTGCATGGCGTTGGCCGCATCGGCTGCAAGAGCGGGATTTAGGCCGTTGTCCAGCGTTTTCTGCGTCCAGGGGTCGGCGCGGAACACCGCCCAATACATGCCCACGTGCATGCTGTCTATCTCGTAGCGGAACTTGTCGCTCACGCCCACCTTGTTGCCGTTTCTAACGTAAGAGTCCCAGCCCATGAGGCACACCAGTTGCCCGACTTTTTCCTCCAGCGTCATGCGCGAGAGCAGGTCTTCCACTCGTTTGTCGACAGGCTTGCTGGCATCCTGGTAGGGATACTTATTGGCTGCATTGCCGCTGATGGCAATCAACGTAAAGGCAATGATTGTAACCAAAGAGCGTTTTATCATAATTTTACAGTCATTTTAGGAACATTGGTGCCGGTGATTTCTACAATAGGAGAAGTCCCACGGGTGTCCTCGGCTTTCCATTCAACCTCGATGGTGCGGGAATGGCCGGCAGATAACAGGTTGAAATAATTGTCGCTGTAGATGACGGGCAGGATTTGCTCACCGTCGTCACCCTTAAGGTTGAGCCGCACCATCAAGGCTGGCGCTTCACCAGTATTGGTCAGTGTGATGCTATTTCCCTTGGTGGTAACGCTCAATTGAGCAGGGCGCAGATCATGCAAGGCTTTACGGTTTTCTACGCCGTTGGTCAGGACATAGTCGTTGCGAGTAATGAGATGGCCGTTGTTGTTCGTCAATGCCAGACTCAGTATATACAATCCCTCGAAATGCCGTGGTACCTCAATGGTCATCGCGTCAAGGTAACTGTCTTCCTGCAGGTCATAGGGCATTTCCCTGCTCCACAGGAGGGTGCCGTCCATGAGGAAGATATCGGCCTGAACAAAGCCCGCCTGATGCCCTGCGCTGTGGTTGATGACCTCGACTTGATTGGTGATGGGGTTCCACTGCACATGCAGCGGTTCACAGGCGTGCTTCACGCCATAGTAGGCGGCTGTCGGCTCCAGGTAGTAGTCATAGGTCTGCCACACCATCGAGGGCCAGCAGGGATGGCTCATCCAGATGAGCAGGCCCATGGCGTTCTTATTGCCGCCCTCGTACATGGCGCGATAGCCCTCGTAGTTGATCCATTGTGCCCACTCGCAGAATTCCTCGGCCGAGGTCGGCTCGCCGAAGTCGTCGGCAATCATCTGGTTGAACGTTGCCCCGCGCTGGGCTCCCTCCATCGTGTAGTCGTGGCGTCCCCAGTACAGGTTCTGCGGCCACAGGTGGTCGGCGTCGAGCGTGCGGCTCAGGCCCTCCCATGTCATCACGTTGGGCATGCCGCGCTCGGTGTGCAGTTTGCCCGTCTGTTTCTCAAAATACTCCTTGGCGCTTATCGCCCAATAGGGGCCATGGCCGCTCACGCCATCATCGGCCGAACTGGAGATATAGTCCAGTCCGGGATGCAGGGTGGCTACGGCATTGCGCAAACCGTCGTCCAGTGTCTTTGGCGGGTAGCCCTCGTTGCGGCCGCAGTAGATGCCGATGCACGGGTGGTTGCGGATTTTCAGCACCAGGTCGCGGGCGTTGTCCATGAACATCGTCTCGTCGTCGGGGTCGGGACCGTCGGCGGGATTCGCCAGCCAGAAGTCCTGCCATACCATCAGGCCGTAGCGGTCACACGCCTCATAGAACTCCTTGTCGCCGGTCATGCCCACCCAGTTGCGGATCATGTTGTAGTTCATCTCCTGGTGGTGACGCACCGCAGCGTCAAATTCCCTGCCGCGGTAGTTCAGGTTGTTCTCGCTGAAGGCCCAGTTGCCGCCCTTGGGCACCAGGCGGCGGTGGTTGATGTAGATGCGTAGTTGGGTATCCTTCTCGGTGGTCTTCACCTCACGGATGCCCGCCTTGTAGTTGACGGCATCGCTCTGCACACCATCAACCGTGAACGAGAAACTGGCATCGTACAGGTAAGGTTCGCCATAGCCGTTGGGCCACCACAGGCGCATAGGTTGTTGCTTGAGTTGCGGGAACTCTTCGGGGTTGAACGCCTGCTCGGTGGTCTCTCCCGGTGCCAGCGTGACCTGCTTCTCGAAGCAGATGTCCCCGATGTGGCCATGTAAGGTTCCTGTCACGGTTCGCTGCGCATGGTTGGTCAACATCACGGCAGGCGTCATCGTAGCCAGGGTATCGGCCTCACCCAGTCTGGTGGTCACCACAGGGTCGCTCACGGTCACATCGCTCGCCGCCGACAGGTAAACGTCGTCCCAGATGCCGATGTCGCGTCCGCGGATGGTCGAAATCCAGTCCCAGCCGATGGTGGCATGGAAAGTGGGGTTGTCGGCACCAAGTATGCCGCCGTTGAAGTCGGTATTCTTTTCGGTCTTGACCTTCACGCCGCCGGGGTTGGCATTGGCGCGAATAATCACTTTCAGGTAGTTTTTCTCCTTCTTGAGATAGGGCGTGATGTCGTATTTGCCCCGCTTGAAGGCACCATCGATGCGACCCAGATAGTTGCCGTTGAGCCATACCTCGGCTTTCCAGTTGATGCCGTCAAAGTTGAGGAACACGCGCTTGCCTTGCATCTCGTCGGGCTGGTCAAAATGACGATAATAGATAAAATCCCCGTCAAAGAACGATTCCGAGGCCATCATCAGGTTATCGTCATGGTTCATGTCGGGCAGTGCCCCGGCATTGACATAACTGGACAGCACTGTAGCGGGTACGGTGGCGGGAATCGCTGGGGCGTTGGGATGGGAGGCACGCATCAGTTGCCAGTCGCCGCCATCAAGTAGCCATCGTCCTTCTTGCCAACCGGCCTGGTCATGGTCCTGGGGCGCCAAGCCTCCGGTACCCCACACCTCGATCTCCCTCAGGCTATAGGGCTGCCCTCCGCCTTTCATGTTGACCCTGACATATCGCGCCGACACTTTCTTGACATCAAGCGTCGACAGATTGTCTGTGGTTTTGTTGCTTACCGAAACGGCTTGCCAGTTCTTATTGTCATTGCTTACCTTGATAAAGTACAGAATTGCTTTCTCTTGCCAGTGCAGCATGATTTTATCGATGGTGGCGTTTGCTCCCAAGTCGATGGTCACCCATTCATCCTTGCATCCCAGGCTTCGCCATGCGCTGACGAAATGCTCCGCGGGCAAGATGCCCTTGGCGCGCTGGCCGTTTTTGCTCATCTTCAGTTCGGTGATGGTCCAGTGGGCAGCCGCCGGCGTGACGATTTCCAGTTTCAGGTGTTGGTACTGCTTTCCTTTCAGATGGAAGGTGTGGTTGATGTTGCGTGTGGGCAGCAGGTCATTACCGCTGTTCTTGTTGGGGTCGCTGTGGACGCGGCGGTAGGACGGCTCTCCCGGCAGCGAGTCCCCCGTCCATTCATCTGCGGTGACCCAGAACTTGCCATCTGTGGAAGTCATCAGGCGTATCCTGAAGCCCTGGGGGGCATCTTCGCGGTAAGCCATGTTGCACACCATTTTCACCTCGTCGATGTCGATGCTCATGCCCTCCCAGTCATATTGCAGCCAGGTGTCACCGCCCATCAGGATGTTGCTGGTCCATTCGTTGCCGTCGATGCAAGCCTCCCGCTTGTGGGGCGGCAGCGGTCCTTCGGGCGTCGTGACATTGAGCCATGCCGGGGCTGCCTCGTCAACGATGCCGTCGGTCAGCAGCTGTGATGTGAGGTTGAAATCCCAGGATGATGACTGATAGACGGTGCGGTGCAATGCCAGGTTGCGGTAATTGTTGTCGGCAACCAGCGTCGGCCCATAGTATTCTCCCGGATTTCCCGGATATTGCCCAATGGGACGGTTCATCACTTGGGCTTGTGTCGCAAAACCAAGTAACAGGATATTGATAAGAAAGAGAATCTTCTTCATAACGGATTGGTTTTAATGCGCAAATATACGCAATCTTGGCTAAAAATGCATCGAAATATCTCCAGTTTCGAGAAAAAGTAGTACCTTTAGGGTCAAATTATAGTGGGAATTTGACTTGGCGTGGCTCCAACCCAAGGGCCAACGCCTCATCGTTAACTGCAACATGCTGATTGCTAAACCGAATATAACGCTCAATCTTGACCCCCTCAACGAGGCGATCACCACGGTCAACGATGCCATTTGGGCCTATCTGCTGATAGGAGCCCTGATTCTGTGCGGCCTGTATTTCACGATAAGGACTGGTTTCGTGCAGTTCACCATGATTGGCGATATGTTCCGCCAACTTGTGGACTCCTCCTCCAAGAGTGGCAAGAAGCACATCTCCTCATTCCAGGCCTTTGCCGTATCGATGGCAACACGCGTGGGCACGGGTAACCTCGCCGGTGTGGCGACGGCCATTGCCGTGGGTGGACCTGGTGCCATCTTCTGGATGTGGCTCATTGCGCTCTTCGGCTCAGCGACGGCCTTTGTCGAGGCGACCTTGGCGCAGTTGTTCAAGCGCCCGTCCAGTGACTCGTTCATCGGTGGCCCGGCCTATTACATCAGGCATGGTATGCACAACAAGTGGATGGCGGGACTGTTTGCGGTGCTCATCACGCTGACCTTCGGCCTCTCCTATAATTCCATCCAGAGCAACGCCATCTGCGGTGCCCTGGACAAGGCCTTCGGCTTCGACCCGTTGGTGGTCGGCGCAATCATTACGGCGATAGCCCTGTTCATCGCCTTTGGCGGCATCCACCGCATTGCCCGTGTGAGCAGCGTCATGGTGCCGTTCATGGCCTTTGGCTATTTCATCCTGGCCCTGGTTGTCGTCATCATGAATATCGACATGGTGCCCCATGTGCTGCGCCTCATTGTCGAGAATGCTTTCGGCTTTGAGCAGGTCGCTGGCGGTGGCTTGGGCATGACCATCATGGTGGGTATCAAGCGCGGCCTGTTCAGTAACGAGGCGGGCGAGGGTAGCGCGCCCAATGTGGCGGCCACGGCCGACGTGACGCATCCCGTCAAGCAAGGCCTCATACAGGCCCTGGGCGTGTTTACCGACACGCTGCTCGTGTGCAGTTGCACCGCATTCCTGGTCCTCGTCAGCGGTATGTACAATACCGAAGGCCTCGAGGGCATCCAACTCACGCAGGCCTCGCTGGAGTCGCAGGTGGGCAGTTGGGGAGCCATATTCGTCGCCATCGCCCTTTTCCTGTTCGCCTTCAGCAGCATCATCGGCAACTACTACTATGGCGAGGCCAACATCCGTTACCTGACCGATAAGAAGTGGGTGCTCACGGTATTCCGTATCCTCTCGGGAGGCGCTTTCGTCTTCCTTGGCGCCGTTGCCAGTTTCAAGTTTGTGTGGAACCTCGGCGATCTGTTCATGGCGTTGCTCACCCTGTGCAACCTGATTGCGCTGGTATTCCTTTGCAAATATGCGTTCAAGTTGCTGAAAAACTATCGCGACCAGCGCCGCCGCGGCATCGAGAACCCCGTCTTCCACCGCAGCGACCTCCCCGAAGTCGCCGACGACTTGGAAGCCTGGGATTAGTTAAGAGTTAAGAGTTAACAGTTAAGAGTTAATAGTTAAGAGTTAATAGTTAATAGTTAACAGTTCTAGAACATCTAGAATATCTAGAAACTAAGGACTAGGGACTAGGGACTAGAAACTAAGGACTAGAAACTAGAAACTAAAAACTAAAAAATGAAAGGATTAGTCATCAAAAATACTGGCAGTTGGGTCACCGTGCGCCTTGAGGACGGCACCGCGGTGAACTGCAAGATGCGCGGCGTGTTGCGCCTCAAGGGGATGCGCTGCACCAATCCCGTGGCTGTGGGCGACATCGTCCAGGTCGAGGACAAGGGCGGGGACGCTCCCGTCGTGGGTGCCATCGAGCCGCGCAAGAACTACATCATCCGCCGCGCCAGCAACCTCTCCAAGGAGTTCCAGATCATCGCCGCCAACCTCGACCAGGCGGTGCTTGTCGCTACGCTCACTAATCCTGTCACCAGCACCACGTTCATCGACCGCTTCCTCGCCACGGCCGAGGCCTATCAGGTGCCTGCCGTGCTGGCGTTCAACAAGGTGGACCTGCTGGACACCGACGAGTGGCGACAGCAACTCGACGGCTTGAAGTCGCTGTATGAGTCCATCGGCTATCCTGTCATCACCATGTCGGCAGCCACGGGCGAGGGTGCCGAGGCACTGCGCACGCAGTTGTCGGGCCGCATGTCGCTGCTCTCGGGCAACAGCGGCGTGGGCAAGTCGTCCATCATCAACCTGCTGGTCCCCGAGGCACATGTCAGGGTGGGGGACGTCAGCCAGACCCATCACAAGGGAATGCACACGACCACCTTCAGCGAACTGCTCGACCTGCCAGGTGGCGGCGCCATCATCGACACGCCGGGCGTGAAGGCTTTCGGCACCATCGACTTTGAACGGGCCGAGGTGGCACACTATTTCCCTGAAATCTTCCGTATCTCGGACGGCTGCCGTTTCAACAACTGCACCCACACCCACGAACCCGGCTGCGCCGTCCTCGATGCCGTCGAGCAGGGCGCCATCGCCCATTCGCGCTTTGTCAGTTACCTGAGCATCCTCGACGAGGATCCCAACAACAAGTACCGCAAGCCGTTCTGACCCACGGCATTTCCCCGCTTTCCCAAGAATAAGGGTCCTGTAAGGCGTTCAACGTTTTTCGGGGCACTACAGCCCGTCTACTCATCCATTCATCCATACGGGCATGTGATCGTGTGGATGCATAACAACCTGGTTTTCACATCCACGGCGGTATGTCATAAAATCCGACTCGGTAAATTGACCGTGCTTCGCACGGGAAATTATTCAAATTAATTAAAAAACACATGATAGAATACGTAATAGTTTAATTTATAATTTGTTTAACCGCCCTCCCGCAGGGCGGTTGTTGTACTAGGCGATGCAATGATGACCCATCCTCATGGATGGATAGACGAATAGACGATGAATGTCGTTGCTTGATTATAATTATATTTTGTTTAATTTCCCGAGCGAAGCACGGTTAAATGCCGCGTCTTTGAATGATGAAACAACCCCCTACAACTTACTCATCCATGTGCCCATACGGGCATGTGAGTGTGGACGAGGTGCTGCCTGTCTTGCTCTGCAATGCGGCTGAATGCTAATCCCCATTTATATGTGATTGTAAGGAATATATATTTGCTTATCAATATTAGGAATATTTTGGTGTAAATAATTGGAAATTAAAATTACTTTTACTATATTTGCGGCAAATAATAACTTTTAATCTTGAATGCTTATGAAAAATCAATCCTTTCTCTTTCGGCTGGTCGTCCTGATGGCGGCCATGATGTGTGCCCTCGGTGCCAGGGCCCAAGAGGCCTATGCCTGCTTTACGTCATCGAACATGAATCTGACGTTCTACTACGACAACGAGCGCTACAGTCGCCCAGGCACGACCTACGACCTGAACACGGGTTCCAACCAGCCCGGTTGGTACACTGACGGCCTTGCTCCCCATGTGCTCGTCGTGGTCTTTACGTCGCCATTTGCTAACGCTCGTCCCACATCAACTTCCAACTGGTTTTATGGTATGCAGAATCTTAAATTCATCTCGGGTCTCAGTTACCTGAATACCAGCGCGGTGACCGACATGAGTTCTATGTTTTATGACTGCACCCGCCTTACGAGCCTCGACTTGAGTAGTTTCAACACGTCCAAAGTGACCAAGATGTCTTATATGTTCGAAGATTGCTCTAGTTTGACGAGCCTCGACTTGAGCAGTTTCAACACGCACGATGTGACCGACATGAGTTCTATGTTTTATAACTGCACCCGCCTTACGAGCCTCGACTTGAGTAGTTTCAACACGTCCAAAGTGACCAATATGTCTTGTATGTTCGAAGATTGCTCTAGTTTGACGAGCCTCGACTTGAGTAGTTTCAACACGTCCGAAGTGACCGACATGTCTTATATGTTCGATGATTGCTCTGGTTTGACGAGCCTTGATTTGAGCAATTTCAACACGTCCAAAGTGACCAAAATGCATTACATGTTTTATGACTGCTCCAATCTGCAAAATATCTATGCTGGCGAGGGCTGGAGCACGGCATCTGTGATGACCTCCTATTATATGTTCACTGACTGCACCAGTCTGCTGGGCGGCCAGGGCACGGTATATAACGAATCCAACCCGAAAGACAAGACCTATGCGCACATTGACGGCGGCCCGAGCAACCCGGGCTACTTCACCGCTGCGGGTACCGAGGCCTATGCCTGCTACACGTCGTCGTACACGACGACACACAAGACGCTGACGTTCTACTACGATAACCTGCGCAGCAGTCGCCCGGGCACGACCTATAACATGCCTGGCTTAAACGCACCTGGCTGGTACTCTGACGGCACCTATGCCAACGTGACTCAGGTGGTCTTCGACCCCTCGTTCGCTGGCTACCGCCCAACGTATACCTATAGTTGGTTTGCGAGCATGTATAAACTTCAAACCATCATGGGCATAGAATATCTGAACACCGAAAACGTGGTCGATATGCGTTATATGTTTCAGTACTGTCCAGCATTGACAAGCCTTGATGTGAGCCACTTCAACACGTCCAGGGCGACCAATATGAATGCCATGTTCGAGAATTGTAGCGGCCTGACAAGTCTTGACTTGAGCAGTTTCAACACGTCCAAAGTGACCAATATGGCCAGAATGTTCTCTACTTGCGTCAACTTGACCGCCATCTATGTGGGTGAGGGCTGGAGCACGGCTGCAGTGACAAACTCAACAGATATGTTCAAGACCTGCACCAGCCTGGTGGGTGGCCAGGGCACGACCTATGATGCCAACCATGTGGACAAGACCTATGCCCACATTGACGGCGGCGCGAGCAACCCGGGCTACTTCACTGCTGCGGGTACTGAAGCCTATGCCTGCTACACGCCGATGAACACGACGCTGACGTTCTACTATGACAACCAGCGCAGCAGCCACCCGGGCACGACCTATGACCTGAACACGGGCAACAACGACCCTGATTGGGAAACTGACAACACCAATACCAGTGTGACCAGGGTGGTCTTTGACCCCTCGTTTGCTAATGCCCGTCCGACGACCACTGACTCATGGTTCAATAATATGCAAAACCTTCAGACTATCGAGGGCATAGAGTATCTGAACACCAGCGAGGTGACCAATATGACTTGGATGTTCGGTTACTGTCCAGGCTTGACAAGCCTTGACCTGAGCCATTTCAACACGTCCAAGGTGACCAATATGGCTTACATGTTCTATCGCTGCACTGGTCTTACGAGCCTTGACCTGAGCAGTTTCAACACGTCCAATGTGACCGATATGAGCGCAATGTTCTTCTTGTGCGGCAATCTGCAGACTATCACTGTGGGCAGTGATTGGAGTACAGCGGCTGTGACGAACTCTACAAATATGTTCGGAAGTTGCACCAGCCTGGTGGGCGGCATGGGCACGACGTATAACGACTCCAACCCGAAGGACAAGACCTATGCTCACATCGATGGCGGCACAAGTAACCCGGGCTACTTCACTGCAACGGGTACCGAGGCATACGCTTGTTACACGCCGTCGAACACGACGCTGACGTTCTACCACGATGATCAGCGCGACAGTCGCCCCGGAACGACTTATGACCTGAACACGGGCGAAAACGAGGTCGGTTGGAAAACTGACGGTAACAATGCCAATGTGACCAAGGTGCACTTTGACCAGTCGTTTGCCGGTGCCCGCCCGACGACCACCTACATGTGGTTTTACTTGATGAAAAACCTCCAGACTATCACGGGCATGGAGTATCTGAACACCAGCGAGGTGACCAATATGGCTCACATGTTCAATACTTGCTCCAGTTTGACGGGCGTTGACTTGAGCGGTTTCAATACCTCCAAGGTGACAGACATGCGAGTCATGTTCTGTAACTGCACTGGTTTGACCAGCCTTGACTTGAGTGGTTTCAACACATCCAATGTGACAAATATGTTTAACATGTTCGGTGGCTGCAGCAGTCTTACGAGTCTTGACTTGAGCAGTTTCAATACATCCAATGTGACCGATATGGGTAGCATGATCTACGGCTGCTCCCGCCTGACTACCGTCTATGTGGGCGAGGACTGGAGTACTGAGGCTGTAACGAGTTCCTCGTATATGTTCCATAACAACAACAATCTGGTAGGCGGCCAGGGCACAACCTATAACGGCTCCAACCCGAAGGACAAGACCTATGCCCGCATCGACGGCGGCGCGAACAACCCGGGCTACTTCACCGCTGCGGGCACCGAGGCCTATGCGTGCTACACGCCCGAGAACACGACGTTGACGTTCTACTACGACACCGATCGCGGCAGTCGTCCGGGTACGACCTACGACCTGAACACGGGCAACAACGACACTGATTGGGAAACTGACAGCACCAATGCCAGTGTGACCAGGGTGGTCTTTGACCCCTCGTTTGCTAATGCCCGTCCGACGACCACTGCCTCATGGTTCTATAATATGCAAAACCTTCAGACTATCGAGGGCATGGAGTATCTGAACACCAGCGAGGTGACCAATATGACTTGGATGTTCGGTTACTGTCCAGGCTTGACGAGCCTTGACCTGAGCCATTTCAACACGTCCAAGGTGACAAACATGACTCGTGTGTTCGCTTACAGCAGCGGCCTGACGAGCCTTGACTTGAGCAGTTTCAGCACGTCCCAGGTAACAAACATGACTGGCATGTTCCGCAGGTGCGGCAATCTGCGTACCATCACTGTGGGCAGTGATTGGAGCACTGCGGCTGTCGTGTACTCCCAAAATATGTTCGGTGATGACACCTGTCTGGTGGGTGGTAAGGGCACGACCTATGATGCCAGCCACATTGACAAGGCCTATGCCCACATCGACGGCGGCGCGAGCGATCCGGGCTACTTCACCGCTGCGGGCACCGAGGCCTATGCCTGCTACACGTCCGAGAACACGACGTTGACGTTCTACTACGACACCGAGCGCGGCACTCGCCCGGGCACGACCTACGACCTGAACACAGGCCACGACGACACTGCTTGGGACGCTGACGAGATTTATACCAATGTGACCAAGGTGGTCTTTGACCCGTCGTTCGCTGGTGCCCGCCCGTCGACCACCTTTGGTTGGTTCTATAGCATGCAGCACCTTCAGTCCATCACGGGCATGATTTACCTGAACACCAGTGAAGTGACCGATATGTCTCACATGTTCAATGGCTGCTCTAGTTTGCCGAGCATTGACTTGAGCAGTCTCAACACGTCCAAGGTGACCAATATGTACGGCATGTTCATCGGGTGCTCAAGTTTGACGAGCCTTGACTTAAGCAATTTCAACACGTCCAGCGTGACCGACATGACCAGAATGTTCTTAGGCTGCTCCAACCTGACTACCATCTATGCTGGTGATGGCTGGAGTACAGAGGCTGTAACGAGTTCTGAGTATATGTTCCAAAACAACAACAATCTGGTAGGCGGCATGGGCACGGTATATAACGATTCCAACCCGAAGGACAAGACCTATGCCCACATCGACGGCGGCGCGAACAACCCGGGCTATTTCACCGCTGCGGGCACCGAGGCCTACGCCTGCTACACGCCCGAGAACACAACGCTGACGTTCTACTACGACACCGAGCGCGACACTCGTCCCGGCACGACCTACGACCTGAACACGGGAGAACACGAGCCCGGTTGGAAAACTGACGACACCATAGATGACGTGACTCAGGTGGTCTTTGACCCCTCGTTTGCCGGTGCCCGCCCGACGACTACCTACTCTTGGTTCTTTGGGATGCAAAACCTTGAGACCATCGAGGGTATGGAGTATCTGAATACCAGCGAGGTGACCAATATGTGGAGGATGTTTGCTTGGTGTAGTGAATTGACGAGCCTTGACTTGAGCCACTTCAACACGTCCAAGGTGACCGATATGGCTTACATGTTCTATCGCTGCACTGGTCTTACGAGCCTTGACCTGAGCAGTTTCAACACTACCAATGTGACCAATATGAGCGCAATGTTCTACTACTGCTCCAACCTGACTACCATCTATGCTGGCGAGGAGTGGAGTACGGAGGCCGTGACGAACTCCTCACAAATGTTCAATTATTCCACCAGTCTGGTGGGCGGTCAGGGCACGACCTACGATGCCAACCATGTGGATAAAGAATATGCCCACATCGACGGCGGCGCGAGCAACCCGGGCTACTTCACCGACAAGAACGCCGGCCTGCGTGGTGACGTTGATGGCAACGGGTTTGTTGACATCAACGATGTGACCTTCCTGATCGATGTGGTGCTGGGAAAGGATGTCGAGCACAATGCCACCGCTGCCGATTGCAATACGGCTACGGGTGACGGCACCGTCGACATCAACGACGTTACCGTGCTCATCGCCCGCGTCCTTACCGGAAATTGGTGATTATGCTCTTTATGCTCGCAGTTTAGAGTTTTTTATGCTCGCTGCGCTCGCAGTTTAGAGTTTAGGGTTTAGAGTTTAGAGAGGCGTCCGCATTCTATTTGAGTGCGGACGCCTTATCTGTTTAATCCGCCGGCAGTTTTAAAAAGGAGCGCGGATGCCTATCAGAAAATTCAGAATTTTCAGTTGTTGAAAAAATGATAGCGGACGCCGAATCCGTTTAATCCGCCGGCAGTTTTGAAAGGAACGCGGCAGCCAGTCAGAAAATTCAGAATTTTCAGTTGTTGAATAATGCATGCGGATGCCATAGTACTTCTTGTACTTCTTGTTTTCCTTTGCTCTCTTTAGCGTCTTGTTTTTTGTTCTCCAGATGTTGTGGTTGGTGCCTAATTCATGACGATGCGTAGGCGGGTGTGGGGCCTCAAGGCCTGGATATAGTTGTTGAGATGCTCCTGGGTCAGGGTGGGGAACAACTTGTCAAAACCATCGATGACGTCAACGCCCAGGGCCCGCATCTGCAGGGCGCGAAGCCAGAAGGTATTGGTTTGCATAGCATCCTCGTGCTGGTGGCTGATTTTCTCTTTCATCTTGAGGAACAGGTCTTCACTCACACCGTTGTAAAAGACGGCACTGACGGCATAGTCGGCATATTGGAGCATGCTGTCGCGGTCGGCAATGCCGGTCTCAAACTCGTAGTTGACCATCCATCGGTTGTGGTAAATTGACAAGGTGCCGTCGGCTGCTACGTCATAGACGCCATGCTTCTCGTGACGCAGGAAGGTGAGCAGAGCCGTGCCCACCGACTCGCCCACAAGGTCCATCATGAACTCGTCGTCATAACTGTATTGCTTGTCGCCCATGATGCTCACATAGATGGATGACTTGGGGTTGCGCATCGGCACCTCGAAGAAGTTGTCGACCTCGCCCGTGGCCATCTCGGGGCAGTAACCGTTGCCGTAGGTCTCGCGCTCACCGTTAGCGGGCAGCGAAGCCAGATATTTCCTGATGAGCGGCCTCACCTCGTCGATGCTGAAAGCACCCACTATTGAGAAGGTGTAGTCGCCGGCGTTGGCGACACGCTGGCGATAGAGTTGCAGCACGCGTTCACCGTCAAGCCTGTCTACCTCTTCGGGAGGGATGCTGCGGTACATGCGGTTGCCCTGATAGATAGTGCTGCCGATGGAGTCGCTATAGATCATTTTTGGGTTGTAGGACGATTGCGACAACTGCGAACGGACGCGGGTCTTGAGGCCCTGGAAGGCATCCTCGTCGATGCTCACGTCGGTGAAATAGAGGTAGCACAGTTGCAGCAGGGTCTCCAGGTCAGCGCTCTGGCAGCCGCCGCTCAGTTGCTCGTTGGCATCGTTGAGGACAAAGGACAGCCCCAGTTGCCGGCCGCTCAGCATTCGGTTGAGTTGGTTGATGGTGTGCCCTCCCAGAGCGCACTCCTCGACGACTTGGTCCATCAGGCGCACGTTGATGTCGGCACTGTCGCCATAGGCCCACTCGCCGCCGAGGCTGAAGGCGTTGAACAGCACCTCGTTGTTCTTGAACGTTGTGGGTTTGAGTCTGACGATGGCGCCGTTGACCAGCGTCATCGTGGTGATGCCGGTCTCGGGCTCGTAGATCTCGTTGACGATGCTGCCCCTTGCGGGCTCGTTCCTGAGCAGTTTCTCGTCGGCCATCAGGTCGACGTAGGGCGTCTGCCGCTCGTTCATGATGCGGCCGAAGTGGTTGATGACATCGCGCGAGGTGGGGTAGCGGCTGGCGCCCTTTATCCTTTGGGGACCAGAGATGAGCACGCTCACGTTGTCCTTGCCGACAATCCCGCGCAGGTAGCGGTTCACGTCGTCGAGCGTGACACGCTCCACACCATCAATCAGCATCTTTGACTCGGCCACAACACCGGGGATGTAGCCGCCGTTCTCATAGCAATCGATATACTCGTCGGCATATTCGCGGTTGGTGCGGTTGCTGGCCTCAAGTTGCAGGTTGGAGTAGACCGAACGGGCGTCACGTTTGGCCCGCTCGAGTTCGCTGGCCGTGAATCCGTGTTGTGTGGCGCGGGCGGCCTGTACCATCAGCGAGTCCAGCGCTTCGAGCGTGCGGTCCTCTTTGGTCAGCACTGCCAGCGTGAGGGCATCACAGGTGGCGGCAACCAGGAATTTGCGGTCATACACCATGCCGTAGTCGATGGGCGATGACGGGGTGCGGCACAGTTCGTCGAGACGCCGTGAGAGCATCTCCTGAACGAGGGTCGAGACAATATTATGTTTCAGATAAGCGTCGGTGTTGCGTTGTGAGCGGGGCACTTGGCTGTGCTTGAACATCAGGTATGTCATCGAACTTGATGCCTCGGGGTCGACGTGCAGGGCGTAGTTTACCCCAGTGTGGTCGGGCACGGTGCTCAGCGCCGGGTCGGGTGGGGCGATGTCGCGTTTGGGCAGGCTTGACATAGTCTGTATAACCATCTGCTCCATGCGCTCAGCATCAAAGTCGCCCACGATGACCACGGCTTGTTGCTGCGGGCTGTACCAGCGGTGGTAGAACGACAGCAACTGGCCGCGGGTGACGTTGCGGATGACGGTCATGTCGCCGATGGGGATGCGGTAGGCATAGCGGCTTCCTGACAGCAGTATGGGCAACGTGTTCTCGTACATGCGCATCGTCTGGTCGGCATGCATGCGCCATTCCTCCTGGATGACACCGCGTTCCTCCTCGATGGCGCGGTCGTCGAAGTTGAGTTCGCTGGACAGGTCACGAAGCATCAGCAGAACGGTGTCCAGCAGTTCGGGGCGTGCGGTGGGCACGTTGGAAATCTGGAACCGCGTGTCGTCAAAGCCCGTCGACGCGTTGATGTCACGGCCATAAGACACACCATTGTTCTGCAGGATGTCCACCATATCGATGTCGGGGAAGTTGCGGGTGCCCTGGAAGGCGATATGCTCGATAAAGTGGGCCAAGCCGCGCTCGCTGTCCTCCTCGACCAGTGAGCCTGTGTTCTGCACAAGCCAGAACTCAGCACGGCCCTTGGGCTGCTCGTTGTGACGGATATAATACGTCATACCGTTGTCCAACCGACCGATTCTCAACTCAGGATCAACCGGCAACTCCTTGTCCTTAGCCCCAACCACCTGATTAAAGGCAAGCAAAGCAAGCACAAGTGCCCATCTCCAACTCCATATATTCATACTTCTCAAGATAATTACCGTGTTCTCAAATGAATTTACCGTGCTGTCGCACGGGAAATTTTTCAAATTAAATTAAATATTCGATGTGCCGTTGGCTTTGTTCATTCTTTGCTCGATAAATTCTTCAATTGGATTTCGCCAGTTGATTTTTTCAATAGTACCATCTTCATGTCGATGATACCACTCACTATAGAAACTCTCAGCGCCAAAGTTCATGATCATACCAAAAGGCTTATGTGTCAAATGCATGTAATTGAACAATTGTTGGCGGTGTGGCTTTGCTATGTTTTTGATAGCCTTGAGTTCAATAATGATGTCCTTGTTCACCACCAAATCCATGCAATAATGCTGTTCAAGTTGTACATCTTTCCAAAACATAGGTAGATATACTTGTTTTTCTACCGTATATCCTTTCTGTTTTAACAGATATGAAAGAGCGGCTTCATAGGCAGATTCAAGTAATCCCTCGTGATATTCACTATGGACAAGCATGGCCTCACCTGTAATTTCATGAAAGAATCGGTAGAACTCATTATGCTCTTTGGCTGTCATGTTTTAAAAAATCAATTTTAAAATAATTTGATTAATTTCCCGCCCGTTAGGGCGGTTATTAGTTCGCGTCTTAGCGTGAAAAAAGTGTCAGTTGAACATGTCCTGTTTCTCGGGATTGGCGATGACTGTGTCGCTGGTGACGACACAGTCGAGCGGGCGGTCGTGGGGTTCGACAGGCACTTCGTCCACAAACTGGAAGTCGCACACCACGCCGATGGTGGGGCAGGCGGTGGTACTCAGCAGTCGGTCATAGAAGCCCTTGCCGCGGCCCAGGCGGTTGCGCTTGGCATCAAGTGCCACGGCAGGCACGATGATGAGTTCCAGGCATGAGGGGTCGACGGCATCGCCCACGGGCTCCCCGATGTGGAACTTGTTGTTGTCGTCGAGGCTCTGCGGACCGTGATAGGGAACAATTACCAGGTCGTCACCCACCACGCGCGGCAAGTAGATGTTTTTGCCGGCAGCCAGCCACTGGTTCACGCTCTCGTGGGTGGGCAGTTCGTCGGGCAGCGACCAGTAGCACAGGACGTGCTGTGCCTGTTGCCACACGGGCATTGCCTTGATGGTATTGAACACGATGTCGGCCTCGACCTGACGGAGTGCCACTGGTGTTATCGCTTTCAGATCCTTGATCTGTTTCCTCAATTCCTTCTTTGTCATCTCAATATCAATTAATAAACTATTCGCAAAGGTAGTGCAAACTTTTCAGTTATCAATTAACGGTGGGTCAAAGTAGATATTGTTAAGCATTTTTATATTTTTGGAACGTTCTGCCGTTTATTTCGTGAGAGTATCAATGACAGCATCAGTTCTCTTAGGATGGCTACGGCTGACAGCATCAGTGCACAGCAAGATGATAAAAAATTGTTTTTCAAAGAAAAAGTAACGTTTTTGCTTGTGAATCAGGATTTTTTTGTACCTTTGCAGTCGCGCTTTTCGGGAACGTGTCCGGAAAGGCTGTTTAACTAACTTATTATTAACAATTTAAATGAGCGAAGAATTAAAAAATTCTCCAATCGCCGATTTCGATTGGGACGCCTATGAGAAAGGC
>ONRP01000040.1 GCA_900320245.1 uncultured Prevotellaceae bacterium
TGCAACTCTCAGGAGCAGATGAGTATCTTGCGCGAGATGGAGCAGAAGGGTTGGCTCGAGTATGCCAGCCTGGTGAACAGCACCACTTCTGGTATCTATGGCCAGATGTACACACTGATGGACACCTATGATCCCGCAACCGGAACCTATGGCTTGCCCAACACACAGAATGCACGTAACCAGTACCTGCGCGAAGCCGAACTTCGCAACACCGACTGGTTTGACCTCCTGTTCAACAACAACATCATGCAGAACCACGCCGTGAGCGTATCGGGCGGTACCGACAAGGGCTCGTTCTATACCTCGGCTTCGGTGATGGCTGACCCGGGATGGTACAAGAGCAGCCGCGTTGAGCGTTACACCTTCAACGCAAACGCTATCTACAACCTGACCGACAAGGTGAAGATCAAGATTTTGAACAGCAACAGTTTCCGTGACCAGAAGGCTCCCGGTACCTTGAGCCAGAACGTCGACGTGGTTTATGGTGAGGTAAAGCGCGACTTCGATATCAACCCCTACAGTTTCGCGTTGAACACCGCCCGTACCCTTGACCCCAATAGGCGTTATGTGCGCAACTACACCAACTTCAACATCTTTGATGAGTTGCAGTCCAACTACATCGACGTTGAGGTAACCGACCTCAAGTTCCAGGGCGAACTTAACATCAAGCCCATCATGAAGCAGGACCAGTCGCTGGAGTTCAACCTGCTGGGTTCGATGCGTTCTGTGAACTCTGAGCAGAACCACTACGTTCTCGAGAACAGTAACCAGGCCAACGCTTACCGTGCCGGTATCATCCCCGAGAATGCTTCGATTCGTGCATCCAACTCCTACCTCTATACTGATATCGACGTGCCCAACGCACTGCCCGAGTCGGTAATGAAGGAAGGTGGTATGTTGTTCTTCTCCAAGAACAGCCTGAAGACCTTCGACTTCCGTGCAACCGGTCAGTATCAGAAGGACTTCAACAACGGCCAGCACCTCATCAACCTGTATGCAGGTATGGAGGCCAGCCGCGTCGACCGCTTCTATGAGTCGTTCGAGGCTTGGGGCGTTGTTTATGACAATGGTAACATTCCCGCGCTCAACTACAAACTCTTCAAGCAGATGCAGGAAGAGAACGGCGCTTACTACAGTGTAGGTAATACCCACCGCCGCAACATGGCCTACTTCGCCAACGCCAACTATGCGTTGCTCGGCCGCTACGTCTTGAACGGAACCGTACGTTACGAGGGTTCTAACCTGATGGGTAAGACCGACCAGAGCCGCTGGCTCCCCACCTGGAACATTTCGGCTGCATGGAACGTCTATGACGAGCCGTTCTTCCAGAACACTTCCCTCTATCAGAAGGGTATCCTTTCCTATGCAAAACTGCGTCTGAGTTACTCGCTGACCGGTGAGAGCGGCCCCGCTGGCTATGCCAACGCCGAGGCTCTGTATTATCCCACCCGTCCCTGGCGCCAGGAGACCAGCGCCTACGAGACCGGTCTGTATCTGGCAGGTCTGGGTAACAGCGAACTTACCTACGAGAAGAAGCACGAGTTCGACCTCGGTGTTGACCTCGGTTTCATGTACAACCGCTTCAACCTCGTGTTTGACTGGTACTTCCGTAACAACTTCGACCTGATCGGTCTTATCCGCACCCAGGGTGTCGGCGGTATCACCACCAAGTATGGTAACGTCGCCAAGATGAAGTCACACGGTGTCGAGTTCACCATCTCGTCGCGCAACATCGAGCCTTCGCGTCCCGGTGGCTTCGGTTGGAGCACCGACTTGACGTTCTCCTATGCTGTGACCGAGATCAGCAAACTGCAGTCGCGCTCACGCGTCATCGACCTGGTAACCGGTAGCGGCTTCCCCCTCGAGGGCTATCCCCACCGTGCTATCTTCTCGATCCCCTTCGCCGGCCTGGACAGCCATGGTCTGCCCCTGGTATATGACGAGACTGGTGAAATCTCCAACGTGGGTGTCAACTTCCAGGAATACGAGAACCTTGGATTCCTCAAGTATGAGGGTCCCGTTGATCCTCCCTACACCGGAGGTTTTGGTAACATGTTTGACTTCAAGGGATTCCACCTGAACGTCTTCATGACCTATTCGTTTGGCAACAAGTTGCGTCTGGATCCCGTCTTCTCGGCTGGCTACAGCGACCTGACCTCCTTCACCAAGGACTTCAAGAACCGCTGGGCTCTCCCCGGTGACGAGGCCTATACCGACATTCCCGCTATTGCCTCGCGTCGTCAGGTTTACTCCAACAACTACCTGAGCATGGCCTACAACGCCTATAACTACAGTACTGCCCGCATCGCCAAGGGCGACTTCATCCGCCTCAAGGAGATTTCGCTCACCTACGATGTGCCCAGGTCACTGATTTCGCACCTGCGTCTGAACACTGCTTCGATCAAGTTTGCCGCCACCAACATCTGCCTGCTCTATGCCGACAAGAAGTTGAACGGCCAGGATCCCGAGTTCTTCAACAGTGGTGGTGTGGCTTCGCCCAACCCCAAGCAGTTCACCCTCACCCTGCGTCTGGGTATGTAATCGATAGTTGTTACACATTATATATAATATAAAGATTATGAAATTAAAATATAGAATATTATTTATCGCAGTGGCGCTTATCGGTTTGAGTTCTTGCAAGGACTTCCTTGACAAGGTGCCCGATACCCGCGTCTATCTGGTGAACCTGGATCAGTTGGAGCAGTTGCTCGTGACTGGTTACACCGATGCCAACTACGCCCTGGTGGGTGAGTTGTCGAGCGATAACGTCATCGATAACAATTCACCCAGTGATGACGGTGTACGTTACCACTTGAGTTACTATAGCCAGGCCGACGAGCAGGTCTACGCTTGGCAGGATGTCGACCTCGACATCTCCAGCAGCGACACCCCCTCGGGTGTGTGGGGCGGATGCTATGGCGCTATCGCCGTTGCCAACGCCGTTCTTGAGAAGGTTGATGAGTTTGAGGCCGCTGGCGCGATTGAGGGTGAGCCCATCACTTCCGCCGACCAGGCCCGTCTGGACGCCATCAAGGGTGAGGCTTACATGATCCGTGCCTATCACCACTTCATCTTGGCCCAGATCTTCTGCATGCCTTACCGTGGCGCTACCATCAGCGCTACGCTGCCCGGTATCCCCTATGCCACTACTCCCGAGAAGGAACTTGATCCCAAGTACGATCGTGGCACTCTGCTCGAGACCTACGACAAGATCGAGGCCGACCTCAAGTTGGGTCTGAAGTACATCACCGACGAATACTACGAGGTTCCCAAGAACCACTTCAACGTGGCTTCTTCCAACTCGTTTGCAGCACGTTTCTATCTGATTAAGCGTGAATATGACAAGGTTGTCGAGTATGCTACCGCTGCCTTCAAGGGCAATGATCCCAGTACCATGCTCAACGATGGCTGGTGGCAGGACGACTTCTACTACATCAGCGATATCGGCCGCTACTTCACCAGCATCGAGCGCCCCTGCAACATGCAGTTGTTCACCAACTACAGCACCTGGTGGCGCCGCTTCCTGGGTTACCGCTTCACTTGCAACCGTGATGCTAAGCGCGGTACCATCCAGGGCCCCGGCCCGTCTTGGGCACGTTGCCAGTACCAGAACACCAAGACCAAAGAGAAATTTGCGATGATGCCTTGCTTCAACGGTGTCTGCGGTAGTGCAGGCGGTCAGGAGTACGGTGCCTACTTTGCCGGCACCTGCTTCGAGCAGTTCGAGTACACCGACAAGATTTCGGGTATCGGCTACTGCCACGAGATTCGCCCCGAGTTCACCACCGAGGAGACCCTGCTGATGCGTGCCGAGGCTAACCTCTTCCTGGGCAACATCGACGCAGCATTCGACGACCTCTACATCTGGAACCAGGAGCACCTCTCCGACGATGAGTCGCGCAACTACAACATGACCGAGTTGACCAAGGACCAGATCCTGACGTTCTACAGTTATTATGACAATCCCGACCGCAAGGATCCTGGTTACAACATCGTCATGAAGTTCCACATCGATGAGGTTTGCCCCAGCGACCAGTACCACATGACCCCGGAGATCGAGCCTTACATGCAGTGCGTTCAGCACTTCCGCCGCATCCAGTTGGTTCACATGGGTAACCGCTGGTTCGACATCAAGCGCTACGGCTTCAGCATCAAGCACAAGATGGGCATCGACGACGTCTACACCCTCGATGTGCTCGACCCGCGTTATGCTATCCAGATCCCCAATGAGGTTATCGGTGCCGGTCTCGAGCCCAACCCGCGTGAGACCAACAGGGCTGAGAGCAACTATGTTATCAACAGCAGTGAGAATGTACGTGTTTCTAATTAATTCTCATCACATCATTAGACTATGAAAAAGATTCAATATTATATCTCTGCATTTTTGCTCATGGCAGTAGCAGCCATGTCGCTCTCCTCGTGCAGTGAGGACAAGTTGGGACCGACCATCTTCCCCGATGTTGATGAGTCTCTCGACCCCACTTCCTACACTTATCAGTTGGATAAGTTCCTCAAGGAAAATTATCTCGACAAGTACAACTTGACGTTCCTCTATAAGATGCCGGACGTCAGCACCAACATGAACTACAACCTGGTACCTGCCACCTACGAGAATTCTATCGACCTGGCAGTGCTCTGCAAGTACCTGTGGTTCGACGTGTATGACAAGGTTGCCGGTGAGGAGTTCCTCAAGTCCTACGGACCCCGTATCATCCTCTTGGTGGGTTCGCCCGCCTATAACCCCACTTCGGGTACCGAGATTGTCGGTCTTGCCGAGGGTGGTATCAAGGTTTCGTTGTTCAAAGTCAATGCCATGCGCATCAACGACTTTAACATGATGAACGAGTACTACTTCAAGACCATGCACCATGAGTTCGCTCACATCCTGCACCAGACCAAGACCTATCCCAACGAGTTCAACACGATCTCGATCGGTCACTATGACAGCAACAACTGGCAGGACCGCAGCGAGGGTCAAGTGGCTTCGCTGGGCTTCGTGACGACCTATGCATCGAGCGAGTTCCGCGAGGACTTTGCCGAGACTATTGCTAACTACATCGTGAAGACCGATGAACAGTGGAACCGCATCCTCGACCTGGCCAGCCGTGGTTGGGCTTCGGGTGATGAGGACGACGTGACCAGCCAATTCTTCTGCTACTACTATTATCCCAACAACGACGTGACCCAGGACCTCGTTTATGTTAGCGAGTGGAATGTGTTCACCGAGGTTGATGAGGATGGTACCGTACACAAGTACTGGCGTAACAACAAGGACAGTGAGGGCAACCGCATCATTGTCTATGACGTCGAGGACAAGGACGGTATCGATGGCGTAGAGGCTATCCTCCAGAAGGTGCAGATTGCACGCACCTGGCTCAAGGAAGCCTGGGGTGTAGATCTGGACGAACTCCGTGAGGAGGTTCAGTATCGTCAAACCCACTACGACATCAACGAGTTGCGTAAACTGGTTACCGATATTCATTAATTGTGTTTCACCTTTAATCACGATGAAAAGAAAATGAAGAAGTTTTTAAATATTTCTCTTTTGTCGCTCGTAGCCTTGGCAACGCTCTCACTGAGTTCCTGCAAGAACGAGATTGACGAAATTTTTGATGAGGATGCCGTGGCTCGCTTGGACAAGGCCAAAGCCGAGTACATCGATATTCTCACGAGCAACGGCGGCAAGTGGCAGATGCAGTATTATGCCAACAGCAATGAGCCTGGCTACGTCTATCTGATGACTTTCCGCAACGACGGTTCGGTGACCATTGCAGGTAAGAACGAGTGGATCGGTTATGTCGAGGGTGAGTCGCTCAAGGTGCCCACCTACGGTAGCCAGACCTCACTCTGGGAAGTCGTTACCGACAACGGTCCCGTGCTCTCGTTCAACAGTTTCAACAAGTACTTCCACTTGTTTGCTGACCCCGAGGATATCCCCAGCCTGAGTGATGAGGATACCGACGAGACCGGTTACGGTCACGAGGGTGACTACGAGTTCGACCTCATGAAGTATTCCAACGACACGCTCTACATCTCTGGTAAGAAGTATGGTATCGACATGATTATGGTTCGTGTTGACGCCAATGTCGACGACCATGTCTACATGGACGAAGTTGTTGCCATGGCCGACTCGTTCTTCAACGCCAAGATTCCGCAGGTCTACATCAACCTGCCGAACGATACCCGCTGGATTGTCAAGAACGGTGCTTCCAGCATCCTGAAGATGTTCCGTGAGGGTGCCGATGAGATTTCGACTGCTGAGAATCACAACGTCATCATTACCCATGACGGTCTCTCATTCATGCATCCCATCACCTTGGACGGTTACACGATTCAGAACTTCATCCGTCAAGCCGATGGCTCGCTGCTGTGCCGCGACGACAACACGACGACAATCACTGCCGATGATCTGAACAAGGTGTTCACGATCAGGACCTTCACATGGAAGGGTGACACGACCCAGATGGGTGGCGAGTTTGCTGATCTCTTCCACGGGTTCAAGAATGAGTTGAACGATTACGGCAAGCGTAAACTCACGTCGGTTCAACTCTCCTATGACAACACGAAGGAGTGCTATGCCATCGCATTCGGCTGCTTGTATCAGAAGAGGACGTTCTATCCCACTTACTACTTGACTGCCGAATTTGTTAACGACAACCAGATCAAGTTCCACTACACTGGCGAATTCAACGATGCCGCCACCATCTATGGTGAGAAGTGTCCTTCGATGGTAGGCATTGTCGAATTGCTCAACCGTGCTATCTTCACGTTGTCCACCAGTTCGCTGCTGGCACCTGTCGACATAAAGATGAGCGATAGCGGCAATACTGGTTCCTACTTCATGTGGAGACTATAACAAGTCAATGAACTTTTTGATAGCCGGGGCGTGTCCCTGGTGAAATGTCCCGGCTGTCAATTTTAACGATAGAAATTTTAATAATTTTTATTTACATATTTTTATAACAAGCATTTATGAAAAAGATTTTACTTTTAGCAGCAGCCGCACTCATGGTGACGTCTGCCAATGCACAAATCAAGCGCTCCGAGACTACTCAGGCGCCTGCTCGTCCTCATCTGCAGGTGATGAAGGCTGAAGCCAAGAAGGAAGTGAAGCAGATGCGCACTCCTGGAACCCCTGTTTTCAAGGCTCCCAAGAAGGCCGCCAACATTGACTGCTGGTATCGCCGCCCTGCTGGTGCATTCCCCGCAAGTTTGGTAGTGGAAGATGGCGCCTACTCAGGTTTGCTGTATGCTCCTTACTTTGCTGTTACTCCTTATGTGGACTATACCTTCAACGGCTTTGTTGACGGTGCAAGCCCCGAAGCAAGTTTGTTCTGGGACTATCAACTTTGGGTTCCCAATGAGGATGGTACCGATAGTGAGCAGACGTGGTTATACGCCGAAGGTCAAGACCTCACGGTACAGTATGGCTATGAGACCGACTCTGTGCCCGTATTCTATGCTGAGGATGGTGACGCCTTCAACCTGTTCACCTACACTGGATACAAAATGAGTGGTACCTCTGAGAATCCTGTTGCCGATGAACAGTTCATCTCTGACATCCTTTCTGTGCCCAGCACCATGGAAATCTGGGAAACCGACTTCCTCAAATCAAGTAAGAACTTCTGCTATGGTGGCCGCAATGGTGACCAGCGCTACCCGATGTCTTACTACAGCGGTGCTCAGCCTTACGGACAGAACGAGGACGGCTACTGGTTCGGTAAGAACGCCGGTACTAGCGGTGGCAACCCCGTCGATGGTATTGCCCAGGCATTTGAGAAACCCACCGCTCCCTATCTGCTCAAGCAGGTGGTTCTGGACTGCGCTGTGCTCGAGGTTGCTGCCCAGGTTGACATGACCTGCCGCATCTACAAACTCGATGAGATTCCTCCTTACAGTGAAGAAGACGAGGCTGTATTGCCCGAGGAGCCCGGTGAACTGATCGCTATGGGCCGTGCAACTGTAACTCCCGAGACCGAGGCTACCACTGGCGGCTTGGTATTCTTCACCCTCTTTGGTGAGGAGGATGGTCTGGAGTATGATATCACTCCGACTATCGACTGTCCTATCCTCGTGGTAATCGATGGCTACAACGATCCTGAGATGGAGAACCTGACCAACTTCTCGGCTATGGTTTCCAGCGATATGGATGTTGATGAGGGCTTCGGTGAACTGGCTTACCTCAAGTTAGGTATTAAGGATGAGGACGGCAACCTCGACCACTATGTATGGGCTGGTCTGAACAACTTCTTCACCAGCGGTGCCATGAAGACTGGTCTCACCATCTTCCTGAGCACTGAGAATCCCTATCTGACCTTCAACTACACTGCCGAGGATGGCAAGTACACTTTCCCCGTTGAAGGTGGCGTGATGGAGAAACAGTTCGGTAGCCACACTAGCCGCAGCATCGAGTTCTGGTCATGGACTCCCAGCGCTAATGATGAGTGGTTCCTGTCCTGCAACGACGAGGAAGTTCCCGAGTGGCTCAACATCGAACTTGAGGACCAGATGCAGGGTGGTGAATTCACTGGCCTTGTAAATGCTGTTGTTACCGCCGAGGCTCTGCCCGAGGGTATGCAGTATCGTGAGGCTGTTGTTCGCTTTGAGATTCCCGGCGCTTATATTGACTATACGTTCATGCAGGGTACCAAGCCCGATCCTCAGCCCTACCTCAAGGGTGACGTCAATGGTGACGGTGAGGTTAATATCGCCGACGTCAACGCTTTGATCGACATCCTCCTGACGGGTGTTGACAACAGCGAAGGCCGCTCAGACGTGAACGAGGACGGTGAGGTATCGATTGCCGATGTTAACACCCTCATCGACATTATCCTGAAAGGTTAATCATTCCTGAAAGGTGATATCCCTTAAACTGAACATTTTTACAGTTTCTTAACATATCATCTATTACCTGTAGAGACGGGGCGCCTGTTTGAAGGCTCCCCGTCTCGATTTTTTGTGATGTCGCTGGTTTTTTGTAATTTTGCACACATGAACAACAAGAAAGAACACGAGGAACCGCTACGGTCGGTTCGCATCACCGCGATGCGCCAAACCGTGTACCGCGATTTGATGGAGCAATTCGAGAACCCCATCGAACACACTTGTGACATCACCATCGGGCAGACGTTCACGTCGGTCGGCGGCGAGCGTCCTGAAGGCTTGTGCGAGAGCGCATGGGAGTCGATGAGGCCGTTTGTCGAGGCCCTGGCACGCGGCGAGGGCAACTTCTACGACGGCTGGATGCAGAATCCCCGGTCGGCGATGATTTCCTGCAACGACGGGTTCCGCCCCGTCTCGTTCTATCTTGAAACTTTGGATAACTCTCAATAATTGACCCGATAGATTTTCTAGATGCTCTAGATTATATAGAATCTCTAGAACCTCTAGAATTAATTCAACAGTTATGAATATCAAATCAGCCGAATTCCAGATCAGCAACAGTGACGCGCGCAAGTGTCCCGACACCTCATTGCCCGAGTATGCCTTCATCGGCCGCAGCAATGTGGGCAAGTCGTCGCTCATCAATATGCTCACAGGCCGCAAGGCCTTGGCCAAGACCAGTGCCACCCCGGGCAAAACGATGCTCATCAACCACTTCCTCATCAACGGCGAGTGGTACATCGTCGACCTGCCGGGCTATGGCTACGCCAAGCGCAGCAAGGAGGACAGGGATAAGTTGTGGCGCATGATTCAGGGCTATGTGTTGGGACGCCAGCAGATGACCAATCTCTTTGTCCTCGTCGACAGCCGCATCAAGCCGCAGAAGATTGACCTTGAGTTCATCGAGTGGCTGGGCGAGAACGGTGTGCCGTTCTCCATCGTGTTCACCAAGATGGACAAACTGGGCAAGGTCGCAGGGCCCGCCGCAGTCGAGGATTACAAGAAGGTGCTGCGCAAGACCTGGGAAGAACTGCCGCCCATCTTCATGACCTCGAGCGAGGATGCCCGTGGCCGTGACGAGGTACTCGGATATATTGACTCTATTAACCAGCAACTTAAACAACAATGAGAAAGATATTCACCCTGATATCGGTATTTGTCGCTATCACCGCAGTGGCACAAAGCCATCGCGAGGTGACGTTGAGCGATAATTGGCAATTCTCGCGCGACAAGATCAATTGGCAGGATGTCACCGTACCCCACGACTGGGCCATCAACGGGCCGTTTGACAAAAAATGGGACTTGCAGGTCGTTGCTATCAAGGAAAATGGCGAGGACGTGGCCACCGAGAAGTCGGGACGCTCTGGCGCCTTGCCTTGGATTGGTGAGGGCTACTACAGGACCACATTCACCGTGCCCGAGGAATATAAACATGTCCAACTGGTTTTCGACGGAGCGATGGCCGATGCCCATGTCTATGTCAACGGGCGCGAGGCAGGCCATTGGGCCTATGGCTATAACGCCTTTATCGTTGATGTGACCCCCTATCTCAATGGCAAAGGTCTGAAAAACAACCTGGCGGTGACTTTGGAGAACAAGGAAGAGAGCAACCGCTGGTATCCCGGTGGCGGCATCTACCGCCCCGTCAAACTGGTGATGACCCGTGAGCAGGATGCCCTTGACACGTGGGGACTCTTTGTTCAAACGCTGGGTATTGAAGGCGAGAAGGCGACTCTGCAGGTTGAGCATCAATTGGACGAAGGTGCGGTGATCGATAATGCCTTCGAACTGGAGGTTATCCTCTCGGATGCTGCCGGAAGGGCGGTGGCAAGCGCAAAATCCAGTCCTGACGGAATGGGGCATTTCGCAATGCCTCTCGAGGTGTATCTGCCCTCGTTGTGGTCGCCCGAGAATCCTTACCTGTACACTGTCACGGCAACACTGCGCCACAACGGCAAGGAAATCGACCGTCAGGAGCAGAAGGTGGGCATCCGCACCGTTTCCTTCAGCAAGGAGGGCGGATTCCAACTCAACGGCGAGCGCCGCAAGATCAAGGGCGTGTGCCTGCATCATGACCTGGGCCCGCTGGGCGCCGCTGTCAATAAGACCGCGCTCATCCGCCAGATCAAGATGATGAAGGCCATGGGTGCCGATGCCATCCGCACAAGCCACAACATGCCCTCGACGATGCAGATGGAGATCTGTGACAGCCTGGGCATGATGGTCATGGCTGAGAGTTTCGACGGCTGGAAGGAGCCCAAGGTGCGCAACGGCTACGGCAGTTATTGGGATGAGTGGTGGCAGAAGGACATCCGCAACCTGGTGCTCAACCACCGCAATCACCCCAGCATCATCATGTGGAGCGTGGGCAATGAGATTCCCGAGCAGTGGAAACCTGAGGGCGTGAAGCGCTACAAGGACCTGATTGCCCTGTGCCACAAGTATGACCCCAGCCGCATGGTGACTTGCGGCATGGACCAGCCCGACGGCACCATCTGGTGTGGCTTTGCCCAAGTGGCCGACGTGCCGGGCTATAACTACCGCGTCCACAAGTATGAGGAGATGATAGAGCGACTGCCGCAGGGCTTCATCCTGGGCAGCGAGACGGCATCTACCGTGAGCACCCGCGGTCACTACTGTTTCCCCGACACCGTGGCCACCAACAAGGCCTGGCCCGACGGCCAGTGCTCGGGCTATGATGTGGAATATTGCTGGTGGAGTAACCTGCCCGACGATGACTGGAAGATGCAGGACGACTTCGACTGGACGGTGGGCGAGTTCGTGTGGACGGGCTATGACTACCTGGGCGAACCGACCCCCTATGACGAATATTGGCCCTCGCGCAGCAGTTACTTCGGCATCTGCGACCTCGCAGGTCTGCCCAAGGACCGCTACTACCTGTACCGCAGCCACTGGAACAAGACGGAGCACACCATCCACCTGCTGCCGCACTGGACGTGGCCCGACCGCAAGGGCAAGGTAACTCCCGTCTACTGCTACACCGACTATCCCAGCGCCGAACTCTTTGTCAACGGCAAGAGCCAGGGCCGCATCACCAAGAATGACACCACGCGACTTGACCGCTATCGCCTGCGTTGGCGCGACGTGGTCTATCAGCCGGGTGAGTTGAAGGTAGTGGTCTATGACGAAAATGGCAACAAGGCCGGACAGCAGATTGTCCGCACAGCCGGCAAACCCAAAAGCCTCTTGCTGGAGCCCGAGCGTAAGACCATCAAGGCCGACGGCAACGATTTGGCATACGTCACCGTGAGTCTGGTCGACAAGAACGGCACCCTGTGCCCTGATGCGGCCAATAGGCTTGAGTTCAGTGTCACGGGAGCGGGTACCTACAAGGCTGCCTGCAATGGTGATGCCACCTCGCTGGAGCCGTTTACCCAGCCGCAGATGAGTCTGTTCCACGGCCAGTTGGTGGTCGTTTGCCAGGCTGGCAAAAAGCCGGGAGTGATGACCTTGACGGTCAAGGATCCCACCACGGGCATGAAATCCAGTGTCAACATCACCGTGAAATAGGCTTTAGGCTTTAGGCTTTAGGAATGCGGATGCTAACTTCTAATTCCTAACTTCTAATTCCTAATTTATAATGGTGGACGTTTATCTTTTCAATCCCGAGCATGACCTGGCACTGGCGCATGGGGCGCACAACTACACCGCTCCGCCTTTTGCCCGCCAGTTGCGGCATGACCTGAGGCTGCTGCCCGCATGGGTGGCACCCGCAGGGTCATTTATTGCTATACCTGATGATGCCCCGATTGAAGAGGACCGCCGCTGGCTGCTCGACCATCATCTCGATATTACCCCTGTTCCCATCAGCGGGATTGCCGACTTGGGCCCTTGCCGCATCCATCCGTGGGGATGGGATGCGACCTTGCGTCACCAGTTGATGCAAGTGGGCGTTTCACCCGCCTATCTGCCCACCGAGGAGCAACTGGATTGGATCCGTCGCTTGTCTCATCGTCGCACCAGCATTGCAATTCATCAAGCCCTGGGAAACGCTTTCTCGCCTTGTCCTGTGGAGTTGACCATCATCGACGATATGACCGCTTTTATGCACAGGCATCCCGGTTGTTACCTCAAGATGCCGTGGTCAGGCAGCGGCAAGGGCATTTATCGTGTGATAGACCCGCAGGGCGACCGTCACGTGCTGCACTGGATTGAGGGTGCGTTGCGCCGTCAGGGCTCGCTCCTGTGTGAAGTGGGACTGGATAATGTGCAGGATTTTGCGGTGGAGTGTGAGTGCCGTGACGGCAAGACCCTGTTGACGGGCTATTCGGTCTTTGACAGCGATTTCCACAGTCAATTCGCAACGGGTAGGGTAGGGCCCAGGGAGGAACTGCATCAATACCTGCTCAACCGCTATCCCGCATTGGACCACGTCGTCGATCGGGTGCTGCTGGTGCTTGACAGCATGGTCGCTACGCACTACAACGGCCCGTTGGGCGTCGACATGATGCTCTATCGTGCTGATGATGGTAATTTGGCTTTAAACCCCTGTGTGGAAGTTAACCTGCGCATGACGATGGGCATGGTTACTGCAGCCATGGGTGACCGTCACGGCCTGCGCGGCCGATTCTCCATAGTTTCTGATAATTCCCGTTACTTGGTTTCTCTCTCGATGTAGAAGGCGTAGTACTCGTCGAGGGTGATGCCCTCGTCGTGGATGCGCTGGGCCGCCTCTTTGCCCACATAGCGCAGATGCCACGGCTCGTAGTCATAGCCCGTAACGCGCTCCTTGCCTTGAGGGTAGCGCAGGATGAAGCCATATTCGTGGCAGTGGTCGCGCAGCCATTTCCCTTCGGTCGACTCGCCGAACTCCCATTTCATGAGGTGTTCCTGAGACACGATGTCCAGGCACATTCCCGTCTGGTGCTCGCTGTAGCCGGCCTTGGCCGCCAACCTCTTGCTGTTCTGTTTGTGGGTGTCCTGTTGTTCCTTGAACGAACGGTAGGCACTGTTCACCATCAGGTGTGCCGATGTCTGTTGGTGGCAAGCCTGACGCATCTGGTAATAGGCGCTGACAACGAGGGTGTCGGCCTTGGGACGGTCTCCGAAGGCATAATCTCTCTCAAATGTCACCATATTGGGGTTGCGGAAGTGGCTATCCAGGTAGTGGCTCCGGTTAATCAGCATCAGATATCCCTTGGTGGTGTCGCATGGAACGAGGTCTTGCCAATTGTTATCGGCTCCCACGTTGACCACCGCCACGATGTCGGCTGGCTGAATGCCGGTGGTGTCACTCTTGTGGCAGTTGAGATAGCGCTCAAGGTTATCACCGATGAAGAAGGGTTGGGTGACAATCGCGCAGGCGAGGGTGTCCATCTCGCCCAGGCCGACCAGAACGTCAATCTGTTTATCGGTCAGTGCGGCGGCGATTGTTTGGGCCTCCTTGAAGGGATAGCCCATTCGGCACAGTTTGTACTCGTCCGAACTGAAGAAGGCAATACCTTGGCAACTCTTGACCAATACCAGCAGCACCAGCACGGCGGCAGCGAGGACCGGCCCTGTCATCCATAGGTTCTCACGGGCCGTCCATTCCTTGAACAGCCCTGTAACCCTGTCCTGGATGCGCTTTAGTCGCTGCCGCATGGGGTAGGGTGGTTATCGGTTGGCGCGCTTGGCCATCTCGAACAGTTCCAGTGGCAGATGGCAATATCCGTCGGGGTTC
This sequence comes from uncultured Prevotellaceae bacterium, assembly GCA_900320245.1. Classification (GTDB taxonomy): domain Bacteria; phylum Bacteroidota; class Bacteroidia; order Bacteroidales; family Muribaculaceae; genus Sodaliphilus. Next base: position 14,567 of record ONRP01000040.1, read on the forward strand.
TTGTCCAGATAGTCCTGATGATAGTCCTCGGCAGGGTAGAAGTTCTTGAGCGGCAGCAGTTCCACAGCCAGGCGCAGTTTTACCTCGGCCTGCACACGGTTGTACACGGCCTGCAGCGTCGGCACATCTGCTTCGTCGGTATAGTAGATGCCCGTGCGGTACTGCGTGCCCTTGTCGTGGCCTTGTTGGTTAACGCTTGTCGGGTCGATGGCCTTGAAGTACATCTCGGTCAGGAATTCCAGCGAGATGACCTCGGGATCATAGGCGATGCGCACCGTTTCGGCAAATCCCGTCTTGTCGGTACACACCTGCTGGTAGGTCGGGTTGTCGGTATGTCCGTTGGCATAGCCCACCTCGGTCTCAACGACGCCATTCACCAGTTTGAAGTAATGTTCTGTGCCCCAGAAACATCCTCCCGCAAAATAAATCTCCTTCATAACAATCAATTCTAAATGATGGACAAAGATAGTGCAAGCCGAGTACAATGGCAAGACAAAAACACTTTTTTGTCTTGCCATTGTTTTGTTGTCGGTGGCCGTCGATGTATTGCAAGCCTGTGGCTTGCACGGCGGTCTGTTCCTTTGCCTTGTGCTGCCATTTTGCTTAAACTTTCTTGGCTGTTTCGAGTCTTAAATGTAACTTTGCACGAGTTATTGCGAGGTAGATGAAACGAGTAGTGATTATCGGTTCCGGTAACGTGGCGACCAGCCTGGCTCATGGCTTGGCCGCATGTTGTGAGGTGGCTCAGATCTATAGCCGCCAGTTGTCTCATGCCCAGGCATTGGCGACGGCTGTCGGGTGCTCTGATGTCACCGACGACCTGCTGTCCCTCGTCCCCGATGCCGATGCCTACATCATCGCCGTGCGCGACGATGCTATCGCCGAGGTCATTGCTGCCACGCCCGACAACGGCGCCTTGTGGGTGCACACTTCGGGCAGCAAGCCGATTGACCTGTTTGCGGGCCGCCGTGCCCGTTGTGGCGTGTTGTGGCCCATGCAGTCCTTCTCGCGCGAGATGGTCGTGCCGCTCGACGAGGTGCATTTCTTTGCCGAGGCCAATAATGAGGCCGCTCTCGATGCACTGATGGACCTGGGGCACATGCTGTCCCGTCACGTGGTCGAGGCCGACAGCAGCCAGCGCTTGCAGTTGCATGTGGCATCGGTGTTCTCCTGCAATTTTGCCAATCACATGTGGACCCTGGCCCACGAGGTGCTCGACGAGGCCGGATTGCCGTTCGAGGCGATGCTGCCGCTCATCCGCACCACTGTCGACAAACTCGACCGCTTGTCGCCTGCCCAGTCCCAGACCGGGCCCGCCGTGCGCCATGACCTGAAGGTCGTGGCCAACCATCTGGCCATGCTTGATGGTGACAAACGCGAGATTTATGACCTGTTGTCGCAATCCATTATGAACCGTAACCCGCTTGATGACAATGCTTGATAATCTTGAGAAATATGATGTGGTGCTGGGCAGCAATTCACCCAGGCGTCGGGAACTGCTCAATGACATGGGCGTCAAGTTCCGTGTCGAGGCCATTAAGGGCATCGACGAGGCCTATCCAGCCAATCTGCCTGTCGAGGAGATTCCCGTCTATCTTGCACGCATCAAAGCCGAGGGACACCCCTTGAAGGCCGGCGAACTGCTTATCACTGCCGACACCGTTGTCGTGCTTGACGAGGAGGTGCTGGGCAAACCCACCGGTGAGGCCGATGCTCACCGCATGCTGCGCGCCCTCTCGGGCCGTGCCCATCGTGTCATCAGTGGCGTGTGCGTCACCACGGCCGAGCGTGTCGAGTCGTTTGCCGACACGAGCATCGTCCACTTTGCTGAACTAACTGATGACGAGATTGACTACTATATCAAGCATTACCGCCCGCTGGACAAAGCCGGAGCCTACGGCATCCAGGAATGGATCGGCAATATCGGCATCTCGGGAATCAGCGGTGATTTCTATAATGTGATGGGCCTGCCCACTCGCAAACTCTATCAATTGTTGAAAACATTTTAAATCAAGGATAAGATGAAAAACCGTTTTAGGAATATCATGTTGATGGTTGCCTGCAGCATGTCACTGCTCGCTGTGGCTCAGACTGAGCCATTAGACACCGTCTACTTCTATAGGACATGGGCCGAGATGCTTAATTTTGCGCCGTCAGCCTATATTGTCAACCCATTCATCGATGTCTATTCTGACTGTGAAATCTATATCGAGACCGGAGATGAAGAGACCAACAAGTTGATAGAAGACGAATACATCGCCTTTTCACGCGATAATGCTGTATGGCTCCTCAACAGCAAATATCTCAAGAAGAATTTCAAGGGCGACGTGCGGGGGCATCAGGGATTTGTCCCTGTGTACTTCAATGACAAGACGGCCTTTATCACTTCCTACGGTCCTGTGAGCGTGAAGGAAGTCCTTTTTGGCAACTCCGATGATGGAACAACCATGAGTAATATGGATTACTTCTACATTGACTTTGTGACCAGCACGGTGCACAGGGTAACAAACGAATACCTGAGCCATTTGCTTGAGGACTACCATGACCTGCAGATGCGTTACGAGGGCATGAAGGACTATAAGAAGCGTTATATCATCGAGGATTATTTCTTCAAATATATCGACCGTGCCACCGATGATTTCATGCACCCTAATATTCTGGACTTGGTGGAGTGATAAAAAAATGACATGCTGAACAGGTTACACATCATTGCTGCTCTCTTGTTGGCGTTGTGCTCATTGCGCTGCGCTGCCGATGAGTGTGTCGAGAGAGACACCGTCTACTTCTACAACTCCTGGGAGCAGATGATGCAAGTGGAACCGGATACGATGATTACAGACCTTGCAATAGACTATTTTTCGCCATTCGAACTGTATTTTGAGTCGAGCGACAAAAAGGCCAACAAGAGAATCAAGAAGGAATACATCGCCGCCACTCTGGGCGACAGCACATGGCTCATCAACAGTAATTATCTCAGGGAGTCTTTTAAGGGTGACAGCAAGAATCTGCATGGCTACGTGCCCGTGTTCTTCAGCGAGAAAGTGGCCTATGCGGTGGCCGAGGAGTATTCCTATGCCGAGTTGGGAGACATCGCATTCAATGTGATTTCGACTTACAATTACTACATTGATTTCAAACGACACAAGGTGATTAGGGTCGATGAAAAAACGCTGAGCGCTATTCTGACTGATTATAATGACTTGAGGATGCGGTATGAGGGCATGAATAATAAAGGTATGTCCGCAATTGTCAACGATTTTTTCATGCAGTTTGTGGACAGGGCGACCGAGGACCCCATGCGCCCCGATATCACAGAGTTTATTGACAAAACCAGCACTATCCAGTGAAATACTTATTACGACATATCGCTGCCATGATGCTCGCAGTTGCACCGTTACTGTCACAAGCCGTAGAAGTGCAACACGACACGCTCTATTTCTATAATACATGGGATCAGATGTTGTATTTTGAACCTGTGAGCATGTTGCGCGATCCGTTTATCTTCGCGCAAACTCCGTTGCAAATATTTTTTGAGATTGAAGATGAGAAATGGAACAGCGTAATCGAGCACGACTTTATGGGGGCATCAATAGGTGATAGCATCTGGTATGTTAACAGTAACTATCTAAAGAAGCATTTTGATGGGGATGTCAACCTCTTAAAAGGCTATATACCGCTGTTTTTTAATGAGAAAGTGGCCTATTTCACATACGGAGGTTATCCCTATAGAGATTATTTTGAAGAAAGTTATTATAATGGAGAGTTGCATTATGAGATGTCCAGAATTGGTCAAGAAAGGTCCCTTATTCAGATAAATTGGAACTACTATTATATTGATTTTGAGCACCACAAGGTCCTCAAAGTGAATCACAAAGTGCTGAGCAACCTGCTCAAGGACTACCATGACCTGCAGATGCGCTACAAGGGCATGAAGGAATACAAGAAAAACGAGGTCATCGAGGATTATTTCCTCCAGTTCATTGACCGCGCTTCGTTAGATGCCATGCGGCCTGATATCCTGGATGTTGTTGATGATGAGCAATGAAACAATAGATAAGATAAAAATGACTTATAAACGAAATCTGTTAACCCTCCTCCTCTTTACACTGGTACTGACTGCCTGTTTGCGCAGCGGTCATAGTGCTGGCAAGGTTCTTGAGCAGCAGGACTCGGTGATTACCCATGCCAGGCTGCTCTCGATGCAGCGCGAGGCGGGATATACCCTGGTCACCGTCGCCGACCCGTGGAAGGGTGGGGTGCTGCACCGCTATGTGCTGGTGCCGCGCGACTCGGTTTTGCCCGATAACCTGCCCGAAGGAACTGTGGTGCGTACGCCGGTGCAGCGTGCCTTGGTCTATTCGTCGGTGCACACGAGCCTGTTGGGCGAACTCGGTGCCCTTGACGCGGTGCGTGGTGTCGTCGATAGCCAATATTTCATTGACTCCACCATTGTCAAAGGTGTGGCTGAAGGTACCATCGCCGATTGCGGCAACTCGATGAACCCCACCGTGGAGAAGGTCATCGACATGCAACCCGATGCCATCCTGCTTTCTCCCTATCAGGATGCCAGTTACGGCCAGATTGCCAGCCTTGACATCCCCATCATCGAGTGTGCCGACTATCTGGAGTATGACCCGCTGGGCAGGGCCGAGTGGATGAAGTTCTATGGCGAACTTGTGGGCAGGCAGGCCGAGGCCGACAGCCTCTACAATGTCGTGACCAATGACTATAACCAGGTGCGCGAGGCCGCTGCGGGCGCCAAGTCGCGTCCCACGGTCGTGACCGAGATGGTCATCAGCGGCGTGTGGAACGTGCCCGGCGGACAGAGTTACATGGCGCGTATCATCAGCGATGCCGGTGGCGACTACCTGTGGGCCGATGATGAGAATACGGGCTCACTGGCACTGGATTTCAACCAAGTTCTTGCCAAAGCCCAGAATGCCGACTACTGGTTCATCAAGTGGACCAACATCAACTCGCTGAAAGACCTTCAGGGAGCCTATGACCTGAACAAGGAGATGGCGGCCTTCCAGAACAAGCGCGTCTATGTGTGCGATACCGACAAGACCCGTTTCTTTGACCGCATTCCTTTCCATCCCGATGTGCTGTTGCGTGAGTTTGCTGCCATCATGCATCCCGGATTGTTCCCCGACTACAAGCAGCAGATGTATCACCATATCGATTAAGCCGTTATGTCTCACAGCCGTTATGTCATCACATTGATTGCCTTGACGCTGCTGCTGGTGCTGCTGGCACTGGCCTGTCTCGTCTTCGGCTCGGTGGACATTCCCGTTGACCGCATCATCGACATCGTCACGGGCAAGGGCAGCGGCAACAAGGCGTGGGACATCATTATCCTGCAGTCACGCATTCCCATGATCATCACGGCGGCGCTGGCCGGAGCCGCGCTGTCGGTGTCGGGCCTGCTATTGCAGACTACTTTCAACAACCCGCTGGCGGGACCGTCGATTCTGGGCGTCTCGTCAGGCGCCGGACTGGGTGTAGCCATCGTGATTCTGGCCATGGGCGGCTCGTTGGGCGGGCTTCTGGGCGAGAATGTCGGCAGTTACATCGCCATCCTTGTGGGTGCTCTGTTGGGCGCCGGGGCGGTGCTCGTTGTGCTCATCGCCTTCTCGGCCATCGTGCGCAGCAACACGATGCTGCTCATCATCGGTATCCTCGTGAGTTACCTCACGTCGAGCGTGGTGCAGTTGCTCAACTCGGTGGCTACCGAGGAGGGCGTGCACAACTACGTCTCCTGGGGCTTCGG
>ONRP01000042.1 GCA_900320245.1 uncultured Prevotellaceae bacterium
CCAGTTCTACATCCGCACCCTGGATGTAACCGGTGAGATCATGCTCCCCGCTGGTGTCGAGATGGTAATGCCTGGTGACAACGTCGAGATCGACGTCAAACTGATCACCCCGGTTGCTTGCAGCGAAGGTCTGCGTTTCGCTATCCGCGAGGGTGGCCGCACCGTAGGTTCGGGTCAGATCACTGGCATCATCGAGGACTAATCTTTTAGTCGACAAACGCCGGCCGCCGCAAGGCGCTGGCAACAAAACAAAGGGTCTGGCGCAAGTCAGCCAGACCCTTTTAAATACGGGAATAGCTCAGTTGGTAGAGCGACGGTCTCCAAAACCGTAGGTCGTGAGTTCGAGCCTTACTTCCCGTGCAAGAAATAGAACTAACTGGAAAATGAAGAAGTTTTTTTTAAATAGGCTTACGGATATCAAGGAATCTTATAACGAACTCGTTCATAAGGTTTCTTGGCCTACTCAGAGTGAACTGCTCAGCAGCACTATGATCGTGATGGTTGCTTCCGGCATCGCGGCAATGGTGATCTGGGTTATCGACTGGTGCATCAACTATTTAATGCATTTGGTTTACGGCGTGAGCGTGAGCGCCTGATGGCGTCACGATTGACTCGCGCAACCGCGCTCTGCGCGCGGTAGTTTAACTTCCAAACATCGTTTAACAAACTGTCACTGCACTGTACACTGCTATGTCTCAAGCGAAGCATCAATGGTACATCCTGCGCACCATTTCGGGCAAGGAGATGAAGGTCAAGGAGATGATTGAGGGATACAGGAAGAATAATCCTGTGTTCGCCGAGAACATCTCTCAGATTCTTGTCCCCACCGAGAAGGTGTACACGACGCGCGCCGGGAAGAAGGTTCTCAAGGAGAAAGTCATGTTCTCGGGCTATGTGTTCGTGAAACTGGAACTGACAGCCGATATCGAGGTGACCCTGCAGGACACCACCAACGTGGTGAACTTCGTGCGCTCACGCGAGGGTGAACGGCGCCCCGAGCCCGTGCCCGAGCAGCAGATCCTGACCATGCTTGGCCAGGCCGAGGTGCGCGAGATGCAGGCTGCCGATGCCGTCAGCGACTATGTCGTGGGCGAGTCGGTGAAGGTGAACTTCGGTCCCTTCAGCGGTTTCATTGGTGAAATCAAGGAGATCAATCGCGAGAAGCGTGAACTGACGGTGATTGTCAAAGTGTTTGGACGTGAGACTCCGCTCAAGTTGGATAATTCGCAAGTCGAGCGTGAGTGACGCGGCGGTCGATGTTACGCAGCCGCTGCGCGCTTACAACATTTTTTTAACACCATATTTTTAATTGAATTTGTACAATGGCTAAAGAAATTGCTGGACAGATCAAATTGCAGATTAAGGGTGGGGCAGCAAACCCCTCTCCTCCCGTAGGTCCCGCTCTGGGTTCTAAGGGTATCAATATCATGGATTTTTGCAAGCAATTCAACGCCCGCACCCAGAACAAGGCCGGTAAGGTGTTGCCCGTAGTGATCTCTTACTACGCCGACAAGAGTTTTGACTTCATCGTCAAGACCTCTCCCGTGCCCGTTCAGTTGCTCGAGGCCGCTAAGGTCAAGAGCGGTTCCGGTGAGCCCAACCGCAAGAAGGTGGCATCGGTAACCTGGGATCAGGTGAAGGAAATTGCCGAAGACAAAATGCCTGATTTGAACTGTTTTACATTAGCCTCGGCTATGCGTATGGTGGCCGGAACAGCAAGAAGTATGGGTATCACTGTAAAGGGTCAATTCCCTGAGAACGTTTTAACGAAAAATCAGAAGTTGTACAACGCGAAGGTAGACACGGGGAAAGCGTACACCCTTGAGGAAGCTGCAGCATTGGTTAAGGAAATCACTTTCACCAAGTTTGATGCTTCCACCGATATCGACGTGCGTCTTGGCGTGGATCCGCGTAAGGCCAACCAAATGGTCCGTGGCGTTGTATCGTTGCCTCATGGCACCGGCAAGCAGGTTCGTGTCCTGGTTCTTTGTGGACCGGAGGCCGAGGCTGCCGCTAAGGAAGCCGGAGCAGAGTATGTCGGTCTTGATGAGTATATCGACAAGATCAAAGGCGGATGGACTGACATCGACGTGATTATCACTCAGCCCCAAATCATGGGCAAGGTGGGTCCTCTGGGACGCATCCTGGGTCCCCGTGGCCTGATGCCGAACCCCAAGAGCGGCACCGTAACCCCTGACGTTGCTAAGGCTGTGAAAGAAGTGAAACAAGGTAAGATCGACTTCAAGGTCGATAAGGGTGGTATCGTGCACACCTCGATCGGTAAGGTGTCTTTCAGCCCCGAGCAGATTCGCGACAACGCTGCCGCGTTCATCAACACGCTCATCAAGTTGAAACCCGCTGCCGCTAAGGGTACGTACATCAAGAGTATTTATCTTTCGAGCACCATGAGCAAGGGCATCAAGGTTGATCCCAAGTCGATTGAGGCTTAAACATTTTTAAAACGATTGAAACGAAATGAAGAAGGAAGATAAAACCTTAATGATCGACAAGATCAAAGAGACTCTTGACCAGTACAGCGTAGTATATCTGGCTAACACCACATCGCTCAACGCCGAGAAGACCGTGGACCTGCGCCGCGCTGCTTTCAAGGCTGGCATCAAGATGATGGTTGTCAAGAACACCCTGTTGAAGAAGGCCATGGATGCTTGTGACATCGACTACAGTGGCCTCTATGACTCCCTGGCCGGCCCGACGACCCTGTTGCTGAGCGACACGGGTAACGCGCCTGCTAAACTCATCAAGGAATTCCGCGGTAAGAAGGAGACTATCCCCGCTTTCAAGGCTGCTTATGTCGAGGAGACCGTCTATGTTGGCGAGCAGAATCTCGACGCCCTCGTGGCCATCAAGAGCAAGAACGAACTCATCGCCGATGTTGTGGCATTGCTGCAGTCGCCGGCCAAGAACGTCATCAGCGCTCTCCAGTCGGGTGGCAACAAACTCCACGGAGTCCTGGAAACCTTATCCAAAAAAGAAAATTAAACAAAAACAAACAACAACCAATTTTAAATCCATACTATTATGGCAGATTTGAAAGCATTTGCAGAACAGTTAGTGAACCTTACCGTAAAGGAAGTTAACGAACTCGCTCAGATTTTGAAAGACGAATATGGCATCGAGCCCGCCGCTGCAGCCGTTGCTGTTGCCGCTGGTCCCGCTGCTGGTGCAGCCGCTGAGGCCGAGGAGAAGACCTCGTTTGACGTTGTCCTCAAGGCCGCTGGTGCTCAGAAACTCCAGGTGATCAAGAAGGTTAAGGAACTCCTTAGCCTGGGTCTGAAGGACGCAAAGGACCTTGTTGACAAGGCTCCCGCTACCCTGAAGGAGGGCGCATCCAAGGACGAGGCCGAGGCTCTGAAGGCAGAGATCGAAGGTCTGGGTGCCGAGGTTGAACTGAAATAATAGCACCTGTTAACGGGTGTTTGGGTTAAGAATCACCACCAGGAGTGGGTTCTTAACCTTTTTGTGTCAAATTTGACCTGCATAACATGATTCATCGGAGTTGCCCGCCCGGCGGGGACTTCCTGCCGGGCGGCAACCCCTCCGATGGATATTGATCCTCAAGTGTTTACGCCATTCAGGACTCCACGGCGACCTGATGCAAGACAGACTATTATTTCGCTTACCAACAATCTCATTTGAGTTCACAAATCTTATTGTCAATGTCAGTTTCAAAAAAAGAACGAGTCAATTTTGCACGCGTAAGGAATCCCTATCCCTATCCCGATTTCCTTGACGTGCAGTTACAGTCATTCAGGGACTTCCTCCAACTGGACACCCCGACTGAGAAGAGAAAAAACGAGGGACTCTACAAGGTTTTTGCCGAGAATTTCCCCATCGAGGACACTCGCAACAACTTCAAACTCGAATTCCTCGACTATTATATCGACCCGCCTCGCTACTCCATCGATGAGTGCTTGGACATCGGCTTGACTTACAGCGTGCCCCTGAAGGCAAAACTCAAGCTTTACTGCACCGACCCTGACCACAATTTCCCGACCGAGATCCAGGACGTGTACCTGGGTTCGATCCCTTACATGACCGAGAAGGGCACCTTTGTCATCAACGGTGCCGAGCGCGTTGTGGTGTCACAGTTGCACCGCTCGCCCGGTGTATTCTTTGGCCAGAGTCTGCATGCCAACGGCACGAAGTTGTATTCGGCTCGCATCATCCCCTTCCGCGGTTCGTGGATTGAGTTTGCTACCGACATCAACAACGTGATGTATGCCTACATCGACCGCAAGAAGAAATTACCGGTGACGACGCTGCTGCGCGCCATCGGACTCGAATCGGACAATGACATTATCCAAGTGTTTGGACTCGCCGATGAGATCAAGGTCAACAAGACCAACCTCAAGAAGGCTGTCGGACGCAAACTCGCCGCACGCGTGCTGCGTGCCTGGAGCGAGGACTTTGTCGATGAGGATACCGGCGAGGTGGTAAGCATTGAGCGTAACGAGGTCATCGTCGACCGTGATACCGAGTTGCAGGAAGAGAACATCGCCGAGATCATCGAGTCGGGCGTGTCGACCATCCTGCTGCACCGCGAGGACGTGAACACCAGCGATTATCAGATCATCTTCAACACGTTGAGCAAGGATACCTGCAACAGCGGCAAGGAGGCTGTGAACTTCATCTACCGCCAGTTGCGCAACGCCGAGCCGCCCGATGACAATAGCGCCCGTGAGGTAATCACCAACCTCTTCTTCAGCGAGAAGCGCTATGACTTGGGTGAGGTGGGCCGTTTCCGCATCAACACCAAGTTGGGCCTTGATACTGACCCCGACAAGCGAGTGCTCACCAAGGAGGACATCATCGAGATCATCAAGTACCTCATCGGCTTGATCAACAGCAAGCAGGATGTGGATGATATCGACCACCTGAGCAACCGCCGCGTGCGCACCGTCGGTGAGCAGTTGTACAACCAGTTCGGCGTCGGCCTGGCACGTATGGCCCGCACCATCCGCGAGCGCATGAACGTGCGCGACACCGAGCAGTTCGCTCCCATCGACCTGATCAACGCCAAGACCATCTCGAGCGTGATCAACACGTTCTTCGGCACCAACGCCCTGTCGCAGTTCATGGACCAGACCAACCCGCTGGCCGAGATTACCCACAAGCGCCGTATGAGCGCCCTCGGTCCTGGTGGTCTGTCGCGTGAGCGCGCCGGCTTCGAGGTGCGTGACGTTCACTACACCCACTACGGCCGTCTGTGCCCGATCGAGACCCCTGAGGGTCCCAACATCGGTCTGATTTCGTCGTTGTGCGTGTATGCCAAGATCAACAATCTGGGCTTCATCGAGACCCCTTACCGCAAGGTGGCCGACAGCAAGGTGAACCTCAACAACGACGAGATCGTCTACCTCACCGCCGAGGACGAGGAAGACCGCATCATCGCCCAGGGCAATGCACCGCTCAACGAGGACGGCACCTTCGTGCGTGACCGTGTCAAGGCCCGCAAGAACGCCGACTTCCCCGTGGTGGCTCCCGAGGATGTGGAACTCATGGACGTGTCGCCGCAACAGATCGCTTCGATTGCGGCAGCGCTCATCCCCTTCCTGGAGCATGACGACGCCAACCGCGCCCTGATGGGTGCGAACATGATGCGCCAGGCTGTGCCTCTGTTGCGCAGCGAGGCTCCCATCGTGGGCACCGGCATCGAGCAGCGCATGGCCTATGACAGCCGCACTCAGTTGCAGGCCGAGGGCGACGGCGTTGTCGAGTTTGTTGACGCCAGCGTGATCCGCATCCGCTACGACCGCACCGAGGACGAGGAGTTTGTATCGTTCGACAGCGCTGTCAAGGAGTACAAACTGCCCAAGTTCCGCAAGACCAACCAGAGCACGACCATCGACCTCAGGCCCATCTGCAACGCAGGTGACCGTGTGGTCAAGGGTCAGATCCTGACCGAGGGTTATTCCACCCAGGACGGAGAACTCGCTCTGGGCCGTAACCTCAAGGTGGCCTACATGCCCTGGAAGGGTTACAACTATGAGGACGCTATCGTGATCAACGAGCGTCTCGTGCGCGAGGACATCCTCACCAGCGTCCATGTCGACGAGTACACCCTCGAGGTGCGCGAGACCAAGCGCGGTATGGAGGAACTCACCAACGATATCCCCAACGTCAGCGAGGACGCTACCAAGGACCTCGACGAGCGCGGCATCATCCGCATCGGTGCCCACGTCATCCCCGGTGACATCCTGATTGGTAAGATCACTCCTAAGGGTGAGAGCGATCCCACCCCCGAGGAGAAACTGCTGCGCGCCATCTTCGGCGACAAGGCAGGCGACGTGAAGGACGCTTCGTTGAAGGCCAATCCCTCGCTCAAGGGCGTGGTAATCGGCACCCGTCTGTTCACCCGTGCCGTGAAGAAGCGCACCCGTGGCGTGGATCCCGAGATCGAGGCCCTCGACAAGGAGTATGCCGCACGACAGGAAGAACTGCGCGGCATCCTGATCGAAAAACTCACCACCTTGACCGAGGGTCGCATCTCGCAAGGTGTGAAAGACTATATGGACAGCGAAATCGTGCCCAAGGGCGAGAAATTCACCCGCGAGTCCATCATGGCTATCGAGAACTTCGACAGCATCAACCTGAGCCGCTGGACTGCCGACAGCCACCGCAACGAACTCATCCGTGCCATCGTGATGAACTACCTGCACAAGAGCAAGGCCTTTGAGGCTGAACTCAAGCGCAAGAAACTCGATATCAGCATCGGTGACGAGTTGCCTTCGGGTATCATGCAGTTGGCCAAGGTCTATATCGCCAAGAAGCGCAAAATCAGCGTCGGCGATAAGATGGCAGGTCGCCACGGTAACAAGGGCATCGTTTCGCGCGTTGTGCGTCAGGAGGATATGCCGTTCCTGGCCGACGGTACGCCTGTCGACTTGGTACTGAACCCCCTGGGTGTGCCTTCGCGTATGAACCTGGGCCAGATCTTTGAGGCCGTTCTCGGTTGGGCCGGTCGTGAACTTGACGTCAAGTTCGCCACGCCCATCTTCGACGGCTGCAGTCTGGATGACCTGAACGCCTGGACCGACAAGGCTGGTCTGCCGCGTGCCGGCACGACCCAGTTGTTTGACGGTGCCACCGGTGAGCCCTTCGACCAGAAGGCCACCGTCGGCGTGACCTACTTCCTGAAACTCGGTCACATGGTCGAGGACAAGATGCACGCTCGCTCGATTGGCCCGTACAGCCTCATCACCCAGCAGCCCCTCGGCGGTAAAGCCCAGTTTGGTGGCCAGCGCTTTGGTGAGATGGAGGTTTGGGCTCTCGAGGCCTTCGGCGCCAGCCATGTGCTCCAAGAGATCCTCACCGTCAAGAGTGACGATGTGGTGGGCCGCAGCAAGGCCTACGAGGCCATCGTCAAGGGTGATCCCATGCCCACGCCGGGCATCCCCGAATCGCTCAACGTGCTCCTGCACGAGTTGCGCGGACTGTGTCTCAATGTGAAACTTGATTAATAACGCTTTCTACTATGGCTTTCAAGAAGGATTCAAAGATAAAGAACAATTTCACCACCATTACCATCAGTCTGGCTTCGCCCGACGAGATCCTGGATAATTCGCGTGGTGAGGTTCTCAAACCCGAGACCATCAACTACCGCACCTACAAGCCCGAGCGTGACGGCCTGTTCTGCGAGCGCATCTTCGGTCCTGTAAAGGACTACGAGTGCCATTGCGGCAAGTATAAGCGCATCCGTTACAAGGGCATCGTCTGCGACCATTGCGGCGTGGAGGTGACCGAGAAGAAAGTGCGCCGTGAGCGCAGCGGACATATCGAACTGGTGGTGCCCGTGGCACACATCTGGTACTTCCGCTCGCTGCCCAACAAGATTGGTTATCTGCTGGGCATCCCCACCAAGAAACTCGACATGATCATCTACTACGAGCGTTATGTCGTGATCAATCCTGCCGGCGTCAAGATCGGTACCGGTAACGAGGCCCGTGAGTTGAAGAAGTTTGACCTTCTCACCGAGGACGAGTATGTGGCCATCATGGAACAACTCCCCAAGGAGAACCAGTCGCTGGAGAATGACAACCCCGACAAGTTCATCGCCAAGATGGGTGCCGAGGCTATCTATGACCTCCTGGCTGAACTCGACCTGGACTCGTTGGCCAATGACCTGCGCGACCGTGCCTATAAGGAGAACTCGCAGCAGCGCAAGGCCGAGGCCCTCAAGCGCCTTCAGGTGGTGGAATCGTTCCGTGCCAGCAAGGGCGTGAACCGTCCCGAGTGGATGATCCTCAAGGTCATCCCAGTGATTCCGCCCGAACTCAGGCCCCTCATCCCGCTCGATGGCGGACGCTTCGCCACCAGCGACGTGAATGACCTGTATCGCCGCGTCATCATCCGCAACACGCGTCTGAAACGACTCATCGAGATCAAGGCCCCCGAGGTCATCATGCGCAACGAGAAGCGTATGCTGCAGGAGGCTGTGGACTCGCTGCTGGACAACTCGCGCAAGTCGAGCGCTGTCAAGAGCGACTCCAACCGTCCCCTCAAGTCCTTGAGCGACAGCCTCAAGGGTAAGCAGGGCCGCTTCCGTCAGAACCTGCTCGGTAAGCGTGTCGACTACTCGGCCCGTTCGGTTATCGTTGTCGGTCCCGAGTTGAAGATGGGTGAGTGCGGTATCCCCAAGGATATGGCAGCCGAGTTGTACAAGCCCTTCGTTATCCGCAAACTCATCGAGCGCGGCATCGTCAAGACGGTCAAGAGCGCCAAGAAGATTGTGGACCGCAAGGAGCCCGTCGTTTGGGACATCCTCGAGAACGTGATGAAGGGACACCCCGTACTGCTCAACCGTGCACCGACACTGCACCGACTGGGTATCCAGGCCTTCCAGCCCAAACTCATCGAGGGCAAGGCCATCCAGTTGCACCCGCTGGCATGTACGGCATTCAACGCCGACTTCGACGGTGACCAGATGGCAGTTCACCTGCCCCTGGGCAACGAGGCCGTTGTCGAGGCTCAGATGCTGATGCTCGAGCCCCACAACATCCTGAATCCCGCCAATGGCGACCCCGTGACCGTTCCTTCACAGGATATGGTACTCGGTCTCTATTATATCACCAAACTGCGCAAGGGCGACAAGGGCGAGGGTCTCAAGTTCTACGGACCCGAAGAGGCCCTGGTGGCCTATAACGAGGGCAAGGTGGCCATGCACGCCATCATCAGTGTCGTCGCCGACGTTGTCAACGCCAACGGCGAACACGAGCAGAAACTCGTCGAGGAGACCTCTGTTGGCCGCATCATCTTCAACGAGACGGTGCCCTACGAGATCGGCTACGTCAATGAGTTGATTTCCAAGAAGTCTCTGCGCAATATCATCACCCGCGTCATCCGCAGTTGCGGTGTGCCCCGTTCGGCCAAGTTCCTTGACGACGTCAAGAACATGGGTTACTACATGGCATTCAAGGGCGGCCTGTCGTTCAACCTGAACGATGTGCTCATCCCCGACCGCAAGGCTGAGATTATCGCCGATGGTGACGCCAAGGCCGAGCAGATCAAGATGGACTATGACATGGGTGCCATCACCGATAACGAGCGTTACAACCAGGTCATCGATATCTGGACCAACGTCAATACCGAACTCACCAACGAGTTGATGAAGCAGATTACTGCCGACAAGCAGGGCTTCAACTCGGTATTCATGATGCTCGACTCGGGTGCTCGTGGTTCTAAGGACCAGATCCGACAACTTTCGGGTATGCGTGGTCTGATGGCCAAGCCCCAGAAGTCTGGCGTTGAAGGAGGTCACCAGATTATCGAGAACCCCATCCTCGCTAACTTCAAGGAGGGTCTGTCGGTGCTCGAGTACTTCATCTCGACCCACGGTGCCCGCAAGGGTCTTGCCGATACCGCATTGAAGACCGCCGACGCCGGTTATCTGACCCGTCGTCTGGTCGATGTGGCCCATGACGTGATCATCAACGAGGAAGACTGTGGCACGCTGCGCGGACTCGTTTGCCGCGAGGTGCGCAACGGTGACCGCGTGGTGGCTACGCTGGGCGAGCGCATCCTGGGCCGCGTGTCGGTTCACGATGTGGTTGATCCCACGAGCGGTGAGGTCATTGTCAAGAGCGGTGAAGAGATCACCGATGCTGCCGCCAAGCGCATCGATGAGTCTCCCATCGAGTCGGTGGAAATCCGTTCCGTCCTCACCTGCGAGGCCAAGCACGGCGTGTGCGCCAAGTGCTACGGACGCAACCTGGCATCGCACCGCATGGTTCAGCGTGGCGAGGCTGTCGGCGTGATTGCCGCACAGTCCATCGGTGAGCCGGGTACACAGTTGACCCTGCGTACCTTCCACGCCGGTGGTGTGGCCAGCAACGCTTCGGCTGTATCCAACATCACTTCCAAGTATAACGGCCGCATCGAGATCGAGGACCTGCGCACCGTCAAGGACAAGGACGGCGTCGACATCGTCGTTGGTCGTATGGCCGAGATGCAGATCAAGGATCCCAACACCAATATGGTACTGACCCATGCGCCCATCGAGTACGGTTCCAAACTGTTCTTCAAGTCGGGCGATATGGTTTCGAGCGGTGACAAGATTTGTGAATGGGACGCATTCAACGCTGTTATCGTCAGCGAGGCCGAGGGTACCCTGCGTTTCAAGAACCTCAAGGAGGGCGTAACCTATCGCGAGGAGTATGACGAAATCTCAGGCAATACCGAGATCTTCATCATCGAGACCAAGGACCACAACAGCATCCCCGAGGCCGAGGTTGTGGACAGCGAAGGCAATGTCGTGAAGTCCTACTCGTTGCCCGTGCGTGCCCACCTGATGAAGAAGGACGGCGAGGAAATCACCGCCGGCGAGGTATTCGTCAAGATTCCGCGTTCGTTCTCGGGTGGTGCCGGTGATATTACCGGTGGTCTGCCCCGTGTAACTGAGTTGTTCGAGGCCCGCAACCCGTCCAACCCCGCTATCGTCAGCGAGATTGACGGTGAGGTGACCTTCGGTCGCATCAAGCGCGGTAACCGCGAGATCACGGTCAAGAACCGCATCGGCGAGGAGAAGAAGTACCTCGTGCCCCTGTCCAAGCAGATCCTGGTTCAGGAGAACGACTTCGTGCGTGCCGGTACACCGCTTTCCGACGGTGCCGTCACCCCCGCCGACATCCTGCGCATCAAGGGCCCCACGGCCGTTCAGGACTATATCGTTAACGAGGTTCAGGACGTGTACCGCACCCAGGGTGTGAAGATCAACGACAAGCACTTCGAGGTGATTGTGCGCCAGATGATGCGCAAGGTTCGCATTATCGATCCGGGCGACACCCGCTTCCTCGAGGAGCAGACGGTCGACAAGCGCGACTTCATGGAAGAGAACGACCGCATCTGGGGCAAGAAGATTGTCACCAACAAGGGCGACAGCGACGAGGTCCAGAACGGCCAGATCCTCACCGCACGCAAGTTGCGCGACATCAACTCGTCGCTCAAGCGTCGTGACATGAAACTGGTTGTCGTGCGCGATGCCGTGCCCGCCACCAGCGAGCAGATCCTGTTGGGTATCACGCGTGCCGCACTGCAGACCAGCAGTTTCATGTCGGCAGCATCGTTCCAGGAGACCACCAAGGTCCTCAACGAGGCCGCCATCAATGGCCGCGTCGACTACCTCGAGGGTATGAAGGAGAACGTCATCTGCGGTCACCTCATCCCTGCCGGTACCGGCCTGCGCGACTACCAGACGCTCGTTGTCGGTGACAAGAACGAAATGGCTTTGGCCGACCAGGCCCGCCAGGAACGTGAACTCATCGAGAAAGAAGAAGATTGACCCTTTTGATTTGCCGTCAACTTCGACTTTGAATGATAATATACTGAGATAATCGTATATATTTTCCATAGTTAATTTGTTTATTGAGACTCCAGTCCGCAGCGATGCGCACTGGAGTTTTTTTTGTTTTTATAGTTCGGTAAATATTAAATGTCATAAATATGTAGCATAATTATTTTTCTTGTATCGGCTGAAAATAAGTAATTTTGCCTTTGCTTTAATTATTTATTGTGCATATTTAATTGCTTGCGGGACTTTATGATGGATATTCAGTCGGTATCTATTGTCATGTGTACCTTCAATGGTCAGCAGTATCTGGCCGAGCAGATCGACTCGCTATTGAAGCAGACATATCCTGTCCACGAGATCATCATCCAGGATGATGGCTCGACCGATGGGACGATGTCTTTGTTGCAGGACTATGCCGCCGCTCATCCCGTCATCAAGTTGTTCAATAACGTTGGTGAGCATGGCGTCAACAACAACTTCTTTAGTGCCCTGCGCCGTGCCAGCGGGGACTATATTGCCATCTGTGACCAGGACGACATCTGGGAGCCCGCCAAGGTCGAGAAGCAGGTGGCAGCCATCGGCGACTATTTGTTGTGTACCTGTCGCTCCAAGCCCTTCTCGGACGACGGTTCGCCCGTCAATTATGACTCCCGCACGCCCAACTATAGCCTGCCTCGCATGCTCTACACCTCGATTGCTGGTCACACGATGCTCCTCAACAGGCGTCTCCTGGACCTGATACCCGATCAAGCCAGTGTGGGAGGCTTGTATTATGATGTTTATCTGGCCCTGGCTGCTGCCGCCAACGACAGTATTGTGCTTGTCAACGAGGTATTGGTGCATCAGCGGCGCTATGACGGGGCGGTGACCTATTCCACTGCCGACAAGCACCGCACCCCATCGGCTATGAATGGGCTTTATACTCTGTGTTGGTCATTGAAGCATTACCGTGAGGTAAGGCCATACCTGCACGAGTATTTTCAGCGCCGTTACCGTCTGCTCAAGGGGATTAAGGCTCAGGGCGAGACCTATGAGGACGTGACTGCCATGGCAGCGCTTGAGGGCAGGCAGGGTGCGCTCAACATGCTGCACCTGTGCCTTTATCACATCAAGTACCGTCATCGTCTGTTCTATACCGAGGGGCATGGCCTGGTCAACTACATGCGCTCTGTCTTGTATTGCATCATGCAGGTCTATTTCTATCGTCACCTCCTGCCCAAGCAATAGGCTTCGCCTCAACAATGCTCAAATAAATTTGGCATAGTCTTCGGGTTGTGCTATCTTTGCAGCGAGATTTGGTGCCTGGGGCTTTTGTCTCGGGTGAAAAGGGAACCGGGTGGGAATCCCGGACAGACGGCGCTGCTGTGTGCCCCAATAATGTTCCCGCATTTGGCCACTGCGCCTTGCGCCCTGCTACATGGGACGGCGTGGGAAGGGAAAGTGCAAGAAGGGTAGGGGCGAGTCAGAAGACCTGCCAAGTCGCAATTGATTGAAACCCGGTAGAATGCGTAAGACTTTTGTCATAGCGTTTTTTGTCTTGTCGTGTGTCCTGTGCGCCCATGCTCAGGAAGGCGTCCTTGCACACCAGGCCGACTCGGTGATGGCTGCGGTCGGTCATGGCCGCCTGGACTCGATGCAGTACATCCAGAATGTCATCATCTACGGACGGCGCCCCTACGAGGACGTCATCCCCGCCCAGGAACTCACCGGCAAGCAACTCGAGGGCCTCAACAGCCACTCGGTGGCCGATGCCGTGCGCTACTTTGCCGGCGTGCAACTCAAGGACTACGGTGGTGTAGGCGGCCTCAAGACAGTCGACATCCGCTCGATGGGCACCAATCACATGGGCGTCTTCTATGACGGCATCCAGATCGGCAATGCCCAGAACGGGCAGGTTGACCTGGGCAAATTCTCGCTCGACAACATCGAGGCCATCTCGCTCTACAACGGCCAGCGCAGCAACATCTTCCAGAGCGCCAAGGACTATGGCTCGGCCGGAACCATCTACCTGCGCACCCGCCGCCCCAAGTTCAAGGAGGGCAAGCGCGACAACCTCAACGTGTCGTTCAAGACGGGCTCCTTCGGCCTGGTAAACCCCAGCGTGCGCTGGGAGCACAAGTTGAGCCGCTCGGTGAGCCTGTCGTTCAACAGCGAGTTCACCTATGCCACAGGAAAGTACCGTTTCCGCTACATGCGTCACTACAGCGACGGTAGCGTGGCCTGGGATACCACAGCCGTGCGGCAGAATGGTGATGTGCGCTCCTATCGTGTCGAGGGAGCCGTCTTCGGTGTGATGCCCAGCGGCAAGTGGCACGCCAAGGCCTACTTCTACGACAGCAACAAGGGCATTCCCGGTGCCATCGTCAACAACGTGTGGAAACACGCCCAGCGGCAATGGGACAGCAATTTCTTCCTGCAGGGGGCCTATCAGCGCAAGTTCACCGACCGTTACGAGATGATGTTCAATGCCAAGTACTCGCGTGATTACCTGCACTACCTCAACCCCGATACCACGTTGATGTACATCGACAACAAGTTCTGGCAGGACGAGATTTACCTCTCCACGGCCAACAAATACACCATCCTCACCGATTGGGACGTGAACCTCTCGGTCGACTACCAGTGGAACAGCCTCGATGCCACGCTGACGGGATTTGCCTATCCCATCCGCCACACCGTGCTCACCGCACTGGCCACGGCCTGGAGTTGGCACGGTTTCAAGGCCCAGGGCAGCCTGCTCTACACGATGGTTAACGACCGCTCCTCGGCGCGCTTCGACGGTCAGGTCGTGGGCAAGCGCAGCAAGTACATGAACAAGGTCACTCCCGCCGTCTTCCTCAGTTGGCAGCCTTGGCAGGAGCGGGAGTTCAACCTGAGGGCCTACTACAAGCGCATCTTCCGCATGCCCACGTTCAACGACCTTTACTACACCGACATGGGCAACATCACGCTCGAACCCGAGTACGCTACCCAGTACAATGTGGGCTTCCTCTACCGCCTGCTCAGCGACCGCGGTGTGCTGGCCGGTATCAAGTTGAGTGCCGACGCCTACTATAACTACATCACCGACAAAATCATCGCCGTGCCCAAGGGTACGGGACAGTACCGCTGGATGATGATGAACGTGGGCATCGTGAAGATCCGTGGTATCGACGTCAGCGCGCGCACCACGTTGAATCTGCCCGCCGATATCATCCTCGACATCAACCTGAGTTACACCTACCAGAAAGCCCAGGACTACACCAATCCTGCCGACAACGGCGATGGCGGCACCTACAAGGGGCAACTGGCCTACATCCCCTGGCACAGCGGGTCGGTTGTCGGCCATGTGAACTGGCATGACCTGGACGTGAACTACAGTTTCATCTATGTTGGCGAGCGTTACCACACCAGCGCCAACACCCGCGAGAACCACGAACAGCCCTGGTACACCCACGACCTCTCGGCCGGCTATCAGTTCCATCTGGGAAAAACGGCCCTGAAGGTGTCGGGCGAGGTCAACAACCTCTTCAACCAGTACTATGACGTCATCCTCAACTATCCCATGCCGGGCCGCAACTACAAACTCATCCTCAAATTCGACATCTGATGAACTCACTTAGAAAATACTGGGACACGGGGACGGTTCTTTTGTCCCATTTCGTGGTTTTGCTGATGGTGCTGACATCATGCCGCGAGGAGGTAACCATCTACCTCCCTGAACATGTGGCGGTGGCGCAGCCCGAGTTTACCGACATCGAGGGCTTCTACCTGTTGTGTGAAGGCAATATGGGTTGGAACAAGGCCACGCTCGACTATTACGACTATGCCTATGGCGAGTATCTGCGCAACATCTTCTCCTATGCCAATCCCACTGTGCCCAAGGAGATGGGCGACGTGGGCAACGACCTCGGCATCTACGGCAGCAATCTGTATTGCGTCATCAACTGTTCCAACAAGATTGATGTGCTCGACAAGCACTCCTGCAAGAAGAAGTATCAGATCAACATCCCCAACTGCCGCTACATCCGCTTTTACGGCGGCTATGCCTACGTGACAAGTTATGCAGGCCCCGTCCAGATCAATCCCAACTATGAACAGCGCGGCTATGTCGCCAAAATCGACACCGTGACCATGCAGGTGGTGGATACCTGCCTCGTGGGCTTCCAGCCCGACGAACTGGAGATTGTCGAGGGCAAGATCTATGTGGCCAACTCGGGCGGCTATATGGTTCCCAACTACGAAAACACGGTGTCGGTCATCGACCTGGCGACCTTCAAGGAGGAGCGCCGCGTCCCCATTGCCATCAACCTGTCGATGGTCAAGGGCGACAGCCACGGCATGCTCTGGGTGGCATCGCGCGGCGATTACTACACGCGTGGCAGCAAGATTTACGCCTATGACACGCGCAAGCAGCAGTTGGTCGACAGCATCGATTGCCGCGTGAGCAACATGTGGCTCGACGGCGACTCGCTCTTTGTCGTGAGCACCGAGTGGAGTTACGTGTCGATGAACAACTCATTCTCTTATGCCATCATCAATACCAGGACTCGGCAGGTCGTGTGTGACAACTTCATCACCGACGGCACCGACAAGGACATTGTTATCCCCTATGGCGTCGCGGTCAATCCCATCACCAAGGATATCTATGTCACCGATGCCAAGGACTATGTCTCGCCGGGCCGTCTCTACTGCTTCGACCGCTATGGTGTCAAGAAGTGGGATGTACGCACCGGTGACATTCCGGCCCATTTTGCCTTCCTGGGCACTAATATAAATGAACGATAATTCTAAAACGAGAAAGATATGAGACGAGTAAGAAATTTGTTGGTAACGGCCTTTGCCGCAATGACCGTGTTGACGATGTGGGCCAATCACCCCTGGCTCACGCGTGTCTATGAGTATAGGCCTGCACCGGGCCAGTTCATCAACACCCTGCCGCTGGCCAGGGTAGGGGAGCCGGTCGACAGCGTGCTGGCCCGTTGCCGCGCGAGCATCTGCGGCCGCATCGACACCACGACCCAAATCTTCCAGGGCCAAGTCATCACCCGCATCGACACCGTGTGGGCCGAGAGCCTGATTTCACTGGGCGGCTACGGCGGTTACGTCATTGTGGGCTTTGACCATCCCGTCGTCAATATGCACACGTGGGATTTTGACATCCAGGGCAACGCCTTCTACAGCGACATGATGGTATCGGGAGGCAGTTGTGAGCCGGGAATCGTGATGGTGGGAGTGGACACCGACGGCGATGGCGTGCCCAGCGACGGCGACAAGTGGTATGAACTCGCCGGCAGCGAATACAGCCACCCGAAGACCCAACACGACTATACCATCACCTACTATCGCCCCGACGAGAACAAGCCGAAAACCCCCAGCGCCACCGACCACAGCCTGATCGACACCACCTATATCCGCTGGACCAGCAACGACGTCAATCCCGACAGCACCAGCGGCTACATGAGCCGCAACAGTTTCCACATGCAGCCTTACTGGCCATTGTGGCTCCAGGGCGAGGAGACGCTGACTTTTTCGGGTACCAAGATGCGTTGCAATGCCGTAGACATCGGCGGCAACGACGGCAACCCCTATTTCGTTCAGTTCTGTTTCCCGTGGGGATATGTCGACAACCTGCCCAACCATCCTTCCCGCCAGCCGGGTGTCGATGGCTACAATCCGGGCTTCAAGATTGACTGGGCTGTCGACGAGCAGGGCCGTCACGTCAACCTCACCCACATCGATTTCATCAAGGTCTATAATGCCGTGAACCAGTATTGCGGCTGGATTGGCGAGACCTCGACCGAGGTGGCTGCCGGCATCGACTACCATCCCGATGCCGTGATGCCCGTCGTCATTGAAGGCGACGTCAATGGTGATGGCGAGGTGAGCGTCAGCGATATCAACTCGGTCATCGATGTGATTTTGGGCGGTGCCACGCTGCCGACAGCCGATGTCAACGGCGACGGTGAGGTGGGTGTCAGCGACGTGAACGCGCTGATAGGCATCATCATCAAGTAACCGGAATCCGTCAATACACAAGCATGGGAGGGAAACGCAACAGTGATGGCGTTTCCCTCCCGTGCATGTAAGCCGATGTGCCGCATGTGGGCCTGGCTTATTGAATCATGTCGAGCGGGGTTTCCACCACTACGTGTCTTGGGGCAATGACTACAACAACCTGGTGAAGTTCTTGCCCAAGGCTAATTTCGTTTACCAGAGTGCTGCCCAACTGAAGCGTGGTGATGTAAATGGCGACGAAAAGGTTGATATCGATGACGTGACGGCGCTCATCGATTGCGTCCTGCAAGGTACGCCTGCAAGCCCCGCATCGGACTGCAACATCGAGGATGGCGATGGCTTGGTTAACATCAACGACATCACTGCACTGATTCATAAGGTATTGACCGGCGAGTGGGAAGAGTGATTCCTGCGCTTTTTGACCCATTTGAGGCGTATTAGCCCCTAACATAAACAGAGGATGTGCACAGAAATTTGCACATCCTCTGTTTATGTTGATTATTTTGTTGATGTTTTTTTTGCTATTTCCAAATGAAATAGTACTTTTGCAGTGTGAAATAAGATATATACTATAGTTTTCAATAGGATATACTTTTTTTATTAACTTTAAATACGTTTTTATTATGAAGAAATTCTTTACTTTGATCGCAGTTGCCGCTATGGCATTCGCTGCTCAGGCTAATGTTCTCTCTGTATGCCAGGGTGAGTATCAGTCAAGTTATGCTCCCGTTTATGGTCTCTGGTATGACACCCCGGGTGTTACCCAGATGATCTATTCTGCCGACATGCTCGCTGAGATGGCCGATGGCGACATCACCGAGGTTACCTTCCTGACCCTCGGCAATGTTGATGGCACTCCTTACGGACAGGACTTCAGCAGTTACACCCTGAACTTCTCTGGCGGTCTGCTCTCGTTGGCACTCAAGGAGGTTGACGAGGTCGGCTTCACCGAGACCGTTTTCGTCACTGACGCTACTGTTGTTTCCACCCTCGTTCCCGAGGCTGGCGGTTATTTCTTGACCTTCGCCCTGGACGAGCCCTTCCACTACAATGGTGGTAACCTGATGGTCGAGGTTAAGGTTCAGGAGCCCGGTAACTATGCATCGACCTACTTCTGGGGTACTGCTATGTATGATGAGAACGACGAGGTTATCTACACTCCCACCTACATGTACAACGAGAACTACAGTGGTGAGGCTAATGTAAACCAGTTGAGCGCCTTCCTGCCTGCTGCCGACTTCACCTACACTCCCGGTACCACTCCCCAACCCACCGAGAAGACTGGTGCTCCCGTATTCAACGGCTACACCACCGACGGCATCCACGCTTACTTCATCGAGATTAACGAGAGCGAGCCCAGCACCATCTACTACCGCGTACAGTACGGTCAGGACGGTGAGTTCACCGAGTGGGCTGAGTACGAGGACATCCTGAGTTTCACCCAGGACGGCTGGTACCGCATCGAGGCTTACGCTGTTGCTGATGGTAAACTCCCGAGCGATCCCATCGCTTATGAGTTCATCGTTAATCCCGCCACCGGCCTGAGCGAGATGGTAGGCAGCAAGACCGTTGCCAACACCCGCTACTT
Organism: uncultured Prevotellaceae bacterium; assembly: GCA_900320245.1. Lineage (GTDB taxonomy): Bacteria > Bacteroidota > Bacteroidia > Bacteroidales > Muribaculaceae > Sodaliphilus. The sequence continues at coordinate 19,392 of ONRP01000042.1, forward strand.
CAACGTAGCCGGTCAGGAGATGCAGGAGGCTAACGGTCTGACGATCGTTGTTACCACCTACACCGACGGCACCACCAGCACCGTTAAGCACCCGCTATTTCAACGTAGCCGGTCAGGAGATGCAGGAGGCTAACGGTCTGACGATCGTTGTTACCACCTACACCGACGGCACCACCAGCACCGTTAAGGTAATGAAGTGATTCGCATTTTATAGTATATAGTAACCATGATTCGGGTGCGTCCCGGTGGCACTGCCAGCCACCAGGACGCACTCTTTTCATGCCGTTTGTTGGCGCTACCGAAAACAGTAGTTTTTGAATCACATTAATAATATATTATTAAAATAATGTGAAGTCAAAAAAAATGTCCTCCTCACTGTCAGTTATCTCAATTTATTGAATTACCTTTGCACCCGATTTTGCAGAAACCTTTTCACATTAAGATAGTATATGGCTAAAAACTTAGTAATCGTCGAGTCCCCTGCCAAGGCAAAGACCATTCAGAAATTCCTGGGTAATGAATATAAAGTGATGTCGAGTTTCGGACATATCCGTGACTTGCACAAGAAGGATTTCAGCATTGACGTGGAGAACGGCTTCAAGCCGCTCTACGAAATTCCCGAAGACAAGAAGGAGCATGTCAAGAAACTCAAGGATGAGGCTGCTAAGGCCGACCTCGTGTGGCTCGCAAGTGATGAAGACCGCGAGGGAGAAGCCATTGCTTGGCATTTGTTCGAGGTGTTGGGGCTGTCGCCCGACAACACGCGCCGCATCGTCTTCCATGAGATTACCGAGCCGGCTATCCTTGATGCCATCAAGCATCCGCGCGACATCGACCTGAACCTGGTCGACGCTCAGCAGGCACGTCGCGTGCTTGACCGCATCGTGGGCTTTGAACTGTCGCCCGTGCTCTGGCGCAAGATCATGCCGGGACTCTCGGCTGGACGTGTGCAGAGCGTGGCCGTGCGACTGGTCGCTGAGCGCGAGAAGGAAATCAAGGCTTTCAAGAGCGAACCTTATTACCGCGTGTCGGCACAGTTCTCCGGCAGCGAGGGGAGCGAGTTCTCGGCTGAACTCAACAAGCACCTGGCCGACCATGAGACGGCGATGGCGTTCCTCAACGACTGCATGGCCCAGACTGACTGCAAGAATGCTGAGGGCTTCAAGGTCAAGGACGTTGTGGTTAAGCCGGTGAAGCGCACACCCGCTCCGCCTTTCACCACCAGCACGCTCCAACAGGAGGCTGCGCGCAAGTTGGGCCTCTCGGTCAAGCAGACCATGAGACTCGCTCAGCGTCTCTATGAGGAAGGTTTGATTACCTACATGCGTACCGACTCGGTCAACCTGAGCAAGTTGGCACTGGCAACCATCAGCAACGAGATCAAGGACAACATCGGAGAGCAGTATCTCAAAATCAGGCGCTACCGCACGACCAGCAAGGGCGCCCAGGAGGCTCACGAGGCCATCCGACCCACCTACATCAGCAACCACACCATCACCGGCACGCCTCAGGAGAAGAAACTCTACGACCTGATCTGGAAGCGCACCATCGCATCACAGATGGCCGATGCCGAGTTGGAGAAGACAACGGCCAACATCTCGATTGCCGGGCGCAAAGAGTACTTTGTCGCCGAGGGTGAGGTAGTGAAGTTCGACGGTTTCCTCAAGGTGTATTTTGAGAGTACCGACGACAACAACCAGGCTGCACCCCACGAGTTGCGCACGCTGCCCGTCCTGAAGCAGGGCGATGCACTCGAGGCGAAGTCCATCTCGGCCATCCAGCGCTACACCCAGCAGCCCAACCGCTACACCGAGGCATCGCTGGTGCGCCGTCTCGAGGAACTGGGCATCGGTCGCCCCTCGACCTATGCACCCATCATCTCCACCATCCAGGACCGCAACTACGTCGAGAAAGGCGAAGATAAGGGCCAGAAGCGTGAGTATGAGATTATCACCCTCAAGGGCGGCAAAATCTCCAGCAGCACCAAGAGCGAACTGTTCGGTGCCGAGAAGGGCAAACTCATCCCCACCGACGTCGGTATGGTGGTCAATGAGTTCCTCGTGAAGTACTTCCCCTCGATCATGGACTACAACTTCACGGCCAAGGTCGAGGACGAGTTCGATGAGGTGGCCAAGGGCAACGTGGTCTGGAACAAGGAAATTGAGAACTTCTATGAGGACTTCCACCCCAGCATCAGCAACGTTTCCACCCTGCGCCTGGAGCACAAGGTGGGTGAGAGGCTGCTGGGCAATGACCCGAAAACCGGACTCCCCGTCATGGTGAAAATCGGCCGTTATGGTCCCCTGGTGCAGATGGGAAGCGCCGACAACGAGAACAAGCCGCGATTTGCATCGCTGCAGCGCGGACAGAGCATCGAGACGCTGACCCTCGAGGAGGCTATCAAACTCTTTGACCTGCCTCGCGAACTGGGCGAGTTTGAAGGCGCACAGGTTTCCATCGGAGTGGGGCACTACGGACCCTATGTCAAGCATAACGGCAAGTACGCCTCCATCCCCAAGGAGATGTCGCCCACGGCTATCACCCTCGAGGAGGCTGTCGAGATCATCAAGCAGCACCGCGAGGCCGAGGCCAAGAAGGTGCTCAAGACTTTTGACGAGGAACCCGACCTCAAGGTGATGAACGGCCGTTACGGACCCTACATCGTCTACAAGAAGCAGAATGTCAAGATTCCTAAAGGCAAGGATGCCCAGGCTCTCACGCTGGAGGAATGCCGCGAGATAGTCGCCGACGAATCCAACCATTCCAAGGGCTCAACCCGCAAGAAGTCAACGCGGTCGGCCAGCAAAAAAACGGCTAACAAGTAATTAGTTGCTTCGAGTGAAACTTTAGGCTGTGCCAGTCAATGAATTCTGGCACAGCCTTTTTGTTCTCTGATGATGTGCAATCCCAAAAGAAAACCGTGTCCAAATAGTGAAAATAGTTCTCTTTTTTAGCCGCCTATTAGAAAAATTCGTCGTAACTTTACCGACTGGAGAGCAAATCCTTTGGCTTTAAGGGTAAAACCTAAAGTGATTTGAAAAATGCATACGCTTGCATGTCAGAGTGATAAGTGGTAACTCTTCAAGTGAAATCGACCTCGGGCGGCATCGTCGGCCGGGTCGCAGACCATGTGTGTAAAAAATTAAAACAAACCAAATACAAAAAAGTTTAGAAATTATGTCTTTTATCAAATCAATTAAGAACGCTTTTGGCGGTTCCGACAACGACGATTATGATGTTTACGGACAGCCCACTACTTTTGTGAACCCCTTCAGCAAGGACAAAAATGTTGCCGGCAAGGAGCAGCATGAGGATGATGTGCGCATAACCCTGGAGAAGCATGCGGAGTATGCCATCGATGCTGAGTACGCCGACAGGGCTGCGCGACTCATGAACGAGCACACACAGGCCGTTATCGACATGCTCAAGGGCGACTGGAAGGAGGAGCGCGAAGCGCTGATGAAGAAGGCCGAGGAGGTCGATAAGGTCGTCGGCGAGTATAAGGACAAGGCCCAGGTTGCCGAGTCCAAGCGCCAGCAGGCCCAGACCCGTGCCAACGAGTTGACCAACAAGGTCAACGAACTGGAGGAAGAACTGCGCCAGATGGAAAACGACAAGAGGGGCGTCGAGAGCCGCCTCAGGGCAATGGAAGCACGCGGAGACGGTGCTGACGAACTCAACAAGAAAATCGAGGAACTCAATTCCGAGATTGAGGACTTGAAGAAGCAGGTGGCCGACCGCGATGCCGAGATTGAGCGCCGCGACAATGCGACACTGCCCGCCGAGGACGGTCCCACCATCGAACAGTTGAGCCAGCAGATTGAGCAGCGCGACGAACTCATCGAGCGCCTGCGCGCCAACCTGAGCGAAATGGAGGAGCGCCTCAACGCCGCAGCCGAGGAACTCAAGTCGGCCGAGGAGTTGCAGAAGGCCGTCCAGGAAGTAGAACAGTTCAAGGATAAGAAGAACTCCGAGATATCTTCGTTGCGCCAGCAGATCATCGACCTCCAGAAGCGTGCTTCTGAGTTCGACGAGATGCGCAAGGCCAATGTCGTGCTCAACCAAGAGAAGGAAAACCTGCTCAAGACCATCGAGCAACTTGAGCAGACTGCAAAGCAGAACGCCGAAGTGCAGAACCGCCGCAGCATCGAGACCGGCAACCTCATCGACGGCCTCAAGCAGCAACTCGCTTCGGTGAGCGCCACGGCCGAGGATTTCAAGCGCAAATACAACTCGCTGAGCATGGACGGCAACGAGAAGGCTGCCAACTTTGCCAAGATTACGGCCGAGCGTGATGACGCCAAGGCTGAACTCAACCGTGTTAAGGTCACCCTGCAGAAGAAGCAGCACGAGGCTCAGGCCATGATGGACGCCCTCGAAGAGAAGGATCGCCAAATCGCTGCCCTCAAGCAACAGGTCGAGCAGATAGGCGAGAGCAAACCTCAGGCAAGCAAGATCGAGGTCCCCTTCGACAACGATGACGCCTTTGTTGACTCGCCCGCACAGAGCGATGACCCCGCCATGGGCGCCATCGACGATATCGATTGGGCTGACGACGGCACGATGCCGCCCCATCCCGGCGAGGACCCGCGCCAACTTTCCCTGTTCTGATAGGGTGGGCTGGACATCCGGCCAAGTAGCATGAATAGCGGGGAGGCGTCTGTCTCTCCGCTATATTATTAAAGGTGTAGGTCTGCAAAAACCACCATTTAATTCTTAAAGAATGTTATTTCGCGCAAAAAGTGCGAAGAAAATTTGGTCAGTTCCGTCAGCGGCTATAATTTTGCAACGCTTTTCGGCTCACAATATGACAAATTGCGTGAGCGATTTTTTTGACGCCTTTTTCAGGCGGTCGGGCCGGAGGGCGCGAG
>ONRP01000043.1 GCA_900320245.1 uncultured Prevotellaceae bacterium
CACAAAGTCACCTACGCTCGGGGGACCGAAGCGGTAAGGCTCGATATAGGCCCAACTGCCATCGTCATTGTACTCGGCCAGTTCGGTCGTGAAGCCGAAGGTCTCACTGGCATTGAGGTTAACGGTAGCAGTGTAAATCTTATTCTCAGCATCATAGGTCATCAGAGTACCCACATTGGCCGCCCAATTCTGATCATTGATTTCACCCATGATGTAAACATCAGCAGCGGGCAGAGTCACTTCACGGACAACGGAATTAAAGGAAGCACCCGTATTCTGAATTACTTCCACATAGTACTGGTAAGTGTTACCGGGCATCAAGCCTTCTACGGTGTAGAATGCACCAGGAATCTGGAATTCAAGAGCTTTTCCGTCCTCATCTACAATCGCATTGGTTGGCTCGACATTCTGTACCAAGACCTCTTCTTGTGTAGCCTTGTCAATGACATGGAGGAAATAGCCACAACCAGCACCAATGAAGTTATTGATCAAGTAAGTATTCTCGGCTTCGCATGACCAATCAGCAAGGAAGGATGTTGAGGTAACATTAGCAGCTTCTTTCAGCTGGGGATAAATCTCCATATAAACAATGTCCGAAGTGGTGGTCAGGTCGCCATCAGTATACTGTGTCTGGATGCCGATACGCCAAGTAAAGAACGGATCTACTTCAATACCATTCTCAGCAAGAATATCAACATGATTAGTTAATCCCCCAAAATCACCAAAAGTAATCATCCACCAACCCACATTACCATTTGGATGTATACTGGTAAACGGGAATCGAGTTGTGGGTACATCAACTTGATCAAACATCTCAGGAGTGAAAGTGAAAATATTATCATTATCAGTAAAGAGACTAAATGTTACTTTCTCCGGATCCAAAAGTGTGGTATTGTCATCAGCGACAGGATGTTGATATCCATCATATGCAAGTGTATAACCTGCAGTCATATCAGTCATATACATTTCTGAATCAAAAACGATCGGTTCTTGATCCCTCCATTCTGTAATTCTAGGATTACCAGGTGTGGGCAGTGTTGACTGTGAGACGGCACTCACGGCAAAGGCTAAGCCAATTAACAATAAGAATAATTTTTTCATAATGTGTCAGTTTTAATGATTAATAAACAATTATTTGTATTGAATTCTGCAAATTTAATAATAATTTTCAATTTACGAAAAAAACTGACTATCTTTTAAGCAGGTACAAGATTGGCACTGAATTCATACAGCAAGTAGATGGGCAGGAAGACAAGCGTCAAGGTGAAGGGGTCGCCAGTGGGTGTGATGATGGCCGCCAGAATGAGCAGCACCACGATGGCATGACGGCGATAATGCTTAAAAAAGCCGCGGCGCAGCATACCGATTGACCCCAGCAGCCATGCCACCAGGGGCAGTTCAAATACCAGGCCCATTACAAAAATGAGCATCAGGAAGGTGTCCATGTAACTGTCGAGTGATATCTGGTTGGGCACCATCTGGCTCACATGATAGTCGGCCAGGAAACGTAAGGTCATCGGGAAAATAACAAAATAGCCCACCGCGACGCCCAAGAAGAACATCAGGCAACCGATGAAGAAAGCCTTCTTGACGCCACGTTTTTCTTTGGGATAGAGGGCCGGAGCGATGAATGTCCACAGGAAATACAACATCACGGGGAACGTGAGCACCAGGGCGAGCCAAAACGAGGTGGACAGGTGGATAAAAAACTGCGACGCCAACTTGATGTTGATGAGTTCCACCTGGAAACCGTCGGTAGAGAACGGCGGCAACCAAGAAACCGAGGATGTCACGCGCTCAAACAGGCGGTAAAGCACAAAGTCACCCTTACAGGGGGCCAGAATCACCGAATCAAAGATGTCAGGCATCACGCAGAACAATCCTATCGCCGCCACTACCAGGACGACGACCACACGCACCAACACCGAGCGCAAGGCATCGATGTGGTCCCAGAACGACATTTCGGGCAACTGCCGTGAATCCTGGGCCATTACGTGGCAAAATTAGCGGGTCGGATTGTCGGGGGTTGAGCCAGGCTTGTCTTCGCCCATGTCTTCAAGGGGCTTCTTGATTTCCTCTTCCATCTCATTCATGCCCTGCTTGAAACTCTTCACGCCCTTGCCCAAGCCACGCATGAGTTCAGGAATCTTCTTGCCGCCGAAGAGGAGCAATATCACAACCACGATGATGACGACTTCGCCTGTCGAGGGCATCCACAAAGCCAATATTCCGTTCAGTGTCATGATTCTTAATTGATTAATGATTTTTACTGATTGCAAATGTAGTCATTTTTTTTGAACTTGTTGAAAAAATGTTGTGTCATATTACAAAAATGTAGTAATTTTGGGCATCGAAAACCATTAACTTCTTTATTAATCAATTTAATGAATACCATTAAGAATTTTGATGAGTTGCTCGCTCATCTCAAAGAGAACAACGTGAAAAAGCGCGTGGCCGTTGTTTGGGCCGCCGATGAGAAAACTCCCGCTGCTTGTGCCCAGGCACTTGAGGCTGGCTTTATTGAGGCCATCTTTGTGGGCTGTGAGGAAAAACTTAAAGCCAACGAGGCGCTGAAGCCCTTTGCCGCCAGCATGAGTTTCGTTGACGCCACCGACGCCGATGACGCTGCCGCCAAGGCTGTTGCCCTGGTGCGTGAGGACAAGGCCGACGTGCTGATGAAAGGCCTGATTAATACCGATAACCTGCTGCGTGCCGTCCTGAACAAGGAGACCGGCATCCTGCCCAAGGGCAACGTGCTCACCCATGCCGCCGTGGCCGACATTCCTAACTATCACAAGTTATTGATTTTCACCGATGCCGCTGTCATTCCTTATCCTAATCAGGCCCAGCGCATCGAGATGGTGAAGTACATGTCCAACGTGGCCCGCAACTTCGGTGTCGAGGAGCCCAAGGTGGCCCTCATCCACTGCACCGAGAAGGTCAACGGCAAGCACTTCCCCTTCACCGAGGACTACCCTGTGATCATTGAGATGGCCAAGAACGGTGAACTCGGCAAGTGCATCGTTGACGGACCGCTCGACGCCAAGTGCGCCTGCAGCATGCACGCCATGGAGGCCAAGGGTCTGACGTCACCCCTGCAGGGCGACAGCGACGTGCTCATCATGCCCGACATCGAAGCCGGAAACGTCTTCTATAAAGCCATCACCCTGTTTGCCGGTGCCAGCACCGCCGGTCTGCTGCTGGGCGCCAAGTGCCCCGCCGTGGTACCCTCGCGTGCCGACAGTGCACAGTCCAAGTTCTACAGCCTCGCTGTGGCAACGATGGCAGCCGAGTAAATCAGCATCATTATTTACCTCTAAATTATAAACACTCATGATTATATTAGTCATTAATCCCGGTTCAACCTCTACCAAGATGGCCGTTGTCGAAGACGGCGAGCCCCGCTTGATCAAAGTTATCCGTCATGCTGCCGAGGAACTGGCCCCGTTTGCCAAAATCACCGACCAGTTCGACTTCCGCCGCAAAATGATTCTCAACGAACTTGAGAAAGCCGGTATTCCCGTCAAGTTTGATGCCATCGTTGCCCGCGGCAGTTTGACCAAGCCGCTTCCCGGCGGTGTGTATGCCGTTGACGAGAATATGATTCAGGCCACCTATGCCAGCGAACACCAGCACGCATGCGACCTGGGATGTGTGATTGCCAACGAGATTGCCAAGGGACTGGGATGCCCCTGCTACATCGCTGATCCGGTCGTTACCGACGAATTGAACGATTATGCCCGCGTCTGCGGTTTGTCCATGTTCAAGCGCGAGAGCATCTGGCACGCCCTGAACCAGCGCGCCATCGCCCGCCGCTTCGCCAAGGAGAACGGCAAGCGCTACGAGGACCTGAACCTCATCGTTGCCCACCTGGGTGGCGGCATCTCGGTGGCCGCCCATGACCATGGCCGCGCCGTTGATGTGAACAACGCCCTGGATGGCGAAGGCCCGTTCTCGCCCGAGCGTGCCGGTAGCCTGCCCGCTAAAGCCCTGGTCAACCTGTGCTTCAGCGGTGAATACACCAAAGATGAGATCCTCAAGATGATTTCGGGCAAGGGCGGTGTGTTCTCACACCTGGGCACGACCGACATGATCGAGGCCGAAAAGATGATGAACAATGGCGACGAGCACGCACGACTCGTCATCAACGCGATGATTTACCATATTGCCAAGGCCATTGCCGAGAAGGGCGCTGTGCTGTGCGGCAACATCGATGCCATCATCATCACTGGAGGTATCGCCTACTGGAACTACATGGTCGATGAACTCAAGAAGCGCATCGGCTGGATGGCTCCTGTTCATGTTTATCCCGGCGAGGACGAGATGTCGGCACTGGCAGCCAATGCCGCTGCTGTACTCAATGGCGAAATCGAGGTAAAGAAATACTAAGGTTTCAGGATTTAGCAAAGGACCAACATTGAATTTAAAAGGCGAGGTGTTCATGATGATGGACACCTCGCTATGTTTATCCCCCCACACATGGACGAATAGACGAAACACCCCACGTTAAGACACAAAGAGAATCATTAATGTCTGCGGATAGATGCAGGCTGAAGGCCTGCACAAGGCCGTCGGCCTTGACTTGTGCCAACCCCAGGGCGCACAGGTCGTAAGACCTCGTGTGGCCTGGGGAGAACGACTGACCGGTGAACGGGCCTCGTAGAGGGCCAATTACTTGCATATATGTTTTATCTTCTGTATCTTTGTCACTCAAAATAATCTACTATGAGTGCCGTCACAGCCATCTATCACATCGTCATCAACACGTATCAGCGAGAGATGACTCTTACTTTGGAGTCATGCGATCAATTGTACCGATATATTGCACGGGTGGTTCAAAACCACAATTCCATTCTGTATGCGGTAAACGGCATCGAGAATCACATTCATTTGCTAATTCATCTGCATCCATCGGTATGCTTATCTGATCTAGTTCGCGACATCAAACTATCCACTAGCCAGTGGATGAAGCAGCAAAGGGATTTGTTCCCACTGTTCGCGGGCTGGGGAAAAGAGTATGGGGCATTCACCTACGCATTGAGGGATAAGGAGATGGTAGCAAACTATATCCGTAATCAGCGCACCCACCATCAGCGAGAAACTTTTGAGGACGAGTACCGAAAGCACCTGGAGCATGCTGGGGTGGAATGGAATGACTACCGGCTGACGTGATTGGCCCCCTTCGGGGCCCATTTCTCTAGTAGCACCTACTCCCCACGCCTCGCGGGTCTACGACCCTCGCGCCGTGGGGTTTCCTCAAGTCAAGGCCGACGGCCTTGTGCAGACCTACGGCCTGCATGGATACACTAAGGCGCTGAAAGAGCCCGAGATTGTCGCCGGCCTCTTCATCCTGTAAGGCCAGTTAACCCAATAAAGTGTGCCACTAGTTTGTAGAAACGCAAATTGCATCTCTACTATATAGAAGCGACTGACAAATCTATCAGATGACGTGTAGTTCTTGGAGAAAGGCGTAAACGCCCGTGACCAGACCATAACACGACAAGATGATGATAATGATGCCGATGATGCGGTTGATGAGCCACATCGAGCGGATGTTGAAGTGGGAACGCACCTTGTCGACAAAGAAGGTGATTACGGCCCACCACAGCAAGGCTCCCAGCACAATCGATGCATAGCCGAAGATGACGTGGTAGAACTTGTACTCCGGCAACGGGAAACTGAAGCGCGCGAACAGCGGGATAATCAGGAACATGATCAGCGGGTTGCTCAAGGTGAACAGGAAACCCGTAACCATATCACGCCAGTGGTCGTCGCGCTGGTCTATATTTTCCTTGATTTGGCTCACAGGATTGTGGAAAATCATGTACAGAGCATACACAATCAGGATCACGCTGCCCACAATCTGCAGGATATTGACGTGGTCGGCAATAAAGTCGGTCACCAGCGAGATGCCCAGACCCACCAGCAAGCAGTAGAACAGGTCACTGACAGCAGCACCCACACCAGTGAAGAAACCAGAGTTGCGGCCGTTGTTCAGCGTGCGCTGCACGCACAGGATACCTATAGGTCCCATGGGCGCCGACAGGATCACGCCTATCGACACACAACCAATCAATATGGACAAAAAAGTACCCAACGCAGAAGGTTCTTCAGTTAACAATCTGCAAAGATAATAAAATGATTCGAGTTGACAGTTATCGGTGGCGAGTTTTTTCAGTCACTAATCCGCGGCATGAGTCTATCGGCCACAATTGAGACCCGTGGACGCCGCGACAATTCCCCGGGATTGGAACCCGGAGCACCCTCGGGGACCGTCATTCCCCTCTCGGCATAGAATTTCAGCCAATAGTCGGTCACCTGCCCTGTTGCGTCATGGAATGACATCGGCACCGGGTCAAACACGAGGTTGCCCTCGCTATCAACATAGTTCAATTGCACCAACTCACTGCAGTAGACGGCACTGTCACCTGGCAAATACAGGTCATCATAGGGTTTGCCCACCATCATCAGGCATCGCCGCACCGACTTGCGGATATCCACATCGCCATTCACCCTGCCGACCAGTGCATGAGGATTCTCGCGATAGAATGTATCAATTGGGCTGAGGCAGACGACAGGTTTCTTTGCCTCGATGACATACAGCGGCCCCTTGTCACCACCGATGCGGTGCACGACACCCACATGGTCAATGTTCATGCCTTGAGCCCCTTGTGTGACATCGGTAATGGCATTTGGCTCAACGGTACAACAGAAAAGCAGGTCGCCCTCCTGCAACACCTGACCCGATAGCGACATGACAGAAAAGACTGCCAGCAGCAGGGTGAGGACTCTAGTACCAGGTGACGCCATTGTTGAAACTGGAATGCTTGTCGTACTTCACATCCTGCAGGATGGACGACTTGACCGCGATGTGGAAGTTGTAACTCTTGTAGGGACCCACGGGCACAAAACTGGCGCTCATCTCGAAACAGTGCATCTGTCGCGAGATAGAGCAGTTCATATAGGCAATCTTGTGGGTGTCGAAATTGTAACTTGCCGAGGCCGTTATCGACCAGTTCTTGGTGGGCCGGATATTCGCATTCAGGCTCAGGTTCTGGGTCCACTTGCCATTGTACTCGAGTTTCTTATAGTTGAAACTGCCGTAGCCGTAAGCCAGCGAATAGTTGACGGTGAGGCTCCATGGACAATCCCACTTGGCATAACCGTCGATGAGTTCCAGGTCGGTGGTCGGTCCTCCCGGCTCTCCTGATTCCTGGTTGCCCGACTGGTCGCGCTGCAGGTTGCCTTCGGGGGCTTTCTTGTCTTGCTGCGTCTTGCTCTTGTCTTTCTTTCGCCTGAACGTGTCGTTGTTGAAGGTGTAGGAGAATGACGTTCCCGTGCTGGACAGACGGCCCCATCCGCCACCGTTGAACAGGCGCAACTTGTTGATGCGCACGGGAGCGCCCTGCTCGTTCAAAGCATACTTGTACACGTCCCACGTGGCGCTCAAGTTGAGGTTGAACCCCTTGACGAGGCGCAGCATGATGCTGGTGTTGAGGTTACTCCACTTCAACGAGTCGGCTGCGAGATTACACGATTGACTCAAGGTTAAATTCTCAATCAGCGATATCTTCTTGAAACCGGTGCTGTCGTTCTCGCTCTTGACCTTGACCTCCAGATTGTTGGCGATATTGAAGTTAATGGTTCCCGACTTGCCGTTGGGGGCACTACCGAAGAGCCCATGCTGGAAATAACTGTAGCGTCCGTTATGGTGAACACCCTTATTGTCCACATAGTCCAGATTGCCGTAGTAACCCCAGAACGGGTCGCCGAAGTCAGGCGTTGCTGAGAACGAAATTGTCGGCGTCATCACGTGGCGCATCATCTGCAACTTGTCGCCCAGTTTGCCCAGGAACTTCATCGGCTTGAAGAAGCCGTAGACCTTGGTACTCAACGACACGCCAAAACTGAAGTCAAAGATGTTGTAGAAACCGTAGGTCGTGTCCCTGACCACCGCACTGGCGTTAGGGTCCCATTGCTGCCGTATCTTGCTGGTGTACATCCTGTCGTTGACAGTGATATTGGGCGTGATGTTGAAGTATTTCATCACGTTGAAGGTCGCCTGAACGGGCATCGTGTGGCTCATACCGTTGCGCCAGTCCTTGACCAGGCTCTTGTGGAAGAACTCATCCTGCTTGGCAGTCAATGAGTTCTGGAAACGGCCCGTATAACTAATCTTGATCTTCTCGTACCAGCGTTCATCGCCCACGGCATGTTTGCGCTTGAAGGGTGCCGTCTGGGTCATATTGATGGTGATGTTGGGGAACGAGACCGTCAGAGTGGAATCGGCAGTGCGCTGCGAGATATTGGCATTGGTCGAGAAGGACCACTTGCTGTTGGGAATCTTATAGGTCAGGTTGACCGTGCTGCTCTTGGTGTTCTCGGTGAATGCGCTGGTATAATAGGTGTTGAGGCTGTTGCGGGTGTAGCCGGTAGTGGCAAAGTTCACACTGGCCGAGAAGGTCAAATAGGGGTTGGCCTTCTGGTTCTGGCTATGGCTCCACAACACCTGGAAGTTGTGCATCTTGTTGTAGTCGGGGTCGCCCTTCTCTCCCGTCACCGTCGTGAGATAGTTCACACTGAATGAACCCGAAAACCGGTAGCGCCACGAATAGGATGACTGGGCCGAGAGTCCCCATGAGCCACGGGTGTAAATCTCGCCAGTGAGTGCCAGGTCGGCATGCTCGTTGAGTGCCAGATAATAGCCTCCGTTGCGCAGGTAGAAGCCACGGTTGTAATCCTCACCGAAGGTGGGTACCAGGATACCGCTCTGGTATTTCTCGCTGAAGGGGAAGTAACCGAATGGCACGGCGATCGGTAGCGGCAGGTCCTCCAGCACCATGAAGGCCGGGCCGGTGACGACGTTCTTCTTGGGCTTCACCTTGGCCTTGGTGAGTTGGAAATAGAAGTGGGGATGCTCATGGTCATCACAGGTGGTGTAGCGGCCGTCCTTGATGTAATAGTAATCATCTTCGGTTTTCTTGGTGATGCCACCGGTGAGGAAGCCTTCGCCCTGCTCAGTGACAATGTCGGTAATGTAGCCGCGCTTGGTCTTGAAGTTGTACTTCATCACCCTGGACTCATATTCGCCGCTATTGTCCTTGAACACAGGATTGCCTTTGAGTTCGCCCACACTGTCGGGAACGCCGATGGCCTGCACCTGGCTGCTATCCATGTCCATGCTGATCTGAGCAGCGCTCATGTCGATGTCGCCATAGAGGATCTTGCCGTTGCCATACATCACGGCATGGTTGCGGCCATAGAGGATGATACTGTCCTTGGCATTGAACTCGACCACGTGGTCCAAGTCAACCCGCTCAAGCACAAATCGGCTGGTATCACCTGCGGCACCCGTCCTGGCCGGAACAACGGTGTCGCCTTGTGCCTTGACGACAGAGTCCACCGCTTGGGTCAAATCGACAGTGCTGCCTGTCACCACCTGACCATGCGACAAGAACGGCAGCAGTGTCACCACCGCCATCAGTGCAAATATAATATGTAGACTTCTCGTCCTCAATTCAACTCCCTTGAGCGTTATAACCTGCAAAGATAGTGCAAAAGCACAGCACAGCAAGCAAGTTTTTGTTTTATTATCTTTTTTTAGCAGGACATGGATAACAACTGACAACTTTTGTTTAACTTTGCAGGTTGGAACAACTAATAACTATAATATCATGTATAACGTCAAGTCAAATCATGCCGATGAGTTTATCGACGACAGCGAGATACTGGAAACTCTTGCCTATGCCGAAAAAAACAAGAGTAACCGTGCTCTGATAGAAGAAATCATTGATAAGGCCGCCCTGTGCAAGGGTTTGACCCACCGCGAAGCCGCAGTGCTGCTCGACTGCGACCAGCCCGACCTGATCGAGCGCTACGAGCAACTGGCACGCGACGTGAAGAAGCGCTTCTACGGCAACCGCATCGTGATGTTCGCTCCCCTCTACCTGTCCAACTATTGCATCAACGGGTGCGTCTACTGTCCCTATCACGCCAAGAACAAGACCATTCCGCGCAAGAAACTCAGCCAGGACGAAATCCGTGCCGAGGTCGAGGCCTTGGTCAAGATGGGCCACAAGCGCATCGCACTGGAAGCCGGCGAGCATCCCGTGATGAACCCGCTGGAGTATATTCTGGAGTCAATCCACACCATCTATAACACCAAGGTGGGCAATGGTGAAATCCGCCGCCTGAACGTCAATATCGCGGCAACAGAGGTTGAAGCCTACGAGAAATTGAAGGCTGCCGGCATCGGCACCTATATCCTGTTCCAGGAGACCTATAACCGCAAGAACTACGAGGCGCTCCATCCCACGGGCCCCAAGAGCAACTACTGCTACCACACCGAGGCCATGGACCGCGCGCAACTGGGCGGCTGTGACGATGTGGGTATCGGTGTCCTCTACGGCCTAACTACCTACCGCTACGACTTCGTGGGCCTGCTCATGCATGCCGAGCACCTCGAAGCCCGCTTCGGCGTGGGCCCGCACACCATCAGCGTGCCACGCATCTGCCCCGCCGAGGACATCAGTCTCGATGAGTTCCCCGACGTGCTGCCCGACGACATCTTCTGCCGCATCATCGCCGTTATCCGTCTGGCCGTGCCCTACACCGGCATGATCATCTCGACCCGCGAAAGCCAGAGCGTGCGCGCCAAGGTGCTTGACCTGGGTGTTTCCCAAATCAGCGGTGGCAGCCGCACCAGCGTGGGTGGCTACACTACCGTCGAGCGCCACGACGAGACAGCACAGTTCGACGTGAGCGACACACGCACCCTTGACGAGGTCATCAACTGGCTGCTGTCCATCGGCTACTTGCCCAGTTTCTGCACGGCATGCTACCGCTCGGGACGCACCGGCGACCGATTCATGGAATTGTGCAAAGCCGGCAAGATCGGTGACATCTGCACGCCCAACGCGCTGATGACGCTCAAGGAGTACCTCATGGACTTTGCCAGCGAGGATACCGTTGCCAAGGGCAATGCCCTCATCGAACAGGAGTTGGTCAAGATCAAGAATGCCCGCGTGCGCGAAATCGCTGCCCAGCACATCAACGAAATCGCCGGCGGCCAACGCGACTTCTACTTCTAAGAATTTAAAAACAAGAAACACAAGAAATACAACAATCAATCTCCTTTTTGCATTTGTTGTATTTCTTGTTTTCATTAATATATTTGTTGTGAATAGTTTTAACAGGACACCTCAAAGCGAACGGATACACATTGCGCTGTTCGGTCGGCGCAATGCGGGCAAGTCGTCGCTCATCAATGCGCTTACTGGACAACAGATTGCTCTGGTGAGCGATGTGCCGGGCACCACGACCGACCCCGTCATCAAGTCGATGGAGATTCTGCCGTTGGGCCCATGCGTGCTGATTGACACGGCAGGTTTTGACGACAGCGGCAAGGTGGGCGACCTGCGCACCGAGCGCACTCGTGAGGTCATCAGACAGGCCGACATCGCCATCCTGGTCACCGAGGGCAAGGACCTGACCGACGAGACGGCATGGGCAGGATTGCTCAAACAGGCTGATGTACCCTATCTGACGGTACTCAACAAGATAGACCTGATGCCGGAGGTGCCCACTACCCTACTCGCCGACATGGCCAAGCGCCTGGGCTGCGACGTCATCCCGGTAAGCGCCCTGCAAGGAACGGGCTTGGACCTGCTGCGGCAAACCCTTGCGCGACTGGTTCCTGACAGCGAAAAGCAGTCACTCACCGGTAACCTGGCCAAACCGGGCGACACGGTGTTGCTGGTCATGCCCCAAGATCCTCAGGCCCCTAAGGGACGCCTCATCCTGCCACAGGTGCAGACCCTGCGCGACTTGATGGACAAGCGATGCACCGCCATCTGCTGCACGACCGAAGATATCGACCGCACGCTGGCTGCACTAAAAGAGCCGCCGCGGCTCATCATCACCGACTCTCAGGTGTTTGACATCGTGGAAAAGAAAAAGCCCGAGAGCAGCCTGCTCACCTCATTCTCGGTCTTGATGGCAGCCCACAAGGGCGACATCCGCTTCTTTGCCAGGAGCGCCATGGCCATCGACCGCTTGACCGAGCAATCGCGCGTGCTCATCGCCGAAGCCTGTACCCACGCCCCACTGGCCGAGGACATCGGCCGCGTGAAGATTCCGCGCATCTTGCGCCAGCGCGTAGGAGAAGGCTTGCAGGTAGATATCGTCGCCGGCAAGGATTTCCCCGAGGATGTGACAGCCTATGACCTCGTGATCCATTGCGGTGGCTGCATGTTCAACAGCAAGTTTATGTTATCACGCGTGATGCAATGCCGCTGTCAGGGAACGCCGATGACCAATTACGGCATCGCCATCGCCCACATCAAGGGCATCCTTGGCAAGGTGTCGATACCAGAATAAAAAAACGATAAGATATTGTGCTTGTTGGGCAATCAGGGTCTACTTGATTGCTCAATTTTTACAGGATGGTCTTGTCGCGGTATTTGGTGTGCAACAGGTCGTGGGCCGTGCCTTTCAAAGGTTCTCCCAGGAACTCATGATACAGGCGCTGGATGACCGGGTTGTCGTGGCTCTTGCGGTGGCGCTTGCCGATGTCCTCGCTGTAGATGGCACGTTGGCGCGCTTTGATGACCTCGATGTCCCCGTGGTGGTAAGGCTGTCCGGTGCCGCCAATGCAGCCGCCGGGACATGCCATCACCTCGATGACATGATAGTCCATGTCACCAGCCCTCAAGCGGTCCATCACGATGCGGGCATTGGGCAACGTATTCACGACACACACTTTCAACTCAAAGCCGTTGAGGTCGATGACCGCTTCACGGATGCCTTCCAAGCCTCGCACCTCGTCAAACTCCAGGCGCGGCAGTTCGGCGCCTGTAAATTCCTCATAGACAGACCTCAGCGCTGCCTCCATCACACCACCCGTTGTACCGAAGATGGCACCTGCACCCGAAGAGTCACCCAATGGTGAATCGAACTCGGTGTCGCGCAGGCGGTCAAAATTGATGTTCATGCGGCGGATAAGTTCTGCCAGTTCTATCGTCGTGATGGAATAATCCACATCAGGGTTGCCGTCGGTGAAGAACTCGTCGCGGGCGCACTCATATTTCTTGGAGATGCACGGCATGACCGAAACGACCACAAGTTTTTCGCGGGGAATACCCATGCGTTGTGCCCAATAGGTCTTGAGCACGGCACCGAGCATCTGGGCAGGGGATTTACAGGTCGATGGATATTCGCGCAGGTCGGAATACTCGTTCTCGAAGAAGTTCACCCATGCCGGGCAACACGAGGTGGTGATCGGGATTTTCACCGTGCGGTCACCGGCAATGAAGCGCCTCAGGCGGTCCACAATCTCGGCACTCTCTTCCATAATCGTGATATCGGCACCAAAGTCGGTGTCAAACACGTAATCGACGCCCACCTTGCGCAACGCCGTGACCATCTTTCCCGTTACGATGGTGCCGGGAGGCATACCGAATTCCTCGCCCAGGGCATAGCGCACTGCGGGAGCGGTCTGGGCAACGACAATCTTTTCTGGGTCGGCGACGTCGACCAGCAGGTCTTCCACGTAATTGCGCTCGTTCAGCGCCCCCACAGGGCCATGGATGGCATCAAAACGGCACTTGGTCATACAGTTGCCGCAGCAGGTGCACTTGTAAGGATTGATGATGTGGGGATGGCGCAGGTCGCCCACGATGGCGCTGCTGGAGCAGTTGCGCTTGCAGGCACTGCAACCCTTGCACTTCTCGGGGTCAATCTTGTAGGACAGCACCGAGAAGAACTTCTTGCCACCGATCTCATAGATATAATCGTCGAGCATGGCGTCCAGCGACACGTGGCGCGGCGAGTTCCAATGCTTGACATCATCCAGCAACTGGTGGGCCGTACTCTCGATATAGAGCAGCCTGTCCACCTGCTTGCCATCGATGATATGGGACTGAACGATTTCCTCGACATCCTCGGGCTTGATCTGGACATAGGTGGTGTTGTCGGGCATAATCCTGACAATGGGTCCCTTGGCACAGAAACCGAAACACCCGGTAGCGACCACATCGACTTGGCTGCCCAGACCATGGTCGGCAATAGCGTGGATAAGCCGGTCTATGATCTGGAGACTTCCCGAGCCGTAACATGAGGTCCCGCTGCAGCACAGAACCTGGATATGGTCATTGGCGAGCAAGCCACAAACCGGCTTGTCAGGAGTGGTTGGTATCGTTGCTCCTGACTGTTGGCCAGCACCTTGGTTGTTGTTGTCGTTGTGTCGATTATCCATAGGATGCCACTTGTGAAATCAGATGGTATTCAATAGCATAGCGGAGCACACTATCAAATTCAGTTGCAAAGTTACAGTTTTTTGGTAAATATTTCAATAACTATAATACATAAAAAACAAAAAAAGGCAGGATGCCTCCATCAAATGGATGACATCCTGCTCTTTACAATTAGTGATGTTTAGCCTATCTGTTATTAGTCTTCGGCTGCAGCGTTTTCGAGGATCTGGCGAATGTCCTTGACGTCGAGACGACCATAGACATGCTCACCGACCATAAAGACCGCAGGCGCCCACGCAGCGCAGGCAGTCAAGCGAGAATTTGCCGTCGCCAAGGCACGCCAAAGACCAACTACGGCATTGCCATCGCCCACCTCAAAGGCATCCTCGACAAAGTGTCATTGCCCTGACACTCATTTTTCAAACAACACGAATAACATTGAACAACTTAATCAAAAAAGGAGTGTGGATGTCGACTGACTCCACACTCCTAATTTCTAATTTCTAATTCCTAATTCACCAGGTACCACGCAGCACATAGTTGATCAGCGCAGTGACATCGTTGATGTCAACATTGTCGTTTCCGCCTTCGATATTGCAGTCGGCTGCAGCAGCATCATAAGCAACATTCTTGCCGAGCACAACATCAATCAGCATGGTCACATCGTTGATGTCCACCTCACCGTTGCCGTTCACATCGCCGCGCAGGGCGGATGCGAGTGACACATTGTCGATAGCGAAATAGTCACCCGAGGGATTGACGCTGCCATCCTTGGTGTAACTCCATGTCAAGGTGTGCGTGCCAGGCTGCAACTCAGTCGAGAAGGTCGCCCAATCGTTATCGAGGGCTCCCTCATCAAACATCACCACACCGTCGACAGCGAAGCGGCAAGCATCCCAATGGGTTGCCGAGCCTTCGCCCCACGCCATATAGTCAAACGACAGGGTCGACGGGCTATTCACCGTGACAGTGGTTGTCAATACCGACGAAGTGGATGACGCACCCGCGTTGGTGGATATCGCATAATCCCTGCCGCCCTCCGTGATAACCTGCCAGGGATAGTCGCCAACGCCATCAAAGCGCAAGGTGCCGCCAGCGACATTGAGCGCCTCGTCAAGGGTGACGAAGGGAACAATGGTTTTGAAGTTCTTCCATTCAGTGGCGGTTTTGTAGGCACTTAACGAGGAACTGGGAACATATAATCTGGCATTGTTGTAGTTCGTCACAGAGAACATTCCCACATCATAGTATTGGGGATCAGGCTCAGGAGTGACCGGCGGAATGAGTGCATTGCAAGTTACCGTCTCAAGGGCACTGCCAACATCAAACGCCTCACTGCCCACCCATTCCAAGCCACTGCCCAGAGTGATGGTTCTAAGACCAAAGCACTGATAGAAAGCCGAGTTGCCGATGGTCTTGACACTGTTAGGGATATCGATTTCAGTTAAACTTGTGTTATAGATGAAAGCCCAGTCATCAATTTCAGTCAGTGTATGGGGGAAGTTGATGCTCTCCAAATCTCTATCATCATAAAAAGCACCAAACCCGATCTTTTGAATGCCCTCCGGCAGCGTGACCGTCTTTAAATTGTAACATCCGCCGAAAGCATCTATCCCCACTTCAGTGACCTGATAGGTCACGTCTTCGTGAGTGACCATTGCAGGGATTGTAGCATCAGTTATCGTATAGGCATCATCGCGGTAGAAAAAGGTATAAGTGAACGGATTGAAGGCTTTGGCACATTCGCTGACAGTGGTGGGGCTGGTAATATGATAATAGTTACCATCCTCGATGAAATCATAGGTACCAAATATGAAGTTTTCACCAAAATTGCTCCAACCAACGGCGTCCAGATAGGTCTGCTCAGAACCATAGGGAATCCACAGATACAAATACATATCTTCGGTAATACTACTGGGGAAAGAGTTATTCTGGGCGCTGGGCGGCTCAAGGGTCATACAACGCAAAACAAAATTACTCAATCCGGAGAAAGCGTTTTCTCCTATTGAAGTGATTGTTGAAGGCAGTTCAACAGAATACAGGCTGGTGCAACCGTAGAAAGCATGATTGTCAACAGCGACCACATTGTAGGTCACACCATTATAGGTCACGGTGGGAGGAACGATAATGTTACCCTGGTAACTGCCGTAGGAGGTGTCTTTGAAAGTCACTTTTACATTGTTATTGCCCATTCTTCGGTAGCAGATACCGTCAACCACGAATTGCTGTGTTTGGGTTTTATGCGCAAACTGGGACCAAGGAGCCGTGTTTTGGTAACTTTCTAATGAGCCGTATGGAACATACAACTCGGCATTAGAATAAGTGCTCTGGTCAAAATTATTAGCGTTACATGAAATGGCGGTAGGCCTCATGCAACGGATTTCCATCAGGTTAGTACACCCGGTAAAGACATTATTGTAAATGCTGTACATTGTCGTCGGCAGCGTGATGGCTACAAGACTTGTGCAACCGGAGAATGCCTCGTTCAGCATCATGGTGACGCCCTCGGGAATCAAGACCCTCGTGAGGCCGGTACAGCCCTTAAAAGCCTGGTAGCCGATTCCAGTGACAGGGACCCGCTTACCGTTAAAAGTAATCGAATCAGGTATGACAACATAGCCCGAATAGGTGTTAAACGAGCCATTGTTCTGGACCGATGCCACAGCACGACCGTCGGAATACTCTGTCACATTGAAATACAGGCCTCCAGTTTGAACATCGTATGCTTCAGCCTGCTGGAAGCACATCAGGCTCAGGACAACAAGCATAATCCATTTAAAGTCAAAGGTTTTCTTTTTCATCTCATCAATATTTAAAAGTTAATGCAATCACTAAGGTTTGGGTCAATATAGTTTAAATTCAACATTCTTGAGTAGTATCGAGAGACAATACCGTACTACCCGAATAATGAAAACCTATTAAACTCGTCGCAAATATAATAATTTATATTGTAAAATCATAGCATTTTTGGGGAAAATCTTTGTATCCGGTAAATAATTGCATTCTTTCTTCAACAAGTTACAATATAAAAAGAGCAGGACGCTAAGATGTGCCCTGCCCTCTCATAAATAGTGATGCTTAATGATTAATCTTCGGCTGCTGCGTTTTCGAGGATCTGGCGAATGTCCTTGACGTCGAGACGACCATAGACATGCTCACCGACCATAACTACAGGAGCAAGACCGCAGGCGCCCACGCAGCGCAGGCAGTCGAGCGAGAATTTGCCGTCGGGAGTCGTCTCGCCCACCTCAATGTTGAGGATGCGCTTGATCTCTTCCAGCAGACGCTCCGAACCGCGAAGAACGAGTAGAACGTCACAACGCCATAGACCTTGGAAGCGGGCACGCCCAGTTTGCGGGCGATGATGCGCTGCATCTCTTCGGGGAGATAGCCGTGCAATGCCTGGCACTCGTGCAACACGTTAATCAGTTCACCGGGCTTATTGCCGTGCTTGTCGCAGATTTCCTCGACCTGTTGAACTACGGTACACGCCAGTTTGATTTCTTCTTTCTTCTTCATATCGTTATTGGATGTTTTAGTCGATTAATGAATGGATTTATCGAAATAATGCGTGTGAAGCAGGTGGTGAGACTTCTCGCCACAGGGCTCACCCAGGAATTCCTTGTAGAGTTTCTGGATATCAGGATTCTCGTGGCTCTTACGCAGGGCCTTGCCCTCGTCCTCGCGGTAAACGGCAGCGGCACGGGCCTTGAGAATCTCGATGTTGCCGTGGTGGTAGGGCTGACCGGCACCGCCGATGCAACCACCAGGACATGCCATCACCTCAACCACATGGTAGTTGAGTTTGCCGGCACGCAGGGCGTCCATCACCTTACGGGCATTGCTCAGGGTGTGAGCCACGCAGACCTTCAGTTCGAAGCCGTTAAGGTCGATGGTAGCCTCCTTGATGCCTTCGAAGCCACGCACGTCGTTGAACTCGAGGTGCGGCAGGGTCTTGCCGGTGTGTACCTCATAGACGGTACGCAAGGCAGCCTCCATCACACCACCGGTGATGCCGAAGATGGCACCTGCACCAGTCGATTCGCCGAGGGGCGAGTCAAAGTCACTGTCGGGCAGATTGGCGAAGTCAATGTTGGCACGCTTAATCAGGCGGCCCAACTCACGGGTCGAGATGCTGTAATCCACGTCGGGATTGCCGTCCACCTTGAACTCGTCACGACCAGCCTCATACTTCTTGGCCAAGCAAGGCATGATGGAAACAACCACGAGTTTCTCGCGGGGAATGCCCATCTTCTCAGCCCAGTAGGTCTTGGCAATAGCGCCGAACATCTGGGCGGGCGACTTGGCAGTCGAGGGATACTCAAGCAGGTCGGGATACTCGTGCTCGTAGAAGTTCACCCAT